>NZ_JBEZVL010000012.1:0-309832 GCF_040636975.1 Streptomyces sp. NPDC032198 | reverse complement strand
GTGTGCCGGGCCCCCCGCCCCCGGCCGGGGCTCCCCCCTACGGCTTTGGGGGGGGGGGCGGGGGGGGCGGGGGGGGGGGGCCGGGGGGGGGGGGCCCCCCCCCCCCCCCCCGACTCCTCCATCTCCTCCTCCTGCTCTTCCCGCCCCCGCTGCTCCCGCTGCCCGTGCCCGGCCTCGCCGCCGGTCGCGGGCACGGCCACCGCTGCCCGCTGACGCCGTTCCCAGAGCGCCGCGATGCCGGTGATGACCAGGCCGAGCAGCAGCCACGCGGCCAGCGTCCACACGTGCGGGGCCATGCCCCGGCCGCCGAAGTAGAGGTGGCTGCGGATGCCCTCGACGAATCCGGCGCCGTTCCAGAAGGCGTGCAGCGAGCCGAAGAAGCCGTTCTGGAGTTCCGGCCTGAACAGACCGCCCGACGACGTGAAGTTGAGCATCACGAAGAGGAGCATCATCGTCAGCGTCGTCCAGCGCTTCAGGAACGTGTGCAGCCCGATGCCGACGAACAGGATGCCGGCCGCGTACAGCCACGCCATGGCCCACACGCCCCACAGGCCCTGGTGCGCCAGATGGAAGACGGGCCCGGCGAGAGCGGCGCCGATGAGGCTCACGGCGAACGAGACGCCGACGACGAGCCCCGCCCTGGCCCGCATCCGCATTCCGGCGCCCGCGGCACCCAGCGCCGCCACGGACGCGTACGAGCCGATGCTCACCGCGACGAGCAGGAAGAACAGGCCCTGGCCCGTGGGGTCGTCGTCGACGGTGGGCGCGACATCGGTGACCTTCAGGGGGACGCCCCGCTCCGCAGCGACGGGCGTGAAGATCTTCTCGACCGCCATGGCGCTCATGTCGGAGCCGGCGGTGGCCACGATCACCTCGGGGTGCGCGGCGTCGGGGACGTAGGCCCCCGATATGTCCATCGACCTGAGTGCGTCGACCGCCTGCGCGCGGGAGCCGACGGTCCGTACGTCGAGGGCGTCGCCCGCCTTGTCCTTGACGGTCTGCGCGAGGGCCTGCGTCTGCTCGCCCGATCCGACGACGGCGATCGGCATGTCGTGCGGCTCCGGCGTGACGAAGGCGCCCATGTAGGCGAGGCCCATGCCGAGGCACATCAGCAGGGGTGTCACGAGGTGGAGGAGGACATGGCGGAGTGGTCCGGAGGCGGGTGCCGGGCCGGCTGATGCCTTGTGGGCGGGCGCCGAGGTGGCGGTCATCGGAAGACCTCTCGCAATAGTTGGCTTATACACTCAATCTCGGTGTTGTACTGTACAACCATTCGTCGAGAGGGAGAAATCGTGGCCGACCGGGACGGGTCCATCGAGATCATTCAGCGGGAGATGACGGCGTTCGCGCGGCGCGCCCGTGCCACCGCCGCGCGGATGCACCCCGAGCTCTCGCTCGTGTCGTACACGCTCCTGAGTCACCTGGAGTACCAGGGCGGATGCCGGGCCACGGACCTCGCCGCGCACTACACGCTGGACAAGTCCACGATCAGCAGGCAGGTGGGCGCGCTGGAGAAGTCCGGTCTCGTGGAGCGGCGGCTCGACCCGACCGATCACCGTGTGCACGTGCTGCACCTCACCGACCGGGGCATCGAGGTGCTCGCGCAGGTCACCGACGCGCGCCGGGTCGCGTTCCAGGAGCGGCTCACGGACTGGAGCGGGCCGGACCTGGAGAAGTTCGCCGAGTGCCTGCTGCGCTACAACGACGCCGCGTCGCGGAGCGGTCTGGACGTCGAGTAGGGCGAGCGAATCCCGGCACCTCTTTTAAGTTGCACGAGACGTCTCGTCTCGTTTAGGGTTCCGGCATGACCACACGCCAGCGTGCCCACATCGCCATGTTCTCGATCGCCGCGCACGGGCACGTCAACCCGAGCCTCGAAGTGATCCGCGAGCTCGTCGCCCGCGGCCACCGCGTCACCTACGCGATCCCGCACCTCTTCGCCGAGAAGGTCGCCGAGACCGGCGCCGAGCCCGTCCTCTTCGAGACGACGCTGCCGGGCCCGGACGACGACCCGGAGGCCTGGGGGACCGAACTGATCGACAACATCGAGCCGTTCCTCACCGAGGCGATCGAGACGCTGCCGCACCTGGCAGCGGCGTACGAGGGCGACGAACCGGACCTCGTCCTGCACGACATCACCTCCTACCCCGCACGCGTGCTCGCCCGCCGGTGGGGCGTGCCCGAGATCTCGCTCTCGCCGAACCTGGTCGCCTGGGACGGATACGAGGAGGAGGTCGCCGAGCCGATGTACGCCGACCTGAAGGAGACCGTGCGCGGGCAGGCCTACTACGCGCGCTTCCACGCCTGGCTGGAGGGGAACGGGATCACGCAGCACCCCGATCCCTTCGTCGGACGCCCGCCGCGCTCGCTCGTCCTGATCCCCAAGGCGCTCCAGCCGAACGCCGACCGGGTCGACGAGACGGTGCACACGTTCGTCGGCGCCTGCCAGGGCGACCGCTCGGCGCAGGGCGACTGGCGGCGTCCCGTCGACGCGGAGAAGGTGCTGCTCGTCTCGCTCGGCTCGTCCTTCACCAAGCAGCCCGCCTTCTACCGTGCGTGCATCGAGGCCTTCGGGGGTCTGCCCGGGTGGCATGTGGTGCTCCAGGTCGGCAGGCACGTCGAGGCGGGCGAACTGGGGGAGATCCCCGGGAACGTGGAGGTCCGGCAGTGGGTGCCGCAGCTCGCGGTCCTCAAGCAGGCCGACGCCTTCATCACGCACGCCGGTGCGGGCGGCAGCCAGGAGGGGCTCGCCACCGCGACCCCGATGGTCGCGGTGCCGCAGGCCGTCGACCAGTTCGGCAACGCGGACATGCTCCAGGCGCTCGGAGTGGCCCGGCACCTGCCGATGGAGGAGGCCACCGCGGAGGCCTTGCGGGAAGCGGTGCTCGCCCTGGCCGGTGACCCGGAGGTGGCGCGGCGCCTCGCCGAGGTGCGGGCCGGGATGGCGGGGGAGGGTGGCACGAAGATGGCCGCGGACCTGATCGAGGAAGAACTCGCGAAGGCGGCCGGGCGGGGTGAAGTGTGATGATCCGCGAGGCATTTCCGTTGCGCCCCGGCGCATTCTGTTACGAGGCTGTCATTCGATAACGCTCAGGTAACGCAGGGTGGTTCTGGCATAGGTATTGACTCGTCCTGAAAGGTTGACCGTTACCCCCGGCCAAAGGTTGCACGGTCAGGTTCTTGTTCCTTGAACCAATACCTTCTTAGCGTGAGGTGAACGTTCCGCGAACGCCAGGAAGTTGACCCCCATGCGACGAGACATACCGCCCCTCGACGAGGTGCGCCGCATCACCCAGAAGAAGCGCGATGCGTGGTGGACCGTGATTCTGGTCGACCCCGTCGCCACGCCGCTCGTGCGGTGGACGGCGATGCGGACCAGGATCACGCCCAACCAGATCACCTGGGGCGCGTTCCTGCTGGGGCTCGTCTCCGCGGCGTTCTTCGCGCTGGGTGACTGGCAGTGGCTCGTCGCCGGTGCGGTCGTCTATCACTTCAGCTTCATCCTCGACTGCATGGACGGGAAGGTGGCCCGCCTCACCGGCACCGGCTCGGTCTTCGGCGCGTGGCTCGACTTCGTCTTCGACCGCATCCGCGTGATGGCGTGTGCGGTGGCCCTGATGGGCGGGCAGTTCCACCGCACCGGGGATGCCTTCTACATCTGGGCCGCGGTCGCCGTGGTCGCCCTCGACACCCTGCGCTACATCAACGGGCTCGAGATCTTCAAGATCCGGCACACCATGCGCAAGCAGATCAAGGTCCGCATGCGGGCGGCCCGCCGGGCCGAGAACGAGGCCGAGCTGGCGTTCATGGAGGACCTCCTCCGGGACAACCCCGAGGCCGACATCGAGCAGGACATGCAGAAGGCGCAGTCCGAGCAGGGGGTTCCGGAGGCCCCGGAGGCTCCCGAGCTGGCGCCCAAGCGACAGGTCATCGACCTGCACCAGGAGTTCCGGGGCAAGTTCCCCGCGTATCTGCGGGCGCGGTCCTTCCTGCTGCGCCACCGGATCCGTACGCACCTGGTGAGCGGCATCGAGTTCCAGATGGGCGTCTTCATGATCGGCCCGATCTTCGACGTGGTGCTGCCCGCGACGATCGTCTCCGGTGCGCTGCTGCTGGTCTTCGAGCTCGCCATCATCTACAAGCTGCTGCTGTCCACACGGGACTTCACGCGGACGATCGATTCCTTCGAGGAGCGCAAGCTCATGGCCGCGGTGTAGGCCTGCGGCCTGGGGCGCCGTGCATCACCGGCTTCGCCGAGTTCGTCCTCGAACGCCGGACGGGCTGGAAGTATCCGGCCGGGCTGGAGATCTCCAGCCCGGCCGGCGTTCGTCAGGCCCGCACCTGCTCCGCCTCCACCGCCGGAGCCACCTGCCCCTCCGTCACCGACTCGTCATGCGTCAGGTCCGGCAGCCACCGCAGCCACCGCGGCAGGTACCAGTTCCGCTCGCCGAGCAGGGCCATCACGGCCGGGAGCAGGACCCCGCGGAACACCGTCGCGTCGATCAGGACCGCCGCCGCGAGGCCGACGCCCATCTGTTTCATGGACTGCATCGAAAGCGTCCCGAAGATCGCGAAGACGGCGACCATGATCACTCCCGCGCTCGTCACGACACCCGCCGTGGTCACCACGCCGTGGATGATCGCGTCCTTCGTCGTACGTCCCTGAAGCCGTGCCTCCCGGATCCGGGAGACGACGAACACGTGGCAGTCCATCGACAGGCCGAACAGGATCACGAACAGGAACAGCGGCAGCCACGCGATGATCGCGCCCGCGCCCTCCGCGCCCACCAGCGAGTCGCCCCAACCGTGCTGGAAGACCATCACCAGGATTCCGTAGGCATCAGCAGGAGCGCGAAGACCACCACGAACGCGAAGACCGGCGGGACCGACGGCGAGAGCTGGTCGTTGAAGTCCTTCGATCCGGCCACCTGACCCGTCACCGGTGCCTCGACCCCGTCGACCTCGCCCAGCGTCGCGGGTCGCACCGTGTCCCGCAGGAGGTCGAGGCTCTTCTCGGCCTTTCCTTGATCGGAGCCTCGTCGTGCTGGCCGGTGAACCGGGTGGGCGCGCTCTCCTCCCTCCGGACCGGGGGCCCTCCGCGTCAAGAAGGACTCCGACCGTCACAAGCCCCTTACATCTATGTCGACTTGAGGGGGTGGGGCTGCCCGGTGTCCGATCTGGCGGCGGGGGCCCCTTTTGTTATTACAGAACCTTGTTGAACAAGTCACAGGTGCATGTAGGTATTGATCTGGGCGCGTCAATCAGACATGGTTTCGTCCCAACGCCCGGAGATCTTCCGGATCTCGGGGGCTGTTGCAGTGAAGTTTTGAAACCCCCCACATCCCCCCACATCACCACGAGGAGATCCCTCTTCATGGCAACTCACAAGCGTGTCCGCTCGGTGAAGCTTGTAGCGGCGATAGCCACCGCTGCCACCGCGGTCGGCGTCACCGTCTTCGCCACCTCGTTCGCCGGCGCGGCAACCCCCGCCGAGGCCAAGGTGTACGGGGCCAACGCCAAGGGCGCCGTCTCCGGCAGCTACATCGTGATGCTCGACGAGAAGGCCGACAAGGGCGCCAAGTCCGACCTCGCCGACAAGTACGGCGGCGAGCTCAAGCGGAACTACTCCTCCGCGATCAACGGCTTCTCCGCCAAGGACCTCAGCGAGACCGAGGCCAGGCGCCTGGCCGCCGACCCGGCCGTCGGCAAGGTCGTCCAGTCGAAGAAGTTCTCCATCGACGCCACCCAGGACAACCCGCCGTCGTGGGGCCTGGACCGTATCGACCAGGCGGACACCGCCGCCGACAAGAAGTACACGTACCCGGACGCCGCCGGTGAGGGCGCCACCGCGTACGTCATCGACACCGGAGTCCGCGTCAGCCACAAGGACTTCGGCGGTCGCGCCAAGTCCGGCTTCGACGCCATCGACAACGACGACAACGCGGACGACGGCAACGGCCACGGCACGCACGTCGCCGGCACCATCGCCGGTGAGGCGCACGGTGTCGCCAAGAAGGCGAAGATCGTCGCGGTCCGTGTCCTGGACGACCAGGGCTCCGGCACCACCGAGCAGGTCGTCGCGGGCATCGACTGGGTCACCAAGAACCACGAGGGCCCGTCGGTCGCCAACATGAGCCTGGGCGGCGGCGCCGACGAGGCGCTGGACGCCGCGGTCCAGAAGGCGATCGCCGCAGGCGTCACCTTCGCGGTCGCGGCCGGCAACGAGTCCGCGGACGCCTCGCAGGGCTCCCCGGCCCGGGTGAAGGAGGCCATCACGGTCGCGTCCTCCACCAAGGACGACGAGCAGTCGGACTTCTCCAACTTCGGCAAGGCCGTGGACATCTACGCTCCGGGCTCGGACATCACGTCCGACTGGAACACCGATGACAAGGCCACCAACACCATCTCCGGTACGTCGATGGCGACCCCGCACGTCGTGGGCGCCGCAGCCGTCTACGTCGCGGCCCACCCGGACGCCAAGCCGGACGCCGTCGCCAAGGCGCTGACCGACGGTGCGACCCCGGACAAGATCTCGAACCCGAGCGAGGGCACGCCCAACAAGCTGCTCAAGGTCGTCGAGTAACACCCACGGACCGACGGCCGCCGCGCCCACCCCCACGGGGCGCGGCGGCCGTCCTATGGTGTGCGGATGACGGTCAAGGCATACGCGGCGCTCCTGCGCGGCATTAACGTGGGCGGCAGCAGAAAGCTGCCGATGGCGGAGTTGCGCCCCCTCCTCGACGGACTGGGTCTCGGCGACGTACGCACCCATCTGCAGAGCGGCAACGCGGTCTTCACCAGCGAGGCCACCGACGAGGACGCCCTGGCCGCGCGGGTGAGCGAGGCCATCGAGCGGCACTTCGGCTTCGACGTGCAGGTCCTGGTGCGCGACGGCGCCTATCTGAAGGCGGTCGCCGACGCCTGCCCCTTCCCCGCCGCCTCACTCGAGGGCAAGCAACTGCACGTCACGTACTACTCCGAGCCGGTCGACGCGTCCCGGCTCGACGCGATCGACCAGGCGGCCTTTCTCCCGGAGGAGTTCCGGCTCGGCGACCGCGCGCTCTACCTCTACGCGCCGGACGGCCTCGGCCGCTCCAAGCTCGGCGAAGTCCTGGCGAGGCCCGCCCTGTTCAAGGGCGTCACCGCCACCACCCGCAACTGGAACACCGTCGCCAAGCTGGTCGAACTGACCCAGGAGCTGGACCATGGCTGACCGCACGCCCGCCGTCGAAGCGGCCATCGAGGGCGAACTGCGCCTGCTCGCCCCCGAGGTCCGCACGTCGCCCGAGCTGCTCGGGGAGCTGTTGCACCCGGAGTTCACCGAGTTCGGCGCGTCCGGCACCCACTGGGACCGCGCGTCGATCATCAAGGCGCTGGCCGCGAACACGCACCGGACCGGCCGGCCGATCGTGAACTCCCGGATGCGGGGCGTCCAGCTCGCCGACGACGTCGTGCACCTGACCTTCGACACCGAGAGCAATGGCCGCAGGGCACACCGCAGTTCGCTGTGGCGGCTGTGCGAGGGGGAGTGGCTGCTCTGGTTCCACCAGGGGACGCCGTTCAGCGTGGAGAGCCCGCCGGAAGCCTGATCCTCCCGGTGCGATGTGCGAGGCTCGGGCCCATGCGCTACATCATCATCGGAGCAGGGGCGATCGGCGGCACCGTGGGCGGACGCCTCGCCGAGAGCGGACATGACGTGGTCCTCGTCGCGCGGGGTGCGCACTACGAGGCGGTTCGGGAGCGCGGACTGCGGGTGCGCACGTCCGACGGGACGCGGGAGCACCGGCTGCCCGTCATCCAAACGCCTGCCGAACTCGGCGAGTTGAGGCCGGACGACGTGCTGTTCCTCGCCGTGAAGACCCAGGACGGCGAGGCCGCCCTCGACGCCTGGAGCGGGCGCCCCGTGGCGGGTGGCGGGACGGCGGGCGAGGTCCTTCCGCTGGTCTGCGCGCAGAACGGCGTGGAGAGCGAGCGCATCGCGCTGCGCCGCTTCCGCCGGGTCTACGGCATGTGCGTCTGGCTGCCCGCGACCCATGTCGAGCCGGGCTCGGTCTCGGCGGCGGGTGCCCCCTATACGGGCATCCTGCACATCGGCCGCTACCCGAAGGGCACGGACGACACCGCCCGTCTCGTCGCCGCCGACCTGGAGAAGTCGAAGCTGCTCGCGCCCGTCGTGGCGGACGTGATGCGCTGGAAGTACGGGAAGCTGCTCTCGAACCTGGCCAACGCCATCGAGGCGGTCACCGGCCCGCTCTCGGGCGACGAGGCCGTCGCGCTCTACCGGCGGGCCCGCGCGGAGGGCGAGGCGGTGCTCGCCGCCGCCGATATCGAGGCGGTGAGCGAACAGGAGCAGAAGGAAACCCGCGGCGACCGCATCCGCCTGGAGCCCCTCGACGGCTCGGCGCGCGGCGGCGGCTCGTCCTGGCAGAGCCTGAGCCGGGGCACGGGCACCATCGAGGCGGACTACCTCAACGGTGAGATCGCGCTCCTCGGCCGCCTGCACGGAGTGCCGACGCCAGTGAACGACGCCTTGCAGACCGTGGCGAACGCGTTCGCGCGGGAGCGGCGCGCTGCCGGGTCGATGCCGGTGGCCGAACTGCTGGGGCTCGTGGCGCAGGCAGGGGACAGGGCACAGGAGAGGCCCTCGTAAGTGGCCCGTCGACAGGGCGGGTGAATGGCCCAGAGACGTACGCCATTTGCTCACTAGGGTCGGACGCATGACGACGACCCGCATCGACTTCTACTTCGACCCGGCCTGCCCCTTCGCCTGGATCACCTCCCGCTGGATCCTTGAGGTCGAGCGCGCCCGCGACCTCGACCTCCGCTTCCACGTGATGAGCCTCTACTTCCACAACGCCGGCAACGAACTGCCCGACTGGTACCGCGAGTTGGTCGACAAGTCGATCCGCCCCGTCCGCGTCGCTGCCGCGGCGGCCGAACAGCACGGCGAGGACGTGCTCCGGGACCTCTACACGGCCTTCGGCACCCGCATCCACCAGGACAAGAACGAGGACTTCGACCAGGTCATCGCCGAGGCCCTGGCCGAGACCGGGCTGCCCGCCGCCCTCGCGGACGCCGCGCACGACCCGGCGTACGACGACGCGGTGCGCCGCAGCCATGACGCGGGCAAGGACCCGGAGGAGGGGGCCTACGTCGGCACGCCGACGATCCATGTCGACGGCACCGTCTGGTTCGGCCCCGTGCTGCGGGCGATTCCACGCGGCGACGAGGCGGTACGGCTCTTCGACAGCTTCCGGGTGATGGCGAACCACCCGGACTTCTTCGAGCTGAAGCGCAGCCGCACCGGAGGCCTCGACTTCAGCTGAGCACCTTCAGCTGAGCACCGAGGTCATCAGGAGCGTGGTGCGGCCGTTGTCCTCCGGGACCGCGCGGCCCTGGGTGAAGCCGAGGCGCTTGAGGATGGTGAGGGAGGCCGTGTTCTCCGCGTCCACGGTCGCGTGCACCTCGGTCAGCGCCAAGGTCTGATGGCCGTACGAGGTGAGCAGACGGGCCAGTTCCGTGCCCAGGCCCATGCCCCAGCTGCCCCGGAAGAGGCCGTAGACGATCTCGTGGCCGTCGAGCCAGCTCTCGGGCGACGGCTTGATCTCCGCATGGCCTATGTAGCGCCCCTCGTGCCGCACCGCCCACACCGGGAACTGGTTCTCCGCGTACACGAGGTCGAAGACGCGGCGGAACAGCGCGTGGGTCTGCTCCACGCTCTGCATCCCGTCCCCGAACCAGCGGCCCACGGCCTCGTCCTGGAGAAGTGCGACGAACTGTTCCTCGTCGGCGGCGACATAGGGGGACAGGCTCAGACGCTCGGAACGGAGTACGGGGGTCATCGGCGAGACGGTAGGTGCTGGGAGAACCGCTTCGCAAGCGGATTGGCTCAGCCTGTGGGCCGCGGCAGTCCGATCGGGTTGGGGAAGGGGAGGACGTCCGCCGCCAGGATCTGCCGTACCGGACGTTCCAGCGCGGCGAGGAGCGTGTCCGCGTCCCGCGCGGCGAGCGGACGCAGCAGGCGGGCCGACAGACGGTCCGTGTCGTCCTCGATCAACTCCCGCTGCGTGCGGCCGCGTTCGGTGATATGTCCGTCCCCGTCCACCAGACCCCGCCCGCGCAGCCGGTCCACCGCGTGCGCCCACTCCTGCTCGTCCCACCCCCGGTCGTGCCGGATGGTGTCCTGGTCCACGCGGCCCGTGGCGGCGGCGAGCACCAGCGCCTCGCAGGCGTCGAGGCCGTGGTCGGCGAGCGCGGCGACATGGGCGTCGCCCCTGAACTCGCGCACGCAGGTGACCAGTTGCCACAGTCGCTGCACGGGGTCTGCCCGCTCGCTCACGTCGCGGTTCGCCGTGAACAGCGGGCGGGCCAGCGACGGGGCGTCCTCGACCATCGCCGCGAGCGGCGGACAGAGGGCGACGGCCTGGTCGTCGATGTCCGGGACCAGTGCGCGCAGGGCCCGCGCGGTGCAGGCCGCGCGCTCCTCCACGATCCGTCCCGGCGACACGTACTGCCAGGCGGACGGAAGGGCCCGCTCCACCATGCCGGGGGCGAAGACACCGAGCGCGGCCGTCGCCGCGCCCGACTCGACCGGGCCCATGGGAGCGGTGCGCGCCGCGAAATAGCCCATCCAGAAGCCCTTGAGGCCCAGCGTCCTGCCCAGGTCGCGGCAGTGCTCCTCGAAATAGATCACTGCGTGCAGGGGCTCGGTCCGCAGCCAGAGCGTGCGGGATCTGGAGAGGGTCATGAACCCACAAACTAGGCCAGCACGGGAACCCGCGCCATACGCCCGACCACACCGTTCTCGGCACACGCCTCGTCGTAGCGGCGCACCAGAAGCCTCGCCAACCCAGCCGAGGGGCCCAGGACTTGGGCCGTGACGTCCGCTTCGGCGGCCCCGCGCTCGATGCGGTCGGGCAGGAAACCGGGCGCGATGACATAGGGCGCCACCGCCACCCTGCGCACCCCCAGGGCGCGCAGTTCCCGCACGGCGTCCTCCGTGCGGGGCAGAGATGCGGAGGCGAACGCAGGCCGCACGGCGCACCAACCGGTGTGCCGCCACTCCCGCGCGATTTCAGCGATCACTGCGATCGCCTCCGGGTCCGATGACCCCGCCGAGGCCAGCACGACCCCGGTCGAGGACTTGTCGGCGGGGGTGAGCCCCGCCTCGTACAGCCGCTGGTCCAGAGCGGTCAGGAGCAGCGGCGAGGGGCCGAGCACCGCCGCCTGCCGGATGCGGAGCCGGGGCGGTGCCTGACTCAGGACCGCCGGGATGTCGGACTTCGCGTGGAACGCCCGGGTGAGGAGCAGCGGCAGGGCGATCACATCGCGTACGCCCTCGGCGTCCAGGGACTCCAGGACCTCGGGGACCGAGGGCGAGTTGAAGTCCAGAAAGCCCGTCTCCACCCGCAGCCCCGGCCGCTGCTCCCGCACCCGGCGCACCAGGGCGCGTACCGTCGCGGCATGCCGCGGATCGCGGCTGCCGTGGGCGACGACGAGCAGGACGGGACGGGCGTACATGGCGGGTCAGCTCCTCACGAGGAGTCCGCGGCTGCGCAGCACGCGCCGCTCCAGCGGGCTGAAGATCAGCAGGTCGATGGCGATGCCGACGATCAGGATGAGCAGGATCGCGAAGAACACCTGCGACATGCTGCTGTTCGTGCGGCCGGCCTCCAGGAGCTGGCCGAGCCCCATGCCCAGGTCGGGGGACTGCGCGATGATCTCCGCGGCCATCAGCGAGCGCCAGGAGAACGCCCAGCCCTGCTTCAGGCCCGCCAGGTAGCCGGGCAGCGCGGCCGGCATGACGATGTGCCAGGTGTGGCGCAGGCCCGTCGCGCCCAGCGTGCGACCCGCCCGCAGGAACAGCGGCGGCACTTGGTCGACGCCCGCGACCAGGCCGTTGGCGATCGAGGGGACCGCGCCGAGCAGGATCACCGCGTACATCATCTGGTCGTTGAGACCGAGCCAGATCACGGCCGGGGGCACCCACGCCACCGACGGCAGCGACTGGAGCCCCGAGAGGATGGGGCCGATGGCCGCCCGGATGAAACGGACCCGGGCCACGACCAGGCCGAGCGGCGTACCGATCGCCAGTGCCATCAGGAAGCCGAGCAGACCGCGTGAGACGGACGTCCAGATGTACTCCAGGAGCGTGCCCTGGAGCCAGGCGTCCTCCACCTCGTGCCAGACGGCGGAGGGCGCGGGCAGCTTGTAGGAGTCGGTGACCTTGGCCCACACCAGGATCTGCCACACCACCAGGACCAGCACGATGGCGGTCACCGGCGGCAGGATCTTCTGGACGAAGGTCTGCCGGAAGGGCGTGCGGCGGGTCTGGACCGCGTCCAGGGCGTCCAGGCCCGCTTCCAGACCGGCCAGGTCCTGGCTGCTGTCCCGGTCGGTCCTGTCGGCCTTGGTGACCTTGTCGACCGGGGTGTCAGTGCTGGCCATGTCGGCGGATCTCCCCACGCAGTTGTTCGGTGATCTCGACGGACAGTTCCGCCACGGCGGAGTCCTCGATGCGGCGCGGGTGGGGGATGTCGACGCGCCACTCGTGCGCCACCCGGCCGGGACGCGACGAGAGGAGCACAACGCGCTCGGCGAGGCGGACGGCCTCGCGCACGTTGTGCGTGACGAAGAGGACGGAGACGTTCGTCTCGCGCCAGATGCGGGTCAGCTCGTCGTGCAGGACGTCACGCGTGATCGCGTCCAGTGCCGCGAACGGCTCGTCCATCAGCAGGATCTTGGCGTCCTGCGCGAGGGCACGGGCCAGTGCGACCCGCTGGCGCATGCCGCCGGACAGCTCGTGCACCCGCTTGCCGTACGCCCCCTGGAGCCGTACGAGACCGAGGAGCTCCTCGGCGCGCTCGCGCCGCTCGGCCTTCGGGATGCCGCGCAGCTTCAGGGCGAGCTCGATGTTCTTGCCCGCGGTCAGCCACGGGAACAGCGCGTGCTCCTGGAACATCAGGGCGGGGCGGCCGTCGGTGGCGATGTCGCCCGCCGAGGGCTTGTCGAGCCCGGCCACCAGATTGAGCAGCGTCGACTTGCCGCAGCCCGAGGCTCCCAGGAGGGTGACGAACTCGCCCGGAGCGACATCGAGCGTGATGTCGTCCAGGACGAGCTGCTGCCCGGCGGGCGTGGCGAAGGACTTCGAGACGTGCTCGATCCGGGCTGCGTGCGGGGCGGCCGTGATGTCGTCCGCCGCCTTGGCGAGGGTGCTCGTCGCCATGGTCGTCACCTCCTGGGAACTGGTCTGATTCCGGGGTTACTTGACGCCGAGACCGGCGTCGTCGACAGCGGGCCTGCCCTCGGCCTTGAGGACCTTGTTCAGCGGCTTCAGGTCGTAGATGCCCTTGAGGTTCGGCTTGTCCAGGAGGCCTGCCTTGACGGCGTGCTTCGCCTCGGAGTCGAGCGTCGCGGCCAGCGGGTCATCGGTGGTCTGGATGGACTTCCACGCCGGGTCGATGACCTTGGCGGGCAGCTCCTTGCCGGACGCTTCCTTGAGGGCCGCGTTGGCGGATGCCTTCGCCTTGTCGGGGTTGTCCTTGATCCACTGGTTGGTCTTCACCGAACCGCGCAGGACGGCCTCGACGACCTTGGGGTGCTCCTTGAGGAACGACTGCGACACGATGATGTTCGTGATCACGAACTTCTTGTCCGGCCACAGATCGGACTCGTCGAGGATCGCCTTGCCGCCCTCGGCGACCAGCTTGGACGCGGTCGGTTCCGGCACCCAGGCGCCGTCGATCGAGCCGGACTTGTAGGCGTCCGGGGTGATCTTGTTGTCGGTGCGGACCACCGAGACGTCGCCCTTGCCGCTCTCCGCGTCGACTTTCCAGCCCTTTTCCTTGACCCAGTTGAGGAAGGCCACGTCCTGCGTGTTGCCGAGCTGCGGGGTGGCGATCTTCTTGCCCTTGACGTCGTCCAGGGACTTGATCTTCTTGGGGTTGACCACCAGCTTCACGCCACCGGACGCCGAGCCGCCGATGATGCGCAGGTTCTTGCCCTGGGACTTGGTGTAGCCGTTGATCGAGGGCGACGGACCGATCCAGCCGATGTCGATCGACTTCGAGTTCAGCGCCTCGATCTCCGAAGGGCCGGCGTTGAACTGCGTGTACTTCGCCTCGGTGGCGCCCAGTTCCTTCTGGAACAGGCCCTCTTGGTCACCGACCAGGGCGGTGGCGTGCGTGAGGTTCGGGAAGTACCCGATCTTCACCTCGTCCAGTCCCTCGATCTTCTTCGCACCCGCGGCCACCTTGGCCTTGTCGTCCTTGTCATCGTCGGCGGACCCATAACCGCAGGAAGTGAGCACCACGGCGAGCAGGGGCAGGGCGGTGACCGCGGTCAGGGCGCGGCGGCCGCCGGTGGTGCGTGGAGTGCGGAAGCTGGCAGGCACGGGAGGTGGTCCTCTCGTTGGCCCGGCTTGCACGCCGTCAGGGCGTGGCCGGGAGATCGGCAGGTTTTCGTCTTCGCAGGTCGAACTCGCGGGGGGTGTGGGCGCGCAAGCGGTGCGCGTACGTCATCACGCACATCGCCCGACCCCGCCCTGCCCGCTGCCGAGGGCGCCGCTGCCGATGCGGCCGCCCTCCTTCGCGAAGGTCGAGAAGTAATCGATGGAGGTCATGGTCAGAAGTCCCAGCCCTCGTCGTCCGCCGCCGGCTCGGCCTCTTCGGCGTGCTCGGTGGTGGTGGCGAACGCGTCGCCCGCCATGCCCGCCGCGAGCGTCGTGCCGTCGGCCGGGTCGATCAGGAGGAACGAACCGGTGCGGCGCGACGCGGCGTACGAGTCGACCGCGATCGGCTCGGCGGTGCGGATCACGACACGGCCGATGTCGTTGGCGACCAGCTCGCCGGGCGCCGGGTGCTGGGAGAGGTCGTCCAGGGTGAGCCGCGAGGGGATCTCCTTGACGATCGCCTTCACCGTGCGGGTCGTGTGCTTGAGCAGCACCCGCTGACCGACGGCCAGTGCGGTGTCCGCGACATGGCAGACCGTCGCCGTGATGTCCTGCGACGTCGGCGGCTGGTCACCGCTCGGCACGATCAGGTCGCCGCGCGCGATGTCGATGTCGCTCTCCAGGAGCAGCGTCACGGACTGCGGCGTCCAGGCGACGTCCACCTGCTTGCCGAGGAGGTCGATGCCCGCGATCTTCGACGTCTTGCCCGAGGGCAGCACCGTCACGGACTCGCCGACCCGGAAGGTGCCCGCCGCGATCTGTCCCGCGTAGCCCCGGTAGTCGGGGTGCTCGGCGGTCTGCGGGCGGATCACGTACTGGACGGGCAGGCGTGCGTGGCAGGAGGTCAGGTCGTGGCTGACCGGGACCGTCTCCAGATGCTCCAGGACCGTGGGGCCGCCGTACCAGTCCATGTTCGAGGACGGCTCGACGACATTGTCGCCGGCGAGCGCCGAGATCGGGATCGCGGTGATCTCCGGGACGCCCAACTCGCTCGCGTACGCGGTGAATTCCTCGGCGATCTTCGCGAAGACGGTCTCCTCGTACGCCACGAGGTCCATCTTGTTCACGGCGAGCACGACGTGCGGGACGCGAAGCAGCGCGGCGACGGCCGCGTGCCTGCGGGTCTGCTCGATGACGCCGTTGCGGGCGTCCACGAGGACCACGGCGAGGTCGGCCGTCGAGGCGCCGGTGACCATGTTCCGGGTGTACTGCACGTGGCCCGGGGTGTCGGCGAGGATGAACCGGCGCTGCGGCGTCGCGAAGTAGCGGTAGGCGACGTCGATGGTGATGCCCTGCTCGCGCTCGGCCCGCAGACCGTCGGTGAGCAGCGCGAGGTCGGGCGTCTCCTGGCCGCGGCCGAGCGAGACGCGCTCCACGGCTTCGAGCTGGTCGGTGAGGACCGACTTGGAGTCGTGCAGGAGGCGGCCCACGAGGGTGGACTTGCCGTCGTCGACGGACCCGGCGGTGGCGAACCGCAGCAGGGTGGTGGCCGACAGCTGCTCGGCGGAGAGCGGCTGTGCCTTGTCGGGTTCGGTGCTGCTGGTCATGTTTAGAAGTACCCCTCGCGCTTGCGGTCTTCCATCGCGGCCTCGGACATCTTGTCGTCGGCGCGGGTGGCGCCGCGCTCCGTCAGCCGGGACGCGGCGATCTCGGTGATGACGGCGTCCAGCGTGGTGGCATCGGAGTCGACGGCACCGGTGCAGGACATGTCGCCCACCGTGCGGTAGCGGACGAGCCGCTTCTCGACCGTCTCGTCGTCCTTGGGGCCGCCCCACTCGCCGGCGGTCAGCCACATGCCCGAGCGCCGGAAGACGTCCCGCTCGTGCGCGAAGTAGATCTCGGGGAGCTCGATGCCCTCGCGGGCGATGTACTGCCACACGTCCAGCTCGGTCCAGTTGGACAGCGGGAACACGCGGACGTGCTCGCCGGGTGCGTGGCGGCCGTTGTAGAGCTGCCACAGCTCAGGGCGCTGGCGGCGCGGGTCCCACTGCGAGAACTCGTCGCGCAGGGAGAAGACGCGCTCCTTGGCGCGGGCCTTCTCCTCGTCCCGTCGTCCGCCGCCGAACACCGCGTCGAACTTCTCGCGCTGGATCTTCTCGGTGAGCGGGACGGTCTGCAGCGGGTTGCGGGTGCCGTCGGGGCGCTCACGCAGCTTGCCCGCGTCGATGTACTCCTGCACGGAGGCGACGTGCAGCCGAAGACCGTGCTCGGCGACGACGCGGTCGCGGTATTCGAGGACCTCGGGGAAGTTGTGCCCGGTGTCGACGTGCAGCAGGGAGAAGGGGATCGCCGCGGGGGCGAAGGCCTTCAGCGCGAGGTGCAGCATGAGGATCGAGTCCTTGCCGCCGGAGAAGAGGATCACCGGCCGCTCGAACTCGCCCGCCACCTCGCGGAAGATGTGCACCGCCTCGGACTCGAGGGAGTCCAGGTGCGACAGCGCGTACGGGCTGTCCGTCCCCTCGGCCACTGTGGCCACGGTGGTCGTCATGCCAGACCCCTTTCGATGAGCAGCGCGCGCAAGGCCGCCGCGGACTCCTGCACGGTCTGGTCCTGTGACTCGATGCGCAGATCGGGTGACTCGGGTGCCTCGTAGGGGTCGTCGACGCCGGTGAGCCCGGAGATCTCCCCGGCCGCCTGCTTGGCGTACAGACCCTTCACGTCGCGTACGGAGCAGACCTCGACCGGCGTGGCCACATGGACCTCCACGTAGGGCGTGCCGCCCGTCTGGTGGCGCTTGCGGACCGCCTCGCGGCTGTCCGCGAACGGTGCGATCACCGGGACCAGGACCTTCACGCCGTTACGCGCGAGCAGTTCGGCGACGAAGCCGATGCGCTGCACGTTCGTGTGCCGGTCCTCGCGGCTGAAGCCGAGGCCCGCCGAGAGAAACTCGCGGATCTCGTCACCGTCGAGCACCTCCACCCGGTGGCCCTCGCCGCGCAGGGTGTCCGCGAGTTCGTACGCGATGGTGGTCTTGCCCGCGCTGGGCAGGCCGGTGAGCCAGATGGTGGCTCCGGTGGTCACGTGCTTCTCCGTTACGTTTCGAGGCTCTGCCGCGTGTCGGGGCTCTGTCATCAGTGGATCCCGCACTCGGTCTTGGCGTTGCCCGACCAGCGTCCGGCGCGGGCGTCCTCGCCCTCCAGGAGGCGGCGGGTGCAGGGCGCGCAACCCACGGAGCCGTAGCCGTCCATGAGGAGGGGGTTGGTGAGGACGCCGTGCTCGGTGACGTAGGCGTCCACGTCGTCCTGCGTCCAGCGGGCGATCGGCGAGACCTTGACCTTGCGGCGCTTCTCGTCCCAGCCGACGACCGGGGTATCGGCCCGGGTGGGGGACTCGTCGCGGCGCAGCCCGGTCGCCCAGGCGGCGTACGAAGTCAGGCCCTCCTCAAGGGGCTTGACCTTCCGCATGGCGCAGCACAGGTCGGGATCGCGGTCGTGCAGCTTCGCGCCGAACTCGGCGTCCTGCTCGGCGACCGACTGCTTCGGCGTGAGCGTGATGACGTTGACGTCCATCACGGCGGCGACCGCGTCACGGGTGCCGATGGTCTCGGGGAAGTGGTATCCGGTGTCGAGGAACACGACGTCGACGCCGGGGCGGGCGCGCGAGGCGAGGTGGGCGACGACGGCGTCCTCCATGGAGGAGGTCACGCAGAAGCGGTCACCGAAGGTGTCCACGGCCCACCGGAGGATCTCCAGGGCGGAAGCGTCCTCAAGATCCCGCCCGGCCTGCTCGGCAAGGGCCCTCAACTCGTCGTCCGTACGCTGCTCTTGGGCCTGAGCGGTCGTCATATCTCTTCCCCTCCACCGTTGTTGCGCTGAACTCCCTGGGCGAGCAGCCCGAGGAACTTCAACTGGAAGGCGCGATTGCACGCGGCGCATTCCCAGGCGCCGTGACCGGTCTCGTTGGGACGCAGGTCCTCTTCACCGCAGTAGGGGCAGTGGAAGGGGGCGGCACGCTCACTCATGAGAGGGCCTCCTCGCTGGCGCGGCCCACCCAGGTGGCGAAGCGCTCGTCGTCCGCGCGCTCCTCCTGGAAGCGCGTGAGGACCCGCTCCACGTAGTCGGGCAGCTCGGCCGAAGTGACCTTCAGGCCACGGACCTTGCGGCCGAACCCGGCATCGAGACCGAGGGCGCCGCCCAGGTGCACCTGGAAGCCTTCGACCTGGTTGCCCTCGGCGTCAAGGACCAGCTGACCCTTGAGTCCGATGTCGGCGACCTGGATGCGGGCGCAGGCGTTCGGGCAGCCGTTGATGTTGATGGTGATCGGCTCGTCGAACTCCGGGATGCGGCGCTCCAGTTCGTCGATGAGCTGGGAGCCGCGCGCCTTGGTCTCGACGATCGCCAGCTTGCAGAACTCGATGCCGGTGCAGGCCATGGTGCCGCGCCGGAAGGGCGAGGGGGTGACCCGCAGATCGAGGGCCTCAAGGCCGGCGACGAGGGACTCGACCTGAGCCTCCTCCACGTCGAGCACGATCATCTTCTGCTCGGCGGTGGTGCGCAGACGGCCCGAGCCGTGGGCCGCGGCGACGTCGGCGATCTTCGTGAGCGTCGTGCCGTCCACGCGGCCCACGCGGGGGGCGAACCCGACGTAGAAGCGGCCGTCCTTCTGCTTGTGCACGCCGAGGTGGTCGCGCCAGGTGCCGGCGGGCTGCTCGGGCGGGGGCCCGTCGAGGAGCTCGCGCTTGAGGTACTCGTCCTGAAGGATCTGCCGGAACTTCTCAGGACCCCAGTCGGCGACGAGGAACTTCAAGCGGGCGCGGGTGCGCAGGCGCCGGTAGCCGTAGTCACGGAAGATGCCGATGACGCCGGTCCACACGTCCGGCACCTCGTCGAGCGGCACCCAGGCGCCGAGCCGCACGCCCAGCTTGGGGTTGGTGGACAGGCCGCCGCCGACCCAGAGGTCGAAGCCGGGGCCGTGCTCGGGGTGGTCGACGCCCACGAAGGCGACGTCGTTGATCTCGTGCGCGACGTCGAGCTGCGGAGAGCCCGAGATGGCCGTCTTGAACTTGCGCGGCAGGTTCGAGAACTCAGGGCTGCCGATGAAGCGGCGCTGGATCTCGTCGATGGCGGGCGAGCCGTCGATGATCTCGTTCTCGGCGACACCGGCGACGGGCGAGCCGAGGATGACGCGGGGAGTGTCACCGCAGGCCTCGGTCGTCGAGAGCCCCACGGCCTCGAGGCGTTCCCAGATCGTGGGGACGTCCTCGATGCGGATCCAGTGGTACTGCACGTTCTGCCGGTCGGTGAGGTCGGCGGTGCCGCGCGCGAACTCCTGCGAGATCTCGCCGATGACGCGCAGCTGCTCGGTGGTCAGCCGCCCGCCGTCGATCCGGACCCGGAGCATGAAGTACTCGTCGTCCAGCTCCTCCGGCTCCAGGATCGCGGTCTTGCCGCCGTCGATGCCCTGCCGGCGCTGGGTGTAGAGCCCCCACCAGCGCATACGCCCACGAAGATCGTTCGGGTCGATGGAGTCGAAGCCGCGCTTCGAGTAGATCGTCTCAATGCGTGTCCGCACATTGAGACCGTCGTCGTCCTTCTTGAACTGTTCGTTCCCGTTGAGCGGCGTGAAGTGGCCAACGGCCCACTGGCCCTCACCACGGTGACGGCTCGCCTTGCGCCGGGGCGCGGCAGTCGTGGGCTTTTCGGGGGTGGCAGCCATGGCTATACGTCCTTCAAGGCGGGCTGAGGGCGGCTGTGACCTGCACACTTCGCGCCGGGGGGCGCGGCGGTGCGCAAGATGATGGTCAAGCAGAGGGAGTCGTCGGCGCTGGTGCTGTCAGCTCGCCGGACACATGGCGCTGGACATGCGGCAGAGATCGACGTGACGTCGACTCACCAAGGCAATTCCAGTGCGATCCATGACGGAAGCGTGTCATGGGACTTTCGGCCCAGTCCACCATTATCCAGAATGTGGACGCGTGAGTCTCGCTGTGTGAGATGGTGTGGTGTCGGTCACTCGCCGTGGAGAGTCACGCGCCGGGCCACGGGCCCGGAGTGGCCACGTCCGGCTCCTGCTCGACCTTCGTGTCGAAGAGCTTGAAGCCGCGTCGCAGGTAATTCTCCATGGCGTGCTCGCCGTCCTTGGAGCAGGTGTGCAGCCATACCCGCTTGGTCGGGGGGAGCTCGGGCCACCGCTCGGCGAGGTCCCAGGCCCGCCGCGCCCCGTACGAGAGCAGATACCCGCCGATCCGTCGGCCCCGGAAGGCCGGGATGAGGCCGAAGTACACGATCTCGACGACACCGTCGTCCTGCGCCGCCAGTTCCACGTACCCGGCGGGCGTCCCCTTCTCGTACGCGACCCACGTCTCGACGCCCGACTTTCCGAGCTGCTCCTGCCACTGCGCGTAGGAGAGGGAGAGCCGGTCCGTCCAGCGGATGTCGCCGCCGACGGAGGCGTAGAGGAAGCGGCTGAACTCGGGGGACGGGATCCCGGCCCGGACGATCGTGACGTCCACGTCCGGTGCCGCCGCGGGCAGCAGATCGGTGGGAGCGGTCTGCTCGAGGGACCACGTGGTGACAGTGAGGCTCATGCGGGTCAGCGAATCATGGGCCACGCACCCTGGCCAAAGGTGCCCGGGATGCGGGAAGATCCCGCAGCGCCTGCCACCCCCCGCATTCTTCGAGCTGGAGGATGTTCCATGGCCCGCCGCACACCCCGCGGCCCGCACGCCCCGCGGGCGCCGTCGAACGCGGCAGCAGGTCCGCCGGGCGCCCGGGCAGGATCACCTCCATGTCGACGTCCCCGGTGAAGCGGTAGAGGCGGCGGGCCGGCGGGCCGTCCAAGGAGCGCCGGAACCGGGAGAGTTCGGCACGCACCGTCACCGTGCGCGCCGGACTGCCGAACATGTCCTCGGCGAGGCCCGCTGACGTCCAGGACGAGGCGGGCCGCGGCCGGCGGCTGCGGGTCCTCCTGCGCGCGCGGCAGCCGGCCGCCGGGCAGCGGCTCCAGGGCGAGCCGGTCCGTCGGCGGCATCCCCGCTCAGCGTGCCCCTTCGGCGCCCCCGTGTCGGCGCAGCGCCACCCCCGCGTTTCCCGCTAGTCGCCCCGCGGCGCCGCCCGCTCCACCACGGCGGCCAGATCGAGCGTGTGCGGCAGTGTCCCGAACGCCGAGCCCCAGTCCCCGCCGAGCCGCGAGGCACAGAACGCGTCGGCCACCTCCGGGGGCGCGTACCGCACGAGCAGCGAGCCCTGGAGCACCAGGGCCATCCGCTCCACGAGCCGCCGCGCCCGCGCCTCGATGCCGTCCAGGTCGGCCAGTTCGGTGAGCAGCCCCTTGATCGCGCCGTCCAGGCGGTGATCGGCGCCGCGCGCGAGCCCGACCTCCTGGAGGAAGGCGTTCAGCGCCAGCGGCTCCCGCTGCAGCGCACGCAGCACGTCAAGCGCCTGTACGTTCCCCGAGCCCTCCCAGATGGAGTTGAGCGGCGACTCACGGAGCAGCCGCGGCATCCCCGACTCCTCCACGTATCCGTTGCCGCCGAGCACCTCGAGGGCCTCCACCACGAGCGGCGTGCAGCGCTTGGTCACCCAGTACTTCGCGGCCGGCACCGCGATGCGCAGGAAGGCCCGCTCCTGCTCGCTCCCGTCGTCGTACGCGGCGGCGAGGCGCAGCGCGAGCGTCGTGGCCGCTTCCGACTCCAGGGCCAGATCCGCCAGGACGTTGCGCATGAGGGGCTTGTCGATGAGCTTCCCGCCGAACGCCTCGCGGTACGTGGCGTGGTGCACGGCCTGCGCGACGGCCTGCCGCATGAGCGCCGCCGAACCCACCACACAGTCGAGCCGCGTGGCCGCCACCATCTCGATGATGGTGCGCACCCCGCGCCCCTCCTCACCGACCCTGCGCGCCCACGTCCCGTCGAACTCGACCTCGCTGGACGCGTTCGACTTGTTGCCCAGTTTGTCCTTCAGGCGCTGAATGGCGAAGGCGTTCCGGGTGCCGTCCTCAAGGACCCGCGGCACGAGGAAACAGGTAAGTCCCGGGTCGGTCTGCCCGAGCACGAGAAAGCCGTCGGACATGGGTGCGGAACAGAACCACTTGTGCCCCGTGAGTTCATAGGAGCCCTCTTCCGCAAGGGCACGCGCACGCGTCGTATTCGCGCGCACATCGCTGCCGCCCTGTTTCTCCGTCATGCCCATCCCGAAGAGCGCCCCGGCCTTCTGGGAGGCGGGCCGCAGCCCTTCGTCGTAGACGAGAGAAGTGAGCCGGGGCTCCCACTCGGCGGCGAGCGCGGGATCGGTCCGCAGCGCGGGAACGGCCGCGTGCGTCATCGAGACCGGACAGCTGTGCCCCGCCTCGACCTGCGACCACACCAGGAACCCGGCCGCGCGCCGCAGATGGCCGCCCGGCCGCGACCACGCCGTGGTCAGACCCGAGGACACCGCCTTGCCGAGCAGCCGGTGCCACGCCGGATGGAAGGCGACTTCGTCGATGCGATTCCCATAGCGGTCATGGGTGTGCAGAACGGGCGGATTCTCATTGGCCAGAAACCCCCATTCCCGCGCCTGCGCCGAACCCGCCGTGCGCCCGAGTTCGGAGAGTTGCTCACGGGCGGTACCCAGAAGGGCGGGATCGAGATGCCGTTCGACTCCTTCCGCGAGTGCGCGGTCCGACGTAAAAACGTCATATCCCACCAGGGGCGGAGCCTGGTTGGTCACTGTGTGGGTGGTGGCTGCCATGCCGCTACGGTAAGGAGGTGCACCAGGCAAAAGAAACACCCGGGAGGCCGTCGGGCCGCTGGAACCGGGCCCGCGCTCTCTACAGCAACGTCTCCAAGCGCAGGACTGCCTGGCTGCTGCTCAAGGACACGGTCAACTCGTGTGTGGAGTACCGCATCCTGGGCCTGGCCGCCGAGGCGGCGTTCTTCACGCTGCTTTCGGTGCCGCCGCTGCTCCTGAGCCTGATCGGCCTGCTCGCCTACGTGGACCGCTGGACCGGCGCGAACACCATCGCCAGCGTCGAGAACAACATCCTGGAGGCGTCCCGCACGGTCCTCTCCGACAAGGGCGTCAGCCAGATCGCGCAGCCGATACTGGAGGACGTCATGCGGGTCGGCCGGCCCGACGTCATCTCCATCGGCTTCGTCTTCGCCCTGTGGTCGGGCTCGCGCGCCGTGAACGTCTTCATCGACACGATCACGGTGATGTA
Organism: Streptomyces sp. NPDC032198; assembly: GCF_040636975.1. NCBI lineage: Bacteria > Bacillati > Actinomycetota > Actinomycetes > Kitasatosporales > Streptomycetaceae > Streptomyces > Streptomyces sp. NPDC032198. The sequence continues at coordinate 286,245 of NZ_JBEZVL010000012.1, read as the reverse complement.
CGGGCTGGACGGCGCGCGCGGCATCGTCAAGACCCGCCTCCTCGCGTTCGGCCTGTTCATCGTGGCGCTGCTGATCGGTTCGGTGGCGCTGCCGCTGATGGTGGCGGGGCCGGACGCGGTGGTGAAGCTGGTGCCCGGCTCCACGACGGTGGTGCAGATCCTGTACTGGCCGGTGGTGACGCTGCTGTCGGTGGTGTTCCTGACGACGCTCTACCACGTGTCGGTGCCGGTGCGTTCGCCCTGGGTGGAGGACATGCCCGGCGCGCTCATCGCCCTGGGGATGTGGGTCCTCGGCAGCTTCCTGCTCCGCATCTACCTGACGAGCACGGTCGAAGGACCCACGATCTACGGTTCGTTGGCGGCGCCGGTGGCGGTGCTCCTGTGGATCGGCGTGTCGGCGTTCGCGGTCCTTGTGGGGGCCGCGGTGAACGCCGCGATCGACCGGGTATGGCCCTCCGTCGCCACGGCGGCCGCGCGCGCGGCCAACGACCGGATACGGGAGGCGCGCGCGGTGGAGGTGGTGGCCCGCGCGGTGGCGGCACGGGAGGCTTCGCAGGACCCCTACGACCCGGACGACCCGGACATGCCGTCCGAGTTCCCCGAGCGGTGGTCACGCTTCCTGCCGCCGGACGACGTGACGTCCCGGCTGCGGGGCCACGGGAAGCGGAACGGCGGCGGGGAAGAGCCGCCCCCCGAGTAGGTCCGGGACGGGCTGGATGTCCAGCCCGTCCGGCTTGGTGTTTCAGCCCGTCCGGCGTGTGAGGACGAACCCGGCGGGTGGCCGGTGACCGACCGTCCCGCTAGGCTCCGGAGCCCGCTCAGGCCTTCCAGACGCCTGCTTCCGCATGCTCCCTGGCGAACTCGGCGAAGTCGCGGGGTGCCCGACCCAGGACCTGCCGCACCCCGTCCGAGAGGTGCGCGTTGCGGCCGTCCAGGTTCGTCTCGAAGAGCTCGATGAGGAACTCCGTCTCCTGCGGCGGCACCCCGAACTCCGCGAGCGCGCTCCCGTACTCCTGGGCCGAGACGGGGACATAGCGGATCTCCCGCCCGGCCGCCGCCGACACCTCGGCCACCGCGTCACGGAACGAGATGAGGCGCGGCCCCGATATCTCCACCACCCGCCCCGCGTATCCCGAACCGGGGCGGAGCACCGCCACCACCACATCGGCGATGTCCCGCGCGTCGATGAACGGTTCGAGCACCTCCCCGGCCGGGAACACCAGCTCCCCGGCCCGCATGCCGTCGAGCAGCGGCCCCTCGCTGAGGTTCTGGGCGAACCAACTCGCCCGTACGACGGTCCACTCGGCCCCGGACTCCCGCACCGCCCGCTCGGCCGGCTCCGCCTGGTCCTCGCCCCGGGCCGAGAGCAGCACGAGCCGCCGCACCCCGAGCGCCACCGCCTGCCGGGCCAGCGCGCCCACCGTGTCGCCCGCGCCGGGCGCCCCGACGTCCGGCATGTAGGCGAGGTACGCGGCGTCCGCGCCCCGCAGCGCGTCCTCCCACGTCGTGGGGTCGTACCAGTCGAACCGCACCGCACCCGACCGCGAGGCGGCCCTCACCGTGTATCCGGCCGCCTCCGCGGCCTCCGCGACCCGGCGCCCGGTCTTGCCGGACGCACCCGTGACCAGCACCGTCATGTTCTGCGTGCTCTGCGTATGCACTGCCGTCTCTGTCATGACCTCAGTGAACTGCCCCGCGCCACAAGGAACCATCCGTCAGGGCCTCGCCCCCATACGCGTGCGTCTACGCTCTGGGCATGGACGTACTCGCAGGCTTGCTGGAAGGCCCCCGCGCGCGGGGAGCCTTCATGATCCGCGCGTGCTTCGACCCGCCCTGGTCCGTCCGTATCGCGGACGAGGCACCGCTCTCGGTCATGATCATGGTGCGGGGCACCGCCTGGATCGTGCCCGACGACGGCGAACCCCAGCTGATCCGTCCCGGCGACGTCGCCATCGCCCGCGGCCCTGACCACTACACGGTCGCCGACGACCGGACGCGCAAGCCCCACGTCGAGATTCAGCCGGGCGAGAACTGCGTGCCCCTCGGTGACACCCCGCCCGACCGGTACCGCGACCTCGGGCAGCGCACCTGGGGCCAACTGCCCGATGGCCCCGTGGAGATGCTGATCGGCACCTATCAGGCGCGCGGCGAGATTACCGGGCGGCTCCTCGACGCGCTGCCCCAGCTCCTCGTCCTGCCCACCGAGGTGTGGGACTGCCCGCTCACCCCGCTGCTCGCCGACGAGATCGCCAAGGACGAGCCGGGGCAGGACGTCGTGCTCGACCGGCTGCTCGACCTGCTGATGATCGCCTCGCTGCGCGCCTGGTTCTCCCGGCCGGAGGCGGAGGCCCCCGCCTGGTACCGCGCGATGGGGGACCCCGTCGTCGGGCAGGCGATCCGGCTGCTCCAGGACGATCCCGCACACCCCTGGACGATCGCCGAGCTCGCCGCGAAGGCGGGTGTGTCGCGGGCCGCGCTCGCCCGGCGGTTCACCGAACTCGTGGGCGAGCCGCCGATGGCGTACCTGACGGGCTGGCGGCTCGCGCTCGCCGCCGACCTGCTGCGGGACAGCGAACAGACGATCGCCGCGATCGCCCGCCGTGTCGGGTACGGCAGCGCGTTCGCCCTGTCCAGCGCCTTCAAGCGGGTCTACGGGGTCAGCCCGCAGGAGCACCGCTCGCCGGCCGCCTAGTCCCTGGGCGGCGTAGCCTTGAAGGCGTGTCGTACGAGACCGTGGAGTACGCGGAGCGGCCGTCCCGGGTCGCGGGCGCGGTCCTGTGGACCCGTACCGCCGGTGGCTCGGACGCCCCCGTCTACCCCGTCCTGCCCGACGGCTGCATGGACCTGCTGTGGAGCGGCGGCAGGCTCCTGGTCGCGGGCCCCGACACCCGCGCGTACCGCCCCGAGCCGGATGGCGCCGCCCGGTACGTGGGCATCCGCTTCTATCCCGGCACCGCCCCCGCCTTCCTCGGCGTGCCCGCGCACGAGCTCCGTGACCGGCGCGTCGACCTCGCCGACCTGTGGCCGTCCGCCGAGGCACGCCGGCTGACCGAACGCATGGACGCGGCCGGCGATCCGGCGGCCGTCCTGGAGTCCGTCGCCCTGGCGCGGGCGGACGGTGCGGGACCGCCCGATCCGCTGCTCGCGCACGTCGTCAAGGCACTGGACGCGGGGCGGAGCATCGCGTCGACCGCCGCGGAGGCGGGCATCAACGCCCGCCTCCTGCACCGGCGTTCACTGGCGGCTTTCGGCTACGGGCCCAAGACGCTGGCCCGTGTGCTGCGGCTGCAGCGCGCGCTCGCCCTGGCCAGGTCGGGCCTGGCGTTCGCGGAGACCGCGGTGGTCTCGGGCTTCGCCGACCAGGCCCATCTGGCGCGTGACGTCAAGGAGTTGACGGGGATGCCGCTGGGCGAACTGCTCAGCCCGCGGCCTCACTAGCCAGCGGCGCGAACAGGTCGACGCCGTTGCCGTCCGGGTCGAGGACCGAGGCGTACCGCTGGCCCCAGAAGGCGTCCCACGGCTTGAGCTCGCCGTGGTGTCCGGCGCCCACCAGCTCCGCGTACACCGCGTCGACGCCCTCGGGGGTCTCGCAGTGGAAGGCGAGCCCGATGCGGCCCGCGCTCCGCGGCGGCTCCCAGTTCTCGGTGAAGGACTTGATGGTCTCCTCCGTGTCGAAGGCGATGCGCAGACCGCCGGGGAGCGCCGCCTCGACATGCGGCCGGCCCTCGGAACCCGCGGGAAACTCCAGGCCGAGGCGGCGGTAGAAGGCGAGCGTGGCGGCCATGTCGGAGACGACGATGCCGACCAGATCGAAACGGGGCGTGATGTTCGTGTTCATGCCTCGGAGCCTAGGCAGCCGCCCTTCGTCTGTCTTGAAGAAAACGGACGCCGTGCCACTCCTTGCCGCCGCCCGCGCCCGGTCGTACATGTGGGCAAGGCACGTGCGTGCCGCCCGTACGGAGACGAGGGGAGTTGACTGCCATGTCCGCCATGCCCACGGCGACCGATCTCGGCAAGCACCCGGTCGGTCCGGTCCGCCTGGAGGCGCGGTACGACGCCGGTCTTTCCCGCTGGCTCTGGCTGGTGAAATGGCTGCTCGCGATCCCGCACTTCATCGTCCTCGCCTTCCTGTGGGTCGGCGTCCTCCTCGTCACCTTCGTCGCCTTCTTCGCCGTCCTGATCACCGGGTCCTATCCACGGCTGCTGTTCGACTTCAACGTCGGTGTGCTGCGCTGGAGCTGGCGCGTCGAGTACTACGCGTACGGAGCGCTCGGCACCGACCGCTATCCGCCCTTCTCCCTGGGTGACGTCCCCGACTACCCGGCCCGCCTGGAGATCGCCTACCCCGAGCACCTCTCCAGGGGGCTCGTGCTCGTCAAGAGCTGGCTCCTGGTCCTGCCGCAGCTCCTGGTGGCGGCGCTGATGTCGGGCGGCTACCGCTTCAACGGCGGCCTCACCGGGCTCCTCACCTTCTACGCGGGTGTGTCCCTGCTCTTCACCGGCCGCTACCCCCGCGGCATGTACGACCTCAACATCGGCCTGCACCGCTGGGTCGCGCGCGTCATGGCCTACGGTCTGCTGCTCACGGACGTCTATCCGCCCTACCGGCTCGACCAGGGCGAGCGGGAGCCGTCCGGCTGACTCTCCCGATGCGAGAACGTCAACGTGAACTCTGCGGGCGCGGCGTGGAGTTCATACCGCGGAAGCACCCCGGGACCGCACGACTGCGAGCCGATGCCGTGCTGCCCGTGGTCGAGGTGGACCCACACCGTGTCGCCGGGGACGAGATCCGTGCGGTGCGTGGCAGCGTCGAGCTGCTCCGTCGTCCAGCGGCGTGCCGTGAACCAGAACGCGGGCTCGCCGACGACGCGTACTCCCTCGCCGGCGAAGTCCGTCCGCAACTCGGCCCAACGGACGTTCGGCCGGGCGCCGTTCTCCTGGGGGCGGACGTACGGGGTCTGCATGCGGTCCACCAGTGCGAAGTGCCGACCGGTGAAGGATGCCGCTGCCGTGTCCGGGTAGGCCTCGTCCCTGCCGCCGAACCAGCGCGCGTACCCGTACGCGGCGGGCAGTCCGAGCCGGATGCCGAGGCGTGGCAGCGGCACCGTCCACTCGCCCTCGGGCACGACGGAGACGGTGAGGCGCAGGTGGGTTCCGTCGGACGTCCAGCGGTAGACGGTGCGCAGGCCGATGTCGCGCGCGGCGGGTGCCACGCGGGTGCGGACGGTGAGGGCGTCGCCCGACGGCTCGACCGCGTCGAGCCGGTGCTGCATCCGGTGCAGGCCGAGCTCGCGCCAGACGAGGCCGTTGCGCTGACCGCCCTGCCAGGACGCCCCGTTGTCGTTGTCCGTGGGGGCGCGCCAGATGTCCAGGCGGGGTGCGCTGGACAGCGGGATGTCGTGCAGCGTGAGCAGCTCGCCGGTACGGGCGTCGAAGGTTCCGGGGCCGAGGGTGATGAAGTCGCCGTCGCGCGCGGGGCGTTCACCGGTGGCGGGCCGGAGGGAGGGGCGTGGCGTGACGGGGAACTCGGCCCGCGCGACGAGGTGGTCCAGCTTCGTCCAGTTCGTCTCCACGCCGACCGTTGCCGTGAGGTGCAGGAAGGTCTCGGAGTCACGGGCGGCCAATGGCGCGTCCGGCAGCTTCAGTTCGACGGATTCACCGGGACCGAGCTCCGATGGCACGGCCAGCTCCCCGGCTTCGGACGCCTCGTCGTTGTCGCAGCTGTACGACCACTCGAAGGACAGGTGGGACAGGTCCGCGAAGTCGTGCAGGTTGGTCACCCGGACCGTCCCCGCGTCCTCGTCGTACGCGAAACGCACCGGCTGGATGACCCGCGCGTACGCGTCGAGGCCCGGCGACGGCAGCCGGTCGGGGAAGACCAGGCCGTCGCAGACGAAGTTCCCGTCGTGCAGCTCCTCGCCGAAGTCGCCGCCATACGCGTAGCCGAACTCCGGGTGCTCGAGGCCGTGGTCGATCCACTCCCAGATGAAGCCGCCCTGATTGCGCTCGTGCGCGTCGAAGAGCTCCTGGTACTCGCTCAGGCCGCCGGGGCCGTTGCCCATGGCGTGCCCGTACTCGCAGAGGATGAAGGGGAGTTGACGCCGTGCGGGTGGTCCGTCGGTGTCCGCCCGGTGGCCGATGCGCTCGACCTCGGCATGGTCGGCGTACATGCGTGAGTACATGTCGGTGTCCGTGCAGGACCGGTCGCCCTCGTAGTGGATGAGGCGTCCCGCGTCCCGTGCGCGGATCCAGCGGGCCATGGCGGTCAGGCCCCGGCCCGTGCCGCACTCGTTGCCGAGGGACCAGATGATCACCGAGGCGTGGTTCTTGTCGCGCTCGACCATGCGGGCCGCGCGGTCCAGGAGGGCGGGCGTCCAGCGGTCGTCGTCGACGGGGTTGTCGCGCCACCCCTGCTCGGTGAAGCCGTGGGTCTCCAGGTCGCACTCGTCGATGACCCACAGGCCCAGCTCGTCGCAGAGGTCGAGAAAGGCGGGGTGCGGCGGATAGTGGCTGGTGCGCACGGCGTTGATGTTGTGCTGCTTCATCAGCAGGACGTCGGTGCGCATCGTGTCGAGGTCGAGTGCGCGGCCCGTCTCCGGGTGGAACTCGTGCCGGTTCACGCCGCGGAACAGGATGCGGCGGCCGTTGACCTTGATGACCCCGTCCTCGACGGCGACCGTGCGGAAGCCGATCCGCAGGGGGACGCGCTCGCCCGCCGTGGCCAGGACCCCGTCGTACAGCCGGGGCGTCTCGGCGGTCCAGGGCTCGACGGCCACCGTCACCGGCTCGCCCGTGGCGACGTCGACCCCCAGCTCGGGCACGGTGATCCGGCCGTCGACGTCCGAGTCCACCCGCAGTGTCCCCGTCCCCGCGACGTGGTCGTACGAGGCGTGCGTGAAGAAGTCGAGGGCGCCGCCCTCGGGGCGGTGCAGCAGGGTCACGTCCCGGAAGATGCCCGGCAGCCACCACTGGTCCTGGTCCTCCAGGTAGGAGCCGGACGACCACTGGTGGACGCGGACCGCCAGGACGTTGCCCGAGGGCTTCAGGAGGTGGCCGACGGTGAACTCGTGCGGCAGCCGGGAGCCCTTGAACTCGCCGAGTTCCGTGCCGTTCAGCCAGACGCGGGCGCAGGACTCGACGCCGTCGAAGCGGAGTGTGCCGCCGCCGGTCTTGGGCCAGTGGGCGGGCAGGTCGAAGGTGCGCAGGTGGTCGCCGGTCGGGTTCTCGGTGGGCACGCGGGGCGGGTCGACCGGGAACGGATAGACCATGTTCGTGTAGGTGGGCGCGCCGTGGCCCTGCAGCACCCAGTGGCCGGGCACCGCCACGGTGTCCCAGGCCCTGGCGTCGAAGCCGTCCGAGGCGAAGGAGTCGTCGGCGGTGTCGGCGGCCGGGGAGAGCCGGAAGCGCCAACTGCCGTTCAGGGAGAGGGAGATGGCGTCCGACCGCGCATACCACGCGCGGGGCGGGAGGCTGCCGGAACCGGGGGATACGTCCTCGAAGTAGGGGAGCTCCATGGCTTCCATCAGACAGCGGGGAGGTGGGACGTCACAACAGTCGCGCGCCGGGGGTTGTTGGATTCTCGGCGGCGGGGTTGGACGAAAGGTGCATGGGATGCGGATTTCGTCGTACGCTGCCGATGTTTCGGTTGTAATTCGTTGAGGTCTGGCATTTCGTACGCGATATCGGTAGCTTGCGGAGGCGTGACCACCAGCAAGCAGCAGACCACGCTCGCGGAGACCGACCGCACCCGCCACAGCCGCCTGCGCGAACAGGGCAGCCTGGACCGCGCCGACCTCGAAGCGATCCTCGACGCGGGGTTCATCTGCCATCTGGGCGTCGTCGTCGACGGCCACCCCATGGTGGTGCCCACCGTCTACGGCCGCGACGACAAGCAGCTGTATCTGCACGGCTCGGTCGCGAGCCGCAGCCTGGCCGCCGACCCAGATGTCACGGTCTGCGTCACCGTCACCCACGTGGACGGCCTGATCCTGGCTCGCTCCGTCTTCGAGCACGGCGTCAACTACCGCAGCGCGATGATCTACGGCGTCCCCCGCAAGGTCACCGACCCGGACGAGAAGCTGACGGGCCTGCGTCTGCTCACCGAACACGCGGCCCCCGGCCAGTGGGACCACGCCAGGCGCCCCAGCCGCAAGGAGCTCGCCGCCACGACGCTGCTCGCCCTCTCCCTGGAGGAGGCCTCGGTCAAGACGAGCGCGGGCCCTCCGGACGACGGTGAAGGGCCGGACGCGGAGCTCGGCATCTGGGCCGGAAACCTTCCCCTGGCGGCCCGTTGGGGCACCCCGGTCGCCGACCCGCTGCTCCCGCCCGGCATCGCGGTCCCGCCGCACATCGCCGAGCGCGGCGGGACGCGGCACGGCTGATCAGGTCAAGGCTTGACGGAATCAGGCGTCCCGCAGCCGTGCGCCTTCGCCGAGCCTTCCGCGAAGGCCTTGAGCGCGGCGCGCTGATAGGCCCGGTCGGCAGGCGTGGGCTTGTCCTTCCCGTCCCGTTGGTACGAGGGGGAACGGGCCCCCGGCGGCTCGACGGTGAACAGGGCGCGCTCACCGCCCTTCTCGCACTCCGCGCTCACCCAGTAGCCGCCCTCCGGGAGGCGGCCGGAGGGCGCCACACCGGGGATGCGGTCCTGCGCCCTGTAGCCGTAGCGGTCCTGGTAGCGATACCGCTCGTCCTGCGCGTACGGGCCGTAGGAGGCGCTCAGACGGTAGTGCCCGCCCACGTCGTCGGTCGACCTGGCGACCGGCAGGCCGTCTTCCCTCACCGTCCCGGGTCCCAGTACGCAGACCTCGACCGGCGTCCCGCGCCGCGAGCCCTCCCATGCCCGCGCGACCTCGGAGCCGCGCACCGGAACGCCCCGGCAGGAAGCGGTGGCCTCGGCCGACGGCACCGCCTCGTCCGAGTTCACGGGCAGTGCCACCGTGCGCGGGGGCTTGCCCAGGTCGGCGTCGCAGCCCCAGTGGCCGGAGGCGTTCGCCGCCGTGGTGGTGGCGATCTTGGCGAAGGCGGTGCGCTGCCGGGGGGCGTCGAGGGTCACGCCTTCGTCCTTGGCGTCGACCGTGACCAGGAGCCCGCCACGGCCGCGCGCGCAGTCGAGCACGACGGCGGTGGTGGCCGACGCCTTGCCGCCGCTCGACTCGTCCGCGGAGAAGACGCCGTTCCAGCCGGGGCCGACCGCGACCGGCGGCAGGGAGGAGTACACGTCCGGGTAGACTCCGGCGTACTCGCCGGTGAAGTCCTCGCGCCGCCGCTCCCGTGCCGCAAAGCCGGTGTCGTCCTTCGCGACCCGCTCCGGCACCGCCCGCACGTTCACCTTCACCGAGCCGACGCGCGTGGACGTGCCCGTGGGGTGCTCGGTGTCGCGGGCGATCGTGCAGTCCACACGCAGCGAGGCATCGCTCAGCTCGCCTTCCGCCCGGTCGCGCGTGTCGTCCTGGAAAGGCCCCTCGCCCAGTACGTCACGCACTTCGGCGGCCGGGAGCACCCCGTCGCAGGCACCGGCCACCAGGCGCTGCGCCACCCACCGGTCGTAGCCCCCGCTGAACCAGAAGTACCCGCCCGCCACCAGCGCGAGGGCGAACACCGCCCCGGCCGCCGTGGTGAGCTTCCTTCCCGCCCCGGACCGCCAGGTCAGCCCTGCCACTGCTCCACCTCTCCCATGATCTCCGTGTCACGGCAGTGCGAGCGCCGGGGCCAGCCGTCGTCCGCGGCCAGATAGCGGTCGAGCACGGCCCGCGCGTCCGCCGAGATCCGCTGCCATTCCTTCTTGTCCACGACGACCTCGTCCTGGTGCCGGAAGTCCAGGGCGGGCGTGACCGTGACCCGGTGGAACGTCGGACCGCCGTCGCACACCGACCGCGCCCAGAGCGCGAGCAGCGGATCGTCACCCGGCATGTCAAAGGTCAACTGGCCCTCAGTGCCCCGCTCATGGCGGCTCTGTTCGGTCCCGGGGACGTATCCGCTGCCGCCGAAGCTCTCGTACGCGCCCGGCGCGAGGACACCGGACCAGCTCTGAGCGCCCGCCGCCGTGACCTCCAGATCGGTGGCCCAGCCTGCCGTGTCGTCCCACTTACCGCCGCACGCCCCGGCGCGCTCGCTGTACACCGTGTCGTTCTCGTCGAACCGCCAGTTGCCCCGCGCGAACTGCAGGGCCTTGGGGGAGAGCCAGTCGCAGAGCGCGTCGGCGCTCCTCGGCCTCTCGGCATCGGCCAACGGCTCTGTGCCGCAGCCCTGTTCACGGCTCACCCAGTCGGCGACCCGGACCGCGGTGCGGGACGCCAAGAGCCGGTCGGACTTGGGGATGTCGTACTCGTTGTCGGCGCGTGAGGGCAGGTCCACGGAGACGAGCAGGTCCTTCGACGGCCGGACCCGACCGCTCAGCCCCTTCGGGCACTCGGTGAGCAGGGTGGCCGACACCTGACTGCCGTCGAGCCGGCCCTCGCTGGAGCCTGTGCCACCCAACGTGCCGCTCGGCAGGGGTAGTTCGAAGTCTCCGGTCGGTGCTTGGGTCTTGCCGAGCACGGCCTCGGCCCGGACCCGCACCTGTGCGTCAGGCTCAAGGCCGTCGGCGTGACCGCCCCACGACAGCGTGCAGTCCAGCAGCGCCCTGCTCTGCTGCCGTGACGTCAGGAGCGTGCCGTACTCGTCCAGTACACCCGCCGAGTCGTCAGGCACGAAGGAGCTCAGCTCCTGGGGGAGCAGGCCCGCGCAGGCCCGGTTCAGCTGGTCCCGGTTGGCGGCGGTGCGGTCGTCACGCCCCTGAGACTGCGATACGGCGATCCCGGTCCCGGTGGCCGCGAGCGCGAGGACGGCCACTCCGGAGACCACAAGCCACGTACGCCTCCGGACCTCACGCACCCTGGGCATGGCGCTCCCCTTCCCCCGCGAGCCACGTCACGACGACAGGTCGAGACGACTCGTCCTGGCGAGACGTCGAGATGACATGTCAAGATCAGAGGAGCGACGCTATCAACCGGGGGCGGGCCTCCCGGACGGGGGTCAGGCGAGCTTCAGTTCCCCGGAGATGACCCGCCGGGCCACCGAATCGAGTGACTCACCCACGGCGTACGCCCGCGCCCGGATGAGAGCCAGGGCGTTATCGACCGAACTGCCCGTCTGATAGGACAGCACGCCCGCGGCCTGGTGGACCACCGCCCGCAGATCCGTGCCGCCGTACAGGCCCGGGTCCGCGTCCGGGCCGAGCAGGACGGACTCGGTCAGCGCGTCGGCTACGGCGTCGAAAGCCCCGGCCCGGACCAGTGCGGGCGGGGGATCGAAGACGGTGAGTGCCCCGAGACAGCCACTGGGCACCCGCAGCGGCAGCGCGGCGACCGAGTTCAGGCCGAGAGCCATGAGGCCGGAGCCATAGCCGGGCCAGCGTCTCTCCAGGTCCGCCCCCGACGCGTGGACCGCACGGCGGCTGCGGGTCGCGTCCCGCCCGGGGCCCGAAGTCAGGATGTACTCCAGATCTTGGGCGCCGCGGGAAGGCCGGTCCGAAGCGGCGACCGCGAGCTGATTCAGGTCCACCCCGACGAGCGCGAGCGCGGCACTGAGCGTCCCGCAGGCCTCCGCGACCCCGGCCATGAACAGAGGGCGGTGGTCGTCCTCGCTTCCCGCGAGCGGAGTGTCGGTGCGGCCCGCCGCCCATGCCCTTACCCGGCGGGCGTACGTCTCCTGGAGCCTGGCCGCCGTGCGATGCCGCTCCTCGACCGCGCGGTGCCGCGCCGCCATCGTCGCGTGGAACTCGCGTCCGGACTGCGCGTAGAGCCTCTCGTGCCGCTCGGCGGTCACCGCCGCCAGCGCCGCGCGTTCGCCCGCCGATACAGCACGCTGCCAGGCGGCGTCCGCCCGGCCGTCACCTGAGCGTGAACTGTCCTTCATGGCGCCCATGTTCACAGAATACGACGGGGGCCGTCAGCTGCCCTCTCCGTTGGCGACGTCTTCCATCAGGAGGACGACGCCGCCGTTGTGGCCATCGAACGGAGAACAGATGATCGAACAGTTGATGCTCCGCCCGATGCGGTTCACAGCCGGGATCGTCACCGGGCCCGCGCGCTTACCGGACGCGACGCACTCCTGGACGATCCCGCGCAGGCTGTCGGTGGGGAGCCCGAAGTCCAGGGCGAAGAAGTGTTCGCCAAGGACCTCGTCGGGACGAAGCCCCCACAGGTCGACCGCGCCGCGGTTCCAGCTCTTGGCCCGCATGTCGGCGGAGAGCACCACCACCCCCGCCGCGATGCTGCTCACCACGCCCTCCAGGAAGGCGCGGGCCTCGTCCAGGTCGGTGGTGCGCAGGCGCATCTCGTCGTTCATGGTTTCGAGCTCTTCGTTGCCGGACTGGAGCTCTTCGTTCGTCGTCTCCAGTTCCTCGTTCGTGGACTGGAGCTCTTCATTGGTGGTCTCCAGCTCCTCGATGCTCGACTGGAGTTCCTCGTTGGTGGTCTCCAGCTCCTCGTTCGTGGACTGGAGTTCCTCGTACGCGGTCTCCAGGTCCTCGCGTACGCGCTTGACCTCGGCCTTGAGCTGCATGGCCAAGGTGACGTCCGTGAACGTGATGTTGGTGGCGACCGGAAGGCCGGGGCCGATCACGATCGGCTGGATGACGATGTCGAAGTACTGGATCTCGTTGCCGATGCGCCGCTCGGCGCCGTTCACCCGCAAGGTCCGGCGCTCATGGAGGGCCTGGTCGATCAGGGAGCGGAGCTCGGTGGGCCGGTAGGAGAGCTCCAGGTCCTGGAAGGGGCGTCCCACGTCATGGGCCGTGAGGCCGAACTGGGACCGGGCCTCGTTGTTGATCACCACCAGAATGCCGTCGCCGTCCAGGGCGACAGCGGCACCCGGAGCCGCGTCGAGGATGAGGTCGCGCAGCTGGCGGGTGCGTGTGGCCGCCTGCATCTCGATGCCCACACCGGGTCTGATCTTCACGGGAATCGAGGGGTAGGGAGCGGCGCTGCCGCCCGGCCGGCGCCGGAAGACGCGCTGGCGGATGCTGACCGCCTCGAACCGCTCACCGTCATTCAGGAGCATCTCGGCCTTGCCGAGGAAGAGGTAGCGGCCCTCGCGCAGGGCGAAGTGGAAGCGGTCGACGATCTGGGCCTGCGCCTCGACGTTGAAGTACATCAGGGCGTTGCGGCAGACGAGGAGGTCCAGGCGGGAGATCGGGGCGTCGCGGGTGATGTCGTGGCGGCCGAAGATCACCCGGCGCCGCAGGTCGGGGCGGAAGACGTATTGGTTGTCATGCTTCTCGAAGTACTTGTCGCGCAGCTCGACCGCGAGCGATTCGAGGCTCTTTTCCGGGTACTGCCCGGCGCGGGCATCGCGCAGAGCCTCCTCGTCGACGTCCGTGGCGTAGATCTTGACGCGGTTCAGGCTCTCCTCGATGCCGAGCGCCTCCGCGAAGATGATGGCCAGGGAGTATGCCTCCTCGCCGCTGGAACAGCCCGCGCTCCACACCCGGATCTCGTCGTCGGCACCCAGGTCCGCGATCAGCTCCGGCACCACCTCACGCTGGAGAAGCTCCCAGGCTTCCGGGTCGCGGAACATGGAGGTGACGTTGATCAGGATCGTGTTGAAGAGAGTGCGGAACTCCACCGTGTCGGCCTCGAGCAGATCGCGGTAGTCGGCGTAGTCACGCGTGCCGACGTCGTCCATCCGCTTGCGGATGCGGCGGCCGAGAGTGGACCGCTTGTAGCCGGTGAAGTCGAATCCGCGCGAGTCGCGGATGAAGCCGAGCAGGTCTTCAAGACCCTGGTCGAACGCTGGGCCGGGCGCGCGCTCGGGTTGTCCGGCTCGCGGCTCGGCGCCCTCATCGGTACCGGCGCCGGATGACTCACTCATCACTGCCTCTTGTCCTCGACAAGTCCGCGGACCGCCGCGGCGATTTTCTCAAGACGGAGTACGAAGTCCGCTGCTCCCGTCTCGACCGCCGCCCGGGGCATCCCCGCGAACTGCGCGGTCTCCGGATCCTCGACGATCACGGTGCCGCCCCGGTGCTTGACCGCGGCCACGCCCGTCGCGCCGTCCACGCCCGTGCCGGTCAGGACGCAGGCGATGGCCCGCGACCCGTACGAGTCGGCCACCGACTCGAAGAGCAGGTCGCCGGAGGGGCGCACGAAGTGCACCGGGTCGCTGCTCGACAGGGCGAGAACCCCGTCGGGCCCGACGAGAAGGTGCCGGTCGGGCGGCGCGAGATACACCGTCCCCGGCTCCACGTGGTCCTGGTCCTCCGCCAGCTTCACAGCCAGCTCCGTGCGCCGCGAGAGCACCTCGGCCAGGAGGGTCCTGTGGCGTGGATCGAGGTGCTGGACCACCAGCACGGGCACGGTCAGTTCAGGGCCGAGGCCGCCCAGGAGGGCTGCCAGGCCTTGGATGCCACCGGCTGATGACGCGACAGCTACGACGGCGTACGGCCCTGAAGTGTGCTGTTCCGACATCACATGACGAGCCTAGCCGCTGGTGGTCCGGCAAGCTGCACATGGACGGCCGGGCACCGGCCCTTGTCGACGGTCGGGGCATCTGCTTGACTCCGCCCGCCCCGAACGCCAGAGCACCAGAACGCCACATCGCCAACGCACCGGCGGAGGACGCCATGGAGATCACCCGCAGACGCCTGTTGTCCGCTCTCTCGGCCGCCGGTCTCCTGGCGGTGATCCCCACGCTGCCGGCGAGCGCCGCGGCGGCAGCCGCGGACACCGCACGCCTCCTGGACAACACCGTGGCGGTCTTCGCGGGGACCACCGAGTCCAACGCACGCCCCGAGACGGCCGCCAAGCTCGCCGCGATCGACAGGACCGCTCGGACGAACCTGAAGTCGATGGACGACGCGGGCGAGGGTGAGCTCTTCGCGGGACTGACGCTAGGCACGGACGACGCCAACCTCAACACGGCCTTCAAACGGCTGTACGAGATCGCCCTCGCGACCCGCACCCCGGGCTCCCTCTCCGACCTCCACGGGAACACCGCCGTGCAGCACCGCGTGATCGACGGCCTGGTCTGGCTGCACGAGCGCTACTACGGCGACCAGTCCAAGGGGTACTACGGCAACTGGTTCAACTGGGAGATCGGCATCTCCCAGCACGTCAGCAAGACCCTCGCCCTGCTCGTCGACGAGGTGCGGACCTACCGGCCCGCCCTCATCACCACGTACGTCGCCTCGATGGACGCCTATCTGCGCAACGGCACCGACGGCGACGTGAACCTGGACTCGCGGTTCCACACCGGCGCCAACCTCGCCGACATCACCACCAACCGGATCCTCCAGGGCGCGCTCCTCGGCGCCGGGGGAGAGGCCCGCATCCGCAAGGCCCTCACCGACCAGCTCACGGTCTTCGTCACCATCGACCCCTACCGCCTGAACCACGGCGTGACGGACGGCTACTACGCCGACGGCTCCTTCATCCAGCACGCCTCCGTCGCGTACACGGGCTCGTACGGAAAGGGCCTGCTCACCCGGGTCGTGCAGACGCTGAAGATCCTCGACGGCACGGGCTTCGCGCACGGCGAGGAGCTGGTGCCGACCGTCCAGAGGTGGGTGCGCGACGGCTTCGCGCCGCTCATCTTCGAGGGCTGGATGATGGAGATCGTCAAGGGGCGCGCGGTGTCACGGCCGGACGGCGGCTACACGGACGTCGCGGTCGTCGTGGAGGCTGTCGTCGACCTCTCCTCCCTCTCCGCCGGCGCCGAGGCCACCGCCCTGAAGAGCTATGTGAAGCACATCCGGTCGACCTCGCGCGACGCCCTCGACCCGACCGGCTTCGTCTCGCCGGTCAGCATCGTGCGCTACGCCGACATCATCGGCGACGCGTCGGTGCCGCCCGCCGACCTGAACCCCGCGTCCCGCAGCGTCGCCTTCAACGCCATGGACAAGACCGTCCACCGCAGACCGGGCTACGCCTTCGCGCTCGCACGCAGCTCCGACCGGATCAGCAAGTACGAGTACATGAGCGGCGAGAACCTCATGCCGTGGTTCCAGGGCGACGGCGCGTACTACCTCTATCTCTCCGGCCAGGACCAGACACAGGCGTACGGGGTCGACTACTTCACCACGGTCTCGCCGTACGGCCTCGCCGGGGCCACCGCGCCGGTCGAGCATCGCGGGACGATCCCCGAACTGTACGGAAAGCCGTACTACGACAACCCCGGCCACCCCCTGAACTTCACCTCGTCCTCCGAGTCGCAGAACAAGTACGTCTACTTCCCGCGCGGCACCAACCCGTACTCGGGTGGCGTCGTCCTCGGGGCATACGGCGCGGCAGGGGCGGTGCAGTCAAGCGATGTCGCCTTCCAGGACCGCGCGTTGCTGCCGGACGACTTCGTGGTCTACCGGAACGCCACGGCGACGAAGTCGTGGTTCCTGCTCGACGACGAGATCGTGGTGCTCGCCGCGGGGGTGGGCGACGGTGCGGGGCGGGCCGTGACGACGACGGTCGACGCCAGGACCGCGGCGCCGGACGACCAGGTCTCCGTGACGGGGGAGCTGCGTGACGGCCGCCCGTGGACCGGCGCGGGCACGGCCGACCTCCGGTGGCTGCGCTACACCAACGCCACGCTGCGCACCTGTGTCGGCTACGTCTTCCTGGACACCCCGAAGGTGCGGGTCGCCCTGGACAAGGTCACCCGGAGCCGCCGGGTCGTCCGCACCGCGAACCCGGATACCCCGGTGACGCGCACGGTCCTCGGCGTGACGGTGGACCGGGCGGCGGGGGCCCGGCCCGTCTCCCTCGCCTACGCCCTGGTGCCGAACGCGGGCGAGGCCGGGCTGAGGTCGTACCGGGGCGGGCAGCCGCTGAAGGTCCTCGCGAACACGGTGCGGCTGCAGGCGGTCGCCCACGCCGGGCTCGGCCTGACCGCCGCGAACAGCTTCACGGCGGGCCGCCACGAGGCCGCCGGTCTCCACATCGACGGCCCGGCCTCGGTCCTCGTACGACGCGAGCGGCGCGGCCCGACCACCGTGGCGGTGTCCGACCCGACGATGGACCGCGACAGGATCAGCGTGCTGCTCCGCGGCCGTCCCCTGCGGGCGGTGCGGGCCGACGAGGGGGTGCGCGTGAGCCGGGCCCACGGCGGGACCCGGATCGACGTCGACACCCACCACGCGTACGGGCGGAGCTTCACGGTGACGCTGCGGGACTGACGGCGGCCGGACTGCCCGCGGTGCCCGTGCCGGTCCTCATTCGTCGAGGGTGACGGCCTGCACCGGGCAGGCCCGTACGGCCTCGCGCACCAGCGGGTCGCCGCCGCCGTCCTCGCGTCCGGGGAGCACCTCGCTGAAGCCGTCGTCGTCCTGGGTGAAGACGCTCGGGGCGGTGAGCGCGCACATGCCCGCGCCCACGCACCGTTCCGTGTCTACCTTTACGTGCACGCTCAACTCCTACCAAATGACGGGGAGTTCGAGCATCCCCTGAATGGTGTCGCCCGGTTTGAACGGAATCTCGCGCGCGGGTACCGCGAGACGCAGGTCCGGCATCCGCTCGAAGAGCGTGCGCAGGGCGATGTCGATCTCGGCGCGGGCGAGGTTCTGGCCGAGGCACTGGTGGATGCCGAACCCGAAGGCGAGGTGGTGGCGGTCGGCGCGGTGGAAGTCCAGTTCCTCCGGCGTCTCGTAGGCCATGCCGTCGCGGTTGATGAGGGAGGTGGAGAAGATGACGCCGTCGTCCGCGCGAATGGTGCTGCCTGCGACGTCGATGTCCTCCTTCGCCACCCGCAGCATGCCGTCCGCGATGGACAGGAAGCGCAGCAGCTCCTCCACGGCGGCGGGCATCAGGCTCTGCTCGGAGCGCAGTTCGGCGAGCTGCTCGGGGTGCTGGAGGAGAGTGAAGGTGCCCAGGGAGATCATGTTCGCCGTGGTCTCGTGGCCCGCGATCAGCAGGATCGTCGCCAGGCTGACCAGTTCCTCGCGGTCCAGCGCGCCCTCGGCGAGCTGCCGGTGGATCAGCTCGTCGAGGAGCCCGGCACCGGGCTCACGCGTCTTGTGGTCGATCAACGCGTGGAAGTGCGCGTCCAGTTCGTCCCGGGCCCGCTCGGTGTCCTCGGCGCGGGGGCCGCGCAGCAGGCGGCGCGACTGCTCCTCGAAGAACTCGTGGTCGGCGTAGGGCACGCCGAGGAGGGCGCAGATCACCATGGACGGAACCGGCAGCGCGAACGCGCCGACCAGCTCGGCCGGTGCCCCCTTGGCCTCCATGGCGTCCAGGAGTTGGTCGACCGTCTCCTGGATCTGGGGGCGCAGCGCGGCGATCCGTTTGACCGAGAAGCTGGGGATCAGCATGCGGCGCTGCCTGTTGTGCACGGGGTCGTCGACGCCGAGCAGGGCGACGCTGCGGTTGCGCACCTTCGCGAAGCGTTCGGTCGGCGCGGGGAACGCCTCGTTCTCGCGGTTGGTGGAGAGGCGGGGGTCGACGAGCAGGTCACGGGCGGTTCCCTGACCGGTGACGACCCATACGGACCGCCCGTCGAAGAGGCGGACCCGGGAGAGCGGCCGGGCCTCGCGGAGCGGCTCGTACGACTCCGGCGGGCGGTAGGGGCAGGTGCGGTCCTGCGGGAAGGCGACTGGTTCGGACGCGACTGATTCCGTCATGGACTTACCTCACAAGCGGAGGGGCTCCGTTTACCTCTTCCATTGGATGCCTGGGGCATCTACTTGGTCCACGACAAGACAAGCCAGATGGCGCCACTTTCGCCACGGGAATCTGGCCGGAATCACCCCGTCCGCTCAACCGGGTCGCGTCCGGGTTTGCGGGGCGGGCGCGTGCTGAGCGCAGGTGTTCGGGGGCGACTCCTTGGGGGATTCACCCGGCCTTTGGTCTCGAGGGTCGCTAAGGTCCCCCCATGCTCATCCCCGCCTTCGTCGACATGCGACCTATTGGGCGATGCAACCTCGACTGTCCCTTTTGTTTCGGTCCGAGGCACGAGGTCCCCACCATGTCCCGGGGTGACGCGCTCAAGGTCGCGGCGGCCCTGAAGGACGCGGGTGTGCGGGGCGTCGTCATCTCCGGGGGCGAACCGACCCTGCTCCCCTATCTCGACGAGCTCGCTGCCGTACTGCGGGAACCCGGCGAGAGCGGCGGCCCCCCGAAAGTCGTCCTGAGCACCAACGGCCTCGCGCCGCTGCGGACGATGGAGCGCGTGCTGCCCCACCTGTCCTGGATCGCGCTGCCCCTGGAGTCCGCCGACGCGGACGAACACCGGGCGCTGCGCACCGGCGTGGCGCCGCACCGGGAGCGGATGCTCGCCCTGCTCGGCGAGGTGCGCCGGAACCACACGCACGTCAAGGTGAAGCTCGGCACGGTCGTGACCAGGCTCAACGTCAAAGGGGCACCCGAGGTCCTGAGCCTGATCGACGACAACTGCCTGCCCGACGTGTGGAAGGTGTACCAAATGTCCGAAACCAACTATGGTGCGGACAACCGGGGCTGGCTCTCCATCGGCGACGAGGAGTTCGAGGACGTGGTCCACCGGTGCGCGGACGCCGCCCGCGAGCGCGGCGTCGCCCTGCGGGTGTACCGCAATCGCACTCGCACGGGCAGCTACTTCTTCATCGACCCGGACTGCGAGGTCGTCGTCGTCGACGAGGGCGGGGAGCGGCGGATCGGCAACTTCTTCGACCGGCTCGCGGAGAGCTTCGCCGACCTGCCCGCTCCGGTCGAGGGGGCCAGGAACGCCGAGAATTTCACCGGCACTTACCCGGACGAGAGCCCGGACACGTGAGAGCCGGACACGTGAGGAGTCCACGATGACGGCACAGGTACGCGTAGGGGTCCAGGCGATCGTCCGCGCGGGCGACCGCGTGCTGCTCGGCCTGCGGGCCAACACCTTCGGCGACGGGACCTGGGGGCTGCCCGGCGGGCATCTCGAAGTGGGCGAGTCGCTGGCCGGCGCCGCCTGCCGTGAGCTGGCGGAGGAGACGGGCCTGCGGGCGCTCGGCACGCGCGTCGCCTGCGTCACCGACCCCGACCCGGCGGCCAATCACCACATGCAGGTCGGGGTGGAGATCCTCGACTTCACCGGCGAACCCCGGGTCCTGGAGCCCGAGCGGTGCCTGCGCTGGGAGTTCTGGCCCCTGGACGCGCTGCCCGACCCGCTGTTCGTCGGCTCGGCGGGCGTGCTCCGCAGCATCAGGGACGGGGCTCTCCATCTCCCTTGAAACGGTCGTCCGACTGGGCGCGCACCGCGTCCCGTAGCGCCGTCTTGTGCTGGTCCTCGCTCGCCTCGAACTGGTCAAGGGTGCTGGCGAGTTCCCACTGGATGTCGAATTCCGCCCGGCTGTCCGCGTAGTACCTGCTGTCCTGGTGGAACTCCACTTCGAGGACATTGAGCTTGCGGCGGGTCCTGCGTTCCGGATTGGACGTGATGTAGGGCTCGAAGAATCCGCGGCCCGTGGTGAGCAGGGTCGAACCGGGGATGTCGATGTGCGTCAGCCGTAACTCGATCCGGTCGTGATATGTCTCGCGCAGCGTGCGGTAGGCGTCTATCACATGCAGGAAAGTCTTCGAGTAGTAGTCGCTCGCCGCGATGATGTCCACGATGTTGTGCGAGTTGGGGCGCTCCGCCGTCGCATCGTGCTTGGTGAAAATGCCGAGGTTGTTCCAAGGGCTGCTGATGATGGCGTAGAAATAACTGCCCTGATTCAGGGCGTGAATGACCTGCGGATGGAAGAGCTTCAGGTCTTTCAGGAAGAACGACGCGCCCGCGTGCGCGATCAGCCTGATCACATTGCGCTCTTGCCGGAGGGCGTCGCCCTTGGCCTTGTTGCGGGCGCTGTTCTCCTGGGGTGTGTACACATGCTCGATGAGATAAGGGAGTTCGTCCGACGGTGCGGTGGCACCGCGCATGTCCGCGAGCGCCGCGCGCAGGGCGAGCGTCTGGGAGTGGTCACGGCCAAGGGTCGCCGCCGCCCTCGCGGTGGCCGAGTCGAGCAGGGACACCGCCTGGAGCCTGCGCGTCGCACAGCACGCCGTGCCGTCGGCCGCGTCGAACTCCGCCGTGGCGAGAGCCGCTTGGGCGACCAGCGTCTCCTGGTGATCGGCGCCGAGGAGCGCGGCGGCGCGAAGATGGGCGATTTCCAGCTCGCCGAGTTCCGCCTCGATCCCTGCCTCGTCCTGCACGGCCTTGGCGGCCTGGAACCGTGCCTGGGCCAGCGCCGAACGGGCCGCGACGGCCTTCGGGTCGTCGTCCTTGAAGCTCGTGAACCAGTCGACCGAAGCCGCGAAGTCGTCGAGTGTGCGGCTGAGTTCGGCGGTGTCCCGCCGGATCGACGCCACTTCGACCCGCACCCAGTCGGCGGTCAGCCGCGCTTCCGGATCGCCGCCGTAATACCTGCCGAGGACGGCGACGGCCTTCTGTGCCCAGACCTTGGCGTCCTCCAGGTGCCCGGCCCGCAGGCTCACCGCGCTCAAATTGGCGAGAATCCTTGCCAGTTCGGGTGCGGCGGCGCGCTGCGCACGGTTGAGGGCGTAGTTCAGGACCATGCGGGCCCGGTCGAGATCGTCGTGCTCCGCGAGCAGCGAGCCCAGTTCGTTCCAGGTATCGGCCGCGAACAGTTCCTGGTCCGCCTCGGCCAGCTCCATGTGGCGCAGGGTCACCGCGGCGAGAGCGTGCGAGCGTTCCTTCAGGTCCAGCGCGAGAAGCAGTTGCGCGAGGTTGATGTGCTGGCGGGCGTGGGGCCGAAGGAGGGCGTAGGGCCCCTCCGGAGTGGTGAGGCGTTCCACGTATCCCGCGAGGGATTCCTTCAGGTCGGACCGGGCCGCCCCGTGCGCCTCCAAGGCGTCCTCCGCAGTCGCCAGCGCCTCGCTGACGTTCGCGATCGTCGTCATGTCCCCTCCAGGAGACGGGCCGCCATGGTGTGCGGCATGCTCGTCACGGCCGGGGCCGGTGCCAGCGCAGGTTCACATAGCTGGTCACGGCGGCCAGTCCGGCCGGCACCGTGCGGTCCTTGCGGGCCAGTGCTTCCGCCTCGTGGTCCTGGCGCACTTCGTAGATGCGTTCGGAGTCGGACAGCGGCTGTTGTCGTTCGGGGCGGAACTTGAAGGTGTCGAAGCGGCGCACCGCCTCGTCGATCGTGCCGGCGAACAGCGTGCCCTCCGGCGCGTCCGTGGTGGCGGGCCGTGCGACGAGGAGCCCGAGGACGACCGCGGGGCGGTCGGGTTCGGGAACTCCGCGGTCGACGGGGCTGCCGGAGAACTTCCGTACGTCGTCGCACGAACCGTCGGGCCGCAGCCGGTGACTGTTGACCGCCTGCTCGCCCGTGCTCTGATAGATGACCGATACGTGGCTGACGGTTCCCCGCAGCCTGCCGTTGCCCGAAGGGCGGCGTGCCGCGGTCCACGCTTCTCCTTCGCGTGCCGCGTCGAAATGGATGCCCGGCAGCGGTACTTTCTCGCCCTTCTGGAACACGATCTTCACGAGCGCCATGTCGGAGAGGAGATCGAATTGCTGGACCTCGCCCGCCAGCCGCCTGCCGTCCGGAAGCCGCAGGAGGACCGGCCGCATGCGATTCTCTTTGTCATCTCCCAGGCAGTGCGCGGCGGTCAGCGCGAAATGCCTGGTGAGCCGTACACCGGAGCCGATGCGATCGTTGTTCTGGAATATCTGGATCAAGTGCTTCTGGTGCGGCTCGTGTTGCGTCATGGGTTCGTCCCCCCGTCCGATCCCAGGAACGAGCAGCTGCCTCGTCCGGAGGCCGACTGCTCATGCGCCGTGAATATGCAATGGTAGCCACGAACGGTTCCCGAGCGGGAGTGACCGCACAATAAACGTTCTCAGGAGCCGAGTTGAGGAGATCTCTGAGGAGATCCCTCCGAGGGTGTGCGCCGTAACGACGCCCCTTGCACCACGATCGTCTTCATTTCTTCCTTCCGCGCACCTCCTCGCGCAGGATGCCCAAGAGCAGTTGGTCGGAATCCTCTGATTCCTTTACGTGCTCCGTGAATTTCTGCCACAGCGGGTCCGTTTGGCTGACCCGGGGATTGGTCCCCTCCTGGTTGTCCCAGTCGTGCCACGCCTTGATCCACGCACGTGTCGCCTGGAGGGCGTTCCAGTGCGCTTCGAGGACCGGAGCCGTGGCGTAGATCTCCAGCCGGGCCGCGAGGACATGGACGTCGCTCACCGCCGCGCCGGTGCCGTCCGGCCAGTCCCCGGTGTCCGACAACTGCGCGCGCAGATCACCGACCCGGTGCACAGCGATCATGGCTTCTTCGTAGACGTCCATGCACCGCGCCCACACCCGGTTCTCGCGCTCGCGCCTGTCCGTCGCGTGCTGGGTGAGCCAGGCGCCGGAGAACGAGGCGATGGCGCCCAGGGTCGTGCCGGTGATCGCCGCTTCGGCCGGATTGAGTCCCACCCCGCCAGCATGAGGGCTCGCCGCGACGGCGCCCAGACGTTCGCTTCAGGTGCTTCAGGTGCTTCAGGTGCTTCAGGTGCTTGAGGAAACCGGCGGCTCCCCGGCCCCCTGTCCATGCACCCGCACCGCGCGTGGCGTCGTGCCCCACCAACGTCGGCAGCAGCGGTTCAGGGCCGACTGCTCGGAGAGGCCCAGGAGCAGGGCGACCTGGCCCAGCGGCAGGTCGGTCTCGGTGAGGTAGCGCCGCGCCGCGCTGCGGCGTTCCTCGTCGATGACCTCCGCGAACGTCGTGCCCACGGCGCGCAGCCTGCGTTGCAGGGTTCGCGGATGGACGTTCAGCAGGTGGGCGACGGTCCCGATCTCGGGCGGCGACGTGCCAAGCGACCGCCCCACCACGGCGCGGACGCCGCTGACGACATCCGTACGCTCGGCGGGCAGCTGCTCGTCCAGGTACGCGAGCGCGAGGCGCCGCAGATGCGCGTTGCCGCCGCCGAGGGGCCGGTCGGCCAGGCTGAGCGGGACGCGCAGCAGGGCCGCGGGGCGGTCCGCCTTCACGGGGACGCCGAAGAACTCCTCGTACACCGGCAAAGGCGCGAGCAGCGGGTGCGGCAGCTCGACCGAGCCGAGGCCGTACGGACCGACCAGGTAGACGATCGCCCGGTGCATGAACCCCAGGGAGAGATCGATGCCCTGCGGCGGCGCCTCGACCCCCTCGCGCACGCCGTAGCGCAGGGCGGCCACCCCCGGAGTGCCGTACGGGTCCGGCTCCAGGCTCAGGCTCAGCGAGCGCGCGTGGACGAACAGATAGCGTGTGGTGCACTCCAGGGCGTCCCCGAGGGTGGCGGAGTTCTGGATGGCGAGCGCCAGGGCGCCGAGCATGCCCAGGTCCTGCCGGGCCGCGATGCGCAGGCCGAGATCAGGACAGCCGAGATCCTCCGCGGCCAGCTCGAGTACGGTGGCCATCGCCTCCTCGGGCACCAGGAGGTCGTCCGCGTCGAGCGCGGCCGTGGGGCAGCCCGCCTGCCGGGCGTACGACTCGGCGTCGCCGCCGAGCTCCGCCACCGTGGCGCGGAAACCACGGAGCCCCGCCGATCTGATCACGGACATGTCGTCCAGGGTCAAAGATCTGTCGTCCCGGGTCAATTCCTGCCGGGTGTGCTTCCGGACACTGGAGGAATGACGTACTCCGCAGACTCAAGCACCGCCGACACGGGCGCCACGGCCGACACCACCGCCACCGGTGCCCCGGCCGAGCCCATCGAGCACATCGACGTCGTCATCGTGGGCGCCGGTCTGTCCGGTGTCGGCGCCGCCTACCGGCTGCAGACCGAGTGCCCCGAGCGTTCGTACGCGCTCATCGAGGCGCGGCAGTCCATGGGCGGTACCTGGGACCTGTTCCGCTACCCGGGTGTGCGTTCGGACTCCGACATGTTCACCCTCGGCTACGCCTTCAAGCCCTGGCGGGACTCGAAGGTGCTCGCCGACGGCCGGTCGATCCTCGGCTACATCAAGGAGACGGCCGCGGAGTTCGGCATCGACCGTCACATCCGCTACGGGACCAAGGTCGTCGGCGCCGACTGGTCCACCGCGACGGCCCGCTGGACGGTGACGCTTGAGCGCACCGCCGAGGACGGCAGCCGCACCCTGACCACCGTCACCTGCGACTTCCTGTACTCCTGCGCGGGCTACTACAACTACGACCAGGGCCACGCTCCCGAGTTCCCCGGCGCCGACTCCTTCACCGGCCGGGTCGTGCACCCGCAGTTCTGGCCCGAGGACCTGGACCACGCGGGCAAGCGCGTGGTCGTCATCGGCAGCGGCGCCACCGCCGTCACGCTCGTGCCCGCGATGGCACGGAGCGCCGCCCACGTCACCATGCTGCAGCGCACCCCGACGTGGATCGGCTCGCTCCCCTCGCGGGACAGGCTGGCCGACGGCATCCGCGCCGTACTGCCCGCGGGCGCCGCCCACCGGGTCGTGCGGACGAAGAACATCCTCTTCACCATCGGCCTCTACCAGTTCTGCCGCCGCAGCCCGAAGGCCGCACGGCGCCTGCTCACCGGACTCAACAAGCGCATCGTCAAGGACGACAAGCTCGTCGCCGACCACCTGACGCCGTCCTACGACCCCTGGGACCAGCGGCTGTGCGCGGTGCCCGACGCCGACCTGTTCGAGGTGCTGAAGACCGGCGACGCGGAGATCGTCACCGACCACATCGACCGCTTCGTCCCCGAGGGCATCCGGCTCAGGTCCGGCCGCGTCATCGAGGCCGACGTGATCGTGACCGCCACCGGACTCCAACTGCTCGCCTTCGGCGGCATCGCCCCGCGCGTCGACGGCCAACCGGTCGCTCTGAACAAGCAGTTCGTGTGGCGCGGCGCGATGATGACGGGCGTACCGAACTTCGCCGTGTGCATCGGCTACACCAACGCCTCCTGGACGCTGCGCGCCGACCTCACGTCCCGCCTCGTGTGCAAGGTGCTCAACCACCTGCGCGACAACGACTACGCGGCGGTGGAACCGAGGCCGACGAGCACGCTCACCGAACGCCCGCTGCTCGACCTCGCCTCCGGATACGTCCAGCGCTCCATCGACGCCTTCCCCCGGCAGGGCGACCGCAGCCCCTGGAAGGTCCGGCAGAACTACGTGCTCGACGCCGCGTCGACGATGCGCACCAACCTGCGCAAGACCCTCGCCCCCACGCCGCTGTCCGCCGTACGCCGGGCCCGCGCGGCCACCGCCGAGGAGCCCGCCCCGGCCGGACGCTAAAAACGTTGGCGCTCCGGCCGAGCCCGCGGCTAGGGTTGGTCCTGTTCTTCCGGCGGCCTGTTGGCCGCCGGTGCAGGCCGAGTGTGTGATCCAGGAGGTGTGACCGATGGCTGTCGTTGAGATGGGCGCTGCCCGCATCGAGAAGTCCGTTCATTCCACCTCCGTGGCCACCGGCTGACCTTCCTCTTTTCCACGCGCCGAAGTGCGCGTGCGCCGGGGCCACCCCTGTGAAGGGTCACCCCTTGTCTTCCTCTGCGTCTTCGCAGCCTTCTTCACTTTCTCCTTCTCCGCGGTACTCTCTCGCGCCCTACGGCTGGGACGAGAGCTGGGAAGCCGAGTTCACCCCGTACGCGGCGCAGGGTCTGCTGCCCGGCCGTGTCCTGCGCGTCGACCGCGGTCAGTGCGACGTCGTCACGCCCGACGGCACGATGCGTGCCGACACCGAGTTCGTCGTGCCCCGCGACCCGATGAAGGTCGTGTGCACCGGCGACTGGGTCGCCGTCGACCCCGAGGGCGGCGATCCGCGGTACGTGCGGACGCTGCTGCCGCGCCGTACCGCCTTCGTGCGCTCCACCTCGTCCAAGCGGTCCGAGGGGCAGATCCTCGCGGCCAACGTCGACCACGCGATCATCGCGATCTCGCTCGCCGTCGAGCTCGACCTCGGCCGTATCGAGCGGTTCCTGGCCCTGGCCTGGGAGTCCGGGGCCCAGCCGCTGGTCGTCCTGACCAAGGCCGACCTGGTCCCGGACGCGACGGGGCTTTCCTACCTGGTCGAGGACGTCGAGACGTCGTCCCCGGGCGTCCAGGTGCTCCCGGTCAGCGCCACCACCGGCGAAGGCGTCGACGTCCTGTGCGCCGTCGTCGCCGGCGGCACGTCCGTCCTGCTCGGCCAGTCCGGCGCGGGCAAGTCGACACTGGCCAACGCGCTGGTCGGCGAGGACGTCATGCTCGTCAACGCGGCCCGTGACGTGGACGGCAAGGGCCGCCACACCACGACGACCCGCAACCTCCTCGTGCTCCCGGCCGGTGGTGTCCTCATCGATACGCCGGGACTGCGCGGGGTCGGTCTGTTCGACGCCGGGACAGGTGTCGGCCAGGTCTTCTCCGAGATCGAGGAGCTGGCGGCAGACTGCCGCTTCCAGGACTGCGCCCACACGGCCGAGCCCGGCTGTGCGGTGCTCGCGGCAGTGGAGGACGGCACGCTCCCGGACCGCCGCCTCGACAGCTACCGCAAGCTGATCCGCGAGAACCAGCGCATCGTCGCCAAGACGGACGCGAAGCTCCGGGCCGACATGCGGCGCCAGTGGAAGCTGCGGGGCGCGGAGGGGAAGGCGGCCATGGAGGCCAAGCGGGGCCGGATCCGCTAGTCGGCGTCCGCCAAGCGGCAGCAGTGTTGCGGGGGTGCTCGCGCGCCCCCGCAACGTGGTGTCCGAATTCCGCCAGCCGAAGTGCCGGTGGCGTCGCACACTGGAAGACGTGATCGATGAAGAGACCAGGTACGAGGCGGTTCGCAGCCGTGACGGGCGCTTCGACGGTGAGTTCTTCTTCGCCGTCCAGACCACCGGCATCTACTGCCGGCCCAGCTGCCCCGCCGTCACACCCAAGCGCCGGAACGTCCGCTTCTACGCCACCGCGGCCGCCGCCCAGGGCTCCGGCTTCCGGGCCTGCCGACGCTGCCGCCCGGACGCCGTGCCGGGGTCCGCGGAGTGGAACGTACGCGCGGACGTCGTGGGGCGCGCCATGCGGATGATCGGCGACGGCGTCGTCGACCGCGAGGGTGTCTCCGGTCTGGCCGTGCGGCTCGGCTACAGCTCCCGGCAGGTGCAGCGGCAGCTCACCGCCGAGCTGGGGGCCGGGCCTGTCGCCCTCGCTCGGGCCCAACGGGCACACACCGCACGGGTGTTGCTGCAGACCACGGCTCTGCCGATCACGGAGATCGCGTTCGCCGCGGGGTTCGCGAGCGTCCGGCAGTTCAACGACACGATCCGGGCGGTGTACGCCCTGACGCCCACCGCGCTGCGGGCCGCCGCGCCGCGTGGCGGGGGAGCGGGGCAGGCGACCCCGGCCGCCGGGGTTCCGCTGCGGCTCGCCTACCGGGGGGCCTACCAGGCCGGGGCCCTCTTCGACCTGCTCGCCGACGAGGCCGTCGCCGGGATCGAGGAGGTCGGCGGGGAGCGGGGCGGGCGGACCTACCGCCGTACGCTGCGGCTGCCGTACGGCGCCGGGATCGTGGCCGTCGAGGAGAGTGACCACGGGGTCGGCGGGTGGCTTGACGCGCGGCTCCACCTGACCGATCTGCGGGACCTCACGACCGCCGTGCAGCGGCTGCGGCGCCTCTTCGACCTCGACGCGGATCCGTACGCCGTCGACGAACGGCTCGGCGCCGATCCACGGCTCGCCCCGCTGGTCGCGGCCCGGCCCGGCCTGCGGTCGCCGGGCGCGGCCGATCCGGAGGAGTTCGCGGTGCGGGCGCTGGTGGGGCGTTCGGCGGCGTCGCTCCTGGTGGAGCGGTACGGGAAGGCGCTGGACGCGCCGTGCGGATCCCTCACCCACGTGTTCCCCGAGCCGGGCACGCTCGCCGGGGAGCCGGGGCCCGTGGGGGAACTGGCCGCCGCGCTGGCCGATGGGCGGGTGCGGCTTGATGCGGGGGCGGACCGGGAGGATGCGGAGGCTGGGCTTTTGGGGTTGGCGGGGGTGGATGCGGGGGTCGTGGCGGTTGTTCGGATGCGGGCTCTCGGGGACCCGGATGTGGGGTTGCCGGGGGTGGATGTGCCTGAGGGGTGGCGGCCTTGGCGGTCGTATGGGGTGCGGCATGTGCTGACCGCGGGGTAGAAGACTTTCCCTTTCCCCAACCCCACCCCTTCCCGAAAACCCGCTCGGCGCGGGGGCCTTGCGTGCCGCAATCACCGGCTCCGCCGAGTTCGTCCTCAAACGCCGGACGGGCTGATGTTTCCCCGCGCCGCGGCGCATGTCACCTCACTCCTCCAAGCCCCAGCTATGGATCCGCCGAGGATGAATCCGGATCAGCTCCTCGCTGAAGTCAGGGCCCAACTCATGTGGCCCCGTGAGGAGTTCGGCCTCGCCCCTGATGTCGACTCCCCGCACCTTCCACGGCCGCTCGCTCACGATGTCGTCGACGACCAGCGACACCTTCGGGTTCTTCTGGAGGTTGCGCCACTTCTTGGTGGCGCCCAGCGCGTACCCGCCGATCAGGATCGTCCCGTCGTCCTGCGGGAAGAACCCGACGGGATTCGCCTGCGGCTGCCCCGTCGCGTCGACGCTGGCCATCCGGCCCAGACGCTGGGACTTGAGGTACGCCCGCTCGGCCTCGCTGAATTCGGTCATGCCGCGAGCCTCGCACGCGTACCCCGCCCATGCACGGATCTTGTCTTGGCGGTGATCAGGGCCGACTCGCTCCGCCCTTGCGTACCGCGCTGAGCAGGAACGCCCCCTGCGTACGGAAGTCGTGCACCGTGAGGTCCGCCCACGCCGATGGCAGCGCAAGGAAGACGGACTCCTTGTACATGGTGTTGGGCTGGATGAAGCGGGACATCAGCTGCCCGAGGTACTTCAGCGCGTCCTTGCCCTTGCCGAGCAGAGCCAAGGGTGGGCCGTGGGTGGGCCGACCACGCCGTACCGGCGGCGTCGGACGGGAGCTCAGCCCCAGATCACGGCCCCCAGCCAGGCGCCCGCGATCAGCAGGCACGCGAACAGCTCCGTCAGCACGCTCCAGCCGCCCGCCCGCATGGCCGTCCTCGTCGACGTCACCGCCTCCCCGTGCCCGCCGAGCCGCAGCCGTTCGCCCAGGTAGATCCCTGCGACGAACCCCGGCAGCGACCCGATCACCGGCACCAGGCAGAACCCGACAAGAGCCCCGGCCCCCGCGTACACAGCCGTCCGCCGCGTGGCTCCGCTCTCCCGGAAGCGCCGTGGCGGCAGCAGCCATCGGACGCCCTGCGCCACGAGGAGTACGACGGACGCGCCGACCAGGACCCACCAGGCGACCGGCTCCGGGTCCTGCAGCGCCCACCAGAGAACCGCGGCCCACACCAGCCACGGCCCCGGCACACCGGGCACAAGCACTCCGCCGATCCCGAGCAGCAGCACCACTCCGACCAGCAGGAGTTCCCACGCTCCCATCTGTCAAGCGTGCCGGACAACCGGCAAAACCGCAGGTCGCGCAAGTCCAGCAGCCGGTACTTCCGGGGTCTAGCGCGCCACCCAGCCCCGCTCGTACGCGTGCCAGCCCAGCTGCAGCCGCGTCGTCACGCCCGTCAGCTCCATCAGCCGCTTGACCCGGCGCTGCACCGTCCGCAGCCCCAGATCGAGCTGTTTGGCGACGCTCGCGTCCGTCAGGCCCGCGAGCAGCAGCGAAAGGATCTCCAGGTCCGCGCCGTCGGGTCCCTCGGGGGCGTCCTCGGTGACCGAGTGGCCGTCCTCGCCCAGCCGCAGCGGCAGCGCGCCACGCCACACCGCCTCGAAGAGCCCCGTCAGGGATTCGAGCAGGCCGCTCGCGTGCACCACGAGTGCGGCGGGCTCCGCCCTGCGCGAGGTCAGCGGCACCATCGCGAGCGAGCCGTCGGCGATCACCAGCTTCGTCGGGACGCGGTCCACGACGCGCACCTGTTCGTTGCGGCCGATCGCCGTCGACAGCTCGACGAGTCCGTTCGGGAGGGCGAGGACGGAGCGTTCGACCACCACGCGGTAGGTGACGCCACGGCCCGCGGCCTGCTCCTCCGCGTCGTTCTCCATGCCGGTGACCGCCACGGGGCTGCCGGTCACCAGGGCGCACACTTCGTCGCTCGCGCCGAGCTGGAGCTGGAGGAAGCGCTGGGAGACCGCGCCCGCGCCGGTGACCACCTCGACCAGGTCGTGCACCGCGGGCTCGGCGGCCTGTGCGCGGTATTCCTCGGCGAGGAGCTTCGCCGCGAGCTCCGCCTTCTCCAGCTCGTGCCGCTGCTGGGTCAGGAGCGCGCCGAGTGCGACGCCGGGCGGGGCCGCCACCCACCGGCCCGCCTTGCCGGAGGCCTGGGCCGCGAGGCCGTGCAGTTCCAGGCGGCGCAGCGCGCGCACCGTCTCCGGCTCGCCCAGCGAGAGCCGCCGCGCGAGATCGGGCACGTCGGCGGCGCCCACCGCCACCAGTGCGCGGTACGCCGATTCGTGCAGCTCATCCAGACCTATCGCAGCCAGCATGCGGCGACGTCCCTCCCCAAGGATCCGTTCGGACGGCGCCCTGGCGGAAAAGAGCCACGGCGTAAACCCGCCCCAGGACATCATCCCCGCACCCCCCGCCTCTCTGCCAAGGTGACGCCACCGCAGCACCAACGGCAGCCGGGATTAGGGCCTTTGGTCCCTTTTCGGCTGTGGTTCCGCATGCCCATCAACCCCTGGGGAGAGCGATGCGCCCGATATCGCGCACGGCCTTGGGGGCGGCGTCCGCCGCCGTCCTCGCCGTCACCGCGGCCGTCCCGTCCGTGGCCGCGCCACGCCCGGCCACGGCGGACACGAGTCCGCTGGTGGGGAGTGCCCCACGCGGCGAAGGGAGCTCCGTCGTCACCCTCGTCACCGGTGACCGCGTCCTCGTGACGTCCGACGGCAAGGGCCGCGCCGGTGCGAGCGCCCTGCCCGGCGCGGACGGCACGGTGCCCGTCGTCCAGACCCGGCAGTCCGGCAAGGACCTGTATGTCTACCCCGAGGGCGCCGTCCACGCGATCGCCGAGGGCAGGGTCGACGAGGAGCTCTTCAACGTCACCGGCCTCGTCCGGCAGGGCTACGACGACGCGCACGCCAAGAAGCTCCCGCTGATCGCCGTGTACGGCACGTCCGTCGACGTCACGCGCGCGGTGCCCGCCACGCCGCGCGGTGCCGAACGCGGACTCGTCCTCGACCCTGTCGGCGGGATCGCGCTGAAGGCCGACAAGAAGAAGGCCGCGGAGTTCTGGGCGGACTTCACCTCCGCCAAGTCCCGCTCCGGATACGGCGCGTCGGGGATGAAGAAGCTCTGGCTCGACGCCAAGGTCAAGGCCACCCTCGACCGGTCGACGAAGCAGGTGCACGCCCCCGAGGCGTGGGCCGCGGGCTACGACGGCAAGGGCACCAAGGTCGCCGTGCTCGACACCGGCGCCGACGCCGGACACCCCGACCTGAAGGGCCGCATCGGCGCGGTCAAGAACTTCACCGAGTCCCCGGACAACGAGGACCGCCAGGGCCACGGCACCCACACCACCTCCACCGTCGGCGGTACCGGCGCGGCGAGCGGCGGCAAGAAGAAGGGCGTCGCGCCCGCCACCGAGCTGCTGCACGGCAAGGTCCTCGATGACAGCGGCTCCGGCGCCACCTCCTGGATCATCGCGGGCATGCAGTGGGCCGTCGACGAGAAGGCCGACGTCGTCTCCATGAGCCTCGGCAACCCGGCGCGCACCGACTGCACGGACCCGATGAGCACGGCCACGGAGGAGCTCGCGCGGTCGAGCAAGGACACCCTCTTCGTCCTCGCGGCGGGCAACACAGGACCGAGCCTCAACTCCGTGTCCTCGCCCGGCTGCGCGCCGAGCGTCCTGACCGTCGGCGCCGTCGACCGCGACGACGCGACGGCCTCCTTCTCCAGCCGGGGTCCCGCGTACGGCTCGCACACCCTCAAGCCGGAGATCGCCGCTCCCGGAGTCGACATCTCCGCGGCGGCGGCGGGCGGCCGAGGCGTCTACGCCTACCAGTCCATGAGCGGTACGTCGATGGCGACCCCGCACGTCGCGGGCGCCGCCGCCCTGGTCAAGCAGCGCCACCCGGAGTGGAGCGCCCAGCAGATCAAGTCGGCCCTCGTGTCGTCGGCGGACAGCGCCATTCCCGGGGATGTGACCGAGACAGGCGGCGGGCGGCTCGACGTGAAGGCCGCCGTCGACCAGAAGGTCCTCGGTTCGCCCGCCGTACAGGGCGGCACCTTCGGCTGGCCCCAGGACCACTCGGACCGCACCACGGTCGACGTTCCGTACACCAACGCCACTGACAAGGCAGTGGAGTTGAAGCTGTCCGTGCAGGGCGTCACCGGTAACGACGGCTCCGCCGTACGGTCCGGCATCGCCAGGCTCGGCGCACCCACGGTGAAGGTCCCGGCGGGCGCGAGCGTCAAGGTCCCGCTGAAGCTCGACCCCGACGCGGACCTCAAGCGCTCCCAGTACGGCGACGTGACCGGCCGCGTCCTGGCGAAGGCCGGCGGCGTCGCGGTCTCCACCCCCTTCTCCCTCTACGTACAGCCGGAGACCGTCAGCCTCCGCGTGAAGCTCGTCGACCGCGCCGGGAAGCCCGCCGACGGGCCCTCGTCCGTCGACCTCATCGGCACCGACGACGCGAGCGGCGAGCGGCGCTTCAACGAGGGCGCCAACGACCAGACGTACCAAGTCCGCCCCGGCGCCTACTTCCTGACCGGCTTCATCGCCACGCCGGACGCGGACGGCGGCACGCTGACCGACTCGCTCACCCACATCGCCCGGCCCCAGGTCGAGGTGAAGAAGGACATGACCGTCACGCTCGACGCCCGCAAGGCACACCGCCTCACGGTCAGGACGGACAAGAAGTCCGAAGTGCGCGGCGCCACCCTCGGGTTCGCCCGCACCTGGGGCAGCGACCACTGGCTGCACGCGGGCACCGCGGCCGGACCGCGCTCCATCCGCGGCTTCTACCAGTCCGTCGAGGGCAAGGCGACCGACGGCACCTTCGAATCCAGCACCTACTGGCGCGCCGCGGCACCCCTGCTCTCCGAACTCTCCGTCACCGGCGGCAAGCAGCTGCACCCCGTGACCGCGTCCACCGGCTCGGCCAACCTCGACGGCACGGGCAGGGCGGCTCTCGTGGACGCCGGTTCCGGCACGCCCGCCGAGCTGGGAGCAGCAGGGGTCAAGGGCAGGATCGCCCTGGTCAAGGCCCCGGACAGCGGCGGCATGAGTGCCGTGGCGGCCGACGCGAAGGCCGCGGGAGCGGTCGCGGTCATCGCCCACCGCACGGCACCGGGGCGCTGGTTCCCCTCGGCGGGCCTCACCGGCGCCCCGCTGCCGGTCCTCGGCATCCAGGCCCCGGAGGCGGCCTCGCTCCTCGCCCAACTGGCCGACGGACCCGTCGAGTTGAAGTGGAAAGGAACGGCGAAGAGCCCCTACATCTACAACCTCGCCTTCCCCGAGACCGGCCAGATCCGCGACGACCGCACCTACCGGGTGCGGGACAAGGACCTCGCCGCGAACGAGGCCACGTACCGCGCGATGGGCACGGCCACGGACTACGTGGACCTGCCGTCCGCCGTCCGCCCCTCGGGTCTTGAGGTCTACTTCGCCGACATCGAGTCGGTCCCGGCCCCCGGCAAGCGCACCGAGTACTACTCGGCGGGCACGACCGGCTGGGGCCACCAGGTGTCCAGCAGCTTCCCGTTCGGGGAGTTCATGATCGACCCGGTGCGGACGTACGAGAAGGGGGAGCGGCGCACCGAGAAGTGGTACGAGGGCGTGCTCACCCCGGCCGCGCCACGTGACGCCGACGGGGGGCTCGGTCTCGCGGGGGAGCGGCAGGGCAACCTGATCGGTGTCGCGCCCGGATTCTGGGGCGACAGTGAACACGCAGGGATCCAGGGCGGGTTCGGCGACATCGGCAGCGTGGAGCTGAAGCGTGACGGCGAGGTCGTGGGGGAGTCGGGCTGGCCGTTCGGGGTCTTCACGGTCCCGGCCGCGGACTCCGCGTACGAACTCACCCTGAGCACCCAGAAGATCGGGTCGAGGGTGTGGCAGCGGTCCACGGGCACGCAGACCACCTGGGCGTTCCGTTCGCACCTCGACGAGGAGGCCTACTCGCAGGGGATCCCGATGCTGTTCCCGCGCTACGGGCTGCCAGAGGACGGCATGAAGACCCTGGCCGCCGAGGACGGCCAGAGGATTGAGCTCACGGCTACGGGGCACGCGGGCTACAAGCCCGGCGCGCTCAAGTCGGCGGCCCTGTCCTACTCGTACGACGAGGGCAGGACCTGGACCGAGGCGAAGACGTCCGCCTCCGGAGGCAGGTGGACCGCCACCGTCGACCACGCGGGCGCCTCGGGCAAGCACGTTTGGCTCAGGACCGAACTGCGGGATGCGAACGGAATTTCCGTCACTCAGACGGTGGCCCGCGCCTACGACGTGCGATAAACACACAGACACCGCCGGGCGGTCCTCCCGTGGGGGGTGGGTCCGCCCGGCGGCCCTCATCACTCTTCCGGTGGCCGGAATTTCCGGATGCACCGTTTTCGTACGGCCTTTGCGGTGGACAATAGGGGCATGAGCCAGCAGGGGGAGAGGCACGACGGGGCCTCCGGCCAGGAGGACGACTGGTGGGGTCAGCTCTACGACGACTCCGCTCATGACACGGGTCCGGCCGAGGCGGCCGACACCCTCGACGACAGGTTCGCGTCGGCGGTCACCGCGGCGGGCGAGGGCGCGGCCGATCCCTCGCCCGCGGGCGAGGTCGCGGAAGGAACACTTCCGCGCCCCGGCCGCTTCCCCGACCCGGAGCCGCCGCCCCCGGAGTTCCAGGACCGGCGGGGCACGCCGGGCGCCGCCCGGGACCTGGCTCCGCGGACGCCGGATCCCGCGCCCGCGGGGGAGCCGCCCGGCCTGGACGCCGGGGCCGGAACCGGAACCGGGACCGGAACTGCGCAAGACGAACCGTTCATGCCACGCAAGCCATCGGCGCCGCCCGCATCGGCGCCGATGTACGAGCCCCCACCCCCGCCTCCGACCCCGCCCTCACCCCCACCCGCCCCTCGCATTCGCCCGGCCGCCGCCCCCTGGGAGCCGCCCGCCGCGCCCGCGGGGCCGGTCACCTTCCCGGCGGGACCGACGAAGCTGCCCGGCGACCCGAGCCGCACCACCGCCGTCCCCGCTCCCCGCCCACCCGAGGAATCCGCGGCCCCGGAGCCGCAGGCACCCGACCCGGTGGAGCGGGAGCCGACCGTGACGGCAACGGCCATCGAAGCCGTCTCGTACGTGGGCGACGGGCCGCCCACCTACGACGCCGAGCCCACCGTCCTGCCCGCCGCCGACCCCGACGACCTGGGCGACCTGGTCGCCGACACCGTGCTCGACGGCGCCCGCTACGGCACCTCCACCCTGCGGGCCGTCTCCGTGCGCGGGGACTCCGCGCGCTACCGGGGCGAGCCGCGCCGTGACTCGCTGCTCACCGCGCGCTTCGGGACCGGCGATGCCGCGCTCGTCCTGGTGGCGATGGCCACCGGAGCGCGCGCCACGCCCGGCGCCCATCGCGCCGCGGCCGAGGCCTGCGCCTGGATCGGGCGGGCCGTGGGCCGCAGCCATCAGCGGCTCTCCGAGGACATCAGGGCCGCCCGGCGCGGCGACCTCAAGAGCGGTCTGCACCGGCTCACGGACCGCAGCCTCGGCAAGCTCCGCGCCCATGCGGTCGACCTCGGCATCGAGCCCGAGGAGTACGCCGCGTCCCTGCGCTGCCTCCTCCTGCCGGCTGACCCCGAATGCCGTACGCGCGTCTTCTTCGGTGTCGGCGGCGGCGGGCTCTTCCGGCTGCGGGACGGCACCTGGCAGGACATCGAGCCCCGCATCAGCGACACGGCCGGTGACGCGGGCCCGCCCGTCGTCGGGTTCGGTTCCGTGCCGCCGGAGACCCCCGAGGGCGACCGGCTCACCATGGACATGGGGATCATCACGCCCCCGAGCCCGTACGAGCCCGCCCCCGAGCCGCCGCCCCGCGAGCCGTTCCGCTTCCGGGCCTCCGTAGCCCGGCCGGGTGATGCCCTGATGCTCTGCAGCGGCGGCCTCGCCGAGCCCCTGCGCGGTGAGCCCGACCTCGCCGCCCACCTCACCCAGCGGTGGGCGAAGAGCGGCCCACCGGGCCTCGCGACCTTCCTCGCGGACGTCCAGGTCCGGGTCAAGGGGTACGCGGACGACCGAACGGCGGCCGCCGTTTGGGAGGCGTGAGGGCCCGGCCTGTGAATTCATGGAACCCAAGAGAGTCAAGGGGACTGAAGGGTTCGTGAAGCCATGGCCAAGCAGAACGTCGCCGAACAGTTCGTCGACATCCTCCACCGCGCCGGTGTGCGCCGGATGTACGGAGTCGTGGGCGACAGCCTCAATCCGGTCGTGGACGCGATCAGGCGCACCAAGGGCATCGACTGGGTGCAGGTCAGGCACGAGGAGACCGCCGCCTTCGCCGCGGGCGCCGAGGCCCAGATCACCGGCAGCCTCGCCGTCTGCGCGGGTTCCTGCGGCCCGGGCAACCTGCACCTGATCAACGGCCTCTACGACGCCCACCGCTCCATGGCGCCCGTCCTGGCCCTCGCATCCCACATCCCCTCCAGCGAGATCGGCCTGAGCTTCTTCCAGGAGACCCACCCCGATCAGCTCTTCCGCGAGTGCAGTCACTACAGCGAGATGATCTCCAACCCGCAGCAGATGCCGCGGCTGCTCCAGACCGCCATCCAGCACGCGATCGGGCAGTCCGGTGTCAGTGTCGTCACCCTGCCGGGAGACATCGCCGACCAGCAGGCCCCCGACAAGTCCCCGGAGAGCGCGCTCGTCACCTCGCGCCCCACCGTGCGCCCCGGCGACACGGAGATCGACAAGCTCGCCGAGATGATCGACAAGGCCGGCAAGGTCACCCTGTTCTGCGGCAGCGGCACAGCGGGCGCGCACGCCGAGGTCATGGAGTTCGCCGAGAAGATCAAGTCCCCGGTGGGTCACGCCCTGCGCGGCAAGGAATGGATTCAGTACGACAACCCCTACGACGTGGGCATGAGCGGTCTGCTCGGCTACGGCGCCGCGTACGAGGCCACCCATGAGTGCGACCTGCTCATCCTGCTCGGCACCGACTTCCCCTACAACGCCTTCCTGCCCGACGACGTCAAGATCGCCCAGGTCGACGTGCGCCCCGAACGCCTCGGCCGCCGCTCGAAGCTGGACCTCGCCGTCTGGGGAGACGTACGCGAGACCCTGCGCTGTCTCACCCCGCGCGTCACGCCCAAGACCAACCGCAAGTTCCTCGACAAGATGCTCAAGAAGCACGCGGACGCCCTCGAAGGCGTCATCAAGGCCTACACGCGCAAGGTCGAGAAGCACATCCCGATCCACCCCGAGTACGTGGCGTCCGTCGTCGACGAACTGGCCGCGGACGACGCGGTGTTCACCGTCGACACGGGCATGTGCAACGTCTGGGCCGCCCGCTATCTCACCCCGAACGGCAAGCGCCGCATCATCGGCTCCTTCAGCCACGGCTCGATGGCCAACGCCCTGCCGCAGGCGATCGGTGCCCAGTTCACCGACCGCAAGCGCCAGGTCGTCTCGATGTCCGGCGACGGGGGATTCTCCATGCTGATGGGCGACTTCCTCACCCTCGTCCAGTACGACCTGCCGGTGAAGGTCGTCCTCTTCAACAACTCGGCGCTCGGCATGGTCGAGCTGGAGATGCTGGTGGCCGGGCTCCCTTCGTTCGGCACGGCCAACCACAACCCCGACTTCGCCGCCGTCGCCCGCGCCGCCGGTGCCTACGGCGTGCGGGTGGAGAAGCCCAAGCAGCTCGTCGGCGCCCTGAAGGACGCCTTCGCGCACAAGGGCCCCGCCCTCGTCGACATCGTCACCGACCCGAACGCCCTCTCCATCCCGCCCAAGATCAGCTCCGAGATGGTGACCGGCTTCGCGCTCTCCGCCAGCAAGATCGTCCTGGACGGCGGTGTCGGCCGCATGGTGCAGATGGCACGCTCCAACCTGCGGAACGTGCCCCGCCCCTGACGTCGCGTCAGCGCCTCGGCCGCAGCCGCAGCGTCACGATCTGGAATGGACGCAGCGCCAGCACGAGCCCCGCGTCATCGGTGTGGGCCGGTTCGAGCGGACGCTCCAGGAGGTCGGTCACCTCGGCCGCGCCCACCGCGAACGACGTGGTGAGCGTGGCCGCGGCGCGTCCGCCCCGCGATTCGTAGAGCCGCACCACGACATCGCCGCTCCCGTCGTCCGCGAGCTTCACCGACTCCACGGTCACCGCCGGATTGTCGACGCTCACCAGGGAGGGCAGCACGGGCGCGTCGGCCACCCGCAGCGGCAGATTGAGCGCGAGCCCCTCCGCGACCGCGTCGCCCGTCGTCGCGCCGGGCAGCAGGGCGTACGTGAACCGGTGCGTGCCCAGGTCCGTCTCCGGGTCCGGACTGTGCGGGGCGCGAAGCAGCGTCAGCCGCACGGTGGTGCCGAGCCCGTCGCCGTGCGGGGAGCGCGTCACGTCATGGCCGTACGTCGAGTCATTGAGCACCGCCACGCCGTACGCCTCCTCGGCGACCCGCAGCCACCGGTGCGCGCAGATCTCGAAACGGGCCGCGTCCCAGCCGGTGTTGGCGTGCGTGGAGCGGTGCACGTGCCCGAACTGGATCTCGGCCGCGGACCGTTCGGCGTGCACGTCGAGGGGGAAGGCGGCCTTGAGGACCTTCTCCGACTCCTGCCAGTCGACGTCCGTGACGACGTCGACGCGACGGCTGCCCGCCGCGAGACGGATCTCCTGGGCGATCCGCGACGCCCCGAAGGACCGCACCACGCGCACGGCGACCCGCAGCGGCCCGTCCTCGACCAGCTCCACGGACTCGGCCTCGGTGAGGTCGGTGTGCGTGTTGCGGTAGTGCTTGTCCAGGTCCCAGGCGTCGTAGTGCGTGGGGTGGTCGGGGTGCAGCTGGAGGAGGTTGCCGCGCGTGCCGGGGGAGAGGACCTCGCGGTGCGCGTCGATGTCGTGCACGGAGGTCAGCAGTCCGTCCGCGTCGATGGCGACGCGCAGATGCTCGTTCAGCAGCTGGATGTGGCCGTCGGCGAGCAGCGCGGTCGCCCCGGTCTCCCGCGTGTACGAGGCGGCCTCCGCAAGACCCTTGCTCCCCAGGGCCGGAACATTGACGTGCACCAGGGTGCCGTCCTCGGCCGCGACGACCTCACTGCGCGCGTACGGCGACGCGTTGAGCGCGGTGGGGCCGCCCGGGCCGAGGGAACGGACCGCCGCCGCGGTGAGCTCATCGAGCTCGGCGAGCACGCGCGCATAGGTGTCGCGGGCCTCGCGGTGCACCCAGGCGATCGACGAGCCCGGCAGGATGTCGTGGAACTGGTGCAGCAGCACGGTCTTCCAGAGCCGGTCGAGGGTCGCGTAGGGGTAGACGTACGCGGGGTCGCGCACCGCGGCGGCCGTGCACCACAACTCGGCCTCGCGCAAGGCGTGTTCGGTGCGACGGTTGCCACGCTTGGTGGCCGCCTGCGTCGTGTACGTCGCGCGGTGCAGCTCCAGGTAGAGCTCGCCCGACCAGACCGGCGCCTTGGCCCCGTACTCCTCCTCGGCGGCGGCGAAGAACGCGGACGGCTTCTCGATCTCGACGCGCGGTGAACCCTCCAGGGAGCGCGTGCGCCGCGCCTTCTCCAGCATCTCGCGCGTCGGACCGCCGCCGCCGTCGCCCCAGCCGAACGGCACCAGGGAGCGGGACGCGTGGCCCTTCTCGGCGAAGTTCCTTTCCGCGTGGGCGAGTTCGGCGCCGTGGATCTGGGAGTTGTAGGTGTCCACCGGAGGGAAGTGCGTGAAGACCCGGGTGCCGTCGATGCCCTCCCACCAGAAGGTGTGGTGCGGCATCTTGTTGGACTGGTTCCAGCTCAGCTTCTGGGTGAGGAACCAGCGGATGCCCGCGAGCTTCGCCAGCTGCGGGAACGCCGCCGTGTAGCCGAAGGAGTCCGGCAGCCAGATCTCCTCCGTCTCCACGCCCAGCTCCTCGCGGAAGAACCGCATGCCGTGCGTGATCTGCCGGGCCAGTGCCTCGCCGCCCGGCATGTTGGCGTCCGACTCGACCCACATGGAGCCCACCGGCGCCCAGTTCCCGTCCGCGACGGCCTTCTTGATGCGCTCCCAGATGTGCGGCTGGTGCTCCTTGACCCAGGCGTACTGCTGGGCCTGTGAGCAGGCGAAGACCAGCTCGGGATAGTCCTGGGCGAGAGCCGTCACATTGGCAAAGGTGCGGGACGCCTTGCGCACCGTCTCGCGCAGCGGCCACAGCCATGCCGAGTCGATGTGGGCGTGCCCGGTGGCCGAGACCCGGTGTGCGCTGGCGTGGGCGGGACGCGCGAGGACCTCCGCCAGCTCGGCCCGGGCCGCTGCCGCCGTGCCCGACACGTCGTGCAGATCGAGCGCGTCGAGCGCGCGCTCCAGGGCGCGCAGGATCTCGTGGCGCCGCGGACGGGCGGCGTCCAGTTCGTACATCAGCTCGGACAGGACCTCGATGTCCAGGGTCAATCGCCAGACGTCCTCGTCCAGTACGGCGAGATCGGCAGACGCGAATCGGTAGATGAGGCCATCGCCCGCGGTCAGTACGTCGCCCAGGGGGGTCGGTTCGAAGTCGTGCAGAACGAGGGGATTGGCCGCCGCCTCCAGCAGGAGGTGCACCGGCTCGCCGCCCCGTGCGGAAGCTGCCACGGGGATGTGCCGGTTGCGGGGGTGAATCCCCTTGAGGGGGACGCCCGCCGCGTCATACACCAGGCCCTCCGCCTGGAAGCCGGGTCCGTCCCCGGTGAAGCCGGGGTCGACGACCACCTCGACGTGCCGTCCGCGCCAGGCGTCCGGCACCTGACCGCGCAGCCGGAACCAACTCGTTGACCAGGGTTTTCCCCAGGCGGTGCCCGTCTCGAAGGGCTCGTACGAGGCGTCGAGGGCCTCGGCGACGGGGACGGGTTCGCCCGGCGCGTGCCAGACCGAGAGGGTGAGCGGCACACGGTCCGCGTACTGGGCGGGGCGGATGAACTGCCGCAGGGCGCGCTCCAGGCGTCCCTCCACCAGCAGTCGGTCGTCGTGCACGGCGGCTCCTCGGAATGTTCGGGCGGGCCCCGTGCGGCGCTGCCGGGCCCGGTCAGGATCAAGAAGAAACGGTCCATCGCTTCACTTCCCCGCCGAGCTCGGGCGCACCCACTTCCATGGTTGACGCTTCGACATGAGTGCCGCCATCCGAGTGGGGCATGCATTCCGTGAGCGCGTTCGACCAGGGAGGAATGGACTCGTTTGTGGGCGGGGGTCATGACAAGGCAGGTAAGAGACGGAGGTCACCTTCATTTGGGGGCTTCCTCGCCGAAAGCAAGGGATGAGCCGATCGACGGCAGGCCGGTGGAGCTCCATAGGGCTCAACTCCGGCGCAGATTGGGGAGATCCGACCTACGCGCGGTCCCTGAGGTCAGGGGCGCGTTGCGCGAATTGCTCCGGACCTGGGGGAGGCCCGGACGATCCGAGATAGCCGAGCTGCTGACCAGCGAACTGGTCACCAACGCACTGGTGCATACCGACCGCGACGCCGTTCTGACGGCGACCGTGCGGCCGGGCAGGCTGCGCGTCGAGGTCAGGGACTTCGTCGGACGCCGCCCGAAGCTCTGCGTGCCGGACGCCGACGACAGCACGCACGGCCGGGGCCTGATGCTCGTGCAGTCCCTCGCCGACGCGTGGGGTGTGCGGGCGCACGGGGTCGGGAAGGCGGTGTGGTTCGAGCTGGACGGCGGCCCGGCATGAACCGGGCCGCCGGTCAACTCCCGTCCTGCGCTGCTGACATCAGCCGAACTGCTGCTCCAGATCCTTGAGCTTGCGCTCCAGGGAG
The DNA here is from genome assembly GCF_040636975.1 of Streptomyces sp. NPDC032198. NCBI lineage: Bacteria > Bacillati > Actinomycetota > Actinomycetes > Kitasatosporales > Streptomycetaceae > Streptomyces > Streptomyces sp. NPDC032198. The sequence continues at coordinate 243,511 of NZ_JBEZVL010000012.1, read as the reverse complement.
TCGAGCCGCGGCAGCGCCTGCGTGTCGTCCTCGGCGGTGAGGTCGACGGTGACGGGTTCAGTGCCGTTCTTCACGGCCTGGAGGGAGGGACGGGAACGCAGCGGCAGCTGTTCCTGTTCCGGCGGGGCTATGGCAGGGTCCGTGCCGACCTGCGCGGCCCCGCCGGCCGGTGCGACGGCCGGCAGGTCGACCTGCCGGGCGCCGCCTCGGCCCGGCAGGCCGCGATGGCCCCTGCTGATCGCCTTGAGCTGCGCACGTTCCAGCTTCTCCCTGCCTCGCCTGGTGATCCGGGTGCGCTGCTTCTCGCGCCGGTCCTCGCGGACCTCCTCGACCGCCTCGTCCAGGGTGCGTACGCCCTCGAGGAGCATCAGCGACCAGGCGGCGAAGGTCTCCCGGGGCGCGCGCAGCCACCGGACGATCCGGATCTGCGGCAACGGCCTCGGCACCAGGCCCTGTTCGCGCAGTGCCGCCCGGCGGGTCTGCTTCAGCGCGCGGTCGAAGAGCACCGCCGCCGAGAGCGACATGCCGGAGAAGAACTGCGGGGCGCCCGCGTGGCCGAGTCCCCTGGGCGCGTGCACCCAGTTGAACCAGGCGGCCGCGCCCGCGAACGTCCACACCAGGAGCCGTGAACCGAGCGCCGCGTCACCGTGGCTCGCCTCGCGCACGGCGAGCACGGAGCAGAACATCGCCGCGCCGTCGAGGCCGAACGGGACGAGGTACTCCCAGCCGTCGGTGAGGTTGAGATTCTGGCGGCCGAAGCCGACCAGCCCGTGGAAGGAGAGTGCGGCGGCGACCGCCGCACAGCAGAACAGCAGAACGTACGAGGCCGTTCCATAGACGGCTTCCTTGCGCCTGCGGCGCTCCTCGCTGCGTTCCCAGGATTCGTCGCTGGAGGCATTGGCGGCCGCTTTCTGCCCGGCGCGTTTGCCGCGTGCGAGTACCGCCACCGCCACCAGCATGCCCAGGAGCAGGACGCAGCCCGGAAGCAGCCAGTCCAGCGATATGTCGGTCAGTCTCATCTGGGGTCCCTTGCGTCGCGGTAGGGCGTTCGGGCGCCATAGTGACCCAATCCCGATGGCCCCCAGAGGGGTTTCCGGGCAAGAGAACGCCAAGGGGGGTGCAAAGGGGTGCGACGCGCGCCGTTTTGCTCGAACTCAAGCCTTGGTAAGGGGAGTTGAGTTCGATTAAACGAACACGAAAGGGTGGTTCAAAGGGGAGGGGCTGCGATTTCGGCTCGGGGCGGGGCCCCGGTCAGGCCGCCGCGGCGGCGCTCAGCCGTGCGACGCGGTCCGCGTCACAGGTGCGCGGGCAGGTCACACAGGTGTCCTCGGGACGCAGCGTGTAGAACATGCAGCAGCTCGCGCGGTCCCGTGTCGGCAGGGACTCGCCGTTCGGTCCCGTCAGCTCACGGAACCCCGCCGTGCCCACGTACGGCTTGGTGGCGCCCGGCAGTAGTCGCTCCAGCTCGGTCGTTGCGCGCCGCTCCTCGCCCAGGAGATGGGCGATGTACCAGAGGCCCTCGACGATCTCGTCCGTGGCGACGCTCCACAGGGCGCGCGAGCGGCGCCGCATGCGGGGCCCGAAGGCGTCGAGGAGCGGTCCCAGGTGCTCGGCGACGGCGGCCCGCACCTCCGCGCGCAGTGCCTCCTCGTCCGGCACGACGCGGGCGCCCGGCAGTGCGGCGGCCGGATCGCCGGGCAGGCAGGCGAAGCCCGCGTCACGGACGGCGAGGCGGCCGAGGGTGCGCTGGAAGGAGACGTTCTGTACGGGGTAGCGCGGCACCCGGCGGTGCAGGAACCACGGCAGGGTGATGAGGAGGGTGGCCGGCCAGGCGTAGCGGTGCAGGGCGAAGCCGGCGATGACGTCCGGACGCGCCGCCTGCCCGTAGTCCTTCAGTACCTGCGCCTCGTCCCACGCGAGAAAAGCGTCGAGGTCGGCCCCGCCCTCCGCGAGCCGGGCGGCGGTGACCCAGCCGCCGCCCTGTGGGGCCTGCTCCTCGTCGCCGAGCTCGGTCACGCGCAGTCCGGGGAACACTTCGGTGAGGCGGGCGTAGGCGTCCGCGAGGGCGCTCGGGGCGCGCTTCGCCAAGGTGGGAACGGACATGCGAGAACCACCGAATCACGATCGATTACAGGTAAGCCTAACCTTACCCAGAATGATCGAGGTTTCAACTGCGGGGCTGTCCGCCTATGGTGCCTCTCGTACCTTTCGGACCGAGCGGACTTTGGGGTGGACCTCGTGGAGCAGGCCAGAGCGCATGACGCGTACCGCCTCGCCGCCCGGGTGCCGGCGCAGGTGCAGGCCTCGACGGCCCGGGACACGGTCCCCGCGCCGCCCCCGGCCCGCGGTGAGCACACGCACGGGGAAGCGGCGGTGCCTGTGCCCGCGCCGCGCAGGACGGTGCAGCGGAACTCGGTCCGCGGGCAGATCCTTGACGCCCTGCGGGCCGCGCTCGTCGGGGGCGACCTCGCGCCCGGCGAGGTGTACTCGGCGCCCGTGCTCGGCGAGCGCTTCGGCGTCTCGGCGACCCCGGTGCGCGAGGCGATGCAGCAACTGGCGATCGAGGGCGCGGTGGAGGTCGTGCCGAACCGCGGCTTCCGGGTCACCGAGCGGAGCGCGCGCGAGCTGGGGGAGCTGGCGGAGGTGCGGGCGCTGATCGAGGTGCCGGTGATGCTGCGGCTCGCCCGCACGGTGCCCGCCGCGCGCTGGTGCGAGCTGCGGCCCCTTGCCGAGGCGACCGCGATGGCGGCGGCGGGCGGCGACCTGGCCCGGTACGCGGAGGCGGACCGGGCTTTTCACGGGGCGGTACTGGGCCTTTCGGGTAATCAGCAGCTCGTGCAGGTGGCCGATGATCTGCACCGGCGCTCGCAGTGGCCCCTGGTGAGCGGTCCCGTCCACGGCCGCCGCGCCGATCTCGTCGCCGACGCGGCGGAGCACATGGCTCTGCTTGAGGCGCTGGTGGCACAGGACCTGGGGGTCGTCCAGTCCTTGGTGAGGGAGCATTTCGCCGGGTCCGGATCCAGCCCGTCCGGCGTTTGAGGACGAACTCGGCGGAGCCGTGATGACGGTGCGCCGAGGCCGGAGGCCTACGCCGCCGGCGCCGGTGGTGTCAGATGTTGGGCCAGCCACGACGGCACCCCGCCCATCAGGCGGAAGAGGCGCGCGGCCTCGGCCCGCAGGCGGCCGGCCTCCGGCTCGGGTTCCGTGTCGGCCAGTGCGGCCAGCGCGGGCGCCGTACCCACCAGATAGCCCAGCTCCTCCCGGATCCGGAGGGACTCCCCGAATCCGTGCCGCGCCTCCGCCAACTCCCCCTCGCGCAGGGCGAGTCCGGCCAGATGGCGCCAGGTGAAGGAGAGGAGAAGGGAGTCCGAGTGTGCCGTCGCGCCCGCATGGGCCCTGCGGTACGCCGCCCGCGCCGCCTGCGGCGAATCCGCGATGTGCTCGGCGATGAGTCCCCGGCGGAAGTCGAGGAGAGGGCGCCCCGAAGCGTTCGGGGCCAGCAGCGCCGCCGCCCGCCCCAGCGCCGTACGCGCCTCGTCCGCCCGGTCCCGCACGGCGAGCACCGTGGACGCGTACGCCAGCTGGCCGCGCTCGCAGGCCGCCGCCCCGCGGTCGTCGTCCTCCACGGCCAGCGCCTCCGCCGTCCGCAGTCCGTCCTCCGCCTCGGCCCAGCCCTCACCCGTGAACAGGCACCGCTCCACCAGGAGCGAGGTCCTCTGGAGCGCCGGCCCCGGCCCCTCGCGTGAGGCCAGCAGCGCGGCCGCGTCGGTCCAACAGCCGCGCGAGCGCAGCCGCCATACCGCGGTCTGGAGTGGATCGTCCCCTGCAGTCGTTCCGGAACCAGACATGGCGGTATGCGCCACGTTGCCCTCCCCGAGCACGCCATTGAGCTGTTGAGTCGTGGGCGCATCTCAGCATGGATCGGCGCACCCGGCCAAGGGGCTGGGTGAAAGAATTCACAAAGGGCGTGTCATGAAAGGTGTTCGACCGGGGCCGCCCGCGTCAGCTCATCCGCAGCGCCAGGAAGAAATCGAGCTTGTCCTCGAGCCGTGAAAGGTCACGACTCGTCAACTGCTCGATACGGCCCACTCGGTAGCGCAACGTGTTGACGTGCAGGTGCAGCCGAGCCGCGCACCGCGTCCAGGAACCGTCGCAGTCCAGGAACGCCTCCAGGGTCGGAATGAGCTCCGCCCGGTGACGCCGGTCGTAGTCCCGCAGCGGGTCCAGGAGGCGCGCCGTGAACGCCCGGCGCACGTCGTCCGGGACGAACGGCAGCAGCAGGACGTGCGAGGCGAGCTCCTGATGGCCGGCCGCGCAGACCCGCCCCGGACGCGCCGCGGCGACCCGGCGGGCGTGCCGCGCCTCCTCCAGGGCGCCGCGCAGGCCCTCCGCCGAGTGCACGGAGGCGCTGACACCGAGTGTGAGGCGGCCGTCGCCGTCCAGGCCCGCCGACAGGGGGTCGCGGACGGACTCCAGGAGGGAATCGGCCAGCAGTCCCGTCTCCGGGCCGTCGTGCTCCGAGGAGACCGCGGGCAGCGGCACGAGCGCGATCGCCTCGTCACCCGTATGGGCCACCGCGATGCGGTCGGACGGCTCGGGCCCCGCCGACAGCGGGTCCACGAGGATCTCCTCCAGGAGGGACTGGGCCACCGGACCGCCCTCGATCTCGCCGCCGTCCCACTCCACGCGGGCCACCACGACCTGCCAGTGTGGCGCGGCGCCCAGGCCGGGCAGCAGCACGGGGGCGGCGACCCGCAGGCGCGCCGCGATCTCCGCCGGGGCCGCGCCCGTCTGGACCAGCTCCAGGACCTCCTGGGCCAGCCTGCGCCGCACGGTGCGCGCGGCGTCGCGCCGGTCACGCTCCACCGCGATCAGCTGGGTGACACCCTGCAGCAGGTCAAGGCGCTCCTCGGGCCAGTCGCCCGCGTCCGCCTCGACCGCCAGGAGCCAGTCCGACAGGACCGTCTCGCGTACGTCACGCAGCGCCGCCGTGCTCGCCGCCGCCGCGGCGGAAGCCGGACCGCGCCCATTGCTCCGGATGGGGAACAGGGAGTACGTCGTGCCGTCCACCTGGACCCGGTGCGGGCCCCGGCGGCCCGTGCGGGCCGCGGCCAGGTGTTCGCCCGCCAGGCGCGCGCACACGGCCGCGGGCAGGGCGGGGCCCGCCGCGCTCGAACCCGCGATGGCGCGGCCCGCGGAGGAAAGGACCCAGGCCCGCAGGTCCAGGTCGGAGCCGAGCAGGTCGAGGACGACGTCGGGGCCGCCGCCGGTGGGGCCCGAGGTCATCAGGCGGCGGTGCCGGTCCACGACGGCCGCCAGGTCACCGGCACGCTCACCGGAGACCTGCCGGACGACGTGCTCGGTGATCGTCGCGAAGGCGACCGACTCGTTCACGGCGAACAGCGGCAGGCGGTGCCGCTCACAGGCGTCGACGATGTCGTCCGGGATGTCGCCCAGCTCGGCCTCGCCCGCGGCCAGCGCCGCCACTCCGGCGCTCGCGAGGATCCGTACGAAGGGTTCCGTGTCCGAGGCGTCGTGGCGCCAGGCGAGGCCGGTCAGGACCAGCTCACCGCCCGCGAGGTACCGGCTGGGGTCGCGCAGGTCCGTGGTCATCACACCGCGCACGGTGCGGTCGAGCTCGTCCTCGCCGCCGAGCAGTCGCAGGCCCAGCGCGTCGGTGTCAAGGAGTGCGCGCAGCCGCATGGTGGTCGCCGCCGATCTTGTCTCGAATGGGATGTACAGACAGTTCAGATCTGTCGACTCTGTGTTGCCAGCGGTCGACCCGGGCCCTCGTGTCCCCCTCGTGGCCCCTCGTGTCCTGGGGGACCTCCGGTTTCCAGGGGGAATCCGCGAGGTTACTGAGGCCCGTTCTTCATACGAATCTACAAGACGCGCGGCTTGGCCAGCCAACTCCTTCATGGTTTCGGTGACTGACCCCATCGGACGCAGGAGCGGTGTACTTGGCCCACTCCGCGTTAACAGCACATGAACGAGCAGTCGAGGGACGAATGGCCCGAGTGGCCGGAATGAAGTCCCTTGAAGCGAACGACCCACGATACGAAGAAGAGAGCCTCATGGACTTCCTTCGCCCCGCCAGCTGGGAGGAGGCGCTCGCCGCCAAGGCCGAGCACCCGACAGCTGTGCCGATTGCGGGTGGCACCGACGTGATGGTCGAGATCAACTTCGACCACCGCCGTCCCGAGTACCTGCTTGACCTCAACCGCGTCGCCGAGCTGAGCGAGTGGTCGGTGGGCGAGAAGACGGTCCAGCTGGGCGCCTCGGTTCCCTACACGCGGATCATGGAGGAGCTGCGCACGGAGCTCCCCGGCCTCGCCCTCGCCTCGCACACGGTCGCCTCGCCGCAGATCCGTAACCGCGGCGGCGTCGGCGGCAACCTCGGCACGGCGTCCCCGGCCGGTGACGCCCACCCCGCGCTGCTCGCCGCCGACTGCGAGGTCGAGGTGGAGTCCGTGCGCGGCACGCGCCTCATCCCGATCGACGAGTTCTACACCGGCGTGAAGCGCAACGCCCTCGCCCAGGACGAGCTGATCAAGTCCGTCCACATCAAGAAGGCGGACGGCCCGCAGCAGTACTCGAAGGTCGGCACCCGCAACGCGATGGTCATCGCCGTGTGCGCCTTCGGCATCGCCCTGCACCCCGAGACCCGGACCGTACGGACCGGCATCGGCTCCGCGGCCCCGACCCCCATCCGGGCCAAGGCCGCCGAGGAGTTCCTGAACGCGGCGCTCGAAGAGGGCGGCTTCTGGGACAGCAAGAAGATCATCACCCCCTCGATCGCCAAGCAGTTCGCGGAGCTCGCCTCCGGTGCCGCCAACCCGATCGACGACGTCCGCGGCACGGCGAACTACCGCCGCCACGCCGTCGGCATCATGGCCCGCCGCACGCTCGGCTGGACCTGGGAGTCGTACCGCGGCGAAGGCCGCAGCACTGAGGGAGTCGCATAATGCGCGTGAACTTCACGGTCAACGGCCGTCAGCAGGAAGCCGACGACGTCTGGGAGGGCGAGTCCCTCCTCTACGTCCTGCGCGAGCGCATGGGGCTCCCGGGTTCGAAGAACGCCTGTGAGCAGGGCGAGTGCGGATCCTGCACCGTCCGCCTCGACGGCGTACCGGTGTGCTCGTGTCTGGTCGCCGCCGGTCAGGTCCAGGGCCGCGAGGTCGTCACCGTCGAGGGCCTGGCGGATTACGCCAAGCACCGCGAGGACTCCCACCCGGGCGGTGCCTGCGGCTCCGTCTGCGGTGGCACCAGCCTCCAGGAGGCCCGCCAGTGGCAGGCCAAGGGCACCGACGGCCAGACCGGTGAGGGCGGCGGACTCTCCGCGATCCAGCAGGCGTTCATCGACGCCGGCGCCGTCCAGTGCGGCTTCTGCACCCCCGGTCTCCTCGTCGCGGCCGACGAGCTCCTCGAGCGCAATGCCTCGCCGTCGGACGCCGACATCCGCGAGGCGCTCTCCGGCAACCTCTGCCGCTGCACCGGTTACGAGAAGATCCTGGACGCGGTCCGCCTGGCGGCCGCCCGTCAGGAAGAGACGGTCTGATCATGGCTGGAACCAAGACCACCACGGGCGCGCCCACCGAAGTCACCCAGAAGCACAACAAGGGCGGCATCGGCGAGTCCACGCTGCGCCCGGACGGCACCCTGAAGGTCACCGGCGAGTTCGCCTACTCCTCGGACATGTGGCACGAGGACATGCTCTGGGGCCAGACGCTCCGCAGCCCGGTGGCACACGCCGAGATCGTCTCGATCGACACCGTCGAGGCGCTCAAGACGCCCGGCGTCTACGCCGTCCTGACGTACGACGACCTGCCGGCCGAGATGAAGAACTACGGCCTGGAGATCCAGGACACCCCGGTCCTCGCCCACGGCAAGGTCCGTCACCACGGTGAGCCGGTCGCCCTCGTGGCCGCCGACCACCCGGAGACGGCCCGCCGTGCCGCCGCGAAGATCGTGGTCGAGTACAAGGAGCTGCCCCTCATCACCGATGAGGCGTCGGCGACCGCTCCCGACGCCGTGCTCGTGCACGAGGGCCGCGACGACCACCACATCGGTCACGTCCCGCACCCCAACATCGTGCACCGCCAGCCGATCGTCCGCGGCAACGCCGACGAGGCCGCCAAGAGGGCCGACTTCATCGTCAAGGGCGAGTACACCTTCGGCATGCAGGACCAGGCCTTCCTCGGCCCGGAGTCCGGCCTCGCCGTGCCCTCCGAGGACGGCGGTGTCGAGCTGTACGTCGCCACCCAGTGGCTGCACTCGGACCTCGGCCAGATCGCCCCCGTACTCGGCCTGCCCGAGGACAAGGTGCGCATGACGCTCTCCGGCGTCGGCGGCGCGTTCGGCGGCCGTGAAGACATCTCGATGCAGATCCACGCCTGCCTCCTGGCGCTGCGCACCGGCAAGCCGGTCAAGATCGTCTACAACCGCTTCGAGTCCTTCTTCGGTCACGTCCACCGCCACCCGGCGAAGCTCTACTACGAGCACGGCGCCACCAAGGACGGCAAGCTCACGCACATGAAGTGCAAGATCGTCCTGGACGGCGGCGCCTACGCGTCGGCCTCCCCGGCGGTCGTGGGCAACGCCTCGTCCCTGTCGGTCGGTCCGTACGTGATCGAGGACGTCGACATCGAGGCGATCGCCCTCTACTCGAACAACCCGCCCTGCGGCGCGATGCGCGGCTTCGGCGCCGTCCAGGCCTGCTTCGCCTACGAGGCCCAGATGGACAAGCTCGCCGACAAGGTGGGCATGGACCGGGTCGAGTTCCGCCAGCTCAACGCCATGTCGCAGGGCACGCTCCTGCCGACGGGCCAGTCGGTCGACTCGCCGGCCCCGGTCGCCGAGATCCTGCGCCGCGTCAAGGCCCGTCCGATGCCGCCCGAGCGCCAGTGGGAGTCCAGCGAGGGCGCGGACGTTCGCGCGCTGCCCGGCGGCCTCTCCAACACCACGCACGGCGAAGGTGTCGTACGAGGTGTCGGCTACGCGGTCGGCATCAAGAACGTCGGCTTCTCCGAGGGCTTCGACGACTACTCCACCGCCAAGGTGCGCATGGAGGTCATCAACGGTGAGCCGGTCGCGACCGTGCACACCGCGATGGCGGAGGTCGGCCAAGGCGGCATCACCGTCCACGCGCAGATCGCCCGCACCGAGCTCGGCGTCCAGCAGGTGACCATCCACCCCGCCGACACCCAGGTGGGCAGCGCCGGTTCGACGTCCGCGTCCCGTCAGACGTACGTCACCGGTGGCGCGGTCAAGAACTCCTGCGAGCTCGTCCGCGAGAAGGTCCTGGAGATCGGCCGCCGCAAGTTCGGCTCGTACCACCCCGCGTGGGCCACCGCCGAACTGGTCCTCGAAGGCGGCAAGGTCCTCACCGACGGCGGCGAGGCACTCGCGGACCTGGCCGAGCTGCTCGAGGGCGAGACCGTCGAGGTCGAGGCCGAGTGGCGGCACCGCCCCACCGTGCCCTTCGACCTCAAGACCGGTCAGGGCAACGGCCACGTCCAGTACTCGTTCGCCGCGCACCGCGCGGTCGTCGAGGTGGACACCGAGCTCGGCCTGGTCAAGGTCATCGAGCTCGCCACCGCCCAGGACGTCGGCAAGGCGCTCAACCCGCTCTCCGTGGTCGGCCAGATCCAGGGTGGTACCACCCAGGGCCTGGGCGTCGCGGTGATGGAGGAGATCATCGTCGACCCGAAGACCGCGAAGGTGCGCAACCCCTCCTTCACGGACTACCTGATCCCGACCATCCTCGACACGCCGACCATCCCCGTCGACGTGCTCGAACTGGCCGACCCGAACGCGCCCTACGGCCTGCGCGGCATGGGCGAGGCCCCGACCCTCTCCTCGACCCCGGCGGTCCTCGCGGCCATCCGGAACGCGACGGGTCTGGAGCTGAACAGGACGCCGGTACGCCCGGAGCACCTCACCGGCACCTGATCCCACGATCTCTCCGGGCGGCGCGTGCCTCCCATGGAACGTCACACTTCCGTCGCCCGTGCCGCCCGGAGAACCCCAGTACCGCACCGCTCGCGGTCATGGCAGTACTCGCAGCACCCACGCAGCACCCACGCTCTTCGGAGCCCCAGTTCGTCTCGGGCCGTCCCCCGGGTCGTGCGCCCAACGCACCATCCCAAATCCCGCAGTCTCCACAGGCCCAACCCTTGTTCGACCAGCCTGTTGCGGGTGCCCCTTTGAACCTTGGGAGTTAGGCACCATGACCCAGCAGTCAACGGAGCCGAAGACCACTGCGGAGGACGCGGGCAACGGCTCGCGCGTCCCCGCCGGCAGGTCTTGGCTGGACCGGTATTTCCACATAACGCAGAGAGGGTCGACCGTCGGCCGGGAGGTGCGTGGCGGCATCACCACCTTCATGGCGATGGCCTACATCATCCTTCTGAACCCGGTGATCCTCTCGGTGCCCGATGCCACGGGTCACCGCCTCGACGGTGATCAGCTCACCACCGCCACCGTCTTCGCGGCGGCCGCCACCACCATCGTCATGGGCATCCTCGGCAATGTGCCGCTGGCCCTGGCGGCGGGACTCGGTGTCTCCGCGGTGATGGCCTTCCAGGTCGCCCCGGAGATGACCTGGGGCAACGCGATGGCGATGTGCGTCATCTACGGCGTCATCATCATCCTGCTGGTCCTGACCGGTCTGCGGACCCTGATCATGGACGCGATCCCGCTGGCGCTGAAGCACGCCATCACCATGGGCATCGGCATGTTCGTCACGCTGATCGGCCTGGTCCAGGCGGGCTTCGTCACCTCCATGCCGTCCAAGCACGGCGACATGGGCGCAAAGCCGATCCAGATGGGCATCGACGACAAGCTCATCGGCTGGCCCGTCCTGTGCTTCGCCGTCACCGTCCTGCTGATCTTCGTGCTCCAGGTCCGCAAGGTCCCGGGCGCGATCCTCATCGGCATCGTCGGCGGCACCGTGTTCGCCGCGATCGTCAACCAGGTCGCGGGCATGAGCCAGCAGGACTGGGGCCTGAACGCCCCGGAGCTCAAGGGTTCCGTCGTCTCGTCGCCGGACTTCGGGCTCTTCGGCGAGGTGTCCTTCAGCGGCATCGGTGACATCGGCGCCATCACCGTGGGCGTCATCGTCTTCACCCTGGTCCTGGCCGGCTTCTTCGACGCCATGGGCACCATCATCGGCATCGGCCAGCAGGCCAACCTCGCCGACAAGGACGGCAAGATGCCGGGCCTGAACAAGGCCCTGGCCATCGACGGTGCCGGCGGTGTCGTCGGCGGTCTCGCCGGTGCCTCAGGACAGACCGTGTTCGTCGAGTCCACCGCGGGCGTCGGCGACGGCGCGCGCACCGGCTTCGCGAGCGTGATCACCGGTCTCGGCTTCGCCCTGTGCCTCTTCTTCACCCCGCTGGCCCAGCTCATCCCGACGCAGGTCGCGGCCGCCGCGCTCGTGGTCATCGGCGCGATGATGCTGACCAACGCCCGGCACATCGACTGGACCGACCAGGCCACCGCCATTCCGGTGTTCCTGACCACCGTCCTGATGCCGTTCACGTACTCCATCACGGTCGGTATCGCGGCCGGTGTCATCGCCCACGTCCTGATCAAGGCCGCGCAGGGCAAGGTCCGTGAGATCGGCTGGCTGATGTGGGTGCTCGCGCTCGTGTTCCTCGCCTTCTTCGCGCTCCATCCGATCGAGAGCTGGATGGGCGTCAAGTAGCCGCTCATCCTGTTGAACACACACCCGTTAGGAGACGGACATGCTGGACATCGCCGAAGAGCTGGACCGGTGGGTCGAGCAGGGACGCGACTTCGCCGTCGCCACCGTGGTGGCGGTCGGCGGCAGCGCGCCCCGGCAGCCCGGCGCGGCCCTGGCCGTCGACTCCGACGGCACGGCGATCGGCTCCGTCTCCGGCGGGTGTGTGGAGGGCGCCGTCTACGAACTGTGCCAACAGGCCCTCGAAGACGGCGAGAGCGTCCTCGAACGCTTTGGATACAGCGACGAGGACGCCTTCGCCGTGGGCCTGACCTGCGGAGGCATCATCGACATCCTCGTCACCCCGGTCCGCGCGGACTCCTCCGTGCGGCCGGTCGTCGCCGCAGCGCTGGCGGCGGCGGCATCGGGCGAGGCCTCGGCCGTCGCCCGCATCACCTCCGGCCCCGCGGAACTCGTGGGCCGGGCCCTTCTCGTACGTTCCGACGCCGACGCCCCTCATGAGGGCGGGCTCGGCGGACATCCCGAGCTGGACCGCACCGCGGCGGGCGAGGCCCGCGCGATGCTGGACGCGGGGCGCACCGGCACGGTGGAGATCGGCGAGGACGGCTCGCGCTGCGGGCAGCCGCTCACGCTCCTCGTCGAGTCGAGCGTCCCGCCGCCCCGCATGATCGTGTTCGGCGCGATCGACTTCGCCTCGGCGCTCGTCAGGATCGGCACGTTCCTCGGCTACCGCGTGACCGTCTGCGACGCGCGGCCCGTGTTCGCCACGGCGGCGCGCTTCCCCGACGCGGACGAGGTCGTCGTCGAGTGGCCCCACAAGTACCTGGAGCGCACGGACGTCGACGGCCGCACCGTGCTGTGCGTCCTGACGCACGACGCCAAGTTCGACGTGCCGCTGCTCGAACTGGCCCTGCGCCTCCCGGTCGCCTACGTGGGCGCGATGGGTTCGCGCCGCACCCACGAGGAGCGCAACAAGCGGCTGCGGGAAGTCGGCGTCAGCGAACTGGAGCTGGCCCGGCTGCGCTCGCCCATCGGCCTCGACCTGGGTGCGCGCACCCCCGAGGAGACGGCCCTCTCGATCGCGGCGGAGATCGTCGCCAACCGGCGGGGCGGCAGCGGGGTCTCGCTGACCGGCGCGCACACGCCGATCCACCACGACGCCTCGCGGCGTCCTGCCGGGCGCATAGGATCCGTGGCCTGACGCCCCGGCCCCGCCCGGGGTCCATGGACCCGCCCTCCATTGCTGCTACCTTGCGTCACGAATTGATCACTTTGTGACACAACAGGAGCATCCGTGAAGGTCGCCTGCGTCGGTGGCGGGCCCGCCGCCCTGTATCTCTCGATCCTGCTCAAGCGGCAGGACCCGTCCCACGACATCACCGTCCACGAGCGCAACCCGGCCGGGTCGACGTACGGCTGGGGAGTCACCTACTGGGGCGGCCTGCTGGAGAAGCTCCGGGCCGGTGACCCGGAGTCCGCGCACGCCATCAGCGAGCACTCGGTCCGCTGGAGCGACGGGGTCGCGCACGTCGGCGACCGCACGACGGTCCACCACGGCGACGAGGGCCACGGCATCGGGCGCCACCGGCTCCTCGACATCCTCGCGAGCCGGGCCCGGTCGCTCGGCGTACGCGTCGAGTTCGAGCGGGAGATCACGGACGCGGCCCAGCTGCCCGACGCCGATCTGATCGTCGCGGGCGACGGCGTCCGCAGCGCACTGCGCGAGCGTCACACCGATCACTTCGGCGCGGAGGTCGCGCTCGGCCGCAACAAGTACATCTGGCTCGGTACCACCAAGGTCTTCGACTCCTTCACCTTCGCGTTCGTGGAGACCGCGCACGGCTGGATCTGGTGCTACGGCTACCGCTTCAGCGACGAGCGGAGCACCTGCGTCATGGAGTGCTCGCCGGAGACCTGGACGGGCCTCGGCCTGCACGAGGCAAGCGAGGCCGAAGGAATTGCCCTCCTGGAGCGGCTCTTCGCCGGGCCGCTGGACGGGCACCGCCTGATCGGCCGCGCACAGTCCGACGGCAGCGCGCAGTGGCTCAACTTCCGGACCCTGACCAACCGGACCTGGCACCGCGGCAACGTGGTTCTGCTCGGCGACGCCGCACACACCACGCACTACTCCATCGGCGCGGGCACGACGCTCGCCCTGGAGGACGCGATCGCCCTCGCGGACGCGCTGCGCGGGAGCCCGGAACTCACTCCCGCCCTCGCGCGCTACGAACGCGAGCGGCGGTCCGCGCTCCTCTCCGTGCAGAGCGCGGCCCGCTACAGCGCCCAGTGGTACGAGAACCTGCCGCGCTACATCGGCCTCGAACCCGCCCAGATGTTCGCGCTCCTCGGCCAGCGCCACTCACCGCTCCTGCCGCACATCCCGCCGCAGCTGTACTACCGGATCGACCGCGCCGCCGAGCAGTTGGAGCCGCTGCGGAGGATGAAGCGGTGGCTGGGCCCGCGGGTGGCGCGGACCCTGCACGGGCGCTCTCAGCGGGGTGTGCCGACCTCGTAGGTCTCCGTGGTCCAGGACGGGCGGCTTCGCCCGTCCTGCGGGCGGCGGGCAGTCCGCTCACGCGTGGGGGCGGGGCGGGGGAGAGGTGAGCAGCCCGTCCACCGCCCGGCCGAACATCCGGCGCGCCGCGGCCACGAGCACCCGGTCGAAGGCCTTCGGCAGCCATCGCACGCGCAGATCCTCCCGCCAGGCGACCACCGAACCGTCCGCCCCTGGCCGGGCGGACACCTGGATCTCCGCCCACCCGGTCACGAACGACCCCCGCTTCTCCAGCCGGCACAGGCCCCCGCCCGCCGCGGCGGGGCGCCAGGTCACGACCTCCATCACGTCGTCGAACCCGACGGGGCCGAGGGCGCTGCGGGCGACGAACACCGTTCCCTCCCCGCTGGGCGGCGGCGTGCGGATGACAATCCGCGTCAGCGGGACGACATCGGCGTGCCGCTCCCACGCGGTGAGCCGGCGCCAGACCTCGTCGGCGGGCAGGGATGATTCCCGGTCGATACGGAAGAGAGCCACACGGCGATCCTGCCAGGCCCCGGCGGTGAAACCCGCCCGCTAGGGCCGGTAGACCTTCCCGGGCTCGGCCTTCCCCGGCGCGAGCAGCTGCGGAACCGTCACGAAGACGTAGCCGCGCTTCTTCAGCTCGTCGATGATGCCCGGCACCGCGGGCACCGTCCCCTTGTAGATGTCGTGCAGCAGGATGATGCCGTCCCGCTTGGTCTGATCGATGACGCGCTTCTGGATCAGGGCGGAGTCGTTGGTCGTGTAGTCCTTGGCGGTCACGCTCCACAGGACCTCCGAGAGGCCTTCCTCGCGCGAGATCTTGTTGACGTCGGGGTTGGTGCGGCCCTGCGGGGGACGCATCAGCGTCGGCTTGTGGCCGATCAGCTTCTCTATCGCCTCGTTCGGCCTGCGCAGTTCCTGGCGTGCCTGGTCCGGCGTGATGTCGGTGAGGATCTTGTGCGACCAGGTGTGGCTCGCGACCTCGTGCCCTTCGGCGTACATCCGCTTCACGAGCTCGGGGTGCTTGGCTATGTGGTTCTTGCCGAGCAGGAAGAAGGTGGCGGGCACCTTCTCCTCCTTGAGGATGTCGAGCAGCCGCGGCGAGTTCTCGCTGGGGCCCGCGTCGAACGTCAGGGCCACGCACTTCGCCTTGCGGCAGTCGACGGTCCCGAGCTTCCCCTGGCTCTTGACGCCGACCGACGCCGCGTCCTTGCGTGCGGAGCTGGGGGAGGTGGTGTCCACCTTGGTGCACCCCGTCAGGGCGACGGCCATGACCACGGAGGTCATGGCCGTCATGGACGCGGCTCGACGGAACCCTTTGGCGGATCTGTTCATCTTGCTTTTCGCAGCGGGCATGCCAGCACTATACATAGCGTGTATATACGGAGTGTATAGAGGGGGCGCCGGGTCTGCCCGGATCATGGGACCAGGGTGTTTCCGCCCTGGTGGCGGCCTTGGTGGGGCCCTAGTGGCGGTCGCCCGCCAGGCCGCTCATCCAGGCCTCGACGGCTTCGGAGCGTCGGGGAAGGCCCGCGGACAGGTTCTCGTTGCCGTCGGCCGTGACGAGGATGTCGTCCTCGATGCGGACCCCGATGCCCCGGTACTCCGCGGGCACGGTGAGGTCGTCCGGCTGGAAGTACAGGCCCGGTTCGACAGTGAGCACCATGCCCTCTTCCAGTACGCCGCCGACGTACTCCTCGGTGCGGGCCCGTGCGCAGTCGTGGACGTCGAGGCCGAGCATGTGGCCCGTGCCCGCCATGGTGAAGCGGCGCTGCAGGGCGAGCTCGAAGACCCGCTCCGGGTCGCCGTCGAGGAGGCCCCACTCGACGAGCTTGTACGCGAGGTACCGCTGCGCCGCGTCATGGAAGTCGCGGTACGCGGCGCCCGGCTTCACCGCGGCGATGCCCGCCTCCTGCGCCTCGAACACCGCGTCGTAGACCTTGCGCTGGAGCGGGGTGAAGGTACCGTCGATGGGGAGTGTGCGCGTGACGTCGGCGGTGTAGAGGGTGTGCGTCTCCACGCCCGCGTCCAGGAGCAGCAGTTCGCCGGGGCGCACGGGGCCGTCGTTCTGCTCCCAGTGCATGATCGTGGCGTGCTCGCCCGCCGCGCAGATCGAGCCGTAGCCGATGTGGTTGCCCTCCAGGCGGGCGCGGCGGAAGAAGGTTCCCTCGATCCAGCGCTCCGACGTGGCGACGGCGGTCGCCAACTCACCTACGACGTCGGTGAATCCACGGACCGTCGAGTCGACCGCCTTGCGCAGCTCGCCGATCTCCCAGTCGTCCTTGACCAGGCGCAGCCCCGAGAGCGCTTCCTCCAACTCGGCGTCGCGCTCCTCGTCGGTCGTCACGGCCGCCTCGAGCTCCGGGTCGTGGCCGCGCACGACGCGGGTCGGCACGTCGGGCGATGCGGCCAGCTCGGCCGGGGCGTCGCGCACGTCACGGCAGGGCAGCCCGAGGAGGAGCTCGGACTCGGCGAGGCTGCGCCTGCGGCCCATCCACAGCTCGGCCGTCATGCCGGTCCAGAACTCGTCGCTGTCCCGGCTGTCGCGCGGCAGTTGGTAGAGGTGCGCGTCGTGGCCGTCGCCCCCGGTGCGCGGTTCGAGCACGAGGGCGCAGTCCCGCGCCTGGTCGCCGGTCATGTGGACGTACGCGGAGTACGGGCGGAAGGGGTAATGGCTGTCGTTCGAGCGGGTCTTGAGCTTCCCCGAGGGGATCACCAGGCGCTCGCCCGGGAACAGCGCGGACAGGGCGGCGCGGCGGCGGGCGGCGTGCGGGGCCTGTTCGGCGGGGCGCAGGTCGCGCTGTTCCGTGTCGGCCCAGCCGGTCCTCATCAGGGCGGAGAGCTCTTCGGATATCTCGGGGTACAGGCCGTTCTTGCGCGCCTTCGACTGGGCCATGGGGTTCACCTTTTCCTCCCCGTTCCGGGGCTCGTGGTGGGGTGCTGGACGTCGGTACCGCCAGCGTAGAGACCCTTGGCCCGCAAGGGAACATGTGACATAGTACTGGCGTGACAAAGCGGCTGACCTGCGATGTTGTGGTAGTCGGCGCCGGGATGGTGGGCGCCGCCTCTGCCCTGTACGCGGCGCGGGCCGGCCTTTCCGTCGTCCTGGTGGACCGCGGCCCGGTGGCCGGCGGCACAACCGGATCCGGCGAGGGCAACGTCCTCGTATCCGACAAGGAACCCGGCCCCGAACTCGAACTCGCCCTGCTGTCGGGGCGGTTGTGGACGGAACTGGCCGCCGAGCGGGGCGTGGGCGCGAGCATCGAGTTCGAGGCCAAGGGCGGCGTGGTCGTCACTTCGTCCGGCGAAGGGCTCGCGGCGCTGGCGGAGTTCGCGGCCGGGCAGCGCGAGGCCGGGGTCGACGCGCAACCGGTCACGCCGTCCGATCTCCACGAACTCGAACCGCACCTCGCTCCCGGCACGGCGGGCGGCGTGTACTACCCGCAGGACGCCCAGGTGATGCCGTCGCTCGCCGCAGCTCAATTGGTGCGCCTGGCACGGCTGTTGGGGGCGGATCTTCGTACGGGCTGGACCGTCACCGCCATGCTGCGGACCGCGGACGGCGGGATACGCGGGGTCCGCACCGACCGGGGGGAGATCCACGCCCCGTACGTCGTGAACGCGGCCGGCACCTGGGGCGGCGAGCTCGCCGCCCTTGCCGGAGTCGCCCTGCCCGTGCTGCCGCGGCGCGGCTTCGTCCTGGTCACCGAGCCGCTGCCGCGCATGGTCCGGCACAAGGTGTACGCCGCCGACTACGTGGCCGACGTGGCCAGCGGGTCCGCCGCGCTCCAGACGTCACCCGTGGTCGAGGGCACGGGGGCGGGGCCGGTCCTGATCGGCGCCAGTCGCGAGCGGGTCGGCTTCGACCGGGGCTTCTCGCTGCCGGTCATGCGGGCGCTGGCGGCGGGGGCGACCCGGCTCTTCCCGTTCCTGGAAGAGGTCCGCGCGATGCGCGCGTACGTCGGCTTCCGCCCCTACCTTCCGGACCACCTCCCCGCCATCGGCCCCGATGCCCGGGTGCCGGGGCTCTTCCACGCCTGCGGGCACGAGGGCGCGGGGATCGGACTGGCCGCGGGGACGGGGTACTTGATCGCCCAGGTCCTGAGCGGGGTGACTCCGGATCAGGATCTCCACCCGTTCCGCCCGCACCGTTTCGCCGACCGCCCGCCCGAGGAGGCGCCATGAACACCCGAGGAGGTGCCATGAACGAACGCACCCCCCTGGCCCTGGCCCACGCCCGTCCGGGCCCACCGCACACCGTCACGTTCGACGGCCGCGAGATCCAGGCCCTGCCCGGCCAGACGGTGGCCGCCGCGCTCTGGTCGGCGGGCATCACCGCCTGGCGCACCACGAGGGGCGACGGTGAACCGCGGGGCATCTTCTGCGGGATCGGCGTCTGCTTCGACTGCCTGGTGGAAGTCAACGGCCGCCCGAACCAACGGGCTTGCCTGACTCCCGCCGAGCCCCACGCCGAGATCCGAACGCAGCACGGCGGCGGTCATGGCGGGGGAGAGGGCCGGTGACGGCGGGGCGCGGCACGCTTGCCGTGATCGGCGCGGGGCCCGCGGGCCTTGCGGCGGCGGTGGTCGCGGCACGGTGTGGGGTGCGGGTGACCGTGGTGGACTCCGCGGGGCAGGCGGGCGGGCAGTTCTACCGCCAGCCCGCCGGAGCGCTCGGCGCGCGTCGCCCACAGGCGTTGCATCACCGGTGGCGGACGTGGGAACGGCTGCGGGACGGACTCGCCGAACAGATCGACGCGGGGCGCATCACTTACCTGGCTGATCATCATGTCTGGTTCGTGGAACGCCACTTGGGGGGTACGGCGGCTGCGGTTGATGGTTCGGTGGCGGAACCGGGCGGGGCAGTTCCGTGCGCCGGGCGTCGCTTTACCGTGCACGCGCTCCTCGGCCCCGAGCAGGAGCACTCCGCGACGGTGCACGCCGATGCCGTGCTCCTTGCCACCGGGGGATACGAAAAGGTCCTGCCGTTCCCCGGCTGGACCCTGCCCGGCGTGCTGACCGCCGGTGGTGCGCAGGCCATGCTCAAGGGAGGCCTCGTCCTGCCGGGGCGCACCGCGGTCGTGGCCGGGACGGGCCCGCTGCTCATGCCCGTCACCGCAGGGCTCGCGGCGGCCGGGGCCGACGTGGCCGCCCTGGTCGAGTCCGCCCACCCCAAGGCCTTCGCGCGGCACGCGGCCACCCTCGCCGCCCATCCGGACAAACTCGCCGAGGGTGCCGGGTACGCCTCTCAACTGCTGCGCCACCGCGTCCCGTTGGTGTCACGTCACACCGTCGTCGAAGCACACGGCAAGGACGCGCTGGACGCGGTGACCATCGCCGCGCTCGACGCGGCGGGCCGGGTCAGGCCCGGCACCGAACGGCGCATCCCCTGCGACACCCTCGCCGTCGGCCACGGCATGCTCCCGCACACCGATCTCGCCGAGGGTCTCGGCTGCCGTGTCGACGGCCCGAACGTCGCCGTCGACGCCGAGCAGCGCACCGACGTCCCCGGCGTCTGGGCCGCCGGCGAGACCACCGGCATCGGCGGCGCCGCCCTCTCGCTCGCCGAGGGACACATCGCGGGACGCTCGGCCGCCGCCCGGCTGCGGGGGAGCACGCCCGACCCGACCACATGGGCCGCCGCGGCCGCAGCACGTACGAAAGCGCAGGAGTTCGCCGAGGTGCTCGGCGCCGTGTACGTGCCGTCCGCGCACTGGACCGAGCAGCTCCGCGACGACACCCTCGTCTGCCGCTGCGAGGAAGTCCCGGCGTCGGCGGTCCGCGAGGCCGTCGACGAACTCGGGGCCACCGACGTGCGGACCGTGAAACTCCTGACCCGGGCCGGCATGGGCTGGTGCCAGGGCCGCATGTGCTCGGCGGCCGTCGCCGGACTCGCGGGCTGCGCCGAGGGGTCCGCGCGTCGGCCGTTCGCCCGGCCGGTACCGCTCGGGGTGCTCGCACGGACCGCCGACGACGAACCGGACCCCTCCTAGCCACCGCACCTCCCCGCACCGCAACGCACCGCACCGAAGGGACCACGCCCATGACCACACCCCCGAACCATCCCCGCCCCTGGCACGGCGTCCTCGTCGCCACCGCACTCCCGCTGAACGACGACCTCTCCGTCGACCACGGCACATTCGCCGAGCACTGCGCCTGGCTCGTCGAGAACGGCTGCGACGGCGTCGCGCCCAACGGATCCCTCGGCGAGTACCAGGTGCTCACCCCCGAGGAGCGCGCCAAGGTCGTGGAGAGCGCCGTCGCGGCGGTCGGCGGGCAGCGCGTGATGCCCGGCGTCGCCGCCTACGGCTCCGCCGAGGCCCGCCGCTGGGCCGAGCAGGCCAAGGACGCGGGCTGCGCCTCCGTGATGCTGCTCCCGCCCAACGCCTACCGCGCCGACGAGCGCTCCGTCCTCGCCCACTACGAGGAGGTCGCCAAGGCGGGCCTCCCCGTCGTCGCGTACAACAACCCCATCGACACCAAGGTCGACCTCGTGCCCGAGCTCCTCGCGAAGCTGCACGCCGAGGGGTACATACACGCCGTCAAGGAGTTCTCCGGCGACGTACGCCGCGCCTACCGCATCGCCGAACTCGCCCCCGAACTCGACCTGTTGATCGGCGCCGACGACGTCCTGCTCGAACTCGCCCTCGCGGGCGCCAAGGGCTGGGTCGCGGGCTACCCGAACATGCTGCCCGCCGCGTCCGTCGAGCTGTACCGCGCCGCCGTGGCCGGCGACCTGGGCACGGCGGGCAAGCTCTACCGGCAGCTGCACCCGCTGCTCCGCTGGGACTCCCGGCCCGAGTTCGTCCAGGCCATCAAGCTGTCCATGGACATCGCGGGACGTCACGGAGGCCCGTGCCGCCCCCCGCGGGTTCCGCTGCTGCCCGAGCAGGAGCAGGCCGTGCGCACCGCCACCGAGCGGGCCATCGCCGCCGGACTCACCTGACAGCCGTACCCGGCGACGACCTGACAGCCGTACCCAGCGAAAGGCACCGCACATGCGCAGCAAACTCGTCCTGCACGCGGTCGACTCGCACACCGAAGGCATGCCGACGCGAGTGATCACCGGCGGCATCGGCACCGTCCCCGGCACCACGATGAACGAGCGCAGGCTGCACTTCCGGGAGCACCGCGACGACATCAAGCAGCTCCTGATGAACGAGCCGCGCGGCCACGCGGCGATGAGCGGCGCGATCCTCCAGCCGCCCACCCGGCCCGACTGCGACTACGGCGTGATCTACATCGAGGTCTCGGGCTATCTGCCGATGTGCGGGCACGGCACCATCGGCGTCGCCACCGTCCTCGTCGAGACCGGCATGGTCGAGGTCGTCGAGCCGGTCACCACGATCCGTCTCGACACCCCGGCGGGCCTCGTCGTCGCCGAGGTGGCCGTCGAGAACGGCGCGGCGAAGGCCGTCACCCTCAAGAACGTGCCGTCCTTCGCCGTCGGCCTCGACCGCAAGATCACCCTGCCCGATGGCCGTACGGTCACCTACGACCTGGCCTACGGCGGCAACTTCTACGCCATCCTGCCCCTGGACCAGTTCGGCCTGCCCTTCGAGCGGGGACGCAAGGACGACATCCTCGCGGCGGGGCTCTCCCTCATGGAGGCCATCAACACCGCCGACGAACCGGTGCACCCCGAGGACCCGTCCATCCGCGGCTGCCACCACGTCCACCTCCACGCACCCGGCGCCACCGCCCGGTACTCCCGGCACGCGATGGCCATCCACCCCGGCTGGTTCGACCGCTCGCCGTGCGGCACCGGGACGAGCGCGCGCATGGCCCAGCTGCACGCGCGCGGGGAGCTGCCCCTGGACACCGAGTTCGTCAACGAGTCCTTCATCGGCACGCGCTTCAGCGGGCGGCTGCTGGGGACCACGGACGTCGCGGGCATCCCGGCGGTCCTGCCCAGCTTCACCGGGCGTGCCTGGGTGACCGGCACCGCCCAGTACCTCCTCGACCCGGACGACCCCTTCCCGGCGGGGTTCGTTCTCTAGTGGCCTGGGATACTCGTGGCACGTGACATTGCACCAAGGAGGAGCGACCCCATGGCCGCCCGTCGCAACCCCGCCCCGTCCGCCGCCCCCGCGGCCCTGCCGAGCCTGGGCGGTACGCGCAGCAGCTACCGCGAGCGGGTGGCGGACGCGCTGCGGGCCGCGCTCATCGCCGGTGAACTCCGCGCGGGTGAGATCTACTCCGCGCCCACCCTCGCCGTGCGCTTCGGCGTCTCGGCCACCCCGGTCCGCGAGGCCATGCTCGACCTCGCCAAGGAGGGGCTGGTCGACACGGTGCCGAACAAGGGCTTCCGGGTCACCGCGGTCTCCGAGAAGCAGCTCGACGAGTACAAGCACATCCGCGCGCTGATCGAGATCCCGACCACGGCGGAGCTCGCCACGTCGGCGGACCCCGCCGCCCTGGAGGCGCTGCGCCCGGCCGCGCGGGCGATCGTCACGGCGGCGGCGGACGGTGACCTCATCGCGTATGTCGAGGCCGACATCCGCTTTCACCTCGGGCTGCTCGCGCTCTCGGGCAACGACCACCTGGTCGAGGTGGTCGGCGACCTGCGCAAGCGCTCACGCCTGTACGGCCTCCAGGCGCTCGTCGACGCGGGGCGCCTGGAGGCGTCGGCCGAGGAGCACCTGGAGATCCTGGACGCGCTGCTCGCCCGCGACGAGGACGCCGTACGCGCGGTGATGACCCGTCACCTCGGTCACGTACGCGGCCTGTGGGCGGCCGAGGCCGAATAGGCCGGCGAGCAGCTCGGTGAGCGGGTCAGCCGTTGTTGCCCGGGATCAGGAACAGGTGGATCGACTGGTCCTTCGCGCGGAAACGCTCGCTCCCCGCGCCCTTCTTCGCCCGGTCGGACACGATCACCACGTGGTCGGAGGAGACCCAGGAGACGCCCTCCGGATTGCCGTAGACCTTACGGCCCTTGCCGTCGGTGGGCAGGCGGTGGACCGTGCCCTCGTCGACCTCCCACTTCTTGGTGGAGATGCGGCCCACCCACAGCGCCGACGACGCCTGCGACAGGACGGCGATCCGCCCGTCGCGCACGGACACGCTGCTGAAGTCCTCGAAGGGCAGCGATTCGGGCAGCCGGATGGTGGCCGTGTGGATCCAGCGCTTGCCGCCCTGCCGGAAGACCTGGATGCGGCCGCCGCCCGGCGTCCTGCCCTTCTTGCCGCCCGCGCACCGGTTGCCCTCGCACAGCGCGAGGAGGTGGTTCGCGCCCGAGCGCTCGATCCACTCCAGGCCTTCCATGCCGTTGTTGACGTCCGGCAGATCGAAGTCGAGCAGGGTCGAGCCGACCGGGCGCAGCTTCGCGTCGTACTCGTGGACGCGGGCGCGGAAGCCCTTGGGCTTGATCGGTTCGGCCTCGCTCAGCGCGAAGTAGTGGTCGCGGCGCTCGTCGTGGGCGAGGTCCTCGAACCCCTCGTTCGCCTTGGACTTGCCGTTCTTCTTTCCTTTGGTGTTCTTGAGGACGCCGTTCTCCGGCGCCTTGGGCGACAGCTCGCTGCTGACCCGGATGAGGGAGGGCAGGTTGTCGCAGACGATCAGGAAGGAGCCGTCGTGGTAGACGACACCGCTCGCCTCCAGGCGGGTGCCCGCGCCGTCACCGATCAGGTCCCGGATCTTGGCTTCCTTGACGAGACGGAGCTCGTGCGCGGCATCGGCCTTGGCGGACTTCTTCGTTGCGGTCATGAGGGCAGTACCTCCATCGCGCCGGGGAACGACGCCCCGCTGGCACCGTTCGGGTAGGTCTTGCGCAACTCGGCAAGCTGCTGTCGTGCGTGGTCGTAGCGCATGCGCGTGTAGTGGAAGATCCCGTACGTGAACTGCGAGCCCCGGCTCAGCTCCCACTGCCGGTATCCGGCGCGGTACACCTCGTCGTTCGTGAACTGCCGCCCGGTGAAGGCCTGTCCGTGCGGACTCGTGGACTCGCCGTACGCGGCGGACGCGACGAGCTGCCACAGGCCGTCGGTCCGCCCGGAGCCCTCCGCGCCGAGCAGCTCGGCCACCCGCTCGGGGCCGAACTCCGTGTCCAGGAGGTACTCGAGGTGGTCGAGGTAGTACTGGCAGAAGTCGTGGTGCCGCAGCAGGTTGGTGAACAGCGGCAGTGGGGACACCTCGTGCGGCGCGTGCGTGATCCGGCAGTAGTTGCGGCTCATCGCGGGCCAGTCGAGCAGATCCGTGTGCTGCCACGGCGTAGAGAAGAAGTCGATGCCCGAGCTGTTGTCGTAGTCCCACGGGACGAGCGTGAAGTACGGACGTGCCATGAAGCCCGTCGGGTCGCCGAGCCGGCCCGAGTTGTAGAGGTAGTAGTTCGACGGCGTCGCGAAGTAGTTGTCCCAGCTGCCCAGGAGGACGTTGGCGCCCGCCCAGCGCAGGAAGGCGGCCACGTTCAGCACCCGCTCGACCGCGTCGCGGAAGGCGTCGGACGTGAACCGGTCGCCGCGGCCCGCCAGTTCGACGCCGTTGATGGCCCGGACGAGCGTGGCGAGGTCGTCATAGGTGTTCGCGGACGGATCGTCCTCGTTCGTCTTGAGGCGGTACGTGCGGTCGTCCTCCAGGCTGCCCGCGGTGAAGTAGTGCCGTCCGCCGTCGCTGCCGTCCGTGCCGGAGCGGTGCTCCAGGGTCGCGCAGCCGACGTCGCCGCAGTACGCCTTGTAGAGGTTGCCCTCGGCGTTCTTGCCGAAGTGGTCCTTCAGGAACTTCTTGTCGACCTGCTCGATGACCGAGTAGAGGCCCATGTAGCGGTCGTTGATCGAGAACGTCGCGTACGTGTGCTGCGCCGCCGGGATGCCCGCGCGTTCCAGGAGCCGCCAGGCGACGGCCTCGCGCATCTGCGACGGGTCGTTGTACATCGCCTTGAGGTTGATCCGCTCCATGCCGTAGAGCCGGTCCTCGCTCTCGCCGACCTCGAAGTTGATCTTCCAGGAGCGCTTGGGGGCACGCGCGGTCATGTTGCCGCTGTTGACCATCGAGAACGACGGTGTCGCGAGCAGCGTGTCGTCCGGGGTGTCGCTCCTCGCCAGGGTCAGCCGGGCGCCCTGTGGCGCCTCCATCACCTCGTCGGCCGTCAGGACGCCGGGCGGCCAGCCCGTGACCTTGACCTGATACATGTCCTGAGCGAAGAACTCCGTTTTATTCTGCGCCGAGTTGAGGAGCTCGTCGACGATCCGCCCGATCTGGGTGAGCTGCCCGTCCGCGTCGAGGAGCACGAGGCTGCCGTCGGCCGAAGCGCCCGGCAGATCCCCCTGCTCGGCGAGCAACAGGTCGTACAACGTGCTGAACTCGGCCTTCGTCCGCAGCGCGGCATCCGTCGGGCCCGACGCGGCGTTGGCCCGCTCGGCGAGCCGCCGTCCCGTGCCCGGCGGCAGCGCGGAGACCGCGATGACCTGGTTCTTGAACGCGTCCCGGAACGTGCCCTTGCCGATGGTCCTGTCCACGACGGCCTCCCTGGGGTCCCTGGCGTGAACTTTCCTCTCTACGCCCGGTGCCACATGACCGCCAGGCCGATATCCGGCCTGGCGGTCACGCGTCCACGGGCCTCTCCGTCAGATCCCTCAGACCCCGAGGATCCGGATCGACGGGTGGATGGCCGTGTTCAGGTACAGCTTCTCCTTCTTGCGGTCCTGCTCCAGCTCCATCACGAGCCGGTACCGGTGCACGCCCGGTTTGGCGTTGCTCAGGACCGTGCCCGCCCAGTAGTAGTAGACCGGCGTGAACTTGTCCCGCATGCGGTCCGGCATCCCGTAGATCTTCAGCTCGGTGAAGATCTTCCGCTCGGCCACGTCCTCCTCGTCACCCAGCTCGGTGTCGAGGAACGTGATGTTGTTGATCTTCGGCATGGGAGGCCAGGTGCCGTCCGGGCGCTTCTCCATGTCGAGCGGGCGCACGATCCAGTTCAGGACCTGGCCCTGCTTGCAGACCGTCTCCAGGGACGACGTCCCCTGCCCCTTGCCGCCGATGCTGTTGTCCATCATGTACATCGAGTCGCTCAGGGAGCCCGTCTCCACGGCCCGCTCCATGTTGATGAGCGTCACGATGTTCAGCTGGACCGAGTTCAGCTGGCCGGGGTTCTGCTTCTGGTGCGCGGCGCTGGCCGACTTCTCCTGCACGCTGCTGGTCAACTCTCCTCCTTCGCGTACGCCGTCATGTCCGGCCCTAACCGATGAGGGACGACGACAGGGTGGTGGCGATCGGTTCGTCCCTCGTGCCCAGCTTGAAGTTGATCTGGTACGTGACGTTCGCGACGTCCCGCTTCACGGTCCCGGTCCAGTAGGCGACGTCGGTGCCCGGATAGACCTTCCGCTCCGGCACGCAGATGGAGCTGTCGATCACGATGCTGTCGATGGCCACGAAGGCCTCGCACTCCAACGCGAGCGCGTTCCACAGGAGTTGGTCGCCCTTGCGGGCGCGCGTCTGCAGTTCCTCGGTGCCGAAGCCGGTGGAACCCGCAGACTTGTTCGTGTCGTACATGTACAGGTGGCCCTGCATGTTGCCGGCTGCCAGGGCGCCCACACAGTCCACTACGGCGGTGATCGAGATGGGCCGCTTCGCGGCACCGGTCTCACGCCGCCTGGGCGTGGTGGTCGTCATCTGCTCCTCCTTCTGGCTGAAGTCCGTGCGGGATCAGCGGGTGCCGGACTGGATGCCCGCGTCCGGAGGGATGGGCAGCATGCCCATGCCCGCCTTGGTGAAGGCGTTCCGCCGGGGCTCCGAGGTGATCTTGAGGGTCGAGGGACAGGCCAGGTCGACCGCCTCCCAGCGCAGTTCGCCGTTGAGCCCCACCAGCTTGTGCAGCTGGATCCGCATCACGTACGAGTAGGTCCCGGGCCGCGAGGTGTCGACGCTCGCCGACCAGTACCAGCCGTCGGTGACCAGGTCCGGGGAGCCGTACTCCGCCGGATACATGATCTTCGAGTCCACGGCCTCGCCGTAGATGTCGGTGATCACCGGGGCGGGGTAGGTGTACGCGGCCGTGTTGTCCTCGGTGACGACCTTGCCGGTGACGTCCAGGATCTTCTGCCCGGACAGCCGTCCGCGCGTGCGTCGCGTGGTCTTGACGCGGGCACCGACGGTCTTGCGGACCTGGCTGAGCTGCTCGGTCTGGTCCGTGCCGGCGACCGAGGACTTGCTCGCGAGATCCTGCAGGTCGGCCAGGGCCTGCTCGTCGGTCTGCCGGGCGCGGTCGAACTCGTAGCCGCGGGGCACGGTCGGCGGGATGGAACCGAGGCTGTACGGAAGCCAGTTGAGCACCTGCTCACTGGCCTGCGATCCGTCCCTCCAGTAGGAACCGTTGATCGCGGTCACGAGCTCGCCGGTTCCCTGGTTCGTCGAGCCCTGCAGCTTCATGTTGTCGAACAGGTAGGTGTTGCCTTCGAGTGACTCGGACTCCAGCGCACTGCCGACGTCCACGAGCACGATGATCGCCAATTGTTGGGGCATGATTCCGCCTTTGTCGCCGTTACTGGATTCCCGTCCCTTGCCGTCGCGCTCCGGCCGGCCCTGGTGCTACTGGCACATCAACGCGGGGGTGTCGATGTGCATGACGCTGTTCTCGCCCTCGTACATCTGGAGTTCCAGGCGGTAGCGGTAGGCCACCCCGGGCGTGAGCCAGTTGGGCACGATGCCCGTCCAGACGTCGAGGTCGAGCTTGTCGTCCTCGGAGTGGTGGCCGTTCTGGACGCCCTGCGCCTGGCCGTGCGGCTGGCCTTGCGAGTGGCTCTGCCCCTGGCCGTACGGCTGGTTGTACTGCTGGCCCTGCGGCTGCTGGTCCTGCCTCTGCCCCTGGGCCCGGCCCGAGCTGTGGCTCCCGTTCTCGGGCATGAACGAGATGTTCTTGATCTCGACCGGGGTCTGCAGGTCCACGGCGAGGGCCGACCACGAGACGACCTGTCCCGGCCTGACCACGGTGCACAGGTCCGGCGTCCCCTGGTGGGCGCTGTTCTCCCCGCCGTCGTCCATCATGCAGAGGTTGCCGTTGAGCAGCGTGCTGCCCGAGAGCGCTCCGATGACGTCGACGACCGCGATGATGTTCACTTGCGGCTTCATCCTCACTCCTCCTGTAGGCGCTAGCCCCGGTCCCGCACCAGCGGGACCTTGCCCACGGCCGTCCGCTCGATCTCGGCCGAGAGGCGGGGCACGAACTTGAGCTGGAAGGTGTAACCGGTCCTCTCGATCGACGCGGGGTTCGCTTCTCCGTGGTTGAAGAGCGACAGGGAACGCGGCAGGGCGTTCACGAACACCTGCTGCAGCCCGTAGGGACCAAGGGCCGTGTCCGCCCGGTAGGTCAGGCCGAGCACGTCGTCGACCGAGGCGAAGAGCGTGATGACCTTGCCCTCGCGGTAGTTCACGAACTGGACCTCGTGCGCCACCTCGTCCAGGTCCACCGCCTCGGCGGCCTTCAGCTCGTCCCGCACCGCGTCGTAGGCGCGAGCCGCCGAGTACTGGCTGTCATTGATGTGGAGCACGTCGCCGGTGCGGCCCGCGAACTCGAACTGCTGGGTCTTCGGGCCGGGGCCCTCGGTCCTCGGCCGCCGGATCATCCGGTCGCCGAGCTTGAGCCGCAGGAGCGGTGCCTCGTGGGCGTGCAGGCGGGTGACGACGAGCTCGCCCTCCTCGCCCTCGGGGACCCAGCGCCCGTTCTCGTCGACGATCTCGATGAAGTGCAGTCCTGGCACCGCCGAGAGGTGGGGGGAGTCGGGGTCCAGCTGCAGGCCGATGGTCTCGGCCTGGGTGGCGGCGAAGTAACTGAGGATCGACAGGTTCGGGTACAGCGCCTTGAGCTCCACCCGCTTGCGCTGCGAGAGCACCCCGCTGCCGTACAGGGCGACACGGAAGCTCTCCCTGGACTCCTGGCGCATGCCCACGCCGAGCTCGCTCAGGATCCCGATGCCCGCCGAGATCCCCATCAGGGCCTTGGGGCCCCGGTAGGAGAACATGTGCTCCAGGACCGGGGCGGTGACGGGGCCCGCGCCGACGTAGTTGACGCCGGGCACGTGCTGCAGCACGCCGCCCACCATCGTGCCGCTGCTCCACATCTGGTAGTCGGCCAGCGTGGTGAACAGCCACTTGGGGTCGGTGCCCGCGAGGTACCTGGCGAGCTGATAGGCGCCCATGAAGCGGCCCGCGATCTCGTACGTGTCCTTCAACTCTCTTAGGGAGTACACGACTTCGAGCGGTCGTCCGCCGCTGGTGCCGCCGCTCGCCACGATCTCGAACTCGCCGCGGGTGAGGGGCACCACCATGCCGGGCCGCGACTCCATGAAGAAGTCGCGCTGGATGTCCTTGTCCGACAGCGGGATCTGCTGCCACGCCTCGTACGTCTCGGGGGCGCGCACGGTCCCCGCGTTGCGCAGCCGGTCGCGCCACAGGGGATTGAGCATCGCCGTGTTCACCATTTGCTGCAGGCGACGCAGTACGACGGCTTCCTGAACCTCGTGCGACACCTCGCTGTACGGCGTCTGACAGACCCGTTCGCATTCACGTAACTTGCTCGCGAACGAGGGGAGTGCGGTTACGGCGTCAACTGATTCCGGGTGTAACTCCCAGTCGGGGATGAGCCAGTTGGCCAGTTCATGGGTGCCACCGGGCACCGGTGCGATCGGCGGAACGTGTGTGGCCTGTGGAACTTGCGAGGTACTCAACATCCGTCCCCTCTAAGCTGTTTCTGTTCCCGCTTCGCTGCTGAGCAGGTCCTGGCCGGTCCTTCTGATTTCGGAGATCAGCATCCGGAAGTGTTCGCCGGTGATCTGGTGGTTCATCATGACCACGCGCAGTGCGGCCACCCCGTTGACGTTCACCTTGGAGATGAAGAAGTTTCCCCGGAGCT
Source organism: Streptomyces sp. NPDC032198 (assembly GCF_040636975.1). Taxonomy (NCBI): domain Bacteria; kingdom Bacillati; phylum Actinomycetota; class Actinomycetes; order Kitasatosporales; family Streptomycetaceae; genus Streptomyces; species Streptomyces sp. NPDC032198. The sequence goes on along the minus strand of NZ_JBEZVL010000012.1, from coordinate 213,449 downwards.
TCACGCTGTTGCGGATGGCGATCTGGAGGCGGTGGACGTCCGCTTTCCTGATCCCGGCCGGGTGATATCGGAAGCACAGGATGTTCGCTTCCGGACGGTGCAGTGTCTCGAAGTCGGGGTCGGCCCTGACGATTCCGTGGGCCTCCTCCGTCAACCGGCAGAGATACTCGATCTTCTCCGCGAACAAGGCCCTTCCGAACATGGCCCAGAGCGACCACAGGGTCATGATCATCGGCCGTTTCGTGCATTCGAAGTTCTTGCCACCGCTGTCGTACGCGGTGTATATGTCCGGCTCCTCGTCGAACACATAACTGGCCTTCTGCCGGAAGGCGGTGCGGCTCGCCTCCTTGTCCCGGTAGAAGAGCATCGTGCAGGGTGCGGGCACGAACATCAATTTGTGCGCGTCCCAGGTCAGGGAATCCGCCTTGTCGATGCCGCGCAACTTCTCGCGGAGCGTGTCCGACACCAGGAGGCTCGCTCCGTGGGCACCGTCGACGTGCAGCCAAAGATCCCTCTCCCGGGCCAGGGCGGCGAGTTCGTCGAGCGGGTCGAAGGCGCCCACCGACGTGCTGCCGGCCGACGCGACGAGGCAGAACACCTTCAGGTTCTGCCGCTCGGCGGCCTCCAGGGCGGGCCGTGCGTCCGCCACGGAGATCTGCCCCCGGCTGTTCAGCGGCAGCCGTACGAGCTGTGCCTCGCCGATGCCCATCACACCGGCCGCCCGCGCGACGCTGTAGTGCACGTCCGCGCCCACCGCGATGGCGGGCCGCGGCTGGCCGCGCAGGCAGGATCCGCCCTCCGACCAGTAGCCGGGCAGCTTCTGGTTGCGCGCGGCCAGGAGCGCGGTGAGGTTGGCCAGGGACCCTCCTGAGGTGGTCACCATGGTGAACCGCGCCGGATCCCAGCCGATGAAGCGGTTCAGTTCATCGGCCATGATCCGTTCCACCGCGTTGGGCAACTGCGCCGCCTCGTAGAACGAGGCCGGCTGGTTGACCACCGAGCTGACGAAGTCGATGACGCCGGCGAGCGGTACGACGCCCGAGAACTGGCGGCCCATGTAGCCAGGTGAGTGCACCTGGATGCCGGTCCTGATGTACAGGTCGATGATCCCTGCCAGCTTCTCCTCGTCGAACGCCGCCACCTGCTCGCGCTCCGTCGTCATCAGGGCTTTCGCCGCATTCGACAACGTCGCGGGATCGGTCAGTTCGAGCCCCCTGATGGAAAGATCGGAAAGGTGCTTCTCCAGCTTCGCGAGAGCGGTTTCGGAAGTCGCCCGGAACAGCTGGGCATCGAACGCCTCGAGAAGTAGTCCGCTCCCTTCGGAAGCGGGTTGGTGCGGCCGAGATTCCGTCACGGGGGTCTCCTTCGGAAAGTCCCTGTGTTGCCCGACATGTAGGTGTGGGGCGGACGCGACCTGCGCAGATTTCTGTTTTTTGAGCATGCCGACGGGCAGCAGGAATTCGAATGGAGATTCGATACTTGATGAGGCGGTACGGCTGGTCGAGCCGGCCGGCTTCATCTGCTCCGGCGGCGCCCGGTCAGTGGGCAGCCACACGGATCCCCCTGGAAAGAACAGCCTTTGGTGTTACAGGCGGCACGGACCCCCCGGTTCTCGCGCCACACCCACACGACCGGCGTCTCCCCCCTGGTGCCCCTCGTGTTTCCCCCCACATGGAGCACCGTAGAGCCAAATGTTGCCAAGAGGTGACCCTTTCAATGGTCTGTCCAAAAAATAGTGCGCACGACCTGATGGATCGTCAATGTCGCTTGGCCACACCCGTATTCACGCGTACCTCAGTTGTCGGACGGCGCCCTCGGCTTTCGGACAGGGCTCCGGTGTTCCGGTCCGGGCCGCGCAAGGGGTGAAAGGGAGTTTCGCCGACGAGATCTCGTCACCGGCGAAAGCTTCTTGCCGTTGTCATGTGACTGACCAGTCCGGCGCGTTCCTGACGGGAGGAGGGTCTTATTCCTGGCGGGTGAAATTCCGGCCATGGCAGCCCCGGCCACCCCATGCCAATTGATCTCCTTGATCGCCATTTACTTGAGCGGGAAAAGAAAAGGGTGGCAGCCCCGAGGGGCCGCCACCCTGACCTGCTGTCGCGTCAGTCGTCGACGGCGTCGAGCACGTCGCCCAGATCCACGAACTTGAAGTCGGTGGAGGGGCGTTCGGGGTCGCCGGGCGCGTCGTGACCGTCCTGCACCACGAGCAGCCCGTGCGGATACTTCTCGCCCAGCGGCTTGTTGAGGACCGCGGCACCGTCGCACTCCTCGGAGCCGTCGAGCGTGGCGGAGGCGGCCGTGACGCGGAAGCCGCCCTCGTACTCGTTGCGGTCGGAGAGCTCGCGGTCGTAGGCGGCGAAGGTGTTGTCGCCCTGGCTGGAGGCCAGCAGATAGCCGTCGCCGTTGCCCTCCTCCAGGAGCGTCAGGCCCTCGACGTCGGCCTTGAGGCGCTTGCCGCCGTAGCCGGGGTCGGTGCCCGCGGTGCACTCCTCGGTCGAGGGGTCGTACGTCCCGGGTATTCCGTACTCACGTACCTTGTCGACCAGTTGGGGCTTGCCCGTCAGGTCGGCGCGCAGCCGCCAGATGCCGACGTCCTCCTGGCCCGCGTAGAGCGTGCCGTTGGCCGGATCCACGACCATGCCCTCCACCTGCGGCCGCTCGCCCGGTTCGCCGCACGGCGACCACGAACTGCCGTCCGGCAGGCGGAAGTCGGCGGGCAGATCGAGCGTGCGGACCTTGTGGTAGCCGACCGTGCCGTCGCTCTTCGGGGTCAGTTCGATGAGCGCGATGCGGGTCCGCTCCCGCTGACTGACCAGTGCGTACGACCGGCCCGTCGACGGGTCCGTCCACGTCGCGAGGCCGTAGGCGGTGCGCTGCTCGTTGATCTCCTCCTGCGAGGACGAGAAGACGGGCGGCGCCGACGGGTCGGTCACATCGGTGAGCGGGCCGCCGGAGCGGTCACGGTCGATGCGGTAGACGCGCAGCCGGTCGTTGCCGCGGTCGCTGGTGACCGCGAGGTCGGCGCGGCCGGACGGCAGGCGCAGGCCGTGCACCAGATCGACGTTGTTGAAGCGGCCGGGCGCGTCGTCCGGTCCGGGCGCCGCGGGTGCCGGAACGGACTGCACCTCGCGCGCCGACAGGTCGTACACGCGCAGCCCGCCCTGCTTGGCGGTGGCGACGACCAGACTGCGGCCCGGGTCGGCGGAGTTGCGCCAGATCGCCGGGTCGTCCGCGTCGGCGTTGCCGCCCGCGTCGTCGTCGTGCACGGCGGGGGTCTCGGAGCGCGGCGCGACGGAGGGCAGCGGCGAGGCCGCGACGGCGCCGGAGCCCAGGGGCGCGGTCGTGGCGACCGCCGCGAGGGCCGCGACGAGGGCGATGCGGGTGAGCGCGGGGCGGGGGAGACCGGAACGGGGTCTGCGGGGCTTGGCCATGAAGGGATCCCTTTCTGTCATGGGTACTGCATGACGAATCCACTCTGTGATCTTGCCGTGAAGACTTTCCGTCAAGTGGTGCGACGGGGGGCGGTCCGTGCGGTGAACGGAAGATGACCGTGCCGATGTGGTGAGTTTGGCCGAACGGGCGCGTGGTACCCGTGCGTCTGGCGGGCCCAGTGCCGTAAATCACCGTCAATGGGGTGGAATCCACGCAAATGGTTTGCTTCCGTCGCACTCAAGGGAGACGGTCGACATACGACCACTGACACGCTTCGGAAGGGAGGTGGGGGTTCGCATCGCGTGCCCAACGCCATGAGCGCACCGAGACAGTTGGATCAGTCGGAAACGAAGACGCGCCTCGCGCCACCGGCTCTGGCCGACGCCTGGGTCACCGCGCCGCACCCCGTGGTCGTCGCCGACCGCGCGGGCCGGGTGGCGGCCGCGAACGAGGCCGGAAGGCTTCTTCTGCCGGCTGCGCTGGGCGGCACCGCCCTGCGCGAGGCCGTACCGGAGTGGCTGGCCGACGCGCACGCCCGGCTTGCCGCTGCGGACACCCCACCTGTCGGCGCGGACAGCCCACCTACCGGCGCGGACATCCCACCTGCCGAGGCGCAGGCGCAAGCGCGGCGGGAGCCGGACGTCGTGCGCGGCGAGATCGGTGAGTCGAGCTTCGAGGCCCGCCCGGCCCGCCTCGACGACGGTCACTGGGCATGGTGGCTGGCCGAGGACACCTACCGGTGCAGGGCGGAGGACGACCTCCGCGCCGAACGAAGACGTACGGCTCTGCTCGCCGACGCCTCCCAGCAGTTGCTGGCCTCCCTCAACGTCGAGCGGTGCATGGAGGTGACGGCCGCCATGGCGGCGGGGCACCTCTGCGACGCGGCCATAGTGATCGCGCCGGGCCGCGGGAACGTGTACCCCGTGACCCACACCGGACCGGCGGGGGAAGCCACCCACGCCACCCTGGAGGTGGACCTGACGGAGGTGCCCGGCCTGGGCGAGGCGATGCAGGGTTTCCCGCCGGTGCCCTCGCGGTGGATCGACCCCGCCACGCTGCCGGACTGGGCCGTGCCCGCGCACTTCACCGGCCCGGTGTGCTCGGTGGTGATCACCCCGCTGCCCGGCCATGGCGTGCCCGCGGGTGCCCTGATACTGCTGAGGTCCACCGAGCGCAGTGCGTTCAGCGAGGCCGAGGAGGTCTTCGCCCGGATCTTCGCCGCCCGCGCCGGCGCGGCGGTCTCGGCGGCGCAGCTCTACGCCGAACAGAGCGCCATCTCCCGCACGCTCATGCGTGACCTGCTGCCGCCCGAGCTGCGGCCGGTGCACGGCGTGGAGTTCGCGGGAGGTTATGTCGCAGCGGGCGCGGGGGAGCACGTCGGCGGCGACTTCTACGACGTACACGCGGGCCGGACCCCGGAGGACGAGACGCTCGCCGTCCTCGGGGACGTCTGCGGCAAGGGCCTGGAGGCGGCGGCGCTCACCGGCAAGATTCGCAATACGGTGCAGGCGCTGCGGCCGATGGGCCACGACCACCAGCAGTTGCTGACCCTGCTCAACGAGTCGCTGCTGCAGGCCGGGCACACCCGGTTCGCCACGCTGGCCCTGGCCTCCGTGACCCGCCGCGGCAGCACAGTGGACCTGCGGCTCACCAGTGCGGGGCACCCGCCGCCGCTGATCGCCCGCGCGGACGGCACCGTCGACGAGGCCGAGACGAGGGGCACCCTGATCGGCGCCCTGCCGCAGGTCACGTCCAGTACGGCGCATGTCCGGCTGAAGCCGGGCGAGGTGTGCCTCATGTTCAGCGACGGCATCGTCGAGGCCAAGGGAGGGCCGCTGGGAACGGAGATGTTCGGCGAGGAGCGGCTTTCGTGGGCGCTCTCCGAGTGCTTCGGCATGGTGGCCGAAGCCGTCGTCGAGCGGGTGCAGATGCTGGCCACGCAGTGGGTGGGCCGCGGCCCCCACGACGACATGGCCGTGGTCGCCATAGCCGCACCGCGCCACCAGCACCTCAGCGCCGTGGACGGACACACCCGAGGCAGGTACACCGGATGACCGCTCACCTTCGCGATCTGACCGGGACCCCCGAGCCGGCCGGAGCCTCTGATCCGCTCGGATCCGCTCGCGCACAGCTGTGGCGCGACGTGCGCGACGGCGACGAGATCGGCGCCATCCGCACGGTGCGGGCCGCGGCCGAGGCGGGCAACGCCTTCGAGAGCGTCCTGTTGGACCTCATCGCCCCCGTACAGGCGCGGGTCGGCGTCGAATGGGCGGCGAACCGCATCGGCGTGGCCCAGGAACACGCGGCGACGGCCATCAACGACCGGGTCATCACCCTCACGGCGGACGTCGGCGTCCCGGACACGGCCCCGGACCCGGCCCAGCGGCGCAGGCGGATCACCGTCGCCTGTGTGGACGGCGAGTGGCACGCCCTGCCCGCGCGGCTGCTCGCCGAGGTGCTGCGGCAGCGCGGCTGGCAGGTCGACTTCCTCGGCGCCCACACCCCCACCCCGCACCTCGTACGGCATCTGCATCAGCAGGTGCCCGACGTGGTGGCACTGTCCTCGTCGATCCCCACACACCTTCCGGCCGCCCATGCCGCGCTCACCGCATGCCAGGCCGTCGGGTCGCCGGTGCTCGTCGGTGGCGCGGCCTTCGGTCCGGGCGGGCGGTACGCCAAGGTCCTCGGCGCCGACGCCTGGGCGGCCGACGCGCGGGACGCGGCCGATCTGCTGGACCAGGGCCTGGCCCGCCCGAACGTGATGCTCCACCAGGCCGTTGACGACCTGCCGCACCTCATCGACCAGGAGTACTCGATGGTCGCCCGTACCCGGGGCGAGCTGGTCAAGGAGGTGCTCGGTGAACTGGAGCAGCTCTTCCCGCCGATGGCCCGCTACACGGTGCGGCAGCGTAGGCACACCGCGGAGGACATCGCGCACATCGTGGACTACCTGGCCACGGCGCTCTATGTGGACGACGACGGGCTCTTCACCCGCTTCCTCGACTGGACCGCGGACATCCTCACCGCACGGCACGTCCCCGCCCACAGCCTTCTCCTCGCCCTGGACGTCCTGGGCCGCAGGCTGTCCGACTTCCCGCGCGCCACGCGCGTGCTGAACACGGCCCGCGAAGCCCTGGCGGCGCGGCCGGCGAGCAACAGGACCGGAGAATCCGTATGACCCGACCCGTCTCCCGTCTCAGCCTGCGCAGCGAGTTCCAGCAGGGCGTCGTGACCGTCCACGTCGGTGGAAGCCTGGAGTTCGGGGTGACGGAGAGCTTCGTCGCCACCGTCACCGAACAACTCGACCGCGCCCGCGCGGGCAGCCGCCCCGTCCAGCAACTCCAGCTGAATCTGGCCGAGTTGACGTTCGTGGACTCCATGGGCCTGGCCGCCCTGCTGATGGCCCGCCGCGTCACGGACGCCCGCGGGGTCGCCCTCGTGCTCAGCCGCCGCCCCGAATCCCTGGACCGGCTGCTGCACATCACCTGCACCTTCGACCATCTCACGGCCTCCACCGCGACCAGGGAGATGCAGGGGGAGTGACGAGGGCCGGGCCGCCGGGCATGGCATATCTCACGTCCCGGCGGGAGACCCGCTCAGGCAGGCCTTTTGCCGACTTCCGGTCCAGGGCGTCCTGTTGCCGTGGCACCCGGGTGCCCGAGTAGGGTCAGGGGCTGCGTGACGGCTGACGGCTGCATTCCGGCCTTCCGGTCCTTGTCAGGGCCATGCGTACGTGGTCTGCCCGGCCCCACCCGGCAGAGCGCGCGGCATGCGTGCGTACGGGGAATCCCCGGTGCGCGCCGGGCACCGGGATGCGACTCCTGACGTCTCACGGGCAGTACGGCGGGCCTTCGGGTCCGTTACCCCCCACACAAAGAGCCGCGCGTGCGCGGCCGCAGATCAGGAGCACCAGTGCAGGGCACCCCCCACATAGCCAGCACACCGCACGACGGGCGGTCCTCGCCCGCACCACCCCCTGCGCCGATACCCCCTGCGCACAGATCGCGGCAGCCGGGACGGGACGTGACGCAGCACATGCCGCGCCAGGGCGTGGCGGCGCACGTGCCCCCGGCAGCACGGCGTCACCCGGCCGCCACTCCCCAACTCCCCGTCTTCATCGACCAGTCGGGCTGGCGCAGGCGGACCCTGCAAGGCATGGCCCTGGTCGTGGGCTGCGCCTGCCTCGGATATCTGCTGTTCGTCGGCACGCTGATCAGCGGACTCCTGCGGCCCGTCAGCACGCAGCCGCCGACCACGAACGCACCGGCGTCCTCCGTCCCGGACACCGGAGAGGCGGCCCGCGGCCCGGGCACACCGGCCCGCGCCGAGGCCCACCCGTCGCCCGCCACGGCCCACGCGGACCGCGACGACCGCCGCCGCCCACCGGCCGCCAGATCCGCCCCGCCGCCGGCCGGAGACCCGAAGCGGTGAGCGGGCGCACCGCCGCTGTCCGCCGCCCGCCGCGCGGACACTGGCTCGTGCTCCTGCTGGTCCTCCTGGTGGTCGCCGTCGCCCTCCTCTTCGAGGGCTGGACGACCCACCAGGTCGACGCCGCGCGCACCAAGCCGCTCTGTACGCGGCCGATTCCGCGCGCGGCGGACGACGGGAAGCCGCTGCTGCGGTTCGGCCCGAAGGGGGTGACCACCGCGTCCATGCCGCCGGGCACCGTCGCGCTCACCTTCGACGGCGGGCCCGACCCGGAGTGGACGCCGCGCCTGCTCGACCTGCTGCGCAGACACCACGCGCCGGCGACCTTCTTCGTCTACGGGAAGGACGCGGCCCGGCACCCGGCGCTGATGCGGCGGATCCTGCGCGAGGGCCACGAGGTCGGCTCGTACACGTACAGCGGCGGCGACCTCGGCGTTGCGTCGCCGCTGCGCGCGCGTCTCGAACTGTCCCTCACGCAGACCGCTTTCGCGGGCGCGGCCGGCATCAACACCTCCCTGCTGCGGCTGCCGCACACCACGGCCGCGGACACGCTCTGCGGCCCGCAGTGGCCGGCCGCGAAGCGCGCGGCCGAGCAGGGGTATCTGGTGGTCGCGTCGGACTACAAGTCCCGCAAGCCGTGGCGCGGTCTGGTGTCGCAGCACAGCCAGACCGACCTCGGCTACCGCGAGGCCGAGGCGCTCCTGAAGGACCGCAGGGTCAAGTCGTTCACCACCGTCAGCGGCGGCCTCGGGCGCCCCTCGCTCAACGACGGGGTCCCGGTCGCCCAGGAGGTCGAGGGCGAGGGCCTGATCTGGTCGCAGCGGCTCGGGCGCGCCTTCCTCACCGTGATGGTGTGGACGCTGACCCTCGCGGGCGTGCTCGGCGTCCTGCGGATGCTCCTGTTCGCGCTGTTCGCCCGGCTGCACGTGCGCAGGCTGCACCGGTTCCGGCCCGGCGCGCCACGGCTGCGCGAGGTGCGGGGCCCGGTGACGGTGCTGGTGCCCGCGTACAACGAGGAGGCCGGCATCGCCTCCACCGTGTACTCGCTGCTCGCCTCCACCCACCCGGACTTCCAGATCATCGTGATCGACGACGGCTCGACCGACGCCACCGCCGACATCGCCGAGGACATCGACGACCCCCGGGTGACGGTGATCCGGCAGCCCAACGGCGGCAAGCCGAGCGCCCTCAACACCGGTCTGGCGCACGCCAGGCACGACATCGTCGTGATGGTCGACGCGGACACCATCTTCGAGCCCGAGGCGCTGGCCCGCCTGATCCAGCCGCTCGCCCACCCGGCGGTCGGCGCGGTCAGCGGCAACACCAAGGTCGGCAACAGGCGCACCCTGATGGGCAAGTGGCAGCACCTGGAGTACGTGCTCGGATTCAACCTCGACCGGCGGATGTTCGAGGTCCTGGAGTGCATGCCGACGGTGCCGGGGGCGATCGGCGCGTTCCGCAGGGACGCGCTGATGGGTGTCGGTGGTGTCAGCGACGAGACCCTGGCCGAGGACACCGACCTGACGATGGCGCTCTGGCGGGCCGGGTGGCGTGTCGTCTACGAGGAGTCGGCGGTCGCCTGGACCGAAGTGCCGGTCAGCGTGCGGCAGTTGTGGCGCCAGCGCTACCGCTGGTGCTACGGCACGCTCCAGTCGATGTGGAAGCACCGGCACGCGGTGACGGAGGTCGGCCCCGCCGGACGCTTCGGCCGTCGCGTGCTGCTCTACGTCACGCTGTTCCAGATCGTGCTGCCGCTGTGCGCACCGGTCGTGGACATGTTCGCCCTGTTCGGGGCGTTCTTCCGCGACCCGCTTGAGGCGGCGCTCGTCTGGTTCGGTTTCCTCTCCGTCCAGTTGGTGACCGCCGCGTACGCGCTGCGGCTCGACCGCGAACGGCTGAGCGTGCTGTGGGTGCTGCCGCTCCAGCAGTTCGTGTACCGGCAGTTGATGTATCTGGTGGTCATCCACTCCGTGATCACGGCGCTGCTCGGCACCCGTCTGAAGTGGCACAGCATGAAGCGGACCGGCACCGCCGACCCGTACCTGCTGCAGGCGCCGACCGGAGAGATGTCCGCCGGGACACCCGCACCCGCAGACCCCCTCGACGGCCCGCCCTCGCGGCGGAGCCTGTCGTCGCCCTGACGTGACCAAGGGAGTTGACCATGACAGACCCGCTTGACCAGCGGGCCGGACACGCCATGCCCCCGGGGGAGCACGGCTGGGACGGCGACGGCGACGGCGGCGTGGCCGTGGCACCGGAGGACGACTCCGCCACGCGTGAGCGTTTCGCCGAACGCCCCAGCTCCCGCTACGGACCCCGGCGGGCGCACGCCCGGCAGCCGAAGAAGCGCAGGAGGCTGCGGCGGGCGGTGCTCGTCCTGCTGACCGGCGTGATCGTCGCGGCGGGCGGCACGTACGGCTGGGCGGAGACGCGGCTCCAGCGTGACGTCGACCTCGGCGCGTACGGGGACCGCCCGGCACCCGGCGAGGGCACCAACTACCTCATCGTGGGCTCCGACAGCCGCGACGGGCTCTCGGAGGACGCCGTGAAGGACCTGCGCGCGGGCGGGGGCGGCGGGCGGCGCACCGACTCGATGATGCTGCTGCACACCGGGGCCAACGGAACCAGCATGGTCAGCCTGCCGCGCGACTCCTGGGTCACCGTGCCCGGCCGCCTGGACACGACGACGGGCAAGACCAAGCGGCCCGAGGGGGACAAACTGAACGCCGCCTTCGCCTACGGCGGCCCCGAACTGCTCGTGCACACCGTCGAGCGGAACACCGGGCTGCGCATCGACCACTACGCGGAGATCGGCTTCGCCGGGTTCGTGAACATCGTCGACGCCATCGGCGGTGTCCGGATGTGTCTGGACCGCGACATCAAGGACAAGAAGTCGGGCGCCGACCTGCGCAAGGGCTGTCACGTCCTGAACGGCAAGCAGGCGCTCGCCTTCGTCCGCCAGCGGCATCAGGAGCGGGAGGGCGATCTGGGCCGGTCGAAGAACCAGCAGAAGTTCCTGTCGACCCTCGCCCACCAGGCGGCCCGCCCCGACACGCTCTTCGACCCGACGGAGATGGGCCCGGCCATGCAGGCGGGCCTGGACACCCTCATCGTCGACAAGGACATGAGCCTGCGCGACCTCGGCAAGATGTTCCACGCCGTGCAGAGCGTCTCGGGCGGAAAGGGCAAGCGCATCAACGTGCCCGTGTCCGGCTTCGGCGTCCCCACCTCCAAGGGCAACGTCCTGAAGTGGGACGCCAAGGCGTCGGCGCGGCTCTTCTCCGAGCTGCGGCAGGACCGACCCGTGACGGAGACAAGGAGCCGGACACGCCGTTGAGGTTCTTGGGATCCGTGAGCCCCTTGAGGCTCACACCATTTCGGGCTGTGGTTCCGGCCGGAGTGCCGGTGGGGTCTTCGGCTCCCACGATCCGGTGGTCCGTACGTAGCCGTAGATCACCGAAGCCGTCGACAGCATGACGAGAGGGCCGTACACCCACGGGTGTGCGGCCATCTCCATCGGCAGATAGCGGTACGACACCAGGAGCGCGCCGAAGACCGCCGTGCCGTAGGCGACCAGTTGGACGCCCGACCGGTGCCAGCCGTGGTCGTACGTGCGCAGGGCCGCCTCGATGGTGAGCGCGAACACCACACCGGCGAGGAGATCGACGCCGTAGTGGTAGCCGAATCCCAGTGTCGCGCCGAGCGTGGCGGTCAGCCAGAACGTCCCCGCGTACCGCAGCAGGCGCGGTCCCTTGCGGGAGTGGATGAAGATCGTGGTGGCCCACGCCGTGTGCAGGCTGGGCATGCAGTTGCGCGGGGTGATCCCGTCGTACGGAACCGGGTGCGGCACGGTGATGGGCGGCGGCGTGTGCGGCCACAGATCGGCCACCGCCCACTGGACGCCGCCGGTGCCGGAGGTGCCGGGACCGTAGGCGAAGATCGGGCCCACCACCGGGAAGATCATGTAGAAGGCCGGTCCGACGAGCCCGATCAGCAGGAAGGTCCGCACCAGATGGTGGCGCGGGAATCGACGCTCGGTCGCCACGTTGCGCAGCTGGTACAGGGCGACGGCGACGGCGGCCACCGCGAGCTGGGCGTAGACCAGGTCGAGTACGGGGCTGACCGGGCCGGAGGCCTCGAGGAGCCGGCCCGCCAGCCACGACGGATTACCGAGCGCGTGATCGGCCATCGCCACGTAGGGGTCGAGCACGGTCGGCCGGGTCTTCGCCGTGATGAGCAGCCAGGTGTCACCGGTCTTGCGGCCGGCCACCAGCAGCAGGCCGAGGCCGACGCCCTTGAGGAGCAGGACGCGTTCCGCGCCGGTGCGGCGCGTGATCGCGAAGACCGCGCAGCCCAGCATCGCCCACAACGCGCCGTTGCCGAAGAACTGCCCCTCGGGCACATCGGCATCGACCGCCCACCGCACCAGCACGAAGACCGCGTCGACGCCGACCGCGAAACCGGCGGCGATGAACCGCTGCCGCCAGGTCAGCACCACCATCATCAACGCCAGACCGCCGTACAGCGGGCCCGGCTTGGGCGGGAAGAGTACTTCCCGCGCCTGGTTGGTGATCGGCCCGGGCACGCCGCCGTAGTGACGCGCGGCGATCTCCAGGGCGACGAGGAACCCGAGGGCCACCAGACCTGCCGTGGCCCAGAGGATCACGCGCTGCCGACTCCACGCGGCGGCCTGGGTACTGCCCGTGATGTCTGCGGCGCCCGCTTCGTCAACTCTGCGGCTTATTCGCGGATTCGTCCGCGAAAACATAGGTATCAATTGTTTGGCCGATTTGGTAGGTGCTGTTGAAGCACATCACCCTTCAGGTGACACAGCGTCGTTTCCGGTGAAGGAGGGCGATGAGGCATTCGTCGAGAGGCCGATCATGCTACGCCGTGCAGAATTCGCCCAGCGCGCGGGCGATCCGGCCCGGGGCGTTCTCCGTGGGGATGTGATCCGCGTCGGGGACACGGATCAGCGTCGTCCGCGGGATCTCGGAGGCGAACCGCTCGGCGTACTCCACCTTCTCGTAGCCGTCGTCCTCGCCCCAGATCAGCAGCTTGGGCACCGTGGACCGCCGCAGCGCGGGAACGAGATCGAGGGTGTAGCGGCTGTCGGCCCCGCCCGCCATGGCCAGCCACGAGCGGCGAACCCGCGCTGTGGTCCACGGATCCAGATAGTCCGCGATCCGCTCCTCGGTGGCGGCGCCGCCCAGCGCCGCCGTCACCGCCCGTCGACGGGCGGCGAGGACATCGTCGGCGGCGCTCCCCGCGACGTCCCCCGGGCCCCCGAAGCGAGCCACGTGGGGCGCGGGCCAGGAGTCGTACATGACGGAGTTGACCAGGGCGAGCCGGGACACCTCACGGCCGCCGTGGACGAGGAGATGCTGGGCGATGGCTCCGCCGATGTCATGGCCCGCCACGGCGACCGGCCCGGAGAGGCCCAGGGCGGACGCGAAGCGCGCCACCCAGTCCGCGAGGGCAGGGACCGTGGCCGTCTCCGGGGTGAGCTCGCCTCCCGAGCGCCCGAGGCCGGGCAGATCGACCGCGAGGGGCCGCAGCCCCGCATCGGCGAGACCGCCGAGGACCGGGAGCCAGACCCGGCTCCAGTACGTCCCGTGCAGCAGCAACACGGCCGGGCCGTCCCGCTCCACGGTCAGATAGCTCGCCGCCGCGCCGTCGACCTGGACCGAGGTTCGCAGCACTCCCGTTTCGTTGGTCTCACTCATGGGTCCACCGTGACCCGGGCCCGCCTCCCGCGCCGAGAGTCCAGAAAGACACCCATGGGTACATTCCTGCCATGAACCTCCATCGCGTGGTGGCGCTGCTCAATCCGCCCCAGTCGCCCTTCGAGCTCGCCTGCGCGGCCGAGGTCTTCGGCACCGTCCCGCAGGGAGTGCCGGTCCGCTACAGCTTCCGGACCTGCACCGAGCACCCCGGCCGACTGCCGACCACGATCGGCTTCGAGATGCTCATCGACGCGGGTCTTGCGGCCCTGAGAGAGGCGGACACGGTGGTCGTCCCCGGCTGGCAGCCGCCCGGCGCACCGGCGCCGCCCGCCGTCATCGACGCGCTGCGGGCCGCCCACCGGCGCGGGGCGCGGATCGTCGCCATCTGCACCGGGGCGTTCGTCCTCGCCCAGGCAGGGCTGCTCGACGGCCGCCGGGCCACCACCCACTGGCGCGGCACAGCCCAGCTCGCCGCCACCTACCCCGACGTGCGGGTGGACCCGGACGTGCTCTTCGTGGACCACGGCGACGTGGCGACCAGCGCCGGGACCGGCGCGGGCATCGACCTGTGCCTGCACCTGGTGCGCTCCGACCACGGCGCGGCGTACGCCGCCCAGATCGCCCGGAACATGGTCCTGCCGCCGCACCGGGAGGGCAGCCAACTCCAGTACGCCGCAGAGCCCGTAACGGCCAGGGCGGCAGACGATTCGCTGGCGCCGCTCCTGGACTGGGCCACCTCCCGGCTCCACACCCGGCTGACCCTGGGCAGCCTCGCGGACCACGCGGGTCTGTCCGGCCGCACCCTCGCCCGGCGGTTCAGCGACCAGCTGGGCACCAGCCCGGGACAGTGGCTGCTCGCCCGCCGCATCGAGGCGGCACGCGTACTCCTCGAACAGACCGACCTGCCGGTCGAGGCCATCGCCACCCGGGTCGGCCTGGCGTCGGCGGTCAATCTGCGCCGTCGTTTCCGCGGACATCTGGGCACTACACCCGGCGCGTACCGGCGGGCCTTCGGCGAGGCGTGACGGCGGGGCCGGCGCACTGCGCGGTGATGAAGGCCGCCAGCCGCGCGATGCCCTCGGTGATGGCCTCCGCGCTCTGCGCGCTGCACGACAGGCGCAGTTGGCGGGTGCCGCCGCCGTCCAGGTGGAAGTCGCTCATCGGGGTCCACAGCACGCCGTAGGTGCGCGCGGACAGCTCCAGAGCCTTGTGGTCGGCGGCGAAGGGCACGGTGACGACGCAGAAGAAGCCGCCGTCAGGACGGTTCCAGGAGAGGCCGAGTCCGGCACGGCGTTCCTCGGGGAAGTGCCGCTCCAGTTCGTTCAGGAGCGTGTCCATGTTCGTGCGGTAGTACGCGATGGTCCCGGCGTTCGCCTCGCGCAGCTGGCAGCCGCTCTCAATGAGCAGACCGCCGATGACGGCCTGGCTCACGGCCGAGGTGTTGACGGTCGTCATGCTCTTGATCTTGGACAGTTCCTCGGCGAGGAGCGAGCGCCGTCCGCCGGGGCCGATGACCTCCTGATCGGCGATGACGTACCCCACGCGGGCGCCGGGCAGCGCCGTCTTGGCGAAGGAGCCCAGGTGCACCACGCGGCGGCCGGTGTCGAGAGCCTTGAGGGTGGGGCTGGCCGGGCCCGTCCGTACGAAGAACCCGTAAGGGGCGTCCTCCAGGACGAGCAGGTCCTCCTCCTCGGCCACCCTCAGCAGACGTTCGCGGCCGTCGCCGCTCATGCTGGTGCCGGACGGGTTGGAGAAGTCCGGGACGACGTAGAAGGCCCGGGGGCGTTCGCCCGCCGCCCTGGCGTCGCGCACGGCAGCGACAACAGCCTCCGGGTCGGGTCCGGCGGGGCCCTCGGGCACGGGGCGCACCCGGATGCCAAGCAGCCGGGCCACGCCGGTGATGCCCACGTAGCAGGGCGAACTGACCAGCAGGGTGTCCTCGGGGCCGGCGAAGAGCGCCCGCAGGACGAGGGAAGGCGAAGTCCTCTGAGCGCGTGCACGTGGATCGCGACCCAACGATGTCAGAGGGGCAGTGGAGTGACCGGGAATGACGTGGGGCACACCGGCATGGACACGGATGTGGTCATCGCCGCCGTCGGGCCGACGGGCCTGATGCTCGCCTGCGAGCTGCGGCTGGCAGGCGTCGACGTGGTGGTGGTCGAGCGGCTCGCCGAACGGACGGGCGAGTCGCGAGCCGGCGGGATGCACTCCCGCACCCTGGAGGTCCTTGACCAGCGCGGCATCCTCGACCGCTTCCTCGCGGCCGGCGAACTGCAGCCGGTGGGCCATTTCTCCGGGCTCAGGCTGGACTTCGACGAGTCCGAATCCAGGCACCCCTACCCGCTGATGATCCTGCAGTCCGCCATCGAGCGGCTCCTGGAGGAGTGGGCCGACGAGCTCGGTGTACGGGTGCGCTGGTCGTCCGAGGTGAGCGACATCAGCCAGGACGGGGCGGGCGTGACGGTCGGCCTGCGGACGGAGCGATCCGCACCGGCGACGCTGCGCGCCCGCTATCTCGTGGGGTGCGACGGTGGGCGCAGCGCGGTGCGCAAGCTCGCGGGCATCGGCTTCCCCGGCACTCCGGCGACGATGACCGCGATGATCGGCGACGTCGAACTCCCCGACCTGTCCGAGGAGTACATCTGGTGGCGGCGCCGTCCCACCGGCGACTATTCGGCGATCGCCTTCGAGCCGGGCTGGCACCGGCTGATCACCTTCGAGTACGACCGTGTCGCGGACCGCGGCGCCCCCGTGACCTCCGAGCAGCTGCGGGAATCGCTGATCAGGCTCGCGGGCACGGACTACGGCATGCGCAACCCCCGCGGGGTCTCACGGTTCAGTGACGCCGCGCGGCAGGCCGACCGGTACCGCGAGGGGCGGGTGCTGCTCGCCGGCGACGCGGCGCACATCCACTTCCCCGCCGGCGGGCAGGGGCTGAACATGGGCGTGCAGGACGCGGTCAACCTCGGCTGGAAGCTCGCCTCCGTGGTGCGCGGCCGGGCCCCGGAGAGCCTGCTGGACAGCTACCACGCCGAGCGGCACCCCGTCGCGGAGTGTGTGCTGCACAACACCCGGGCACAGTCGGCCCTGGCCCGCCCCGGCCCCCAGGCGGACGCGCTGCGCGACGTGTTCACCTCGCTCATCGTGTTCGACGACGTCAACGCGTATCTGCGCGGCATGCTCACCGCGCTGGACATCCGCTACCCGTCGGACGGCGACCACCCGGTCGCGGGCCGCCGGGTTCCCGATGCCGACCTGAAGACGTCCGACGGCATCTCGCACGTCTACGCACTGCTGCACACCGGCCGTCCCGTCCTGCTCGATCTGTGCGGCAGCGCCGAGGTGGCGTCGGTGGCCGAGGACTGGTCCGACCGCGTCGACTTCGTCGAGGCGCGGAGCGAGGACGACCACTGGTATGTCCCGGCCGCCGGCGAGGTCCCCGCCCCCGCCGCGCTCCTCGTACGCCCCGACGGCCATGTGGCCTGGGCGGCCACCGGCGGCACACCCGCCACCGCCGCGCTCCGGACCGCCCTCACCACGTGGTTCGGCCCTCCGACGCAAGGATGAGACACCGGCCCCAACAGCCCGTGGCCCCCACCAGGGGGCCACGGGCTTCCTGCGTGTGCGAGCGGTCGCGCCGGTTACTTCAGGGCGCGGTTGAACTGGGAGATGGACCAGCGGTAGCCGAGTGCGATCAGGCCGACGCACCAGGCGATCGCGATCCATCCGTTGTTGCCGATCTCGGTGCCGAGGAGCAGCCCGCGCAGGGTCTCGATGGCGGGGGTGAACGGCTGGTACTCGGCGATGGGCTGGAACCAGCCCGGCATCGTGTCGGCCGGGATGAAGGCGCTGGAGATGAGCGGCAGGAGGATCAGCGGCATCGCGCTGTTGCTGGCCGCCTCGGGGCTCGGGCTCGCCAGGCCCATGCCGATCGCGATCCAGGTGAGGGCGAGGGAGAAGAGCACGATCAGACCGAACGCCGCGAGCCACTCCAGGGCGCTCGCGTCGGTGGAGCGGAAGCCGATGGCCACGCCGACGGCGCCGACGAGGATCACGCTCAGGACCGACTGCAGCACGCTGCCGATGACGTGCCCGACGAGCAGGGAACCCCGGTAGATCGCCATCGTGCGGAAGCGCGCGATGAGGCCCTCGGTCATATCCATGGACATGTACACCGCGGCCCCGATCACGGTGCTGCCGATGGTCATCAGGAGCAGGCCCGGGACGACGTAGGCGATGTAGTCGGACCGGTCCGCGCCGCCGCCGCCGATGCCCGAGCTCATCACGTCGCCGAAGATGTAGACGAAGAGCAGCAGCATCATGATCGGCGTGAGCAGCAGGTTCAACGTCCCGGACGGGTAGCGCCAGGCGTGCAGGAGGTTGCGGCGCAGCATCGTGTTCGAGTCGCGCAGCGCGAGGGAGAGGGAACTCATCGGGCGTTCTCCTTGGACTGGTTGGGGACGTCGGGGCCGGTCAGGGCGAAGAACACGTCGTCGAGGTCGGGGGTGTGCATGCTGAGTTCGTCGGCCTCGATGCCGGTGGAGTCCAGCCAGTCGAGGATGGAGCGCAGCTCACCCTGGCTGCCGTTGCTGGGGATGGTCAGGACCAGTGCCTCGTCGTCCGTGGTGACCTCGGTCAGCGACAGGGCGGCGAACTGGTACGCGGCCGGGTCGGTGAACCGGAGCCGGACGTGCCCGCCGGGGATGAGCCGCTTGAGCTCCTCGGCGCTGCCCTCTGCGGCGATCTTGCCGTCGTTGAGGACCGCGATGTGGTCGGCGAGTTCGTCGGCCTCGTCCAGGTACTGGGTGGTGAGGAAGACGGTGACGCCACCCGTGACGAGCTCGCGGATGATGCCCCACATGTTGTGGCGGGCGCGCGGGTCGAGTCCGGTGGTCGGCTCGTCGAGGAAGATGACCCGCGGGCTGCCGACCAGGGTCATGGCGATGTCGAGCCGCCGCTTCATGCCGCCCGAGTAGGTGACGGCAGGCTTCTTCGCGGCCTCCACCAGGTCGAACCGCTGGAGGAGTTCGGCGGTGATGCGCTGCCCCTCGCTCTTCGACAGGTGGTGCAGGTCCGCCATGAGGAGCATGTTCTCCTCGCCGGTGATCAGACCGTCGACGGCGGAGAACTGCCCGGTGACGCCGATCGCGGCGCGCACGGCCTGCGGGTCCTTGGCGAGGTCGTGGCCGTTGACGTGCAGCTCGCCGGCGTCGGCGTCGATGAGCGTGGAGAGGATCTTGACGGCGGTGGTCTTGCCGGCGCCGTTCGGGCCGAGCAGCGCGTAGACGGAACCGGTGGGGATGCGGATGTCGATGCCGTCGAGCACGGTCTTGTCGCCGTAGGCCTTGCGCAGGCCGATGGCGGAGATCGCGGTCTGCGACGCGTCACGGTCACCCTGACTGGATGTGGGCATGACAGATGAAGGCATGGGGGCCTCCCGTTTCGGAAGTCGAAGTGGTGAGGGAAGGGAAGTGGGGGAGCCGGGGGCCGCGGGGCGGCGTCTGAGATGTCCGCGGGCTCTCGGCACCCGCGGACTCTCGGCACCCGGGGGTCCGCTGCGTGGCTGCGGGGGTGGGGGTGTGGGGGTGTGGGGGTGTGGGGGTGTGGGGACAGAGGGATACAGGAGAGCAGGGATACGGGGATATGGGGATACGGGGATGCGGGACCGCCTGGCTAGGAGGCCTTGCCGCCCTTGCCGTCGTCTTCTCCCGCGGCGCGCTCGAGGGTCTTGACCAGCCGCTCCCGCTCCCGGTCGGGGACGTATCCGCCCCTCGTGTAGTTCTCGGCGAACGCCGAGACGAACTCCACGGGGTCCTCCCCGACGACGCCACGGATGGGCGTTCCGTCCGCCGCGGCCTGCTCGAACAGATCCGCGAGGTCCTCGAATGCCGCCGACGCGCTGTCGCCGTCCGCCGGCACGAAGAGCATCAGGTAGCGCTCGATCGCCTCGACGGCCGTGCGGTAGTCATCGGGAAGCTGCTTGACGCGTGCCCGGTACGCCCACCAGCGCTTCTTCGGTCCGATCACCTTCGAGAGGAAACCGTGCTCTTCTGTCTCGGGCATGGTCATCTGCCTCCTTCATGAAGCTGTTCCAGTCGTTCTGCGAGGAAGCTCCATGTCCTCCAGAACTCGTCGAGGTACTCCCGGCCCTTCGCGTTCAGGGAATACACCTTGCGCGGCGGTCCCTTCTCCGACGGGACCTTCTCCACGTCGACCAGGCCGTTCTTCTCCACCCTGACCAGCAGCGCGTACACGGTGCCCTCAGAGATGTCGGAGAAGCCCTGCTCCCGAAGCCACGAGGTGATCTCGTAGCCGTAGGCCGACCGTGCGGACAGGACCTCCAGGACGATGCCTTCCAGGATGCCCTTGAGCATCTCCGTTGCCTGCTTGCCCATGGGCACCCTCACCTACTCAGTGTCATTGACTACTGGTACACAGTAACGCTGACTACCGGTACTTGGCAACACTGAATAGCGAGGGGTTTCCGGGCTCAGCCGTCCACCGCCTCCGTCCGTGGCCGCCGCGCCCCCGCGTCGAAGACCAGGTCACCTTCGACGAACGTCATCTGGACTGCGGTGGCGTGGACTTGGGTGATCGGCACCTCGAAGGGGTTCTGGTCGACGACGATGACGTCGGCGAGCATGCCGGGTTCGATGCGTCCGACGCGGTGCGCCATGCGCGCCTGGCGCGCGGAGTTGACCGTGAACAGGTCGAAGGCCTGATCCAGCGTGATGGCCTGGGACGCCCCGAAGCGTTCGGCGCTGCCTCCTGGCTGCTGCCGCGTGACGAGCGTTTCGATGGCGGACCACGGGTTGACCGACGGCACGACGCACCAGTCCGACCCCGCCACGACCAGGGCGCCGCCGTCCAGCATCTCGCGCACCGGCCAGACGCGTTCGATCGCTGCCGGGCCGACGGCGGTCGCTATGTCGGAGCAGATGGGGGAGGGCTGCCACAGGTAGGGAGAGACCTCGAACGTCGCGCCGATCCGCGACGCGCGCTCGATGTCGGCCTTCGCCACGAACGTGCAGTGCCCTACGTTGTGCATGCACGGGCCGGGCCCGTTGGCCGCACGGGCGGCCTCGATGGCGTCCAGTGCGGCCCTGACCGCCGCGTCGCCGGCGGCGTGGAACTTGACGGTGATGCCCATCCGGTCGAACCGGGTGACCGCCTGCTCCAGGACCGCGGGCGCGATCGCGAGCAGCCCGTGCCGCCTGGCCTCGTCGTCCCGCCCCTCCACCGTGTCCTGGTAGGGCTCGATCATCGCCGCCGTATGGCTGTCGGTCGGTACCCCGTCGAGGAAGATCTTCACGCAGTCGGGCGCGATATGGCCGCTCGCGTGCAGATTCCGGGCCGCGATCACGTCTTCGCAGACGGGATCGACGGGGGACCACACCAGGCAGAGGCGTACGCGCTGCCGGACGGCTCCGGCAGCGGCGAGACGGGTGTAGGCGCGCAGCTCGGCCCGCGGCCCGGCGGTGAACCCCACCGCCGCCTCGGTGAACGACGTGATCCCGTAGGAGAGCATTTCTCCGAGGGCCCATTCCAGAGCCGCCTCGACCTCTTCGTCGGACGGCTTGGGGGCCGATGCGGCGAGGAGATCGGCGGCGGTCTCGCGCTGGATGCCGCTCGGATGTCCCGCGGTGTCCCGCTCGAAGATGCCACCGGGCGGGTCGGGTGTGCCGGGGCCGATTCCGGTGGCCGCGAGGGCCGCGCTGTTCACCCATGAGCTGTGCCCGCTGGTGTCCTCGAGGAGGACCGGGTTACGGGGGGCGACGGCGTCCAGCATCGTCCGATCAGGGGTGACACCGAGCGCGGACGTGTCCCACTGCCCGCCGAGTACCCACGCGCCGGGGGCGGCCCGGGACACGTGCTCGGCCACGATGCGGAGGGTGGCGGCCAGGGTCGAACCCTGCGGGACCTTGCAGCGGCGTTCGCGGATTCCGGCGTAGATCGGATGCACGTGCAGGTCGTGCAGCCCCGGCAGGACGGTCCCGCCGCCGAGATCCAGCACCCGCGTGCCCGGCCCGCGCCGCCGCAGTACGTCCTCGCGGCCGCCGACCACCTCGATGACACCGGCGCGCACGCTGAGCCCCTGGGCCCAGCCCGACGAGGTCCTGACCCGCCCGCCCACCAATATCGTGTCCGCGTACAGATGATCCGTCATGGCGCTCCCTTCCATCCCCGGCTCGGTGAGTCAGCGGCGGTTGATGAATCCGGCGTCGACGGGCAACGTGACACCGGTGACGTAGCGGGCTTCGTCCGAGGCCAGCCACACCACGGCATTCGAGACATCGACCGCCTCAACCACCGCTACGGGCAAGGCATTTGGTGCCGTCTCGGAGAGAATGGGGTCCTGGGCGACGAACTCGACGATGGCCGGGTCGGTGACCATGGGGGTGGCCACGCCGGTGGGGTGCACGGAGTTCACCCTGATGCTGTGCGGGGCGAGATTGTTGGCATAGGTGCGCATCAGCCCGACGACGCCGTGCTTGGAGGCGGCGTAACCGAGCCCGCCGTTGCTCGCCCCGCCGATGCCGACGAGCCCGGCGGTGGAACTGACGATGACGATCGAGCCGCCACGCTCGGCGGCGACCATCGACGGGATGGCCACCTCGACGGTGTGGAAGGTGCCGGTGAGATTGACATCAAGGGCGTCATGCCACGCCTGCACCCGGTCCTCCACGAGCAGCGGCGCTATCCCGGCGTTGGCAACCACGATGTCGATCGCCCCGAACTCATCAAGCCCGGCGTCGTACGCCTCTTGCAGCGCGGTCCGATCGCGCACATCGGTCTGCCGCGCCACGACGCGGCGCCCCAGGGCCCGCACTTCCTCGACGGCGTCGTCCAACTCCTCCGGCGTCGACAGCGGATAGGGCACGGTGTCGACCGGCCGGCACATGTCCACGACGACCAGGTCGGCGCCTTCCTCGGCCATCCGCCGAACATGACTACGCCCGAGCCCGCCGGCGGCACCGGTGACAAAGGCAACTTTGCCCCCAAGCCGCCCCACCCCTATCCGAGTTCCCTCATCTCGCATGCCACGGCTCCCTGCGGCTCCCAGCTGCTCCCCGCCATGTCCCAGCGATAGCAGCGCGGACGCACGGGCGGCAATGGCCCCGGCTCGAGATCTCCCGCCTACAGCCAGTCCCGCCGCTTGAAGATGAAGTACAGGCTCACGCACACCACGGCCATCAGCAGGATCGCGAACGGGTATCCGGCCGCCCACTTCAGCTCGGGCATGGTCTCGAAGTTCATGCCGTAGATCGTGCCGACCAGAGTCGGGGCGAAGAGGATGGCCGCCCACGACGAGATCTTCTTGATCTCCTCGTTCTGTTCGAAGCCCGCCTCCGCGAGCGCTCGCATCTCCGCGTTCTGTTGCTGGGTGACGAGGGTGGAGTTGACCGTGAGGATGTCGGTGAGGGCCTGGCGGAAGCCGTCGACGCGTTCGCTGGTGTGCGTGACGTGGTCGGCGACGTCGCGCAGGTAGCGCTGGAGTTCCTCGTCGGTGCGGTACTTCGCGAAGCCCGCCATCAAGGAGTGCAGCATGGCGACCAGAGGGCGGGTCGCTCGCTGGAACTCGACCATTTCGCGGGAGAGTTCGTAGATGCGGCGGGAGACCGCCGGGTCGCCGCCGAAGACCTCGGTCTCGATCTCGTCGATGTCGTTCTGGACTCCGGCCACGACCGGGGCGTACCCGTCGACCACCGCGTCCAGGATCGCGTAGAGGACCGCCTCGGGGCCGAGCTTGAGGAGCTCGGGGCTCTCCTCCATGCGGCGGCGTACGGCGGTCAGGTCCGGGGCGGCGCCGTGGCGCACCGTGATGACGAAGTCGGGGCCCACGAACACGTGCAGTTCGCCGAAGTCGACCTCCTCCGGAGCGTCCAGATAGCGGGCCGCGCGCAGGACGACGAAGAGGGTCTCGCCGTAGCGCTCCAGCTTCGGGCGCTGGTGCGCCTCCATCGCGTCCTCGACGGCGAGCTCGTGCAGGTCGAACTCGGCCGCCAGGGACAGGAGTTCGGTCTCCGTCGGCCGGGCGAGGCCGATCCAGGCCATGCCGTCGGGCTGCTCGCGCAGCTCCCGGAAGGTGTCGGCGAGGGTGGCCGGCGTCGCGACGCGCACCCCGTCGCGGTAGAGCGCGGCCTGTACGACGCTCGCGGCGTCCGGCGGTGCGGGGGAGGGGGACGCGGGCGTGCCCTCGGGATGTCCGGATTTCCCGTTCCCTGAGGCCGAGGAGGCCTTGGCCGGGGCGGTGCGCCGCCAGCCGTGCCTCTTCGTGCTCGGTACGGGCCGGGCCCGGCGCTCCGCCATGCTGACTGCCTCCGATGGCTGTGTGTCGGTGTCGAACGTGCGTCTTGCCAGCTCGAAGCAGGATATACGTCCTAAAAGTCGCGGGCGTGGCGCCATCTCGACCATCTCGACGCCATCCGGTGCACTCCCGATGCGCTCTATACGCATGCCGCTGCGTATCTCCCGGCGCGCTTGCGGACAGAGGATGTCCGCAAGTCCCGCTAGCGTGCGGAGCATGACGAACACGCCGAGTACGCCCAGCAGACCGAGTACGTCGAGTACGTCGCGTTCTCCGAAGACCGGGCGGGCCCAGCACACCGACCCCGTACTCGGCACGCGCGCCCTCAACCGTGCCACCCTCGCCCGTCAGCTCCTCCTGGATCGCTCGGCCGGTCTCTCCGTCGAGGGCGCCGTCGCCCACCTCCTCGGCCTCCAGGCGCAGAACGTGAAGCCGCCCTATTACGCCCTCGCTGCCCGCATCGAGGGGTTCGACCCGGAGGAGTTGTCCGGGCTCCTCGCCTCGCGCGACCTCGTACGCATCGTCACGATGCGCTCGACCATCCACCTGCACACCGCCGACGACGCCCTCACCCTGCGCCCGCTGGTGCAAGGCGCCCGCGACCGTGAGCTGCACGCCTTCCGTAAGGGGCTGACCGGCGTCGACCTGGCGGAGCTCACCTCGCTCGCCCGCGCCGCCGTCGAGGAAGAGCCCCGCACGATGAAGCAGTTGCGGGACGTCCTGCTGCCCCGCTGGCCCGATGCCGATCCGCAGTCCCTTGCCGTCGCCGCCCGCTGTTCGCTGCCGCTGGTCCAGGTCACCCCGCGCGGCCTGTGGCGGCGCAGCGGGCAGGTCGCGCTCACCACCGCCGAGCACTGGCTCGGCCGCCCGAGCGGGCCGGTGCCCACGCCCGACGCCACCGTCCTTCGCTACCTCGCCGCCTTCGGGCCCGCCTCCGTCAAGGACATGCAGACCTGGGCGGGTCTTACGCGGTTGCGGGAGGCCTTCGAGCGGCTGCGGCCCCAACTGCTTACGTTCCGCGACGAGAACGGTGTCGAGCTCTTCGACCTCCCCGACGCGCCCCGCCCCGACGCGGACACCCCGGCCCCGGCACGCTTCCTGCCCGAGTTCGACAACCTCCTCCTCTCGCACGCCGACCGCAGCAGAGTCGTGCCGCCGGAGTACAAGGGCCGCACCTGGAAGGGCAACTTCGCCTATAGCGTCTTCCTGGTCGACGGCTTCCTGGCGGGCGTGTGGCGCGTCGAAGAGGGCGGAGGAAAGGGTGGGGGGCGGAGTGCGGGACAGGCCAAGGGCTCCGCCGACTCCGCCGTCCTCACCATCGAGCCGTTCGGCACCCTGACCAAGGCCCAGCGGCACGAACTGACCGAAGAGGCGGAGCGGCTCCTTCGCGGCCCCCTGCACGGGGCCGCCACGTACGACATCCGGTTCGGCACGGTCATCGAACGCTGAACGGCGGAGGCCTGGCTCAGCAGCCCACTGGTCCCCGTCCCACGATCCATTGGGTCCATTCCGTCCGACACCGGCGAAACCGTCGGTCAACGCCGCCCGCGGCTCACGGCAGCAGCCCCGCCCGGCGGGCCGCCACCACCGCCTCCAGCCTCGTGTGCGCGCCCAACTTCCGCATGGCCGCCCGCAGATACCCCTTCACCGTCTCCGGCCGCAGCCCGAGCCGCTCCGCCGCCACCGCGTTCGTCACGCCCCCGGCCACGCACACGAGGACATCCACCTCGCGCGGCGCCAGTGACACCGAACGCTCCCGACCCTGCGGCACCGTCGCCGCCGAAGCCAACCGGCCGCACACCGCCAGTATGTCCGCCCGCAACGCCGGGTCGGCGATCCGCGGCGCCAGTTCCCGCAGCGCGCCGTGCGCCTCGCGGACCTGTTCCCAGGCGGCCCCGGCCCCCGCCTGCGGCTCCCGCGCCGCCGCGATGAGCGCGCGCACCTCGTCCCGTACGACAAGGGCCTGCTCCACGTCACGCGCCGCCGCCACCGCCGCCGAAAGCGTCCGGTCGCCCAGCGGCTGGGCCGAGCGCAGGGCCCCGTACAGGACGCCCCGGACCTTGCGCCGTACCACCACCGGCACCGCGAGCACCGAGCGCAGGCCCTCCGCGGCCACCGCGACGTCGTACTCATGGCTGATGTGGCGCGAGTCGTGGTAATCGGTGACCGCGCAGGGACGCGAGAGCGCGACCGCCTTGCCGCCGAGACCGTTCCCTGACGACACCGCGAGACCGCACAGCGCACGCGTCCCCGTGCCCGTCAGCTCGGCGATCCGCACCTGCCGCTGCCCCTCGACGAGCCCGCCGAAGGCCACCGGAAGCCCCGTGCCGCGCCGCAGCCGCAGCAGCGCGGACCGCATCTCGACCGCCTCGCCTCCGTCAGCCGTCACGCGCAAGACCTTTCGCTTCGGGACACCCCCGTCCGGGGGTGGTGAGACCTGCATCACGAATTACACGATGTTACGTAGCGTCCGGCAATGACTCACGCGATGGGTCCGGCAAAGGTGCCGGGCATCGGACCGGCGACGAGGAGAGCGCAATGACGACGACGGGCACCAGCGGCACGGAACAGTTCCGCACGGCTCGGGACTTCCTGCTGCGGCATCGCGAGGACTACGCCGCCGCCTACGAGGGTTTCGCCTGGCCACGGCCCGAGCGGTTCAACTGGGCACTCGACTGGTTCGACGTCATCGCCCGGGACAACGACAGGACCGCGCTCCACATCGTGGAGGATGACGGGCCCACCACCCGCTTCTCCTTCGCGCATCTGTCCGCCCGCTCCAACCAGGTGGCCAACTGGCTGCGCGACCGGGGCGTCCGTGCCGGTGACCGCGTCGTCGTGATGCTCGGCAACCAGGTCGAGCTCTGGGAGATCGCCCTCGCCGCGATGAAGCTGCGCGCCGTCGTCATCCCGGCGACGCCCCTGCTCGGGCCCGTCGACCTGCGGGACCGCATCCAGCGGGGGCGCGCCCGCCACGTGGTCGTACGCTCCGAGGACACGGCGAAGTTCGACGACGTGCCCGGCGACTACACCCGCATCGTCGTGGGCGGCGACCGGCCTGGCTGGATCTCGTACGACGGGGCAGGCGGGGCAGACGGGGGCAGCGGGGTCAAAGCGGTCTCTGAGGCCTCCCCGGTCTTCGAGCCCGACGGCGTCACCCACGCCGACGACCCCCTGATGCTCTACTTCACCTCGGGCACGACGGCCCGCCCCAAGCTGGTCGAGCACACCCATGTGTCCTACCCCGTAGGGCACTTGGCGACGATGTACTGGATCGGCCTCAAGCCCGGCGACGTCCACCTCAACATCTCGTCGCCCGGCTGGGCCAAGCACGCCTGGTCGAACCTCTTCGCGCCCTGGAACGCCGAGGCGACCGTCTTCATCCACAACTACACGCGCTTCGACGCGGGCCGCCTGATGGCCGAGATGGACCGGGCCGGGGTCACGTCCTTCTGCGCCCCGCCGACCGTCTGGCGCATGCTCATCCAGGCCGACCTGACCCAGCTCCGGACACCGCCGCGCGAGGTCGTCGCCGCGGGGGAGCCGCTCAACCCCGAGGTCATCGACCAGGTGCGGCGCGACTGGGGGGTCACCATCAGGGACGGCTTCGGGCAGACCGAGACCGCCGTACAGGTCGCCAACTCGCCCGGCCAGAATCTGAAGGTGGGCTCGATGGGGCGGCCCACGCCCGGCTTCGCCGTCGAACTCCTCGACCCGGTCACCGGAGAGCCGGGAGCGCAGGAAGGCGAGATCTCCCTCGACCTCGCCGTGAACCCGGTCGGCCTGATGGCCGGCTACCACGGCGACCCGGAGCGCACCGCCGAGTCGATGGCCGGCGGCTACTACCGCACCGGCGACATCGGCTCCCGCGACGCCGACGGCTACATCACCTACGTCGGCCGCTCCGACGACGTGTTCAAGGCATCCGACTACAAGATCTCCCCGTTCGAGCTGGAGAGCGCGCTCCTGGAGCACGAGGCGGTCGCGGAGGCGGCGGTCGTCCCCGCGCCCGACGCGCTGCGGCTCGCCGTCCCGAAGGCGTACGTCGTCCTCGCCGCCGGACATGAACCAGGACCGGACACCGCGAAGTTGCTCTTCGAGCACTCACGCGCGGTCCTCGCCCCCTACAAGCGGCTGCGCCGCATCGAGTTCGGCCCGCTCCCCAAGACCGTCTCCGGCAAGATCCGCCGGATCGAGCTGCGCGAGGCCACGGCCGCGGGCTCCGACGCCGAGTACCGCGAGGAGGACTTCCGGTGAGTGAGCGGCCGATGAACGAGGCGATGAACGGGGCGTCGATGGGCGAGCTGCCGCACGCCCACGACCTCTCGTACGCCCACGGTGTCAGCTCGACGCCGCTGCTCGGAGACACCATCGGGCGCAACCTCGACCGGGCGATCGAGGCCTGGCCCGAGCGGGACGCGCTGGTGGACGTGGCGGCGGGGACACGCTGGACGTACGCCGAATTCGGCGCAGCGGTGGCGCAGTTGGCGCGCGGCTTCATGGGGGCCGGGGTCGCCAAGGGCGATCGCGTCGGCATCTGGGCCGTGAACTGTGCCGAGTGGGTGCTCGTGCAGTACGCCACCGCGCGGATCGGCGCGATCCTCGTCAACATCAACCCGGCGTATCGCGCCCATGAGTTGGAGTACGTGCTCAAGCAGGCCGGGGTGACGGTCCTGGTCGCCTCGCAGGCGCACAAGTCGAGCGACTACCGGGCGCTGGTGGACCAGGTGCGGTCCGGCTGCCCCGAGCTGAGGTCCGTCCACTACATCGGGGACGGCTCGTGGGACGAGCTGCTCGATGCGTCCGGAGCGGTGCCTGACGAACAACTCGCCGCCCGTGAAGCCGAGTTGAGCTGCGACGACCCTGTCAACATCCAGTACACCTCGGGTACCACCGGCTTCCCCAAGGGGGCGACGCTCTCCCACCACAACATCCTCAACAACGGCTACTGGGTGGGCCGGACGGTCGGTTACACGGAACAGGACCGGGTGTGCCTGCCGGTGCCGTTCTACCACTGCTTCGGCATGGTCATGGGGAATCTCGGGGCCACCTCCCATGGCGCCTGCGTCGTCATCCCCGCCCCGTCCTTCGACCCGGTCGCCACGCTGCACGCGGTGGAGCGCGAGCGCTGTACGTCGCTGTACGGCGTGCCGACGATGTTCATCGCCGAGCTGAACCTCTCCGACTTCGCGACGTACGACCTGAGTTCACTGCGCACCGGCATCATGGCGGGCTCGCCCTGCCCGGTCGAGGTGATGAAGCGGGTGGTCGCCGAGATGCACATGGAGGAGGTCTCCATCTGTTACGGCATGACGGAGACGTCCCCGGTCTCGACGCAGACCCGCCGCACGGACGACCTGGAGCGGCGCACCGGAACGGTCGGCCGCGTGCTGCCGCACATCGAGGTGAAGGTGGTCGACCCGGCCAGCGGCGTGACAGTGCCGCGCGGCACCTCCGGTGAGCTGTGCACCCGGGGCTACAGCGTGATGCTCGGCTACTGGAACGAGCCGTCACGGACGGCCGAGGTGATCGACGCCGGGCGCTGGATGCACACCGGCGACCTGGCGGTCATGCGGGAGGACGGCTACGTCCAGATCGTCGGCCGCATCAAGGACATGATCATCCGCGGCGGCGAGAACATCTACCCGCGCGAGATCGAGGAGTTCCTGTACGGCCACCCGAAGATCTCGGACGTGCAGGTGGTGGGCGTCCCCGACGAGCGTTACGGAGAGGTGCCGCTGGCCTGCGTGATCCTGCGGGACACGGCGGATCCGCTGACGCTCGATGAGCTTCGTGCCTTCTGCGAGGGGCAGTTGGCGCACTACAAGATCCCGGCCGGGCTGCGGATCCTGGAGAGCTTCCCCATGACGGTGTCCGGGAAGGTGCGGAAGATCGAGCTCAGGGAGCGGTACGGGACCGGGGCCCACCCCGGGTGAGCTCGCGGCGCATGGCCACGCGCGGCCAGCGGTCGAGGCCCAGCTCGGCCTCGTGGGCGCGGATCCTCCGCAGCCCCGGGGTGAGTTCGGCCTCGCCGAGCACGCGGAAGCCGATGCGGGCGTAGTACGGGGCGTTCCACGGGACGTCCGCGAACGTGGTCAGGGTGAGGGCTTCCCTGCCTGCCTCGCGGGCGAGCCCGGCGGTGTGCTCGATCAGGGCCTGGCCGATGCGGCGGTGGGCCGCCCGGGGGTGCACGGTCACCTGCTCGATGTGTTCCGCGGCATCCACGGGTTCGTGGATGAGGTACGCCAGGGGCAGGGCTGCCGGGGTGGCGCCGTCCGCCTCGGCGGCCACCCAGGCCCGGCCCGCGGTGCGGAAGCTCTCCAGGGTTTCGATGGTGGGGGGTTCGTCGTCCGCGATCGCCGCCATGTCCAGGGCGCGGAAGGGTTCACCGGCGGCGCGTTCGATGTCCTGGAGGGCGGGGAGGTCGGCCTGCGTGGCCGGGCGGATGCGCATCCGGCGAGTATGCCTCGGTCACCCCGAGGCGATCAGCTCGTCCGCCGCGCTGTTCACCGGCTGCGGTGTCCCCGCTAGGTCGATGACGAACAGGGGGATGGACAGCGCGTCCGCCCGTGCGCGGGCCGCCCCCTCGTACCCCGCGAGGGAGAAGCAGACGCAGCTCACGGCGTCGGACATCGCGCTGAGCCACACGCACTCCACGTCACGCAGGGACGTCGGCTGCACGGACGGCTCGATCAGGGCGATCACACCCCGCGCCGACACCCGCACCCCGGAAGGCGCCCGCCTGACCGCGCCGCGGACCTCCCCGTACCCGAGCCACCGCAGATACAGCCCCGCCACCGTCACCGCGTCCCGCGCCGTGCGGACCGGCACAGGCTGGAACGCGGGCCGAGGCGTCGGAGCAGTCCGGGGAAGCGGTATGTGCGCCGGAGCGGCCGGCTGCGCGGGAGCGGTCGGAGCCGCCGGTTCGGTGGGCGGCACCTGAGCGCCCGGGGGCACCTGAGCGGCCGGAGTCGCCGGTGGGGCCGGAGTGGTCGGAGCCTCCGAAGGCGCCTGCACCGCCCGTACCGGAATACGCAGCACCGCCCCGCACCCGCACCCCAGCTCGGGCTGCGGCCACTGGTCGCGGCGCCCGCACATCCGGCACCGCACGGTCACCCACTCGTCCGCCCACGACCGGTCGGTCACCGGGGCCACCGTCGCCCCGCGCGCGATCGGCGGCACCACGGGGGCGCCGCACGCGCAGGGGTAGGAAGGCGGGGCGTACAGATGCTCACGCCGGCAGACCGGGCACCGTACCGGGACGCCGCTGTCCGTCATCACTCTCACCCGTCACCATTGCCGTCACCGCTCGCCGGTTCGTGACGCCCATCGTCCACCAAGTGGGCCCGCCACGGCAGCCGGTTGAGCCAGGAGCAGGGTGCCCGTCAGGGTCAGCGTGCCCGCCAGCGTCAGGGCCCGGCGCCGGCTGCCCGGCAGGGGGAGGCCCGCCATGCGGGCGACGGTGCGCGGCGTGGGCCTGGCCGCGGGGTGCCGGGCGAGGCAGGCGGTGATGAGGGGCCGCAGTTCCTCCGGCACGCCCGCCATGTCAGCGGCCTCGCCTCCGGCATCGAAGCGGGCGGTCTCGAAGCACGCGGCATCGAAGCACGCCGCATCGCAGGGCCCGCGCCCCGCCGCCGCGAAGGCGAGGACCGCGCCGAGCGAGAAGACGTCCGACGGCGGCCGTGCCTCGCCCCGGGACGAGGCAAGGACCTCGGGTGCCGTATACCCCCGCGCCCCCGTGAGCCCGCCAAACCCCCCGCACCCGGCCCGCCGCACGTCCCTGGCCTGCCCCGCGTCCCTGGCCTGCCCCGCGTCCCTGGCCTGCCCCGCGTCCCTGGCCTGCCCCGCGTCCCTGGCCTGCCCCGCGTCCCTGGCCCGCCGCGCGTCCCTGGCCCGCCGCGCGTCCCTGGCCTGCCCCACATCCCCGGCCCGCCCTGCGTCCCCGTCCCGCCCTGCGCCCCCGTCCCGCCCTGCGTCCCCGGCCCGCCGCACGTCCCTGGCCTGCCCGTCGTCCCCGGCCCGCCCCGCGTCCCTGGCCTGCCCCACCTCCCCGCCCCGCCCCACGCACCCCGCCACACCGAAGTCGACGACGCGGGGGCCGTCGGCGGACAGGAGCACGTTCGACGGCCGGAGGGCACCGTGTACGAGCCCCGCCCGGTGGATGTCGTTCAGTGCCCCGGCGAGGGCGTTCGCCAGGGCCCGCAGTTCCGGCGTAGCGAGGGGCCCGCCCATATCGCGTACCCATGTGGCGAGCGTCGGTCCGGGGACGTACTCCGTGGCGAGCCAGGGCACCGCGCCGTGCGGGTCGGCGTCGACGAGGGCGGCGATGCGGCGCCCCCGGGCCGCGCCGAGCGCCCGGACCTCGCGGGCGAAGCGGGCGCGGAACTCCTGGTCACGGGCGAGGGAGGCGTGCACGACCCGCAGGGCTGCGGCGCGTCCCGTCCCGTCGTGCGCGAGGAAGACCCGCCCGAGGCGTCCCTGGCCCAGCAGGGGCCCGACCGTCCAGCGGCCGTGGCTCGGCGGGCCCTGCCCGGCGGGCGGCGTGTCCGGTGCACTGGCCACGGTCGACCCCCCGGTGGTGTGGCCCCGAATTCAATGCGAATTCAACGACTGGGACGCGCCCTTCGGGCGGCCCGGTTCCCGGACATCTCTTGACGGTCTCCACCACACCCCCCTACATTGCTTCCATATAGCAGAACATAATTTCCACAATGCGGAAACAGAAGCTCACCGCGGGGCGCGACGGGAGCCGGATCCGCCAGCCGAACACGCCGGCCGAGAGGTCGGCGCAGCTGTCGAAGCTGTTGTCGAAGCAGGAGAACCCCATGGCTCGTATGACCGCTGTCCGCGCGGCAGTTGAGATCCTCAAGCGCGAGGGCGTCACCAACGCGTTCGGAGTCCCCGGCGCCGCGATCAACCCCTTCTACAAGGCCCTCCAGCAGGGCGGTGGCATCGACCACACGCTCGCCCGCCACGTCGAGGGCGCCTCGCACATGGCCGAGGGGTACACCCGCGCCAACCCGGGCAACATCGGCGTCTGCATCGGTACGTCGGGCCCGGCGGGCACCGACATGATCACCGGTCTGTACTCGGCGATCGGTGACTCGATCCCGATCCTCTGCATCACGGGCCAGGCGCCGACGCACCTGCTCCACAAGGAGGACTTCCAGGCCGTCGACATCGCGACGATCGCCAAGCCGGTCACCAAGATGGCCGTCACGGTCCTGGAGGCCGCGCAGGTCCCCGGCGTCTTCCAGCAGGCGTTCCACCTGATGCGCTCGGGCCGCCCGGGTCCGGTCCTCATCGACCTGCCGATCGACGTCCAGCAGACCGAGATCGAGTTCGATATCGACACCTACGAGCCGCTGCCGGTCTACAAGCCGTCCGCGACCCGTGCCCAGATCGAGAAGGCGATCACCTTCCTGGTCGAGTCCGAGCGTCCGCTGATCGTCGCCGGCGGCGGCATCATCAACGCCGATGCCTCCGACCTGCTGGTCGAGTTCGCCGAGATCACCAACACCCCGGTCGTCCCGACCCTGATGGGCTGGGGCACGATCCCCGACGACCACGACCTGAACGCGGGCATGGTCGGCCAGCAGACCGGCCACCGCTACGGCAACGCCACGTTCCTGGAGTCGGACTTCGTCCTGGGTATCGGCAACCGCTGGGCCAACCGTCACACCGGCTACAAGCTGGACGTGTACACCGAGGGCCGCACGTTCGTGCACGTCGACATCGAGCCGACCCAGATCGGCAAGATCTTCGCGCCGGACTACGGGATCGCCTCCGACGCCAAGGTCGCCCTCGAACTGTTCGTCGAGGTCGCCAAGGAGCTCAAGGCCGCCGGCAAGCTGCCCGACCGCTCGGCGTGGGTCGCCTCCCACCTGGAGCGCAAGGAAACCCTCCAGCGCCGCACGCACTTCGACAACATCCCCATGAAGCCGCAGCGCGTCTACGAGGAGATGAACAAGGCCTTCGGCCCGGAGACGCGTTACGTCACCACCATCGGCCTCTCGCAGATCGCGGGCGCCCAGATGCTGCACGTCTACAAGCCGCGGCACTGGATCAACTGCGGCCAGGCGGGCCCCCTCGGCTGGACGATCCCGGCCGCGCTGGGCGTCGCCACCGCGGACCGCGACACCCCGGTCGTCGCGCTCTCCGGCGACTACGACTTCCAGTTCATGATCGAGGAGCTGGCGGTCGGCGCGCAGCACCGCATCCCGTACGTCCACGTCCTGGTGAACAACGCCTACCTGGGCCTGATCCGCCAGGCGCAGATCGGTCTGGACATCAACTTCCAGGTCAACCTGGAATTCGAGAACCAGAACAGTCCTGAGCTGGGCGTCTACGGCGTCGACCACGTCAAGGTCGCCGAGGGCCTGGGCTGCAAGGCCATCCGCGTCACCGACCCGAACGAACTGGGCGAGGCCTTCGAGCAGGCCAAGAAGCTGGCCCAGGAACACCAGGTCCCGGTCGTCGTCGAGGCCATCCTGGAGCGCATCACGAACATCTCGATGAGCCCCACGGCCGACATCAGCGCGGTCAAGGAGTTCGAGGAACTCGCCACGGAGCCGGGCCACGCGCCCACGGCGATCCGCCCGTTGAAGGTCTGACGGCAGCGTCACACAGCTCACTGAGGGGGCGGTCCACCCGGCGGGGTGGACCGCCCCTTCGGCGTTCCAGGGGCATTGTCAGTGGCGCGCGGCACACTGCCCGGCATGGAACCGAGAGCGGACGCGACGCTTGAGCAGCTGGTGGAAGTCGCGGCAGGGGCCGCGCTGGACGCGGGCGTACGAGCCTGCCTGACGGCCGTGGCCGGGCATCTGCGTGGAGGGCCGGGCGGGAAGATCCGGGGTGGCAAGAAGCTCATGGGCCTGCTCGCCGAGGCACGTGGCAGGGCCGCGGCGCTGGACGAGTGGGATGTCGTACGCCTCGTACAGGATGCCGTGGACTACGCCGATGGGCGCATCCTGAAGCCGGAACTGGACGACCGATTGCGGCTGTTCAAGGACGGCAATCGGCGGGTGAGCCACGAGGAGCCCCTCGGGAGGATCACGGCAGCGGGCTACGCTTACGCGGCGCACGCCGGCGAAGAGTTCCTGGACGCGCATCCGGAGGCCGGCGCGCCGGAGCTCATCGGTCACCTACGAGACCTGGAGCGCGATGCGCGGTTTCTGCAGGCACCCCCCGACCGGCCGGGACGCTACGTCGTTCCGCGCGGAACGGCGGAGCTCGCGCTCTGGCTCGAGCGCATCCTGTGCGACGGCCGCATCGACATCGAGGACCCCGCCGAGGCCGCCCGGAAGATCGTCACCTCGCCTGACGCGCTGGCGCTGCTCGCAGCCGATGACGAAGGTCAACTACTGCTCCAGGCGGCGCAGTTGAAGCGACGGTCCGCCGGTCTGGAGGGGTTGCGCGAGGTTGTCGAAGACCTTCGATCGTCCGAGCACGACCTCCAGCGGGCCCTGGTAGGCCAGCCCTGGATCTTCGGAGGCCGCTTCATAGGTGAGGCCGTTCAGCGCAGGCTGGTGCCGGGCGACGAAGTGGACATCCCCTTGATCCGGGGCGACGGCGCCCTGCACATCGTGGAGCTCAAGCGCGCGATGAGTCTCAGGGGCGCGCTGGTCAAGAGGTACCGCAACGCCTGGGTGCCCACCGCCCAGGTACACGATGCCGTAGGGCAGGCCGTCAACTACCTCGTGGGTCTGGACGAGAACCGTGACCGCATCCGCGAGGAGTTCGGCATCGAGACCCGCAGGGCGAGCGCGCTGGTGCTGATCGGACACCCGGCACAGCAGCCCGACGTGCCGGAGAGTCGGATCAACGAGGCGCTGCGGACGTTCAACTCGCATGTCACCCGCGTCGAGGTACTCACTTACAAGGAACTGGTCGACAACGCGCACCGCTCGCTCGCCGGGTCGCCGTAGACGGAAGAGCGCCGAGTACGGGACCGTCCGTACTCGGCGCTCTGGCTCAGCTGAAATGCCGTACTGCCGTGTGAAGTTGTAGCCGTCCGACCGCGCGCGACTGGCGGAACATGCATACGCGCTGCCGGACGGAGTTCGTGGGGGCCCAGGGGCCCGAGGACGGCTGGGACCGCGGCGGCTGCGAATGGCTCTGCGGGATCCTCTTCCCTCAGGTCGAGAAGGGGATCGCAGGGCCTTGACCACCGCACTGGCTCGCAGAGCCGCCGCGGTCCTCGTCCGGCCCGCTGTTCATCACGGGACCACCCCTCATCCGGGTCCGTGATGGTGCGGGCGCAGCGCCAAGGAACTGACCTCCCGTCAATTCCCTGGCGCAGTCGGGGAGTTCTAGTCCTCGCGCAGGGCGCGGACAGCCTCTTCCACGCGCTTGCCGTACTCGGCGTCGGCGGCGTGGAAGTGGGCCAGGTTCTTCTCGATGACGTCGTCACGGGTGACCTGAGAGAGGCCGCCCGCGATGTTCGCCACCAGACGGGCCTGCTCCTCGGCCGACATCAGGCGGTACAGCTCGCCCGCCTGGAAGAAGTGGTCGTCCTTGGTGTGCAGCGGCGCCTCGTGCGTGCCCGTGTGACCATTGACGGCCAGCGGGGCGGACAGCGGCTGACCGGTCTCGACCGGGCCGTCGTACGAGTTGGGCTCGTAGTTCTTGCGGTCGCGGCCGTAGGCGTTGGACGCCATCAGACCGTCACGGCCGTAGTTGTCCGCGGTGGTCGCCTTCGGCGCGTTCACCGCGAGCAGCGTGTGGTTGACGCCCAGGCGGTAGCGGTGCGCGTCCGCGTAGGCGAACAGGCGGCCCTGGAGCATCTTGTCGGGGGAGGGGCCGATGCCCGGAACGAAGTTGTTCGGGGAGAAGGCGGCCTGCTCGACCTCGGCGAAGACGTTGTCGGGGTTGCGGTCAAGGACCAGACGGCCCACGCGCTGCAGCGGGTAGTCGCTGTGCGGCCACACCTTCGTCAGGTCGAAGGGGTTGAAGCGGTAGTCCGCCGCGTCCGCCGCCGGCATGATCTGCACGTGCAGCGTCCAGGACGGGTTCACGCCGCGCTCGATGGCCTGCAGGAGGTCCGTCTGGTGCGAGTTGGCGTCCTTGCCCGCGAGCTCGGCGGCCTGCTCCGACGACAGGCTGCGTACGCCCTGGTTCGTCTTGAAGTGGTACTTCACGAAGAAGGCCTCGCCGGCCTGGTTCGTCCACTGGTAGGTGTGCGAGCCGTAGCCGTTCATGTGGCGGTACGACGCGGGGATGCCGCGGTCACCCATCAGCCACGTCACCTGGTGCGTCGCCTCGGGGGCGTGCGCCCAGAAGTCCCAGACGTTGTCCGGCTCCTGCTTGCCCGTGAAGGGGTCGCGCTTCTGGGAGTGGATGAAGTCGGGGAACTTGATCGGGTCCTTGATGAAGAACACCGGGGTGTTGTTGCCGACGAGGTCGTAGTTCCCCTCCTCGGTGTAGAACTTCAGCGCGAAGCCGCGCGGGTCACGGACCGCGTCCGCGCCGCCGAGGCTGTCCGCCACCGTGGAGAAGCGCAGGAAGGTCTCGGTGCGCTTGCCGACGGTGTTCAGGAAGTCGGCCGAGGTGTACGCGGTGACGTCGTCGGTCACCTCGAAGTAGCCGTAGGCACCGGAACCACGCGCGTGCACCACACGCTCCGGGATGCGCTCGCGGTTGAAGCGGGCGAGCTTCTCGAGGAGGTGCTGGTCCTGGAGGAGGAGCGGGCCACCGACGCCGGCGGTGGCTGAGTTCTGGTTGTCGGCGACAGGGGCGCCGGACTCGGTCGTGAGCACACGCTTCGACATGGTGGCGGAGTTGACCTTCCGTACGGACTGCTGAAACTGCTGAGGTGACGTGAGCGTAAGTACGCCTGAACAGCTACGTCAACAGTTTGTTGAAGTTTTGGGTGGGGCTTGTTGCGGCTTGCTGGTGTGGCTTGGGTTCCGGGCCGCGGCGACGCCTGGGCGCGACAGGACAGGTGTCAGCGCCGCCGCGACCCGGAAGTTTTGAGGAGCTCTTAGAGCTCGGCGCCCGAGAGGCGCTCCACGCCGCGAAGCAGCGCGGAGTGGTCGAGGCCGCCGTCACCCTGCGTGCGCAGCGAGGCGACGAGCTGGGCCACCACGGCACCGACCGGGAGCGACGCACCGACATTGCGGGCGGCGTCGGTGACGATGCCCATGTCCTTGTGGTGCAGGTCGATCCGGAAGCCGGGCTTGAAGTCGCGGTTGAGGAAGTTGTCCTTCTTGCGGGTCAGGACGGTCGAGCCCGCAAGCCCCCCGTTCAGGACGTCGAGGGCGGCGGTCAGGTCCACCCCGGACTTCTCCAGGAAGACGACGGCCTCGGCGCACGCCTGGATGTTCACGGCGACGATGAGCTGGTTGGCGGCCTTCACGGTCTGACCCGAGCCGTGCGGACCGCACAGCACGATGGTCTTGCCGAGGGCGTCGAGGAGGGGCTTGGCCTCGTCGAAGTCGGCCTGCTCGCCGCCGACCATGATGGAGAGCACGGCCTCGATGGCACCGGCCTCGCCACCCGACACGGGGGCGTCCAGGACGCGGATGCCCTTCTCCTTGGCGGCCTTGGCCAGGTCCACGGAGGTCTGCGGGGTGATCGACGACATGTCGACGATCAGCGCGCCGGACTTCGCGTTCTCCAGGATGCCGTTCTCGCCGTACGCGATGGCCTCGACCTGCGGGGACGCGGGCACCATCGTGACGATGACGTCGGCGTCCTTGACGGCCTCGGCGATCGACTTGGCGACGGAGCCGCCGGCCGCGGCGAGGCGGTCCAGCTTGTCCTGCTCAAGGGTGAAGCCGGTGACGGAGTAACCAGCCTTGATCAGGTTCTCGGACATGGGGGACCCCATGATGCCGAGTCCGATCCACGCGATCTTGGGAAGGTTGCTCATGGTGGAGCCTTTCTAAAGCTTGTCTACGTCGACGAATCGGGTGCGGGGCGCCGGGTGGGCGGGTGGGAGACATCCGCCGCGAAGCGGCGGCCTAGTCCGCAGCAGGCAGCCAGCCGAACGCCTCGGCGCTGGGACGATCGCCCGCCTTGTACTCAAGGCCCACGTATCCCTCGTATCCGGCCTTGCGGAGCTGGTCCAGCAGCTCCTCCAGCGGCAGCGACCCCGTGCCCGGGGCCCCACGGCCGGGGTTGTCGGCGATCTGCACGTGCCCGGTCTGGGCCACGTACTGATCGATGACGGCCGGCAGGTCCTCACCGTTCATGGACAGGTGGTACAGGTCCATGAGGAACTTGGCGTTGCCGAGCCCGGTGGCCGAGTTCACCTTGTCCACCACGGCGATCGCCGCGGGTGCGCTGACGATCGGGCAGCGCGGCGACTCGGGCTTGTTGAGGGCCTCGATCAGCAGGATCGCGCCGACGCGGTCGGCTTCGCGGGCCGCCGCCGCCAGGTTCTCCAGGGCGAGTTCGTCCTGGACCGCGGGGTCCACGCCCTCCACCCGGTTGCCGTACAGCGCGTTGAGCGCCTTGCAGCCGAGGGACTGGGCGAAGTCCGCCGCCACCGAGAGGTTCGCGCGGAACTTCTCGCTCTCCTCACCCGGAATCGACAGGGCGCCGCGGTCCGGTCCGGGCAGCTGCCCGGCGTAGAAGTTCAGGCCCACCAGCTGTACGCCGGCGTCCGTGATCGCGGCCCTGAGGGCATCGAGCTCGGACTGCTCGGGGGTGGGGGCGTCGACCCAGGGCCACCACAGCTCGACCGCCGTGAAGCCCGCCGCGGCGGCAGCCGCGGGGCGCTCCAGGAGCGGGAGTTCCGTGAAGAGGATCGACAGGTTCACATTGAAGCGCTGGTCGGAGTATCCCATGGGGCTTCCGCGCTCCTTCCGTATTGCGGAAGTTAATTTCTGTCTGATGGAAGATTGCCGTCGAGGATCCGCCCTTGTCAAGAGGGGGCTGCCGGAAAATCACCACGCGGCGTTAGGTTGTGCGCGTGCGATTGAGAGTGGAGTTCACGACCGAACCCTTCGACCTGGACGAGGCGCCCGCCCATGCGGTGGTGGCCCGTGACGTCATCCAGGGGGCCGAGCTCGACGCCGTGGACGTCGGCCCCTTCGGCAACACCGCGGAAGGCGGCGCGGACGAGGTCCTGACCGCCGTCGACGCGCTGCTGCGCAAGGCCCTGGAAGCGGGCGCGACGCGCGTCTCGCTCCAGGTGAACGTGCTCGGAGAGTCGGGGGAGGCCATCGAATGACCGGTGCCAGAGGCGATCACGGCCCCTTCGTGGCCGCCGTCAAGCCGCTCGTGGACGCCATGGGCGGCGAGATCGTGCCCCCCGACGAGGCGGGCGCCGACGACGTCGTCCTCGCCTGGGAGGGGCAGGACGTGCTCGCCGTGCGGCTTCCGCAGCTCGCGGACTCCCTGGACCACATCCTGCTGGCCCTGGAGCGCAAGCGCGGCGTGCCCCTGTCGGAGCTGGACCGCAAGGCCAAGCAGGAGGTCGTACGGATACTCGAGGCGCGAGGCGCCTTCGCCGTGCGGCACGGGGTGGAGACGGTGGCCGGCGCGCTCGGCGTCTCCCGCTTCACCGTGTACAACTATCTCAACCGCTCCACCTGACGTCGCAGGTCAGAGCACCCCTGAAGGCCGCCGTCCGTTAACCGGACGGCGGCCTTTGTTACTCGAAGTTTTCAACAAAGTGTTGACGTGGTGTTTCGCCTGGCGTTAGCTATCCGCAGCCCGTCCAGCACAAGGCCCTATGGCCACGGAGGCACCCGTGACTTCGAGCTCGACGCCGGGCCTTGCCCGGTTCAACGCCTTGCCGGAGAGTGCGGCCACCGCCGCCCTCCAAGAGGCCTGCGCCTCATCGGCCTGGGGAAGCAAGCTGCTTTCCCAGCGCCCGTACCCCACCGTCGAAGCACTCTTCGCCGCCAGTGACGCCGCCACGGCCGAGCTGACCGACGAGGATCTGGCCGAGGCGATGGCCGGGCACCCGCCGATCGGCCGCCCGAAGCCCGGGGACCCCACGTCGTCGCGTGAACAGCGCGGCATGGCGGGGGCCTCCGAAGAGCTCAAGGCAGAGATGCTCGAACTGAACCTGGCCTACCAGGAGAAGTTCGGTCACGTCTTTCTGATCTGCGCCACCGGCGCGACCGGTGAGCAGATGCGCGATGCGGTGAAGACCCGGATCGGCAACACCGCCGAGGAGGAGCGCGGCAACGTGCGCACCGAACTCGGGAAGATCAACCGAATCCGGCTGACCCGTCTCGTAGAAGAGGACAAGGACTGATGAGCACTGACACCACCGCCTCGGTGTCCACGCACATCCTGGACACCAGCGTCGGCCGCCCCGCCGAGGGCGTCGCCATCTCGCTCACGGCCCGCAGCGGCCGTGACGCCGAGTGGGTGGCGCTCGGCGGCTCCGCGACCGACGCGGACGGGCGCTGCAAGGACCTCCCGGCCCTGCCGGAGGGCACGACCCACGTACGACTCGACTTCGAGGTCGAGACCTACTTCTCAAAGAAGCAAGCCGAGGCGCAGCAGGACGCCCCCCGCGTAAGGGACAGCGGTGCGTTCTTCCCGGAGGTGGCGATCACGTTCGCCGTCACGCCGGGCGAGCACTATCACGTACCGCTGCTGCTCAACCCGTTCGGCTACTCCGTTTACCGAGGGAGCTAGCAGACATGCCCACGATTCTCGGCCAGAACCAGTACGGCAAAGCAGAGAACCGCGTCGTCAAGATCACGCGGGACGGCGACACCCACCACATCAAGGACCTGAACGTCTCGGTCGCGCTCTCCGGCGACATGGACGACGTGCACTACTCCGGCTCGAACGCCAACGTCCTGCCGACGGACACCACCAAGAACACGGTGTTCGCGTTCGCCAAGGAGTACGGCATCGAGTCCGCCGAGCAGTTCGGCATCCACCTCGCCCGTCACTTCGTGACGACGCAGGAGCCGATCAAGGTCGCGCGGATCCGCATCCAGGAGTACTCCTGGGAGCGCATCGCGACCTCGGACAACAACTCCAAGTTCATCGGCTCGGACGAGGTGAACCACTCCTTCGCCCGCAAGGGCCAGGAGCTGCGCACGACGCAGATCACCTTCGACGGCGAGAACTGGGAGATCATCTCCGGGCTCAAGGACCTCACGGTCATGAACTCCACCAACTCGGAGTTCTGGGGCTACGTCAAGGACAAGTACACGACGCTGAAGGAGGCGTACGACCGCATCCTGTGCACCGACGTCTCCGCCGCCTGGCGTTACAACTGGACCAGCGACGCCGACCGGATGCCCAACTGGGAGAAGTCGTACGAGCAGGCCAAGAAGCACATCCTGCAGGCCTTCGCCGAGACGTACTCCCTCTCGCTGCAGCAGACCCTCTACCAAATGGGTTCGCGCGTCATCAACAGCCGGAGCGAGATCGACGAGATCCGCTTCTCGCTGCCGAACAACCACCACTTCCTGGTGGACCTCGAGCCCTTCGGGCTGAAGAACGACAACGAGGTCTACTTCGCGGCGGACCGCCCCTACGGCCTGATCGAGGCCACGGTTCTCAGGGACGGCGTCCAGCCGAAGATCCCGGTCGACATGACCAACCTCTGACGCGGGACGCGCGCCCCCGCCCGTCCGCAGCGGACGGGGGCGCGCCACACCGGAGGGAACAGCAGCAATGGCACAGCCTGCAGGAGGGCCTTCCAAAGGTCCGTGTTCCACCCCATCGGACATAGCCGGCGGAGAGTCAACTCCCGCCTGTCACCCGGTGGACGAGAAGCTTCACCCCTCGCGGCTGGTCCCCGCCGCGCTCCAGCACATCGCCGCCATGTACGCGGGCGTCGTCACTCCGCCGCTGATCATCGGGCAGGCCTGCGGCCTGGACACCGTGGCCCAGACCCGGCTCATCGCGGCGGGTCTGCTGATCGCCGGACTCGCCACCATCCTCCAGACGCTCGGCGTCAAGGGATTCGCCGGCAACCGGCTCCCCTTCGTCAACGCCGCCTCGTCGGCCGGCATCGCGCCCATCCTCGCCATCGCCGAGACCAACGCCAAAGGCGACCAACTCCCGGCCATCTACGGCGCGGTGATGGTCGCGGGCGTCTTCTGCCTCGCCATCGGCCCGTTCTTCGGCAGGCTGCTGCGTTTCTTCCCGCCCCTGGTCACCGGGGTCGTCATCACCCTCATCGGCGTCACGCTGATGCCCGTGCCCGTGAAGTGGGCGCAGGGCGGGGACGACACCGACCCGACGTTCGGCGACATGAAGTACCTGGCGCTCGCCGCCTTCACCCTCGTCGTGATCCTGCTCTTCCAGCGCTTCGGACGAGGCTTCCTCAAGCAAGTCGCCCTGCTGGCAGGCATGTTCATCGGAACGCTCGCCGCGATCCCGTTCGGCATGGCCGACTTCACCTCCGTACAGAGCGCTCCGCTCGCCGCGCTGCCGACGCCGTTCGCCGCCGGTGCCCCCACCTTCCAGCCCGCCGCGATCCTCTCGCTCTGCATCGTCATGCTGGTCCTGATGACCGAGTCGGCGGCCGGCATGCTCGCCCTCGGCGAGATCTGCGACCGCGAGACCGACGGGAAGACCATCACCCGCGGTCTGCGCACCGACGGCATCGCCACGCTGGTGGGCCCCGTCTTCGGCGGCTTCCCGACCTCCGCCTTCGCACAGAACGTCGGTGTCGTCTCCCTGACACGTGTACGCAGCCGCTATGTCGTGGCCGTCGCCGGTGGCGCGCTCATCGTGCTCGGGGCCTTCCCCGTACTCGGAGCCGTCGTCAACGTGGTCCCCATGCCGGTGCTCGGCGGCGCGGGCATCGTCCTCTTCGGCTCCATCGCGGTGAGCGGCATCCGTACGCTCTCCGAGGCGGGCCTGGACGACAGCTCCAACATCATCCTGGTGGCCGTCGCGCTCGGAGCGGGCATCATCCCGCTCGCCGCGCCCACCTTCTACGCCGAATTCCCGGCCTGGGCGCAGACCGTCCTGGGCTCCGGAATCAGTGCGGGAGCGCTGACCGCGGTCCTGCTCAACCTGTTCTTCAACCATCTCGGCACCCGCAGCCCCGCGGCCGCGGCACTCAAATCTTCCTAGGGTCATGCCGTGCCCTCCCCCAAGCTCTTAAGGAGCAGGGGGACCCCCATTGCCACAATCAAGAGAAGGAAGAAGCACCATGGCAGCACCGGCAGACCTGCAGCGCATCATCATCGAGAACTGTGCGATCGCGACCGTCGACGCCGACGACACCGAGTACGCATCGGGATACGTCGTCGTCGCGGGCAACAAGATCGAGTCCATCGGCGCGGGGAAGGCCCCCGAAGGCCTTCAGAACGTCGTACGCCGTGTCGACGGCACCGGTCACCTGGTGACCCCCGGCCTGGTCAACACGCACCACCACTTCTACCAGTGGATCACCCGTGGCCTGGCCACCGACCACAACCTCTTCAACTGGCTCGTCGCGCTCTACCCCACGTGGGCGCGCATCGACGAGCAGATGGTGAAGGCCGCGGCCCAGGGCTCGCTCGGCATGATGGCCCGCGGCGGTGTCACCACCGCGATGGACCACCACTACGTC
Organism: Streptomyces sp. NPDC032198; assembly: GCF_040636975.1. NCBI lineage: Bacteria > Bacillati > Actinomycetota > Actinomycetes > Kitasatosporales > Streptomycetaceae > Streptomyces > Streptomyces sp. NPDC032198. The sequence goes on along the minus strand of NZ_JBEZVL010000012.1, from coordinate 169,063 downwards.
TTCCCGAAGAACTCGGGCGACCTGTCCGGCGCCATCATCGGCGCCGCGAGCGACATGGGTGTCCGCTTCACCCTCGCCCGCGGCTCCATGGACCGCAGCGTCAAGGACGGCGGCCTGCCGCCGGACTTCGCCGTCGAGACCCTCGAAGGCGCGCTCGCCGCGACCGCCGAGACCGTCGACAAGCACCACGACGCCTCCTTCGACGCGATGACCCAGGTCGCCGTCGCCCCCTGCTCGCCGTTCTCGGTCTCCACCGAACTCATGAAGCAGGGCGCCGAGTTGGCGCGCGCCAAGGGCGTACGCCTGCACACCCACGGCAGTGAGACCGTCGAGGAGGAGCAGTTCTGCAAGGAGCTGTTCGGCATGGGCCCGACCGACTACTTCGAGTCGACGGGCTGGCTCGGTGACGACGTGTGGATGGCGCACTGCGTCCACATGAACGACTCCGACATCGCGGCATTCGCCCGTACCGGTACGGGAGTTGCCCACTGCCCGTCCTCCAACGCGCGTCTGGCGGCAGGCATCGCCCGCGTACCGGACATGCTGAAGGCCGGCGTCCCGGTCGGTCTCGGTGTCGACGGCACCGCGTCCAACGAGTCCGGTGAACTCCACACCGAGCTGCGCAACGCGCTCCTCATCAACCGCCTCGGCGCGCACCGCGAGGCCGCCCTGAACGCACGTCAGGCGCTGCGTCTTGGCACCTTCGGCGGCGCCCAGGTCCTGGGCCGCTCCACGCAGATCGGGTCGCTCGAACCGGGCAAGCTCGCCGACCTGGTCCTCTGGAAGATCGACGGCATCGGGCACTCCTCGATCGCCGACCCGGTGACCGCCATCGTCTTCGGCGCGGCGGCCCCGGTCACGCTCTCCCTCGTCAACGGCAAGCCGATCGTCGAGGACGGTCGTCTGCTGCACGTCGACGAGGACGCCATCGCCCGCTCCGCGCGGGACGAGGCGCAGCGCCTCGCGCGGATCGCCGCCGAGGCCTGACCCCAAGAACTCCGGTCAGGGGGGACGGCCCCTGACCGGACTTGAGCAGCCGAGCGGGTTGCTCAAGTGCCGCCCCGGAACGTGGCCCAAAGCTTCACGTTCCCGGGGCGGTCAGTACTACCTGGGCGCACCACCACAACTTCATACCGAGCAAGTCCTTGCATCACGCACCACCTCCCAGAAGCGAAAAGTGCCGGCACCGCCCGTACTGGAAAACAACCGGAGGAGCCACAGTGGCCACTCAGCCCAGGTTCACCAAGCAAGGCACCACCCCAGGCACCACCCCAGACCCATCCGAAGTCGACGGCGAGAGCGCCATATCAGGGACACCTGAGATACATCCCGTCGACCAGAAGCTTCCACCGCTCAAGATGGCGACGACCGGCCTCCAGCACGTGGCGGCCATGTACGCGGGCGTCGTCGCCCCGCCGCTCATCGTCGGTGCGGCGATCGGCCTCTCCGCGAAGGAACTCACCTTCCTGACCGGCGCGTGTCTGTTCACCGCGGGCCTCGCCACCTTCCTCCAGACGCTCGGCATCTGGAAGATCGGCGCCCGCCTGCCCTTCGTCAACGGCGTCACCTTCGCCGGCGTCGCCCCCATGATCGCGGTCGTCGAATCGACCGACAACAAGGACGACGCGCTCCCGATCATCTTCGGCGCGGTCATCGTCGCGGGTGTACTCGGCTTCATCGCGGCGCCGTTCTTCTCGAAGCTGGTCCGCTTCTTCCCGCCGGTGGTGACCGGCACGGTCATCACGCTCATCGGCATCTCGCTCATGCCCGTCGCCTTCGGCTGGGCGCAGGGCCCCGTGCCGGGCGCCGACGACTACGGCTCGATGAAGAACCTCGGTCTCGCGGGCATCACCCTCGTGATCGTGCTGCTCCTTCGCCGGTTCACCACCGGCTTCGTCAAGCAGATCGCCGTGCTCCTCGGCCTCGTCATCGGCACGGTCATCGCGATCCCCTTCGACGCCACGGACTTCAGCCCGATCGGCGACGCGGACGTCATCGGCTTCCCGACGCCGTTCCACTTCGGCGCACCGCAGTTCGCGGCGGCGGCGATCGTCTCCCTCTGCGTCGTCATGGTCGTCTCGATGACCGAGTCCACCGCGGACATGCTGGCGCTCGGTGAGATCGTGGACCGTCCCGCCGACGAGAAGACCATCGCGGCCGGTCTGCGTGCCGACACCCTCGGCTCGGCGATCAGCCCGCTCTTCAACGGCTTCATGTGCAGCGCGTTCGCGCAGAACATCGGCCTCGTCGCGATGACGAAGATCCGCAGCCGGTACGTCGTCGCCGTGGGCGGCGGCTTCCTGGTCCTGATGGGCCTGTGCCCGATGGCCGCCTCGCTCATCGCCGTCGTACCGCGTCCGGTGCTCGGCGGCGCGGGTGTCGTCCTCTTCGGTTCGGTCGCGGCGAGCGGCATCCAGACGCTGGTCAAGGCGAACCTGGAGCGCGACAACAACGTCCTGATCGTGGCCGTCTCGCTGGCCGTCGGCCTCATCCCGATCGCGGCCCCGGAGTTCTACCACGCGTTCCCGGAGACCGCGAAGATCATCCTCGACTCGGGCATCTCCACGGGCTGTGTCGCGGCCGTGCTGCTCAACCTCGTCTTCAACCACATCGGCAAGCGCGGTGAGGACGACGACGTGACCAATCCGATGGAGCCGGGGGGAGAAATCGCTGAACAGAGGGTGCACGAAGGGTCTTCCCCGGCTGGGGCCCACTGACGTCACGTGCGTGACGCCGCCCGCATCGAGAAAGTTGCTCTCCAGTCGGAATGATGGTCGGCCCCGCCGCACGCCTCGTGAACTCCCGCGCGGCAGGGCCGACTTCCGGCGTCACGCACTGAGCCGAGTCGCCGACGGGGTGCCGCGCGGAAATCCGGCGTCACTCTCGCCGCGGCACGTTGAGGTCGGATACGTGCCAGACCGGGACCCGGCGGCGCTGCTGAACTCGGCAGCATGCCCGCACCCACCACGTCACCCGCGTCCGCCGAGGCCACCTCCGCCCGCCCAGGCAGGGGCGGGTGGCCGGCCGTCATCGCCGTGATGCTGGGGATCTTCTCCATCGTCACCACCGAGATCCTGCCGATCGGCCTGCTGACCCCCATCGGCGAGAGCTTCGGCATCTCGGACGGCACGGCCGGCCTCATGATGACCCTGCCCGGCATCATCGCCGCCGTCGCCGCACCGACCGTGACGGTCACGACCGGACGCGTCGACCGGCGCCGCATGCTCTGCGCCCTGATCCTGGTGCTCGCCCTCGCGAACTTCCTCGCCGCACTCGCGCCCGCCTACTGGCTGATGATGGTCTCCCGGGTCCTGGTCGGACTCGTCATCGGCGCCTTCTGGTCCATCGGCGCGGGCCTCGCCTCCCGGCTCGTCCCCGAGGCACAGACGGGCCGGGCGACCGCCGTGATCTTCTCCGCCGTACCGCTCGGCTCCGTGCTGGGCGTGCCCGCCGGTACGCTGCTCGGTCAACTCGCGGGCTGGCACGCCGTGTTCGTTGTCATGGGCGTCCTGACGCTGGCCGTTCTTGCCGCGCTTGTGGTGACCGTGCCACCCCTGCCCGCACAGCACGTCACCCAGCTCGCGGTACTGCGCTCCCTGCTCGGCACCCCCCGCGTCCGGGTCGGCGTCACCGCGACCTTCCTCATCGTGACGGCCCACTTCGGCACGTACACGTACGTCACCCCGTTCCTGGCGGAGGTGACCCAGGCGGGCCCCCGGACGATCACCCTGTTCCTGCTGGCCTACGGAGCCGCGGGCGTCCTCGGCAACTTCCTCGCCGGAGCCTGGGCGCGACGCGCGCCGCGCGCCACCTTCGCCACGGCCGCCGGTCTGCTCGCCACCGCGACCCTGCTGCTGCCCGCCCTCGGCACGGGGGAGCCGGGCGCGCTCGCGCTGCTCCTGCTCTGGGGCATCGCGTACGGGGCGGTGCCGGTCTGCTCGCAGACATGGTTCGTGACCGCGGCGCCGCACGCGCCCGAGGCGGCGTCCGTGCTGTTCACCGCGTCGTTCCAGGCGACGATCTCGCTCGGCGCGCTGGCGGGCGGCATGGTCGTGGACGCCGCTTCCACCACTGCGGTCATGACGGTCGGCGCAGTGGCAGCGGCCCTGGCGGCCCTGACTGTCATGCCCGCAGGCCGCCGGCCGCCTTCGGTGTGACGGGCGGGGTATCGGTCGGGTCGGGTGGGGGCCGAATGCACAGAAGTCCCGCCTCAGGCCCGCCCCGGGCGCTTTCCGTGGGACTTTCCTGCAATCTCCGGCGATACGCCCACCGTCGTCTCAGGCTGCCGCGGCCGGTGTCCGGTCCGTCGCGAGTTTGATCGCGAGGGCGCCGAGGACCGTTCCCATCACGTAGCGCTGGGCGCGGAGCCACGACGGGCGGCGGGCCAGGAACACCGCGATCGTGCCCGCCGCCATGACGATGGCGAGGTTCACCCCGAGGCTGATGGAGATCTGTATGCCGCCGAGCGCGAAACCCTGTGCCAGGGTGTGGCCGGCCGTCGGGTCGATGAACTGCGGGATCAGTGAGACGTACATGATGGCGATCTTCGGGTTCAGGAGGTTCGTGAGGACTCCCATGGTGAACAGCCGCCACGGCGAGTCGGGGGCGAGCTCCTGATGGCTGAAGACCGAAGTGCCGCCCGGCTTCAGGGCCTTCCAGGCCAGCCACGCCAGATATCCGGCACCCGCCAGCTTCACGGCCAGGTACAGCTGGGGCACCGCCAGGAAGACCACGGACAGGCCGAGGTTGGCCGCCGTCAGGTAGATGAGGAAGCCGACGGCCACCCCCGCCAGGGACACCGCCCCGGCGCGCCGGCCCTGGGTGATGCTCCGCGAGACGAGGTACATCATGTTGGGCCCAGGGGTGAGCACCATGCCGAGGGAGACCACTGCGACGCCGAGGACCGCGTTCATTCCGATCATTGGGCAAGCATCGGACGGCCGCACCGTCCGGCACCAGCGAGGAATTCTTCACGCGACTCGTAAGCGCTGCTACATCGGCGCGAGCACCAGGTGCCGGGGAGGCGGGGTGCCGGGACGGCGGGGTGCCCGCGCCGATGCGGACGGCGGATGGCGGACGGCTCAGCCGATGCGGTACGGGTCTCCGTACACCTTCCACTCCAGCGGCGTGTTCAGGTTCAGGTTGCCCTTCTTCAGGAACACCCGCTGGGCCGTGTCGACGCGGCTGGTGTCCTCGTGTGCCTCTTCCTGCTTCATCGCCCAGACGCGCGCGTCCAGATAGGCGTTGAGGTAGGTGACCTCGTCGCCGCCCTGGGCCGGTGTCTTGGCCGAACGCAGGGCGCGCTTGCGGATGTTGGCGAAGCTGGTGCTGTCGCCGCCGTTGCCGTGCATGACGATCGCGTCGTAGTACGCGAACTGCCCGAGGACCCCGATGCCGTCCGCCTTGCCCTGCTTGATGGCCGGGTTGAAGTAGACGCGGTCACGCTCGTCGTTCTGCGCCTTCTGGAACTCGGAGTCCTGGGCGGCCTTCTCCCAGTCGCGCTTGAAGTTGGGGTCGAGACCCTCGTGGGAGTCGGTGCCGTCCACCTCGCGCAGCGCGGGCAGGTACTTGGCGAGGACGTTGTTCGGCTTGCGCTGGGTGTAGAGCTCGACGAGGTCGAGCATGTCGCCGGTGCCCGAGCAGAAGCCGATGATCCCGGCGGTGTAGCCGCGGCCGTCGTCTATGTCCTCGCAGTAGCGGTAGTAGTCCTTCCACTTGAGGTCGGAGTTCTCGGCGCTGCACACGATCTGCATGGCGATCTCCTTCTTCGCCGGATCGTCGAGTCCGCCCGCCTTGGCGGTGGGCGCGGCGCCCGCCGTCTGCGAGGCGATGACGGGACCTGCGACGAGCGAGGCGCCGATGAAGCCGAGCAGGGTGCGGCGTGAGGTGTGCAGGCGGGGCGTGGGGGCGCGATGGGGGGTGGGCACGGGACCTCCAAGGTGGGGGAGTTCGTCGATCCGATGACGCTTGGGCTCTTCCGCGTACTGTTAGGAAGGTTTCCTACCAGAGTTCGAGGATGACGTATACCCGTCAAGGGAGGGCGAGTTGGTGATCTTGGAGGCCGTGCCCCGCCGGTTAGCGGGTCCCGGTCAGCCGTTCGCGCACCTGAACAGCGACTTTGTACGTGTCTCCGGTCGGTCGGGCGGCGAGGCGCCCCGGGTCACGAATCCATCCGTCTTCGAGCGCGAACCAGTCGACGGCCTTCGGCTCGCGTCCTTCGCCGAGTGCCGCCCGCAACTCCTTGAAGTACGTGTCCCAGCGCAGCCGGTAGAGCCCGCCGACCAGTCCGGCCCACTCCCGGTTGGCGTAGTCGCGCAGCCCCGCGTCCGCCCCGGACCGCGCGCCCCACACGGTGAGGAGCGAGAGCTGGTCGTACGCGAGGTGCTCCCGTTCCTCGGCGTCGGCACCCCAGGAGCGGGCGTCGGCGACCCAACGCCCCAGCAGGTGGCGGGAGTCGGTGGCCATCAGCTTGTCGAGCAGGTCCATGTGGCCGAGCCAGGTCCGGGTCAGCCGGTCGAAGCGGGGGGTGTCCCGGTCGTCGTACGCCTGCTTGATCCGGGGGAGGAGCGTGCGGCTGCGGTTGGAGAGCGCCTGGCGGGCCACGTCGAGGAGGTCGCGACGGTAGGCGGAGGATTTCCTCAACTCGGGGCGCACTGCGGTGAGTTCCCTGAGGGCGGGTTCGAAGTCGGCGGGTTCGTACCGCATCGCCTCCGGTGACCAGGCGGCGGCCGACTTCGCCGCGAGGTCGGGGCGTGCGCCGAAGAGGCCGTCCGCGCCCTCGGACCACTCGTCGGCGCGGGTCGTGCCGTACGCGGTGCGGCGCAGGATGTCCCAGGCGGCGGAGGCGTGCGGGTCGGCGGCGCCGTAGCGGGCCAAGGCCCAGTCTGCGAACCACCGCGTGAGGTCCAAGTCACCCTTCTGCCAGGCCAGTTCGGAGAAGAGCTCGAAGGCGGCGGGGTTGTTGTCGGCGGCTTCCGGCATCAGGGAGATGCCGCGTTGCATGCTGCCTTCCTTGGTGCGCCACTTTTCGTAGAGCGCGGCCCAGTCGGGGGTGTTGGCGCCGAGCGTCGTGTGGCCGCCGAAGTTCCAGATCGAGCCGAAGGTGTACGGGGTGTCGTTCCAGTCGGACTCGCGGTCGGTGACCTTGGGGAAGCGGTCGGAGAGGCCGTCGACCACCAGCATCCTCGACTTGTCGACGGCGTCGACGATGGCCTTGGGCGGGTTGCTCTGCCAGCCGAGGATCACCCAGGTGGCGCCGGGGTGCGCGTCCTGGAGGGCCGTCTCGACGGCCTTCGCGGCCTCCGGGACCGGCACGCCACCCGGCTTCCCACCCTCATGGAGGAGATCCATCTTGTACATGGTCGAGCTGCCGAACAGCTCGTCCTGCCGGCGGTAAAAGGCGGCGGCCACCCGGCCGAAGTGTTCGGTGCGCGGGTCGAGCCAGTCGGGCCGCGCGAAGCCGACCCAGTCGCCCTGCGGCACGGTTCTCGCGCCGGGATTCTTCGCTTCGAAGCCGGGCGGGACGGTCCCGAAGTAGCCGGGGAGGACGGGGGTCATGCCGAGCTCGCGCAGCCGGTCGGTGATGCGTCGCCCCAACGCGACCCTCTTGTCCAGGAGTTGACGCGAAACGGGATACGGAAAGGCGGACATGTTCTGCAGCAGCCACCACGGCTGGTGGGCCGGGGCCGGGATCCACTCGCGCAGCTCCTTGTCGGAGTAGCCGAAATCCTGGAAAACGCGGTGGTAGAGCGCGTCGGCGCCGACGTACGCGAGGACTTCGTTGTAGCCGTGGAGGGCGAGCACGTCGATCTCGCGCTCCCAGTACGGCCAGTCGTGGTACGCCCCCGTGTAGCCGTCGTTCGTGTCGTTGAGGACGAAGCGGTGCGGGGCGTTGGCCGTCCTGGTCACGGCTTTGTCGAGGCCGGGAAGCAGGTCGGGCAGGTCGAGCTGAGAGCCCGCCCAGGTGATGTTGGCGTGCGCGAAGTGCTTCAAGTAGTGCCGCAAACCGGTGAGTTGGACAGCCGGAGTCGGTCCGGCGACGACGATGTGCCCGCGCCGCCCGGAGATCCGAAAGGTGTCGTCGGCACCCGCGGTCGTGAACGTCAGCTGCTTCCAGTGACGGGGCAACAGCCGCCGGGCGGCGGCTTTGACTGCGGCTGCCCCGGAGGCCGGGGTCGGAGCACCGTCGGCGACGGACCCGGAACAGGCGACGGCGGCGCCGGTGGTTCCGGCAACGGCAGTGAGGAAGGTGCGGCGGGCCAGGGGCATGACGTAGGGATACCCTCCCGTGTCGACGAAGCCCGCGCGGACGCGGCGGGCAGTGCGAGACGGCGCCACGATGAACCGCGGACGGACCATGGTCAAGATACGGAGAGAGGCCATGGGACCTACAGGGGCGGAAGCGATCCCGTCGTGTGTCCGGGGGCGGCCCCGCCCCACCGCGTGCCCGTCGGCAGCCGCTCCCGCCCACTGGTTGCAGTCCCCGCCCCGCTCTCGCGGCAAAGGCCCACGTGGCAGTGCTAGCGTCGCCGGATGAGTGCTCCTCTGCCCGGTAAGCCGACCCGCGCCTCCACCACCGGGCGGCCTCTGATGGCTGCCCTGGACCTGTTCGGGCGGCGTTGGAGTCTGCGGATCGTGTGGGAGTTGCGGGGCGAGCCGTTGGGGTTTCGTGCGTTGCAGGAGCGGTGTGACGCCATGTCGTCCAGCGTGTTGCGGCAGCGGCTGACCGAGCTGCTCGAAGCGCGGCTCGTGCGGCAGCTGCCCGACAGTTCCTACGTCCTGACCGCGCTCGGGCGCGACGCCCACCAGGCCCTGCGCCCCCTGGACGCGTGGGCCGACCGCTGGGCCACCGAGGTCAGCGCCGACTCGGCAGAGGGTCGGCGCTGAGCGCTTCACCCATCCGGGAGACCGCCGCCTTCAGCGCGCCCAGGGGGCGGAGAAGTAGCGTCGCCTCCGACAACCTCCCCTCAACGTCCGTGTGTTGGACGAACGCGCCGTACGCCGACTCCTCGCCGATCCTGGCCGTGAAAGTCGTCACGCTCTGCCGGTCGTCCCCGCCCGCCCCGGGCTCGGTGAACTCCTGAAGGGGTTCCAGCCCCGCCAGGCACTGCCCGATCTTCGCGAACAGGTGCGCCACGTCGTCCCGCCCGCCGTAGTCGGCCACCGGGCTGTGGAAGACGACGTCCCGCGCGAGCAGCAGCCGGGTCCGGTCGAGTGCGCCCGATGTGCCCGGTGCCAGTACGTCACGTATGTCTATGCCCATCTGTTCCGCTCCTTCTGGCCGTGTAGCTCTATGACCGCATGATCGCCGCTGCTTCGGATTTCGAAGCACCCTCCGAAGCGTAGCCCCCCGCCGGGACTTTGTCCCGTCCTCGTGCGGGCGGTGACGTGATCACCAGTCATCGGAGCGATGGCGCATGATCACGCCAACATCCGGCCCATCGGGCTCAGTTGAGCGCATTGACATCCGATGTATTCGACCCTAGGTTCCCGAGCGACCCCTCAACCTCAGGGAGCCGCCCCCATGCGCACACAGCTCAGCCGCACTCGGCGAAGAGTCGCCGGGATCGCCCTGCTCCTCGCGTCGGCCCTCGCCGCGACCGCCGTCCCCGCGGCGGTCGCGGCACCGACGGAACCCCCGGCCAGTACGGCAGCAACGGCAGAGACGCCCTCGAAGGCCACGCCGGCCACCGGCCCGGGAACCGACCACGCCACCGACGACCCCTTCACCGCCGACCGCACCAACTGGTGGCGGCAGGACCGCTTCGGCATGTTCATCCACTTCGGCGCGTATTCCAACCTGGAGGGCGAGTACAAGAAAGCCGACGGTTCGGCCTGCCGCGACGCCGAGTGGATCCAGCGCCAGTGTGACATCCCGAAGGCCGAGTACGAGAAGCAGGCCGCGACGTTCAACCCGGCCGACTTCGACGCCAAGGCCGTGGTGAAGGCGGCCAAGGACGCCGGAATGCGCTACATCGTCATCACCTCGAAGCACCACGAGGGGTACGCGATGTGGCCCACGAAGGTCAACGACTGGAACCTGCGCGACCACTCGTCCTTCGACAAGAACCGCGACATCCTCGCCGAGCTGAAGAAGGCATCCGACGACGCGGGCATCAAGCTCGGCTTCTACTACTCGATCTGGGACTGGCACGACCCGGACTTCCCCGACCCGGCCACCTTCCCGAAGTACGAGAAGCGGATGCGCGCGCAGCTCAAGGAGCTGGTCGACAACTACGACCCGGCCCTGCTCTGGTTCGACGGCGAGTGGGACACCGACAAGCCCCACAACCCCTGGACGTCACGGGACGGCGAGAAACTGGAGGCCTACCTCCGTGACCTCGACCCGGACCTGATCATCAACAACCGCGTCGGCAAGCGCCGCGTCGTCGACGGCGACTACGGCACTCCCGAGCAGGAGATCCCCGGTGCCCCGGTCGACGGCCAGCTCTGGGAATCCTGCATGACCCTCAACGACCACTGGGGCTTCGCGGGCTACGACACCCACTGGAAGTCGTCGTCCACCCTGGTCAAGAACCTCCTCTCCACGACGTCCCGCAGCGGCAACTACCTCCTGAACGTCGGCCCCGACGCCCGCGGCCGTGTCCCGCAGCCCTCCGTCGACCGCCTGAAGCAGATGGGCGACTGGCTGCGCACGTCGGGCCAGGGCAACGCGGTCTTCGGCGCACGCTTCGGCGGACTCGTCGAGGAGCCGTCCTGGGGTTCGGTCAGCCGCAAGGGCGACAAGCTGTACACGGCGGTCACCCAGTGGCCGGCGTCCGGCGCCGCCCTGCACCTGAAGGCGCGCACGGACTTCCGGGTCACGTCGGCGCGGGTGCTCGGCAGCAGTCAGAGGGTGACGGTCACCAAGTCCGGCGACGGCTTCGACCTGAAGCCGTCCGGCGCGGCGACCAACGACACCGCCACGGTCATCGAGCTGAAGGTCGACCCGGGGCCCACGGCCCGCCCCGGCAAGGGCACGGGCCTGAAGCAGGAGATCTTCGACAACGCGGACCTGACCGGCACCCCGAAGATCACCCGCACCGACGCCACCGTCAACCACGCCTGGAAGTACGAGGGCTCACCGGCGGCGAGCATCTCCTCCGACAAGTTCAGCGTCCGCTGGACCGGCACGCTGGAGCCGCGCCGCTCGGAGACGTACACGCTGACGACCGTCTCGGACGACATGGCGCGGGTGTGGGTCGACGGCAAGCTGGTCATCGACTCGTGGTCGCCGCACGAGGCGAAGATCGACAAGGCGCAGGTCGCGCTCACCGCGGGCAAGCGGCACTCGATCAAGATCGAGTACGCGGAACAGACCGGCGAGGCCCACATGAAACTGCTCTGGTCCAGCCCCGGCCAGGAGCAGCAGATCGTGCCGTCGGCGCAGTTGTACGCGCGCTGAGCGGCCCGCGGGCCCCTCGCTGAGCGATTCGGGCCCCAAGTCCTGAGGAGTCAGGACTTGGGGCCCCCGCCCCGAGGACCAATGGCGGGCATCTTCCGTTCTTCGAAATAGGCAGTGTGGATCGACGCCAACTGGGCAGGCAATCGTCCGTCGATCTTTGACCACCCAGGTCAGGCGGTCGATGACAGCCATTGCCGACCAAGAGAGTGACTGCACCGTGAGCGCGCCCGAAGCCCCCGAAATACCTGCACCGCCAGCTCCGGAGGCCGTGGCACGACACCGCACCCTCTTCCGCGCGATCCACCGCCGCAAGAACCCGCGCCTGCGCCAGTCCGACATCACGGTCACCGAGGAAGCCCAGGTCAAGCGGGCGGTCAAGGCGACCGCGCTCGGCAACGCCATGGAGTGGTACGACTTCGGTGTCTACGCCTACCTCGCCGTGATCATCGGCAAGGAGTTCTTCCCCTCGGGCAACGACACCGCGCAGACCCTCTCCTCCCTGGCGACCTTCGCCGCGGCCTTCCTGGTGCGTCCCATCGGCGGCATGTTCTTCGGCCCGCTCGGCGACCGCGTCGGCCGCAAGAAGATCCTCGCGCTCACCATGATCATGATGTCGACGGCGACCCTCGCCATCGGCCTGATCCCCAGCTACGGCACCATCGGCGTCTGGGCGCCGATCCTGCTCGTCCTCTGCCGCATGGTGCAGGGCTTCTCCACGGGCGGTGAGTACGGCGGCGCCGCGACCTTCATCGCCGAGTACGCGCCCGACAAGCGCCGCGGATTCTGGGGTTCCTTCCTGGAATTCGGCACCCTGATCGGCTACACCGTCGCGGCGGTCCTGGTCACGGCCCTGACCATGGGCCTCAGTGATGACTCCATGCAGTCCTGGGGCTGGCGCATCCCGTTCCTCGTGGCGGCCCCGCTCGGCCTCATCGGCCTCTACCTGCGCCTCAAGCTCGACGAGTCGCCCGCCTTCCAGAAGATGGCGGAGGCGGAGAGCGGCCCGGCAGCCGAGCGCCAGAAGAAGTCCTTCAAGGACTCGTTCGTCGGCCAGTGGCGCGCGATGGTGCTCTGCATCGCACTGGTGGCCGCGTTCAACATCACCGACTACATGCTGCTTTCCTACATGCCGACGTACCTGACGGATCTCGGCTTCGGTGAGACCGGCGGCTTGATGTCCATCGTGATCGTCATGCTGATCCTGATGGCGCTCATCAACTCCTTCGGCCGGCTCTCCGACCGCATCGGCCGCAAGCCGGTCCTGATGGCGGGCTCGGTCGGCTTCTTCGTCCTGGCCCTCCCGGCGTTCCTCCTCATCAAGCAGGGCGGCACCGTCGCGGTCTTCTCCGGCCTGCTCATCCTGGGCCTTTGCCTGGTCTGCTACCTGGGCGTCATGTCCTCGTCGCTGCCGGCCCTCTTCCCGACGGACGTCCGCTACGGCTCGCTGTCCATCGGCTTCAACATCTCCGTCTCGCTCTTCGGCGGTACGACCCCGCTGGTCGTCGCGGCGCTGATCGGAGCCACCGGCAACGATCTGATGCCCGCCTTCTACACGATGCTGGCGGGCCTGGTCGGCATCATCGCGGTGGCCGCGATGAAGGAGTCGGCCCGCCAGCCCCTGGAGGGCTCCCCGCCGTCCGTGGCCACGGACGAGGAGGCGCGGGAACTGGTGGAGGCGCAGCCCTCGTCCCAGCCCCAGTACTGACGGCGGTCAGGCTTGGGCGGCGTACTCCGTGAACGCCGCCCAAGCCTGCGGCGCCAGGGCGAGTTGGGGGCCTGCGGGGTTCTTGGAGTCGCGTACATGGATGGTGGTGGGGCAGGGGGCGATTTCTACGCAGTCGTCGCCGTCACCGCCGCTATAGCTGGACTTGTGCCAGGTGAGGGCGATCTCTACACAGTCGCCGGAGCCGCCACTGCTGTAGCTGCTTTTGAACCAGGCCAGTTCGGGGGTGCTCATGCTGCTCCTCGCATCCGCTCCAACAGGCTCACCGAGTCTTCGAACGAGAGAGCCTGTGCGCGCATCCTGGCATACCGCTTGTGGAGCACACTGATCTCCTTTGGGTCGGAGATGAACAGACCGCTCCGTTGCCCCTCGGCGTAGGCGAACCACTTGTTCTCTGGAGTCTCCAGCAACCGCATGGGCCCGTCCATGCCCGCATGGCTCTCTCTCACCACCGGCATGACCTGAAGTTCAATGTTCCGACGCTCGGCGAGGCCGAGGACGTGGTCGATGAGTTCCATGGTGACGTCATGCCCGCCCATGCGGCGCAGGAACAGATGTTCCTCAAGGATGAAGCTGTACGCCGTGTTCGGCCGGTCCGTCAGCAGCTGTTGCCGTTCCATCCGAGCCGCCAACTGCGCCTCGATCTGCTCGTCGCCCAGCGGCGGAAGCTGATTGACGAAGAGCGTGCGGGCGTAGGCCGCCGTCTGCAACAGGCCCGGAATCAGTCGGCATTCGTACGTGTTGAGGGCCAGCGCCTCCTGCTCAAGGAGGGCCCACTGGCGGAACCAGGACGCGAGACCCGGCTTGCGCGACAGCTGGTTCGCGGCGAGCCGCAGGGTGCCGAACGCGTCGAGTGCGGCCTCGCACTGATCGATGAAGCCGGGTGGTGGAAAGCGCCTGCCCTGCTCGATCGAGGCCAGGAAGTGCGAGGAGCACCCGACCTCATCGGCCAACCCCTCCTGGGTCGCCCCGGCGCGTTTGCGGAAGCTCTTGAGTACCGCGCCGAAGGTCTTCATGCCGTCCGACGGCACAGGCTCTTTGCTGCTTGACGACATCACGGGTAACCCCCGACGCTCGTGTGCTGATCCCCGCCAACAGCCCCATGGTCACGGTCCGTTACCCCGTCTGTCCACCCTTTGTGCTCGTACGCTGACGGAGCGTACGAGTTTGGTTGCTGGTGCACGGCCACCGGTACGGCCACGGTGGTTGCCATGCCGACCCAAGCCCAACCCGCCACGCCCCTGCGGGAACTCACCCAGCGCCTGAGTTCCACGCCCCGAGGCGCTCGCCTCGCACGCAGGCTGACCAGGTATCACCTGGACGGCTGGGGCATCCCGTACGACAGTGAGCTGTCCGACGCCGTCGAGGCGATCGTCGCCGAGCTCGCGGCGAACGCCGTGACCCACGGCCGCGTACCCGGCCGTGACTTCGAGCTCCGCCTGGCGCTCCACGCGCACACGCTGCGTATCGAGGTGTCGGACACCCTGAGCGAGCGCAGGCCGTCCGGGGTGACCGAACTACCCGTGCCCGAGGCTGCTTCGGGCCGGGGCCTCGTCATCGTGGCGGCGTTGGCCGACGTGTGGGGCGTGGTCGGGCGGGACGTCGGCAAGACGGTGTGGGCCGACGTCACCGCTCCAGGGCGCTGACGGCCGATCGTGCGGGTGTCAGTCGCAGAGGTGGCGCGTGGTGAGGGAGCCGCCCGCGTTCTCGTCGTCCGTGCCGAGGGCCGCGAGGTCGGAGCCGGGGACACAGTGCAGGGCCTCGATCTTGTAGCCCTTGAACGTGCCGAGGAGTTCGGGCGACCTGTCGACGGACAGCCGGACCTTCCCGGCGGAGGTGACGGTCAGCTTGCCCGCGTCGCTGACGGCGGAGTCGAACGGTCCGTCGTCACCGGCGTCGGACGCCGAACTGACGAGGATGCGGCCCGACTTGGTCACCTCGATGTCGGAGGCGTGGCGCACGTTCCCCGTCGGGTACGGCGCGCGGAGGGTCGCCTTGTGCACCGCGCCGAACTTCGACTCACCGTAGGAGTTGACCGAGAACCGCGCCGCGTAGAGCGTCGCGGGGCGGTCCGCGCCCTCGCCCCGGTCCGCCCACACCGCCGCTGTCTTCCCGTGCCGTGAGGTCAGCGTGAAACTCTCGAAGTTGTCGCCCGAGCCGATCGACGGCAGCGGTGTGATGTCCAGGACCTCCGCGCTCTCCCCGGCGTCGGTCAGCTTGACGTGGTAGGCGAGCCCACGACTGGCCACGGCCACGTACTCGTCGGACGTCCCCGGCACCGCGTCGACCGCCTCCAGGTCGACCGGCTCGATGCCGTCCTGCCAGGTGATCGCCGCGACCTCGGCGGGCCGGCCGGCGCGGTGGGTCACCTCGGCGATGCGGTTCTCGCCGGGCCGCTTGTTGTCGCGTACGACGAGGGCGCGAAGGTCGTCACCCGAACGAGAGGTGACGGCGAGCCCGCTGATGCCGGACTTCATGTCGTCCCCGATCTGATGCCACCGTCCTGACTCCGGCTGCGCCGCTGACAGGCCGGTGCTGAGCGCGAGGGCAATTCCCGCGCCCAGTGCGGTCATTGCGGACAGAACGGTCTTACGCATGGTCAGGGGCCTCTCGATTGGTGCACGACGCGCGTAGATTCACGGCTGGCCGGACCGTAATGGCCCGGCCATCCGTGAGGCAAGAGGCGTACCCGGATCGGTCTAACAGGCACTTCACGCCGCCACGTGCTCGCGGTGTTCCTGCTCCTGCTCGACCGCGGCGGTGGCGGGGGTGTGCGTATCGGAGGAGGCGGTCGTCCCGCGCTCCGGGCGGAGCAGTACGGCCGCCAGGGCGAGGCCCGCGGTCGCGATGCCCGTGGCCACCCAGAAGGCGAGGCGGTAGCCGTCGGCCGTGGCCGCCACGGTCTGCCCGCCGTCCGCGAGAAGGGTTTCCGTGCGGCCGGCCGCCAGCGTGGTCAGCACCGCGAGGCCCAGTGAACCGCCCACCACCTGCGTGGTGTTGAAGAGTCCGGATGCCACGCCCGCGTCCTCCTCGCGTGCCCCGGACATCGCGAGCCCCGTCACCGCGGGCATCGCCGCCGCGAACCCGGCACCGAGCAGCAGCATCGCGGGGAGCACGTCGACGACGTACGAACCGTCGGCGGGCAGGCGGCCGAGCAGGGCGAGACCGGCCGTGATGAGGGCGAGCCCCGCGAGCAGCGAACGGTATGGGCCGAAGCGGCCGATCAACCTGGCGGACAGGCCCACCATCAGGACACCGATGACCACGGGTGCGGGCAGGAACGCGAAGCCGGTCTGCAACTCGCCGTATCCGAGCACCCGTTGAAAGTAGAGCGCACCGATGTACTGGAAGCCGAACATCCCGGCGATCATCAGGATCTGCACGGCGTTGGCGCCGGTCAGGATGCGGGAGCGGAAGACGCGCAGGCGCAGCAGCGGGCGGGCCGTTCGGGTCTGGCGCACGGCGAAGGCGGCGTACAGAGCGAGGGAGAGTGCGGCGAGCGCGAGCGTGGCGGGCGTCCCGTGCTCCGCGGAGCCGACGATGGTGTAGACGGTGAGCATCAGCGCGCCGGTGACGAGCGCCGCGCCCGGGTAGTCGGCGCCCCCGGCCAGACCTGTGCCGCGGTCGTTCGCCAGGACGCGTACCGCCGCGACGAACGCGACGGCCCCGATCGGCAGATTGATCAGGAAGATCCAGTGCCAGGTGAGGAGTTCGGTGAGCGCACCGCCCAGGAACGTGCCGAGCGCGCCGCCCGCCGCGCCGACCGCGCTGAACACCGCGATGGCCCTGGCCTGTTCGCGCGGCTCGGGGAAGAGCGCCACCAGCATGCCGAGCACGACCGCCGAGGTCATCGCCCCGCCGACGCCCTGCACGGCGCGTGCCGCGATGAGCAGGCCCTGGTCGGTGGCGACTCCGCACAGCACCGATGCCGCGGTGAACACGGCGAGGCCCGAGACGAACATCCGCTTGCGGCCGATGAGATCACCGAGCCGGCCCGCGAGGAGGAGCAGTCCGCCGAAGGCGATGAGGTAGGCGTTCACGACCCAGGCGAGACCCGGCGCCGAGAAGCCGAGGTCGCTCTGGATGGCGGGCATCGCGACGGTGACGATGTTGCCGTCGATGATCGTCATCAGAAGACCCGAGGACAGCACGGCGAGCGAAGCCCGGCGGGAGCGTGGTGCGGTGGGACGTTCCTTGGCCTCGGACACGATGAAAACCTCCATGAACTGCATAGGTGCACGACTTGTAACGGGGTTCATCGTGCGTGACCATGGAGGCCGGGTGAAGGAGGAACTTTGATGTCCCAAGGGAACACCGGTGTTACGGCGCAGGTGGTGAACGCGCAGGCGTGTCCGCTGCGGGAAGTTCTTGACAGGGTGGTGGGAAAATGGAGCATCCCGATCCTGGTCGCGGCGGCCCACGGCCCCATCCGCTTCACGGAGCTGGAGCGCAGCATCGAGGGCATCAGCCGCCGCATGCTGACCCTGACCCTGCGGAACCTGGAGCGCGACGGCCTGCTCACGCGCAGGGTGTATCCGACGGTCCCGCCGAAGGTCGAGTATGAACTGACGCCGGTCGCCGAGGAGTTGCACGGCACGCTGCTGACCCTGACGGGGTGGGCGGAGCGGCACCGGGTGACGATCGCGGAGTCGCGCGCGGACTACGACGAGAAGCGGGGGCTGGCGGACGCGTAGCCCCCGCCGCTCGCGGGCGCCCTGCGGGTGGCGAGATGCCGAGGTGGCTACGGCTTGCGGGCCACCGCTCCGTACGCGTCGACCGGTGTGGCGTCCTCGGAGTCGGGGCGCCACCGGGTGACCTGGGAGACACCGGGATCCACCAGTTCGAGGCCGTCGAAGAAGCCGCCGATCTCCTCCACGCTCCGTACGTGGTAGGGAATCGCGCCGCTCTTGTTGTACGCGTCCGACGCCGCGATCATGCCCTCGCTGGTGGCGGTGCTGTCGCTGATCACCAGATAGCTGCCGGACGGCAGACCCGCCATGAGCCGGGACACCAACTCGCGCGCCTCCTTGTAATCACCCACGTGGCCAAGGGTGTTGAGGATCATCAGGGCGACCGGCCGGGAGAGGTCGAGGGTCGCGCTCGCCGACTCCAGGATGGCTTCGGGGGAGTAGAGGTCGGCGTCGATGTACGAGGTCTCGCCCTCGGGCGTGCTGGTGAGCAGCGCGCGGGCGTGGGCGAGGACGAGCGGGTCGTTGTCCACGTACACGATCCGGGAGTCCGGGGCCACGCGCTGGGCGACCTCGTGCGTGTTGTCGGCGGTCGGCAGGCCCGTGCCGATGTCGAGGAACTGGCGGATGCCCTGCTCCGTCGCCAGATGCCGGACCGCGCGGCCGAGGAACTGCCGGCTCAGACGCGCCACGTCGACCAGGCCGGGGTGGATCCCCTTGATGTGGTCGCCCAGTTCACGGTCCTTCTCGTAGTTGTCCTTGCCGCCCACGAAGTAGTTCCAGAAGCGCGCGGAGTGCGGCGTGCTGGTGTCGATGCGCGCGCGTATCTCCGCGGCTGCTTCGGCTTGGGGGTCGCGGTCCGACACGGGGGCCTCCGGTAAGTGATCGGGCTCTGCTGGTACTTGAAAGAACGATCACCCGCCCATCTAGTTCCCGGATTTCCGGGTTCCCGGGGGCGCCGGTCAGAGGCCGATCACCGTCGGGTCGTCCGCCAGCGCCCTGAAGTACTCGCGCGGATCGGTCACCATCTGGCGTTCGGCCAGGTCCAGGAGGCCACCGACGGAGTGCACCTCCGCGGCCTGGGTGCCGTCCGTCTTGCGGATCGACTGCTCGATGCGGAACGTCTTGCGCTCGCCCCACACGAAGGTGCAGGTCACCTCCACCTCGTCGCCCGCGCGCAGCTCGCTGAAGTAGCGGATGGTGTTCTCCAGGGCGACCGGACCCACCCCCTTGGCGAGCAGATCGGCCTGCTCGATGCCCGCCGCGCGCAGCACCGACCAGCGGGCGTGCTCGGCGTACTGGAGGTAGACGGCTTGGTTCAGATGGCCCTGCGAGTCCGTCTCGTACCCACGGACGCTGATGCTCACGGAAAACTGCTCGGACACGGCATTCCTTTCGACGGTTCCCATCAACGGCTCCAAGATCGCCTAGTTCCTGCGGGGCGAGGCGAGGAGATAGCGCGTGCCATGAGGCCGCTCCGCGTGTTCGCTGACCTGCCAGCCCGCGGTTTCCAGCGCGGTCGCGCACGCCCGCAGTCCCTCGGCTGCCGCATCGCGTACGGCGACGGCCTCGGGCTGCGGTGTCTCGCCCACCCGATAGCCGTCGGGACCCGGCGGGCAGCCCGCCGCCTCCAGGGCCAGCGCCGCGGCCTGCACCAGATGCGTCCGCTCCCAGGCACAGGGACGGCCCCGCGCACCGTCCGGATTGGTCATGCGGCGCATCTCCAGGAGGCCCTCCCAGGCGCTGCGTACGTCACGTGCGCGAGCCTCAGGGCGGACGGCGGTGCCCGGCGATGGCTCGGGCTCGGCGCCGGTGCGGGCGGCGAAGAGACCGGACGCCACGGGAGCCGCCGGGGGAGGGCCGGGAGCTTCGGCGGCGGGAGGGGCCTGTGCGCCCTCCCGTATGCGATGGCCCGTGGGCGTCAGGAAATAGGCGTGCGGCGGACGGGGGTGCCGGAAGGCGAGGCGGTGGCGCACGAGTCCCGCGAGCTGTGCCTCGCTCCCGGTCAGCCGTCCCGTCGCCGGGTCGGCGGCCTCGATGACGCGCCGCTGAGCGGCCGTCGGAGGCTTCGTCATGCGCCCACCTCTTCCCCAGGTCCATCTGTCTGGTTCCGATAGTGCCTCGCCCCACTGACAACGGCCGCCGGACGTCACCTGTCCGCAGGCTGCCGGCTCAGCGAACGGTTCCCGTGGCGGGGTCGACCACCTTCTCGGCGACGAGCTCCAGCGTGCGCCGGTCGTCGTCGGCGCTGCCGCGCTCGCCGGGCGTACCGGGGTAGGTGTCGAGCAGCACGTCCGTGGCGCCGAGCCCGGCGAGGGCCTCCAGGTCGGCGCGGAGCTGGTCGACGCTGCCGTGCCCGAGGGGGCGGTCCGCCGTGTCCGGCTGCGGGGTGAGCTTGAGCTGCAGGCGGGGCACGAGGTCCGGGGCGGGGCGCCCGGCGGCCTCGGCCTCCGCCGCGATCCGGGGCAGCGCCGTACGCACGGCTTCGAGCGTCGGCATGAACGGGTGCCAGCCCTCGCCGAGCCGGGCGGCGCGGCGCTGGGCGGCCGGGGAGTTGCCGCCGACCCAGACGGGCAGGGGCGTCGCGGGGGCGGGGGCGTTGCGGATGTCCTCGTAGGCGACGTACCGGCCCTGGAAGGAGGTCGTCTCCTCGGACCACGCGGCGCGGATCGCGGTGAGGTACTCGTCGGTGATGGCGCCGCGCTCCTCGAACGGGACACCCAGCGCCTCGTACTCGGCGCGGGACCAGCCGACACCGGCGCCGAGGATGAAGCCCGCTTCGTTCAGCTGGTCGATGTTGGCGGCCAGGCGGGCGGTCTGGAGCGGGTGGCGGTAGGGGATCACGGTGATCGTCGTGCCGAGCCGCAGCCCCGGTACGCGGCCCGCGAGATGCGCGGCGAGCACGAACTGGTCGTAGAACGGGGCCGGATAGACCGCGTGCACGTCGGGGGTGACCGTTATGTGGTCGGAGATCATCGCAAAGCCGAAGCCCAGTTCACGGGCGTCGGTCGCCTGCCGGACGAGGGAGTCGGGGGTGGTGCCGGAGCCGAAGTTGAGGAGGTTCACGCCGTATCGCATGACCGCAAGTCTTGATGATCTTGGGGGTGCGTGTCGAACCGGGCCGTGTTCGCAACCGGGCTGGGTCCGCGACCGGGCCGGGCCCGCAACCGGGCCGGCCGCGGTGGTGCGGCCGGCCCGGACTCCCGCTACGTGCGCTACTTGCTCATCGCGAAGCGCATCAGGGCCTGCTCGTCGCCCTGCTTGATCTTGCCGGTCTCGTTGATGACCTGGAGCTTCCAGGACGAACCCTCGCGGATCGCCTTGGCCACGGCGCAGCCGTTGTCGTTCGTGAGCAGGCTCGGCCAGATGTCGGCGACCTGCTGGGTGCTGCCGCCCGTGGCGTCGTACACCTTGAAGCTGATGTTGCGCGCGTTCTGGAAGGCGCTGCGCTTCTTGTACGCGGCGGCGACGAACACGATGGACGTGATGTTGTCCGGGACGCGCTCGAACTCGACGGTGACCGTCTCGTCGTCGCCGTCGCCCTTGCCCGTCTGGTTGTCGCCGCTGTGCACCAGCGATCCGTTGCCCAGCGGGTCAAGGGAGTCGAGGCCCGCGAGGCGCACCGGGTCCGCCCCCGCCATCGCGATGGCGATCAGGTCGAGGTCCGTGCCGGCCTTCTGACGGAGCTTGCCCAGCAGACCGCCGCTGCTGCCGACGGTCGGGTCCCAGGACACCCCTATGGACAGACGGGTCACGCCGCCCAGATCCGCCGGTCCGTCTTCCTTCTTGAGCGTGATCATTCGCGATCCTTCATGGTGGAGAGAGTGCTATATGAGACAGAGTCTGCCTGTTTTCATGGCCGAATGTTCCAGCTCGCCACCACCGGGCGGCCGTGCTCCGTGCTGAGGCGGCAGACCGTTCCCGTGGCCAGCTGGAACAACGACCCACCGGACACCGGCAGTCCGAGGCGCCGGGCCGTCAGCACCCGCAGGAAGTGGGAGTGCGCGAAGAGGACCACGCTGCTCTCGTAGTTGGCGAGCGCGGCGTCGACCTTGGCCAGCATCCGGTCGGCCCGCTCACCGACCTGCTCCGGGGTCTCACCGGGGTGTTCGGCGGGCCCCGGGGCCACACCGTCCGTGAACAGATACCAGTCGGGGCGGGTGCGATGGATCTCCACCGTCGTGACCCCCTCGTACGCCCCGTAGTCCCACTCACCCAGGTCGGGATCCACCCGGGCGTCCGGGAACCCGGCCAGCTCCGCCGTTTCCCTGGCGCGCGTCCGGGGGCTCGTGAACGCCGCCCCGATCCGGAACCGCCCCACCAGCGATGCGAGCCCGCGCGCCTGCTCCTTGCCGTTCTCGGTGAGCGGGATGTCCGTCCAGCTGGTGTGCCGGCCGTTCATCGACCACTCGGTCTCGCCGTGCCGGACGAGGAGCAGGTCACCCATGGTGCGGAACTTCCTGTCTGTCGAGTCTGTCGGTGGTGGCCGGACCGGCGAGAAGCCTGGTCCGGCCACCACCGAGACTAGATCCCCGCAGGTACGCGCGCCGGGCGGCCCGAGCCGCGCGTCAGGCAGTAGCCCCCGATGCCCGCGAGGGCGCCGAGAATGCCGCCGCCCGCGGTCCACAGCCAGCGGGACGACCACCAGCCCGAGGCCCAGCCGTCCTCCGGCTCACCGGCCTCCGCCGCCGTCTTCGTGCCGATGCCCGGCACCAAGGGCTCCGCGAGCGCGCCGTCCACCGCCTGCGCACCGCCCGCGTCGCTCGACGTGACCTTCGTCGCTGCCCGCATCGGAAGACCCAGGTCGTCCGCCTTGAGGCCGGTGACCGTCAGGCGCGCGTAGTACGTGCCGGGCAGCGGGTCGTTGGCCCACGGCTCGGCCAAGGCGCGCACGGTGCGCAGCGTGCAGGACAGCTCGACCGTGGCGGCGTCCTGCGCGGCCGTCTTCGTCTGCGCCCCGAACCGGCACGCCTGGCGGCGCCGCAGTCCGTCGTAGACATCGACCTGCCAGGTGGAGTCGCCGTGCCGGGCGGCGTCCTTCGGCAGCTTCACCGTGGCGTGCACGGTGGGGCGCTGTCCGATGTCCGCGGGGAACGACCAGTACAGGTAGTCGCCGGTGGAGGCCTCCGCCGTCGCCTCCTGGTCGGGACGGATCGCCGTCGCCGTACGGAAGGACGTACCGGCCTCGGTCGGCGCGGCGGACTTGTCGTCCGCGTCGTCGGAGTCGTCGGCGAATGCCGCTCCCGCGGCCCCTGAGAGGGCGAGCAGCGCGGCGCCGGCCAGCAGGCCGGCCCGGCTCAGCACACGTGTCGTACGCATCAGTTGGTCCTCCAGACCGCGAAGCGCCAGCGTGAGACCCAGCCCCAGACCAGACCGGCGACGAAGCCGGTGAGGATCAGTACGCCGAGCAGCCACCAGCCGTTGCCCAGGCCGAAGGACGCCACGTCCGACGCCTCGTCGGGCGCGTCCACCAGGTCGACGGCCAGCTCCACGGGCAGACCCGGGGTCGTCTTGACCGAGGAGGGCGCCGAGAAGGAGTTGCTGACCTGGAGACACACGGTCTCGGCGGCGGGCTCACCGCCGTCATCGCCGTCATCGCCGTCATCGGCCTCGTCGTCCGACTCCGGCTTCGGATAGCGCAGACCGGTCGAGATCACGTCCGTGCGTCCGTCGCCCGCCTCGGAGCCGCGCACGATCTCGCGTCCGTGCGTCGTCGAGGCGCGCAGCAGCACGCCGTAGTCCTGGTTCACCGCGCGGTCGGCGCCGACGCTGACGGAAGCGCGCAGCTCCTGGCCGGGCTTGACGTCGACGCGGTACCAGCGGTGCTCGCCGAACTTCTCCCGGTCGGTGTAGACGCCCGCCTTGAGCTGCGGGGCCTCGGAGCACTGGGCGGCGCCCTCGGCCGCCACCGGAGTGGCCACGGGGTCAGCGGCGCGGTCCACCAACTGCTTGACGCGGCCCGAGAGTTCATCGGTGTGCCGCACCGACGTGTACGTACCGCCGGTGGCCTCCGCGATGCAGCTCAGCTGGTCGCGGGTCTTGGCGTCCGGCACCAGGCCGAGCGTGTCGACCGTGAGGTGGATGCCCTCGGCGGCGATCTTGCGGGCCACCTCGCAGGGGTCGAGCGGCTGGCAGGTGTCCTCGCCGTCGGAGATGAGGACGATGCGGCGGCTGCGCTCCTTGTCCTCGTCCTTGAGGTCGTCGGCGGCCTTCAGGAGGGAGGGGCCGATCGGCGTCCAGCCGGTGGGCGCCAGCGTGGCCACCGCGGTCTTCGCGTCGGTGCGCCCCGCCTGGTCGAGCTCGGCGACCGGGTAGAGGAGCTCGGTGTCCTTGCAGCCCGTCTTGCGGTCGTCGCCGTGGTAGTTGGCGCCCAACGTCCGTATGCCCAGCTGGACTTCGTCCGGCGTGGCGTCGAGCACCTCGTTGAACGCCTGCTTCGCCGCGGCCATCCGGGACTTGCCGTCGATGTCGCGGGCCCGCATCGAACCGCTGACGTCGAGGAGCAGCTCGACCTTGGGGGAGGGCTGTGCCGGTTCTTCGCCGTCGGCCGCGGCGGGGCCGGCGGTGCCGAGCCCGGCGCTCAGGGCGGCGAGCAGGGCGAGGGCCCCGGCCGCCAGCCGTTGTCTTGTGATCATCGCCGGATCTTATTGATCTTGGCGGTGCATACCCAAACCGGCAGGTGGGTATCGTCCTTCACCGCCTCGGCCCGCGACCGCGGATCACCGCTTCAGCTCACGGCCCCCGAACGCCCCGCCCCCGTCGGCCTGCTTCCACCACGTCTCCAGCGCCGTCTGGTCCATCGACCGCCACGGCGGCGTCTCCTCGACGAGCGCGTGGCCCAGGCGGCGCCCGAGGTCGACCATGGCGGCCCCGGCGACGGTGCGGTCCGTGTCGTACGTGTCGAGCGCGTCCGGCCAGGTCGTGGCCGTGGCGAAGGCGGACTCCAGGACCGTCGCGTCCTGCAGTGCCTTGACCGCGCCCGCCCCGGTGTGCGGCCGGGCGACGGTGGCCGCGTCGCCCATCAGGAGTACACGGCCCGAGGTGTAGCGGGGCGCCGTGTAGTCGTACATCGGCTGGAGGAAGAGCTCGTCGGGAGTGGTCGCACGGACGAGGTCGCCCCAGTAGGGCGGCAGCAACTCGTCGCACACGTACGTGAGATGAGAGGAGAGGGCCTCCGTGAGTCCGCCGGGCGGCAGGCTGGTGGGCGCGGTGAGCCGCAGGTCGAGGCCGAGCCCCAGATCGAGGTCCGGCGGCGGTGCCGTGTACAGGACCCAGTTGACGCGGTGCCCGCCGACTCCGTCGGGGATGCGGTACACGATGACGTGGCCGCCGGGGAAGACGACGTAGGCGCAGTCCTCCTTCGCCCACAGCTCCGGGTCGGCAAGGCGGTCGACCGGGAAGGCGCCGCGCCAGGCGAGGTAACCCGCGTACGCGGGACGCACGGTGGGGAACGCCGTCTCGCGGACCACGGAGCGGTAGCCGTCGGCACCGATCACCAGGTCGACCCGCTCGGCGCCCTCGGCGGTGACCACATCGGCGCCCTCCACGCCCTCGGCACCCGGGCGTACGTCCCCCACCGTCACGCCCGTCCGGAAGACCACGGACTCGGGTACACGGCCGCGCAACTCACGCCACAGGGGACCCCAGTTGTAGGTACGGAAAGGGAACGGCATCGCCCCGACCTCGTGCCCCAGCGGCCCGGCCGCCGACCCGTCCCGCACGTACCAGCGGCGCCGCTCCAGCTGCACCCACGGCATGTCCGCGTCCAGATACCCGGCGGAATCCAGCTCCGCGTAACGGGAGTTGTGCACCGCGAGCCCGACTCCGCGGTCCGCCAGATGTCCCGCGGCCCGCTCGTACACCGTGATCTCATCGGCGCCACCGCGGTACGCGGCGAGTGCGGCGGCGCATCCGGCGATGCTCCCACCCACGACGGCGACCTTGCCTCCACGCATCATCGCGCCATCCTGGCAGCACGGATGACCCTCTGTCAGGGCAAGGACACCCCGCGTCCGGCGAAGAACGGTTCGAAGGCCGAAAGCGACAGGTCCGCCATCCGCGTCCCCGCGTCGACCCCGGACGGGTTGTGCAGGTGCAGACCGCCGTCCGCGGAGCGTCCCGTGACCAGCACCAGATGGCCGCCCCGGCCGGGCGAGGGCCGGTGCGGGCGGCGGATCTCGTAGTGCACCGAGACCATGACCGAGCGGCCCTCGTCGAGCAGGCCGGTGATCTCGTCCACCGTGAGGTGCCGGTGCACCGTGGCGTTGACGCCGTGCACCTCCCGCACGTACTCCGCGAACGGGGCGTAGATCAGCCCGCGGATCGTGCCGTCGGCATCCTCCGTGTACCCGCCGTACTTCAGCGCGCCGTCCCGCAGCTCGAAGAGCGGGGGCGCGGACGGGCCGAGCGCCATCCGCAGGCACGTCAGCCCGCACAGATGGCCGCACCAGCGGGCGTAGTCGTCGAGAGTGGAGGCGCCCGATTCGGCCCAGGCCGGGTCGGCGGCCCGGTCGTGGCCGCCGTACACGATCCGCTCGACGAGGTCGGGCGAGGCGAACTGGGTGAGTGAAGGGACCTGGCAGGTGGAGCAGAGAGACACGCGACCCCCGTCGTCATGCGTTCCTACTGGCGGCCTTACTGGCGGTAGCCGCTGAGGAAGCGGCCGATGCGGCTGATCGCCGCGTCGAGGTCGTCAGCGTAAGGGAGCGTCAGGATGCGGAAGTGATCGGGGCGCGGCCAGTTGAAGCCCGTGCCCTGGACGACCTGGATCTTCTCCTGGAGGAGCAGGTCCAGGACGAACTTCTCGTCGTCGTGGATGGCGTGCACCTTGGGGTCCAGGCGCGCGAAGGCGTAGAGGGCACCCTTGGGCTTCACGCAGGAGACGCCGGGGATCTCGTTCAGCTTCCGCCACGCCATGTCGCGCTGCTCGTACAGCCTGCCGCCCGGAGCGGTGAGCTCGCGGATGGACTGGCGGCCGCCGAGCGCGGCCTGGATGGCGTACTGAGCGGGGGCGTTCGGGCACAGCCGCATGGAGGCGAGCATGGTCAGCCCCTCCAGGTAGCTCTTCGCGTGTTGCCGCGGGCCCGTGACGACCAGCCAGCCCGAGCGGAAGCCCGCCACGCGGTACGTCTTGGAGAGCCCGCAGAAGGTCAGGACGACGAGGTCGGGGGCGAGGGCCGCGACGCTGTGGTGGACGGCGTCGTCGTACAGGATCTGGTCGTAGATCTCGTCGGCGAAGACCATCAGGCCGTGGCGGCGGGCGAGGTCGAGGATGCCCTCCAGGATCTCCTTCGGATACACCGCGCCCGTCGGGTTGTTCGGGTTGATGATCACGACGGCCTTCGTGCGGTCGGTGATCTTCGACGCCATGTCGTCCAGGTCCGGGTACCAGTCCGCGGACTCGTCGCACGTGTAGTGGACGGCCCTGCCCCCGGAGAGGGTCGTCACGGCGGTCCACAGCGGGAAGTCCGGTGCGGGGATGAGGACCTCGTCGCCGTCCTCCAGGAGCGCCTGGACGGCCATGGTGACCAGCTCGGAGACGCCGTTGCCCAGGAAGACGTCGTCCACGGAGACCTCGTCGAGGCCGAGCGCCTGGTAGCGCTGGGCGACGGCGCGGCGGGCCGAGAGGATGCCGCGCGAGTCCGTGTAGCCGTGTGCCTGGGGGAGCATCCGGATCATGTCCTGGACGATCTCCTCGGGCGCCTCGAAGCCGAAGAGCGCGGGGTTTCCGGTGTTCAGGCGCAGGACGCTGTGGCCCGCCTCCTCCAGGGCGTTGGCGTGCTCGATGACCGGGCCCCGGATCTCGTAACAGACCTCGCTGAGCTTGCTGGACTGCCGGAACTCCATGCGCTGTGCCTCCCGTGACGTGAGTTACTTGGTTTTACCAAGCGGGAGCTTGGAAAGTCCAACAACTTGCATAGACTGTGCCGCATGGGTCGCATGCCACCTGCCGCCAGGTCCCGCCGAAGCTATGACCAGTACTGCGCCGCCGCCCGCGCCCTCGACGCCGTCGGTGACCGCTGGACCCTGTTGATCGTCCGTGAGCTCCTGGTCGGGCCGCGCCGCTACACCGACCTGCACGCCGACCTGCCGGGCGTGAGCACGGACGTCCTGGCGTCGCGGCTCAAGGACATGGAGCGCGAGGGCCTGACGACGCGCCGCCGCCTTGCCCCGCCCTCGGCCGCGTACGTCTATGAACTGACCGAGCGGGGACGTGCCTTGCTGCCGGTGCTCCAGGCGCTGGCCACCTGGGGTGCGCCCGCCCTCCAGGAGCGGGCTCCGACGGACGCGGTCCGTGCCCACTGGTTCGCGCTGCCCCTGTTGCGCGCCCTGGCGGGCCTCGGCGCCGAAGGAGTGGTGGAAGTGCGCCTGGACGAGGGTGAGTTCCACCTGCGGGTCGGGGACGGGGCGGAGTCCTGCGGTGACGGGCCCTCACTCGCGGAGCCCGACGTCCGTCTGGTGCTGGACTCGGAGACCTGCGTGGAGGTGAGCCGGGGCGCGCTGACCGTGGGGGACGGGGTGCGGGCCGGCCGCATCGGGCTGTCGGGCGACGGCGTGCTCGCGAAGGTGCTCCGGGAATCCTGAAGGGGTGACCGTGGCCCGGCGCGGGCGGTAGTGATTATGGCCACTTCCCGACCTTGGATGAGCCCCTCCAACTGCGTCCGGGCAGCGCTCCGTTGGGCTTTTGCTCCCCACCCGTAAACGTCCCACCCCGTGTGTCGCAATGTTCATGATCACACAGTCGGCATACCGGGCAGGCGACGCTAGGGTCGTAGGGGTCCGTGTCGTTTTGTCAGGCACGGGCGGTTGGCGCCGGCGAGGGCGCCCAACAGGGGAACGGGGAACATGGTCAAGAACGGTAATCAGGGAAGCAATCACGCCGTCCGGGTCTTCCGGGTCCAGAGTGCCTTCACCGAGCTCGAGGGGCAGGTGCACGGTCCCGGGGAGCTGGCCGAGACGACCGGCCTCGACGACTCGACGGTCCATCGCATTCTGCAGTCCGGCATCCATGACGGGATATTCGTACGAGAGGGGCGCGGCCTCTACCGGCTCGGCCCCGGCGCCGCGCGGCTCGGCCTGAAGGCCCTCACGCACGCGCCCAACACCGATGTGGCGCACGAGGTGCTCGAGGACCTGCGCAAGGCCACCGACGGGGGACTCGTTTTCCTCTTCGGTCTCGCCCCGTTCGGCGGGGCCAGGAAACAGTGCCTGGACATGGCCGTCGGCGACTCCGACCTGGCGGAGCTCGGCATCAGCAGGCGCGCGCTCCTGCTGGTCTTCCAGTCGCTGCGTACAGGGGCCTGCGGGCGGGCGATCCTCGCCCACCTGCCGGAGGTCATCCAGGAGGGCGTGCTCGCGGAACCGCCTCCCGTGGAGGCGGGCCCCGGGGCGTTCCGGGACCAAGGTGCCCTGCTCACCTCCCTCAAGGCGGTGCGCGAGCAAGGGGTGGCCGTCGACTCGGAGGAGTGTGCCGCGGGCTGGAACGGCCTTGCGGCGCCCGTCCGCTGGGACGGGCTGATCATGGGCTCCGTCTCGGTGCTCAAGCCCCAGCACGCCATGCCGCAGTGGTCGGCCAGTGCGCTGTGGGCCATGAAGGAGGCCGCCGACGCGTTCACCGAGACCGGTGGGCCCGGCGCCTGGTCGGCGGAGACCGCCAGCTCTTTCTGACGGGACTTCACTTCCGCAGGCGTGAGTTCCGCGGAACCGAAGCCGAAATCGCGATTTAATGTCGCTGTCATAATACTGCCTCCAGATGGCATGCTGAGGCGCTCGGCCTTCACACAATGTGCGCTTCTCGGCACGTGAGAAACGACTGTCGTTTCTCACGTGCCGGGATTGGCGCCGCCCGGATTCTCGTCCTGCGGGAGAGCATTGGCGTTTCTTGACAAACCCAGGTGCGAGTGGCCAATACTCGTAGGCAGGAAAGCCGGAGTTCTGAAGCTCCGGATTCGCTGTCATGGGGGAGTTGCCTTGGTCCGCGCTGTGGTTGCCCGTTCGCACACACCGAAGGACGGGACGGGGAAAGAGCGGGTGAGCTGCACCGTGCAGGACGCGGCCGCCAGCGGTTCCGTCGGCCGGAGTGGTCTTCAACACACATCATGGGAAGCCGAGTTGGCCCGGGTGCCGCTGCTCTCCGTACGGGAGCGGGAAGTGTTCGAACTGCTCGGTGAGGGCTATTCCAACCGCAGTATCTCGCGGCGGCTCGACATCGCCGAACGCACGGTCAAGTTTCATGTGGCGCAGGTGCTCAGTAAATTGGGTGTTGAATCCAGGTTACAGGCAGGCCTTGTCGCCCACTCCGACCGCCGCCTGTACCAAAGTGCAGTTCCCTGCCGAAGGAACGCCAGATAGTTTTATTTCTGGAAAGGGAGACGCGAGGTCACGGGCCCGGTCTTTCTCCAGGACTTCCCGGAAAGCACATCCAGCAGGCCCGCACTGCGGCGGACCCGCTGCTTTCCCCTTCCATTTTCGCGGTGACGGAGAAAGGACACGCCCATGCCGGCCAAGCCCGCGGCTCTCGCCGGGAGCCCGACGCAGCACCGTACGGCGCATCCGCCCGAGCCCGGCCCGCCCGGCATGCGGGACAGCATCGGTGCCCTGCACGCCATCCGCCGGTCCGCCGAAGAGGGGCCCGGCGCACGCGCCACCGAAGCGCAGCACGCCCGCGGCAAGCTGACCGCCCGTGAACGCCTGGAACTCCTCTTCGACGAGGGTTCGTTCACCGAGGTCGAGCAGCTGCGCAGACACCGCGCCACCGGCTTCGGGCTGGAGGACCGCAGGCCCCACACCGACGGTGTGGTCACCGGCTGGGGCACCGTCCACGGCCGCACGGTCTTCGCCTATGCCCACGACTTCCGCATCTTCGGCGGCTCCCTCGGTGAGGCCCACGCCACGAAGATCCACAAGATCATGGACATGGCCGTGAAGGCCGGTGCCCCGCTGGTGTCGCTCAACGACGGTGCCGGCGCCCGCATCCAGGAAGGCGTCTCCGCGCTCGCCGGGTACGGCGGCATCTTCCAGCGCAACACCAGGGCATCGGGCGTCATCCCGCAGATATCAGTGATGCTCGGCCCGTGCGCGGGCGGCGCGGCGTACTCGCCGGCCCTCACCGACTTCGTCTTCATGGTCCGTGAGACCTCCCAGATGTTCATCACCGGACCCGACGTGGTCCAGGCGGTGACGGGCGAGAAGATCACCCAGAACGGCCTGGGCGGCGCCGACGTCCACGGCACGGTCTCCGGCGTCGCCGCGTTCGTCTACGACGACGAGGCCGAGTGCCTGGAGGAAGTGCGCTACCTCCTCTCGCTGCTGCCCTCCAACAACCGGGAGATGCCGCCGGTCCTCGAATCCGATGACCCGGCCGAGCGCACGACCGACGGGCTCGCCGACCTCGTCCCCGCCGAGGGCAACCGGCCGTATGACATGCGCACGGTGATCCAGGAGATCGTCGACGACGGCGAACTCCTGGAGACGCACGCGGGCTGGGCGGGCAACATCATCTGCGCGCTGGCCCGGATGGACGGGCGGACCGTCGGCGTGATCGCCAACCAGCCGTCCCAACTGGCGGGCGCCCTGGACATCCACGCCTCGGAGAAGGCCGCCCGGTTCATCACCACCTGCGACGCCTTCAACATCCCCCTGGTCACCCTCGTCGACGTACCCGGGTTCCTGCCCGGCGTGGACCAGGAGCACAACGGCATCATCCGGCACGGCGCGAAGCTGCTCTACGCCTACTGCAACGCCACCGTGCCGCGCATCTCCCTGGTGCTGCGCAAGGCCTACGGCGGGGCTTACATCGTCATGGACTCCCAGTCCATCGGCGCCGACCTGACGTACGCCTGGCCGACGAACGAGATCGCGGTGATGGGCGCGGAGGGAGCTGCGAACGTCGTCTTCCGCCGGGAGATCGCCGCCGCGGACGACCCGGAGGCGACCCGGGCCCAGCTGGTCAAGGAGTACAAGACGGAGCTGATGCACCCCTATTACGCCGCCGAGCGCGGACTCATCGACGATGTCATCGATCCGGCGCAGACCCGCTCCTCGCTCATCGAGGCGCTGCGTGTCCTGCGCAGCAAGGACGTCGACCTGCCGTCGCGCAAGCACGGCAACCCGCCCGCGTGACGGCCCCGGCGGACACCGCGCTCACGGTGCTGCGCGGACGCCCCGACGACGTCGAACTGGCCGCCGTCACCGCCGTCCTGCGGGCGATGGCCCAGCGGGCGGACGCGGCAGCGCCGCAGACGGTGCCGGGCCCGGCGCACGCGCGCTGGGCGGGCGGCGACGGCCGTACCCGGCCCGCCGGATCGTGGCGCTCCGGCGGCGGTCACCGGCCCGGCCCCGCGGGCCGCCCCCGGGGCACGGCATGAGCCGCCCCCAAGGCGGCCCCGCCGTACCGACGCCGGTTTCCCCCACACAATCGACTGGGAGCGGATAGTGAAACATCCACTCAACCCGATCGACGAGGTCTTCCTCGCCATGGACCGGGAACTAGGTCTGCTCCAGGGGCAGTTCCTGCGCTTCCGCGGGACGGCGCCCTCGCTGGACCAGCTCCACGACCACCTGGCGAAGCGGCTGCCCGGCCTGCCCCGGCTCACCCACCGCGCGGTGACCGGACGGCGCGGTGCGTTCCGTGCCCCCTGCTCCGGCTTCGACCTGCGCGACCACGTGCAGGAACTGAAGCTCCCGGCCGGCACCTCGCTGGACGAGGTGCTCAGCGCCCTGGCGGGCCGGCCGCTGTGCGAGAGCGGCCCCCTGTGGACGATCCACCTCGTGCACGGTTACGCCGACGACGAGTACGCCGTCTGCTACCGCGTCCACCACGCCCTGGAGGACGGGATGGGCGCGGCCCACGTCGCCGCCGTCCTGTTCGGCACCCCGATCCCGGGCCGGACCTCCCGGGGCGGTGAGCGCGACGGGCGGCGCACCGGACCGCTGTTCACCTCCGGTCCCGTCGAGCTGCTGCACGGCGCGCTCAGCGTGGGCGCCGGAGTGCTGCGAGGGCTCGCGCCCGGCAAGCTCTGGCCCAAGGCGCAGTGCCCCTCCGCGGAGAACCTGGCCGTGTGCAGCACGAGCGCGACCCGGCGTGAACTGAGCGAACTTGGCCGGGGATTCGGCGGCACAGTCAATGACGCCTTCCTCATGGCCCTGTGGGGTGCCCTGTCCGCCTGGAGCGCGACCGGCGACGGCCGCCGCGACGTGCGCTCGGTGTTCCGGGCGTCACCCGTGCCCGTCCGCATGCCGCTGAGCACCCGGTACACGGGCGAGGAGGACGCCGTCGGCAACCACCTCACCACGGCCGTCGTCACCCTGCCCGGCCGCAAGGTGCCGCCCGCCGAGGCGTTCGCGCAAGTCGTCGCCAGCACCCAGCGGATGCGCTCCAACGGTCTGCGGCCCGCCAGCAGGGCCCTGATCGCGCTGCTGCCCGCGTCCCTGATCCGCTGGACGGTCAAGCGCCTGCTCAGCCCCCGCGCCTCACCGCTCTACGCCTCCAACTACACGCTCCCCGCCTGCCTTTCCTTCCGCGAGGACCCGGTGGTGGACGTCATCCCGCTCGGTGTGCTGCTGCCGGGCAACGCCCTGTCCGTGACGCTGCTGTCCTGCGGCTCACGGGTGCAGGTGAGCTTCCTGTACGACCGCAGGCTGCCGGGTGCCCACCGGCTGGCGGCGCTGTGGCGCGAGGCCCTCGACGAGCTCGACGGGATGGACGCACGGCCGGCGGCCTAGCCGGTTGCCCTTCCCCCCACCCGCCACCCACCTTCCGGAAGGTTCCCCATGCCCAGTCGGTCCAGTTCACGCGGTCATTCCGTGTGGACCCTGATCGTCACCGGCCTCGCCGTCTTCATGGCGGCGCTCGACAACCTGGTCGTCATCACCGCCCTCCCCGCCATCCAGGAGTCCCTCGACACGAGCCTCCAGGACCTCGAATGGACGGTGAACGCCTACACCCTGTCCTTCGCGGTCTTCCTGATGGCCGGTGCGGCGGCCGGTGACCGCTTCGGCCGCCGCCGGATGTTCGTGGTGGGCCTCGTCGTCTTCACCGCGGCATCGGCGGCGTGCGCGCTCTCCGACACCTCCCAGCAGCTGATCATCGCCCGCGCCGTGCAGGGCTTCGGCGCCGCCATCGTCATGCCGCTGACCCTGACCCTCCTGACGGTCGCCGTGCCGGCCCGCCGACGCGCGCTCGCCCTGGGCGTCTGGGGCGCGCTGAGCGGACTCGCCGTCGCGCTCGGACCGCTCATCGGCGGCGCCGTCGTCGAGAAGATCTCCTGGGAGTGGATCTTCTGGGTCAACGTGCCGATCGGCGTGCTGGTCCTGGCCCTCAGCCTGTGGAAGCTCGCCGAGAGCAAGCACCCGGAGAGCACGCTCGACCCGGTGGGCACGATCCTGGTGTGCCTCGGCATGTTCGGCGTGGTGTTCGCCCTCGTACGGACCACCGAGTACGGCTGGGCCGACAGCCATGTGCTGATCTACCTGATCGCCGGAGCGGTGATCCTCGCGGCCTTCGTCCTGTGGGAGCTGCGCGCCCGCCATCCGATGCTGCCGATGCGGCTGTTCCGCAACCGGTCGTTCAGCGCGGTCAACTCGGCCAGCCTGCTGATGTTCGCCGCCATGTTCGGCCTGGTGTTCCTGCTGACCCAGTTCATGCAGAACATCCAGGGCTTCTCGCCGCTCGAAGCGGGTGTGCGGATGCTTCCGTGGACCGCGATGCCGGTCCTCGTCGCCCCGCTCACCGCGCTGCTCTCCGCCCGGTTCGGCAACCGTCTCGTGGTCGCAGCGGGTCTGCTCTTCGAGGCCGTCGGCCTCGGCTGGCTCGCCCTGGTGACCGAGGTGCACACCGCGTACGCCGACCAGGTCCCCGGCCTCGTGCTCGGCGGCATCGGGCTCGGACTGTTCTTCGCCCCCGTCGCCGAGATGGCCATGAACATCGTCGCCCCGCGCGACCAGGGCATCGCCTCCGGCGCCAACAACACCTTCCGTGAGCTCGGCGGTGTGCTCGGCGTTGCCGTGCTGACGTCGGTGTTCACCGCGCAGGGCGGATACGCCTCGCCGCAGGACTTCGTGGACGGCCTGGTCCCCGCCACCTGGATCGGCGCCGGAATCGCGGCCCTCGGCTGCGTCGCCATCCTCGTCGCACCGCGCCGCTCCAAGGAGAACGGCGCCGCGTGGCAGGAAGAGGAGCGCCCTGACATCAGCGGCGCCGAGCCCTCGGAGCGTCTTGAGCCCTCGCGGCACTGACGGTCCCGGACACCCCCGCACGCAATCGCCCGCAGACGACCAGCCAGTGGCAGGAGTCGAGATGTACGACGCAATCATTGTCGGCGCACGGATCAGCGGCGCCTCCACGGCCATGCTGCTCTCCCGGGCCGGCCACAAGGTGCTCCTCCTGGACCGGGCCGTGTTCCCCGGCGGCAAGGCGGCCGCGACCAACCTGGTCCACCCGCCGGGCATCCTGCGCCTCAAACGGTGGGGCCTGCTCGACGAGTTGAAGGCCACCGGCTGCCCGCCCATCACCGAGTACGGGCTGCGCAGCGGCCCGGTGGAGCTGATGGCCAGGCTGCCCGCCGAGGACGGGGTGGACGAGGCGTACTCGCCGGAGCGCAGCAAGCTCGACCAGATCCTGCTGGACGCCGCGGTCAAGTCCGGGGCCGAACTGCGCGCGGGCGTGTCCGTCCGTGAGCTGATCACCGACGACGACGGCACGGTCACCGGTGTCCGCGGAGAGACGGCGGACCGTACCCCCGTCGTCGAACACGCCCGCGTCGTCGTCGGCGCCGACGGCTCCAACTCGACCCTGGCCCGGCTCCTGGACGCGCCGAAGTACGACGCGCACCCGGTCCTCAACAAGAGCCACTGGTCCTACTGGGAGGGCCTGCCGCACGACGGCCGGGTCCGCACCTACCGCCAGAACGGCAAGCACGCGTTCACCTGGCCGACCCACGACGGGCTCACCATCGTGGGAGTGGCCCTGCCGGTGGCCGACTTCAAGGCCACCAGCGACGAGGAGCGCGACCACACGGTCATCTCCGCGTTCGAGGAGGTGGACCCCGAGCGGGCCCAGCTGCTGCGCGAGACCAAGCGGGTCGACCGCTGGATGACCGGGTCCGTGCCCAACTTCCTGCGCCTCTCGCACGGCCCCGGCTGGGCCCTCGCCGGAGACGCCGGTTACACCCGTGACCCGATCACCGCCGCCGGGATCACCGACGGACTGCGCGGCGCCGAACTCCTCGCCGCCGCCATCGGATCGGGCCTGGGCGGCAGCGAATCGCTGTCGTCCGCCCTCGCCGGCTACGCCCGTGACCGCGACGCCCTGGTCACCGGCCACTACCGCTACACCCGCGACCACGCGACGATCGCGAACCACTCGCGGGAGGAACTGGCGTTCATCCAGGCCATGCACCGCAGCCCCACGCACGGCCGCGCGATGGTCGGCATGTTCGCCACGATGGTCCACCCGGCGGAGTTCTACTCACCGGACAGCATCCACGCCCTGCTCGACCACCTGGAGCCCGGCGCCGCGCCGGGCTGGAAGCTGCGCATGGTGCGCTGGCTGGCCCGTGGGACGCCCCGGCACATCCCCGGCGCGACCCGCACCGCCGACCGGCTCGTGGCGAAGAACCTCGGGCCCATGGGCCAGTACCTGGCCGCCTGAGCCACCGCCTCGCGCGCGCACCCCGCGGCACGCACACACCTGACGTACCTCACACATCTCACGTACTCATCCCGATACCGCACTACCAGCCTGGAGGCACGACCATGACCGTCCACACCTCGGCGGACCTGCGCACCACCTTCCTCTTCCCTGGCCAAGGCGGCTTCGACGGCGAAGCCCTGCGCCGCGCCGCGCAGAAGTACCCGCAGGTCAAGCGCATCTTCGAGCGCATTGATGCAGAGACCATGAACCTGTTCTCGCGCCGAATAACCGACCTGGTCCTCGGGGACCACAGCGCCGAACTGCGCGGGCTCCTCGACGACGACGCATGGGCCTCCCAGGTGGCCATCTACGCCGCCGGTCTGGCCTCGTACGAGATCCTGGACGCCCAGGGCGTACGCCCGGACGTCCTCGCCGGGCACAGCCTCGGCGAGATCACCGCACTGGTCGCCGCCGGAGCGTTCTCCGTCGAGGACGGCGTGCGGATCGTCGCCCAGCGCGTGGCGGTCATCCAGCGGCAGAAGGGCATCGAGGGCCGCATGGTGGCGCTGTCGGCCGGCGCCGACCGCGCCCGCCGCCTCCTTGACCTGCTCGACGACCCGCTGCTGGCCGTCGCCACCGAGAACCACGACGAGCAGACCGTGGTGAGCGGTCCCGGCGAGGTCCTCGACCGGGTCATCGCCATCGCCGGACAGCTCGGCATCGGCGCCATCGAGATCGACACCCCCTTCCCCTTCCACACCCCGGCACTCGCCCCCGCCGTCCCCGAATTCGCCGCGTACGTCGGCAAGCTGGACCAGCACCCGCTGCAGCGCCTGGTGTACTCGCCGATCCTCCAGCGCTACTACGAGCCCGACGACGCCCTGGCCGACCGCCTCGCCGAGCACTTCGTCACCCCCGTGCGGTTCGCCGCCGCGGTGCGCCACCTCCAGGCCGCCGGTGTCACCACATTCGTGGAGGCGGGCGGCCGTGCCGCGCTGACCAAGCTCGTCGCCCGGCTGACCAAGGGCTCGGACATCCGCGCCCTGCCGTCCCTCGCGATCGACGGCGACGGCGGCCTCGCGCTGGACGCCACCCTGCGGATCCTGCGCGACGCGGGCCTCGCCGGTGAGGTCGAGGCCCCCGGCCTCGCCGAACTGCTCGCCCCCACCGTGCCCGCCGACGTCTTCGAGGCGTACTGGGCCGAGCACGGCGACGAGGTGCTCCGCCGCATCGCCGACGACATCGGCGCCTTCACCCCGAAGAAGGCCGTGCAGACACCGGCGCCCGCCGCCGCACCTGCCGCTTCCGCTCCTGCCGCCTCCACTCCGGCCGCCTCCACTCCGGCCGCCGACGCCCCGGACCGCGCCGAGATCCACGCCGAGCTGCGGACCCTGTACGCGGAGGCCCTGGAGTACCCCGAGGAGGTCTTCGAGGACGGCGTGCAGCTGGAGGCCGAGCTGGGCGTCGACTCGGTGAAGCAGGTCGAGCTGCTCGCCCGCGCCTCCAAGCGGTACGGCCTGCCCACGCGGGAGGCCGGGTTCCGCCTGGAGAACTACAACACCATGGACAAGATCGTCGACTTCGTGGTCTCGGAGCTGTCCGGCCGGGAGCCCGTCGCGGCGGGCTGACCGCCCGCTCCCGGCTTCCGCTCGTCCAATCGGCTCCAGAAGGGCACGTGTTCCATGAAAGACCTGACAGGCAAGGTGGCCCTGGTCACCGGCGGATCGAAGGGTGTGGGCAAGGCCATCGCGCGTGAACTGGCCTCGCGCGGCGCCTCGATCGTCCTCAACTACTTCCATTCGCACGACCAGGCCAAGGCGACCCGCGACGAGCTGACCGCCGACGGCCACCGGGTCGACCTGATCCGCGCATCGGTGGCCAGGCAGGAGCAGGTCGACCGGATGTTCGCGGAGATCGACCGGCTGCACGGCCGGCTCGACATCCTCGTCAACAGCGCCGCCGACGGCGCGCTGCTGCCGGTGGCCGAGGTCACCGACGCACACCTCGACAAGGCCATCGAGACCAACTACAAGGGCGGGCTGCGCGTCGCGCGCGGCGCCGCACCGCTGATGGCCAGGGGCGGCGGCGGCTCGATCGTCACCGTCTCCGCCCTCGGCGGCTCCCAGATGGTGATGGCCAACTACCTGGCCTGCGCCCCGGCGAAGGCCGCGGCCGAGGCCGCGTCGCGCTATCTGGCCGTGGAGCTCGCGCCGCTGGGCATCCGGGTCAACACGGCGTCCGCCGCCATGCTGACCAGCGAGGTCGCGGACAAGTTCCCCGACGCGGACCGGATGAAGGACGTCATCGCCCGTGCCACCCCCTTCGGGCGGCTCGGCACACCGGAGGAGTTCGCCACCGTGGTGGCCTTCCTCGCCTCCGACGACGCCCGCTGGATCACCGGCCAGGTCGTCCTCGCCGACGGCGGCCTCACGCTGGGCGCGGCGCTGCTGTCGCCTCCGGCGGAGGCGGTGCCGGCTGCGGAGCCGGTCGTGGCGCCGGTGACCTCGGCGCCGGTGGCCTCGTCGCCCGTGGTCGAGGCACCCCAGGCCGACGTGCCCCAGGACGATGCGCCCGTGCGGGTCGTGGAAGCCGAAGTGCCCCTCACCGAGGCGGAGTTCGGGGACGACTCGATCGCCGTCGTCGGCATGGGTCTGGCCGTCGCAGGGGCGAACAGCCCCGAGGAGTTCTGGAAGCTCCGCATGACGGGGGACGAACTGTTCGTCAAGGTCCCCGCCGACCGCTGGGAACACGAGCGCTTCCACTCGCCGGACACCGCCGCCGAGGACAAGGCGTACGCCGACCACTGTGTGTTCATCACCGGCTTTGAGCCCGCCGAAGGCTCCCTTGACGGCATGGAGGGGAGCCCCGACGACCAGGAGTTCACCACCCAGTGGCTCCGCCACAGCCTGGTCCAGGCGCTCGACGGGGTCCGCCGCAGCGACACCGACAACTGCTCCTTCGTCGTCGGCTACACCCCCGACGGCAGCCAGCACCTCGAGGAGGCCGGGGTCCTCGACAGCGTCACCAGGATGACGCACGACATCATCGACGACCTGGCCATGTCCGACGCCGAACGGCAGGCGCTGCGCGGGGGCATCGACACCTCCCTCACCGACCGCTACCGGCGCCGCGGCGAGAACCCCTCCCGGTTCCTGCCGCACCGCGTCGGTGAGCTCGCCATGGAGGGCATCCTGCCCTCGTCCACCGAGCTGCACATGGTCGACACCGCGTGCTCCTCGTCGCTGTACGCCATCGACATCGCGGCCAAGGGCCTGCTGATGGGCAAGCAGGACATCGCGGTGTGCGGCGGGGCCTTCGCCCTCGCGCCGCGCGGCACCGTGCTCTTCTCCAAGCTCCAGGGACTGTCCAAGAGCGGCAAGGTGCACGCCCTGGACGAGGCCGCCGACGGCGTGATCTTCGCCGACGGCGCCGCCCTGGTCGTACTGAAGCGGCTGAGCAAGGCCCAGGCGGACGGCGACCAGGTCCTCGGTGTGCTGCGGGCGTTCGGCTCCTCGTCGGACGGCAAGGGCAAGGCGATCTACGCCCCGAACTCGGCGGGACAGAGCCTCGCCGTGCAGCGCGCGCTGGAGAACGGCGACGTCAACGGCGACGACGTCGACTGGATCAACGCGCACGCGACCGGCACCCCCGCCGGTGACCTCGCCGAGTTCTCCACCCTGCGGGAGCACTTCGGCACCTCGCGGGCGACGGCGGTCACCTCCAACAAGTCCCTGATCGGACACACCGGTTGGGCGGCCGGCGTCGTCTCGCTCATCGAGAACCTCAAGGGTCTCGAGAAGCAGACCGTGCCCGGCCAGTTCCGCTTCACCAACCCCCGCGAGGACTTCCGGCTCGCCGACACCCAGCTGGACATCCCGGCCGAGGCGGCGCAGTGGCCCGAACACGGCGACAGGCCCAGGCTCGCCGCCGTGTCCGGCTTCGGTTTCGGCGGGACCAACGCGCACCTGATCGTCGCCGAGAACCAGCCGCGCCTGGAGACACCTCGCGTGCAGGCACAGGCACCGGAGGCCCCCGCCGAGACGATCCCCGCCACCAAGAAGCCGGACCCCGACAGCCGCGTCGTCATCGTCGGCTGGTCCTCGCACCTGCCCGGCCTCGCCGACCGCGACGAGGTCTCGGACTGGCTGGCCGGCGGCAAGCCGCCGCTGGACACCTTCGGCGCCGACTACCCGTCGCCGCCGTTCAACGAGGTGCGGCTGCCCCCCAAGACCATCAGGGCGCTGGACCGCTGCCAGCTGATGATCCTGCAGTGCGCCCACCGCCTCCGCGACCAGATGCCCGAGTTCTGGGGCAAGCAGGCTGCCAAGACCGGTGTGTTCGTCGGGCACATGGGCCCGACCCGGGCCGCCATGCTGTACGCGAACCGCTGCTACCTCGACGACATCGGGCAGGCCGTCGCCGACTCGCCGCTGGCCGGTTCACCGGCCGCCGGGCAGGTCCTCGACCGGCTGCGCGAGCAGGTCAAGGCGATGATCCCGGAGTCCAACGAGGACGCGTTCCCCGGCCAGATGCCCAACATCATCTCCGCCCGGGTCGCGAACTACTTCGACCTCAACGGCCCGAACATGACCATGGACTCGGGCTTCGCCTCCGCGCTGTCGTCGATCACCTCGGCCGGACGCTACCTGCGCACCGGCGAGCTGGACTTCGCGCTGGCCGGCGGCATCAACGGCAACAGCCTCCCCGCGTACCGCTCCCTGATCGGCGGCCTGCTCCCCGAGCAGGAGGAGGAACTCGCCGAGGGCGCCTTCCTGTTCGCCCTCGCCACCGAGGAGCGGGCCGTGGCCGAGGGCCTGCCGATCCTGGCGTACGTCGACGAGCCGCTCGGCAGCGCCGCCGAGCAGCCCGGCGCCGCACCCGAGCGGGAGTCCGTGCGGTGCACGGAGCCCGCGCACGCCCGCTACCTGGGCGCGGCCGGCGGTCTCGCCGTGCTGAAGGCCCTGCACGGGCCCGCCGGCACGGTGGAGGTCTCCTGCGACCAGACCGGCGGCGCACCGGGCGCCCGGCTGCGGCTGACCGTCCCCGGTCCCGTCGAGCCCGCCTCGGAACACGGCGGGGAGCACGGGTCCTCCGTCACCGGCACCCTGCCGCCGAGCTTCGTGTCGGACACGCACACCGGCGAGGGCGTTCCCCTGCGGGTACGCCGCCAGGTTCCGGTCCTCGAGGCGATCCCGGCCCGGCAGGTGCGGGAGCCCATCGCGTTCCTGCCGGACGGCGCACTCGTCGTCACCGACATACCCGGCCCGCTGGCCGACGCGGTGGGCCCCGACAGCGCGCTGACCGTGCTGTCCACCACCCCGCTCAAGGCCCCGAGGCCCGGCTGGCACCACCTGCCCGAGGTCACTCCCGACACGGTCCGCGCGGCCCTGGCGGACGCCGGGCAACCGGTCACGCACCTGCGGGTCCTCGCGGGCCTGGGGAGCTCCGCGCCCGCCGGACAGCCGCTCACCGAGGGCTCGGCGCCGGTACTCGCCCTGCACGACGCGACGTACCTGGCACTCCAGAACACCCATGCCGGTCTCTCCACCGCCGAGTCCACCCTCGTCATGCTGTTCCTCGACGCGGTGCCCGGCGGCACCCCGCACCCCTACTCCGGGCTCTTCACCGGCCTGCTCAAGAGCGCGGGACGCGAACTCACCGACAGCACCAGCTTCGCGCTCCTCACCTCGGCCACCGAAGTGGCCGACGGGGTGCGGCGCGTGGAGGAGGAGAGCCGGGCACACCGCACCTTCCCCGTCGTCGTCGACGCCGACGGGGTGCGCCGCACCCCCCGGCTGCACGACGAGCCGATCGTCCTCGACGCCTCCGCACCGGCGGCGCTCGACCGGGACTCCGTGGTCGTCGTCGCGGGCGGCGCCCGTGGCATCACCGCCGAGGTGCTCAAGGAGGTCGCCGCCGAGTTCGGCCCCCGTATCCACGTCTTCGGCAGCAACGACCTGGACAGCTACCCGCCGTCGGTCTTCGAGGGCAGCGACGAGGAGTTCGCGGCGGGCCGGGCGGCGTACATCAAGACGGAACTCGCCAAGGCCAAGTCCAAGAACAAGGGCAAGGCGAGGGGCAAGGGCAAGGGCGCGGCCAAGGGCCCCTCGGTCGCGGACCTCAACAAGGCCTTCGACCGGATGCTCAACGCCCGGGACGCCCGCCACAACCTCGACGCGATGACGGAACACAGCGGCGCGGGCCGGGTCACCTATGTGCAGTGCGACATGCGTGACGGCGCCCAGGTGGAGAAGGCGATCGGCGCGGTGCTCGAGGAGCACGGGCGGATCGACCTCCTGGTCAACGCCGCGGGTCTGCAGCGCTCGGCACTCATCAAGGACAAGGACTTCGGGGAGTTCACCTCGATCCGTGACCTGAAGGTCGAGTCGTACCTGAACCTCAAGTACGCGCTGCGCGACGCACCGCCCCGCATGTGGTGCAACTTCGGTTCGCTGCTCGGGTACTTCGGGCAGCTCGGCGAGTCCGACTACGCATCGGCCAACGACTTCCTGGGTACCGCGGCGACCTACGCGGCGGCCACCTCGGGGCTCGACGAGTTCACCGTCGGGTGGACGCTGTGGGCCGGTGTCGGCATGGGCGCCAACGAACTGACCAAGGCGTACTACGAACGGGCCGGCTCCTACAGCAGCATGGCCGTGCCCGAGGGCGTGCACCACTTCGTACAGGAACTGCACGCGCCCGTCAGGCGGCCTTCCCTCGTGCACCTGGGAGAGGCCGAACGCGCCACCGTCGAGGAGTTCTACCCCGGCTACCTCACGGAGGACCCGGCCACCGCTGAGGCGGCGCCCACACAGCCCGGCTTCTTCCTGCGCCGCCTCGTGGAGTCGACGGCCACGTCCGCCGAGTTCGAGTGCCCCTTCGACCTGGACACCGACGGCTATCTGGAGCACCACACGGTGCGCGGCGAGCCGACCCTGCCCGGTACGTTCGTCACCGAACTGGCCGCGGAGGCCGCCCGGTACCTGGTCCCCGACCAGCACGTCG
The DNA here is from genome assembly GCF_040636975.1 of Streptomyces sp. NPDC032198. Lineage (NCBI taxonomy): Bacteria > Bacillati > Actinomycetota > Actinomycetes > Kitasatosporales > Streptomycetaceae > Streptomyces > Streptomyces sp. NPDC032198. Next base: position 125,612 of record NZ_JBEZVL010000012.1, on the reverse strand, counting down.
TCGCCTTCGAGGACCTGCGGTTCGAGCACTTCCTGCGCGTCTACCGCGACCTGCCGACGGCCCCCAAGCGGCTGCACGCGCGGATCGCGTCGACCGACGGCTCCACGACCGCCGTCGAGGTGCGGATCACCGAGGACGTGGTGTCCCCGACAGGTGTCGTGCTCATCAAGGACCGGGTGCACTTCACGGCCCGCGTCCTGCTCGCTGACTCCTACTCCACCGCCCCGCGGTGGGAGGCGTGGGACACCGCCGACGACACCCCGGTACCGGACCCGTACCACCAGCCGGGCTCACCGGTGCAGCTCACCGGCCCCTTCGTGTCGACCACCGACACCCGTATCCACCCCAACGGCAAGCGGGGCCGCTACGCCCTGTCGCTGCCCGACGGCGACCCGACGTGGCCCCGGTTCACGGTCCCGAGCATCCTGCTCGACGGCCTGGCCCGGGTCGGGGTCCTCGACCTCGTCGACGGCCATCTGATCCCCGTCGCCGCGCCACTGTCGATCCGCCGCATCGACCTGTACGAGGACACGAACGACCTGTCCCTGTCCCGGTCCGGCGACGACATCGAGCTGTACGCCACGCCGCCCGGCTTCGACCTGACGGCGGACCTGATCGACAACCGGTTCGTCGCGACCCGGCCCGACGGCCGGATGCTCCTGCAGATGAAGGACATGCAGGCGACGCTGATCGGCTACGTCGACGCCCGCACCGGCGAAGCCGTCTCGGCCGACCGTGACTGACGAGGGAGGAGACCGCAGCATGACGACATCCGTACGCGAACGGCCGCCCTCGCCGGTGGCCGCCGACACAGCGGACACGGCCTCCGTACAGGCGGTGAGCCGGATGGAGTGGTACCTCACCGCTCTGCCGGCGCCCCCCGCCGACCCCGCGCGCCTCGCGGGGATGCGGGTCCTGATCGTCGGCGGCGACGACGGGACCGCCGCGGCCGTGGAGCGTGAACTGACCGGGTACGGCGCCCTGGTGCGCCGCCACCCGGCGGCCTCCGAGGGAGCCGTGGACGCGATCGTCGACCTCACGGTGGGCGGCGGCGCGTCCGGCCCCGGCGACCTGGGCGAGGCCTGGCGCGAGCCGCTCCTCCAGACGGTGGCCGCGCTGCGCGAGCACTACGACGACTGGTCCGCCGAGACCTCGGCACGGCGCCTGTACTACCTGGCCGTGACCTACCTGGGCGGCGGCATGGGCCACCACCCCGATGACGACCTGACGCAGCCGCTCGGCGGCATCTGGGCGGGGCTCGCGAAGACGCTGCACCGCGAACTGCCGAACTGCAACGCACGCGTCGTCGACACGAGCCTGGACGCCCTCGCCGACCTGCCGGGCATCGTCGCCGCCGAACTGGGCAGGCCCGGCGAGCTGGAGGTCGGCCACCGCGACGGACAGCGGCTGACCCTCACCCCCGTCGCCCGGACCGCCGGGCGGCCCACCGTCCCGCTGGGCCCCGACGACTGCGTGCTCATCTCGGGCGGCGGGCGGGGCATCGGCTGGGAGCTGGCCCGCTCGCTGGCCGCCACCCACGGCCTGCGGGTCGTGGTGACGGGCCGGGAGGAGTTCCCCACCGGCGACGAACCGTGGTTCGGCGCCGGGGAGAGCGAACTCAAGGCCTACGAGAAGGAGTTGTGGGCCCGGCTGCGGCAGGGGGCGACACCGGTGGAGATCCGCCGTGACATCGCCCGCACCCGCCGCCTGTGGGAACTCTCGACGAACATCACCGAAGCCAGGGCAGGCGGGCTGCGCGTCGACTACGCCCGCTGCGACTTCACCGACCTGGAGCAGGTGCGCGCCCTCGTGGAGCGCGAGGGCGACGCGCTGACCGGGGTCGTGCACAACGCGGGCGTGGACACCGCGGCCAGGCTGCCCAAGAAGAGCGACGAGGAGATCCTGCGGACCGTCCGCACGAAGATCGGGGGTTTCCTCAACCTCTTCGACCAACTGCAGGGCCACCAACTCAAGTTCTTCTGCAGCGTCGGCTCCCTCACCGGGCGGCTCGGCGGCATGGTCGGCCAGCTCGAATACGCGGCGGCCAACGAAGGTCTGGCACGCCTCGGCCGGTGGGCGAGCCGCCGCGCGGACTTCCCCGTGATGACGCTCGCCTGGCCGACCTGGGACCGCATCGGCCTCATCTCCAACTTCTCGGCGACGCTGCGCTACATGGCGGCCATCGACATCACCGAGGGCCTCGCCAAGTGGCAGGCGGAGCTGCGGGCCGGATCCGACGGGGAGGTCACCTTCGTGGGGCCGCTGGGCAGGGCGATGAGCCCCGGCCAGGCCACCGACTACCCCGTCGTGCCGGACCTGCCCGGCTTCAACGACACCTTCCCGCGGATCTTCCACCTGGGGGAGGTGACGACGTATCAGCCGCACGCACGCATGGTGTCGCGGGTGACGTTCGACCGTCACCGGGCGCCGGTCCTCGGCGACTTCCAGGTGGACGGCACGGCGGCGGTCCCGGTGAGCATCCTCCTGGAAAGCGCGGTACGCGGCGCGGAGTGGATCGTCCCCGAGGACTTCCCGGCGCTGCGGGCGGGCTCCCTGGAGGAGGTCGTCGTACCGCTCGACCTGCTGCGGCTGGACGCGGGGGCGACCGTGTGGGAGCGGGAGGTGACCGGTGCGCACGAAGGGGACACCTGGGTGGTCACCGTGCGTTTCCGGCGGGCTGCGGACGCCGCCGGGGACGGCCCCGAGGCGAGCCTGCGGGTCGTCCACGAGCCGGGAGGCACCCGCTCTCCCGTCCTGGCACGGCCCGACGTGAAGCCGACGACCGTCTGGCGCTCCGGCCCGCCGCTGCTGAGCTGGCGCGGCTCGGTGGTGCCGGCCGCCGACTGGTCCGAAGGGCCGGACGGCCTCCTGACCGCCGTGGTGCGGCCGTGCGTCCCCAACGACCTGTGGGCGACGCTCCACTCGCCGCGCACCGTACTGCCCGTCTCCGCGCTGGAGAACGTGGTCCGGGCCGGCGCCAGCCAGGGCGAAGGCGTCTCGGTCGCGAGGGACCCGCTGGTCCTCGGCCGCATCACGCTCCATTCCGAGGAGCACGGAAATTCCCTCGTCGAGGGCGACACGGCCCTCGGGGTGTGGAAAGTGAAGAACGCGGAATCCGGGACCCCCGTCATGAGCGTCTCGGGCCCGCGCGGGCCGGTCGGAAACGGCTGACCACCGCCCCTGTACCAACGCTCCATATATCACCGCACGAAATATCACCGCACGGAAATAAGGAAAGGTAGACATGTCGAATCTGCAGGAGAACAAGGCCGTACTGGAGCGCTACTACGAGGAGTGCCTCAACAAGGGCAACCTCGACGTGATCTACGAGGGCGCCGGTGACGACCACATCAGCCACGGAACGGCCCCGAACGGCAAGGAAGGCGTCGAGCACCTCAAGGAGTGGGTGCGCCTCCAGCGCGCGTCCTTCCCCGACCTGCACGTGACGGTCGACGACTGGATCCTGGAGGGCGAGAAGGTCGTCAGCCGGTTCACCGCGCGCGGCACCCACACCGGTGAGCCCTACGAGGGCGTGCCGGCCATCGGCCGCGCATTCGCCGTCAGCGGCATCGTGATCGACGAATTCAAGGACGGAAAGATCGTCGAGAGCTGGTTCTCGCTGGACGGCCTCGAACTCGCCAAGCAGCTCGGCGCCCTGGGCTGAAAAGGACCGGCCCCGGCGCCCTCGGGTGCCGGGGCCGGCGCGCGACCCGAAGACCCGGACTCCAAGAAGCCCGAATCTCAAGTCACCCGAATTCCAAGAGACCCGAATTCCCCTTGCTGCCGCGGTACCCCGCACAGGGACATCCCCGATGATCGGGGCAGAGAATAGGAGAGTGGGATGACGACATCCCTGCCCGTGCTCATCACCGGCTGTTCCTCCGGGATCGGCCGCGCCTGCGCCCTGCGGATGCACCGGTCCGGCCTGATCGTGTACGCCACGGCGCGCAGGCCGGAGACCCTCGCCCCGCTGGCGGCCGAAGGCATCCGGACGCTGCGCCTGGACGTCACCGACGAGGACAGCATGCGTGAGGTCGTCGACCTCATCGAGGCCGAGCACGGCTCGGTCGGCGCCCTCGTCAACAGCGCCGGATACGCCACCTCGGGCGTCGTCGAGGAGGTCGGAATCGAGGACATGCGGCAGCAGTTCGAGACCAACGTGTTCGGACTCGCCCGCCTCAGCCAGCTCGTGCTGCCCGCGATGCGTGCCGCGCGGCGCGGCACCATCATCAACATCTCGTCGATCTTCGGCCGTTACGCGGTCCCCGGCGGCGGCTTCTACCAGGCGTCCAAGCACGCGGTCGAGGCACTGAGCGACGCCCTTCGCCTGGAGGTCGCGGACTTCGGCGTCCGGGTCGTCCTCATCGAGCCGGGCCCGGTGCGCACGACCGACTTCGGTGCCACCTACGTGGCCAACTTCAAGCCCGTGAGCCAGGACTACGAAGCGTTCCGCCGGCGCACGGCCGACTACTTCGACGCCATCTACACGGGCAGCCGCCGCTCCCTGGCAGGCACCTTCGCCATCCAGTCCGACGACGTCGCCAAGGTGGTGGAGCGCACGGTCCGCAGCCCACGCCCGAGCGCCCGCTACCCCGTCGGATTCCTCGCCCGCAGCACCCTCGCCCTGCGCCGCCTCGCCCCGGACGTCGTCTTCGACAACCTCTTCGTGCGGCGGGTGTTCCCGGTGCCCCGCGACGAGACCCGCCGGGCGACGCCGAGCCCGCAGCTCCGCCCGCAGCCCCGCCACGAAGGAGACCGCCGATGACCGCCACCACAGCCCCCGCCACCACACCCAGCGGCGCCGCCCGTGCTCCCGGCCCCAAGGGAGTCCCGCTGCTCGGCAGCCTCGGCTCCTGGCGGCGCAACACCGCCGAGTTCCTCCTCGGCCTGCAGCGCGACTACGGCGAGACCGTACGCATGCGGCTCGGACCGATGACGGTCCACCAGATCACCGGCCCCGAAGCGGTGCAGCAGGTCCTGGTGAAGAACAACAGCAACTACGTACGCGGCCCGCTGTACGAGCAGTTCAGCGTCGTCATGGGCAAGGGCCTGCTCACCACGGACGGCGAGTACTGGCGTGGGCACCGCCGTGCGGTCCAGCCCGCGTTCCAGAAGAACACCATCCTCGACATCGTCCCGAACATAGTCACCGCGACGAACGAGATGCTCGACGAGTGGGAGGCCAAGGCCGCGCGCGACGAGCCCGTCGACCTGATGACGGAGATGCTCAAGCTCACCCTGATCACGCTCAGCCGCTCGCTGTTCGCCTACGACATCAAGCCCTCGTCGAAGGTGCTCAAGCACATCGTCGACGACGTGGTCGAGGTGATGTTCCGGCGCGGTACGCCGTCCGAGATGATGCCGTCCTGGCTGCCGACCGACCGCAAGCACAAGATCGCCCGCATCCACCGGGTCTTCGACAAGATCGTCGCCGATGTCCGCGAGAGCTACGCGCGCACCGGCGAGGGCTCGCTGATATCCCTGATGGAAGAGGCCAAGGACCCCGTCACCGGTGAGCCCTGGACCGACCAGGAGCTGCGCGACGAACTCCTGACCATCTACCTGGCGGGGCACGAGACGACCGCGGTGTCGCTCTGCTGGACCCTGCTCTCGATCGCCAACCACCCGCCGGTGCAGGAGGAGTTGGACGCGGAGATCGCCCAGGTCCTGGGCGGCGGCCTGCCGGACACGCAGAACACCGACGCGCTGACGTACACCAAGATGGTGGTGGACGAGAGCCTGCGGATGCACCCGCCGATCTGGATCTTCCCCCGCGCCGCCGTCGGCCCGGACAGCCTCGGCGGCTACGACATCGAGGCGGGCTCGTCGATCCTGCTCTCACCGCTCGTGTCCCACCACAACCCGCTCCACTGGGACAACCCGCTGGCCTTCGACCCGTACCGCTTCACCCCGGAGGCGGTGAAGGAGCGCCCGCGCATGGCCTACTTCCCGTTCGGCGCGGGCCCGCGGCAGTGCATCGGCAACACCATGGCCCTGCTCGAACTGCGGACCATCGTGACGATGATCAACCAGCGGTTCAAGCTGAGCATGATCCCGGGCCACTCCCTGCAGTACGGCTCACCGGTGATCTCGCTGCGCCCCTTGCAGGACGTCATGGTGCGCGTGAAGGCACGCGAGGGCGCGGCGGCGGTGAGCCGCACGGTGGCCGCACCCGCACCCGCGTCCACCTCCACGGCGTCGGCTCCGGCCGCTCCGGCGGCGCAGAAGTGCCCGGTCACGGGCACCTCGGGATCATGAGGTGAGGGCCGTATAGCCTGGGGAGGTGCTCAGAGAAGTCACCGCGACCCGGTACGTGAACCCCTTGCACACCGGGGGCTCCGTGCCCGGCGTGGTCGAGGCCGACGACCTCGGCACCTTCGTGGTGAAGTTCACCGGCTCTGCGCAGGGCCGCAAGGCACTGGTCGCCGAGATCATCGTCGGCGAACTGGCCCGCCGGCTCGGCCTGCGCTTCCCCGAGCTCGTCCTGGTCGACTTCGACCCGGCGGTGGCGACGGACGAGCCGCACCAGGAGGTGCGGGATCTGCTGGACGCCAGCGCCGGAATCAACCTCGGCATGGACCTCCTGCCGGGCGCCGTGGACTTCACCCCCGAGGCGCTGGACGTGGACCCGCTGGAGGCGGGCAAGGTGGTCTGGCTCGACGCCCTCACGGCCAACGTCGACCGCACGGTGCACAGTTCGAACCTGATGATCTGGCCCACGTTCGGCATCCACCAGCCGAAGCTGTGGCTGATCGACCACGGCGCGGCACTGGTCTTCCACCACCGCTGGGGCGCGTCGGCGCCGGACAAGGTCTACGACTTCCGCCACCACGCCCTCGGGGGGTACGGGCCCGATACGGCCGCCGCTGATGCCGAGCTGGCGCCTCTCGTCACGGAGACCGTGCTCAGTGACATCGCCGCCCTGGTGCCTGACGCGTGGCTGGCGGATGAGCCGGGGTTCTCGTCGCCTGACGAGGTGCGGGAGGCGTACGTTGCCTTCTTGCTGGCCCGGGCGCGGGCCTCGGCGGCCTGGCTGCCGGTGGATTTCCCGTCCCGGGGTGAGCTTGCCGCCGCCGATGCCCGGCGTGCTGCGGCTACTGAGAAGGGGCGGCCCGCCTGGCTCAAGCGGGTGCCTGATCTGCACGGGAAGCCCGCGGCTGAACAGGACTGGTCCTCGCATCTCGGTTAGCTGCGGGCCGTTTGTGGCTTGTCGCGCAGTTCCCCGCGCCCCCTGAGGGGCCCATGACTGAGCCCCCGGCGCTGTGCGGTGCCGGGGGCTCAGCCATGAACTGCGTACGAGAAATCAGCGAAGCCGCTCGTAGGCCGGGAGGGTCAGGAAGTCGGCGTAGTCCGCGTCCAGGGAGACCTGGAGGAGGAGGTCGTGGGCCTGCTGCCACTTACCGGCCTCGAAGGCCTCCTCGCCGATCTCGGCGCGGATGGCGGCCAGTTCACCGGCGGCCACCTCGCGGGCGAGGTCGGCGGTGGCGGTCTGGCCGTTCTCGAAGACGACGCCCGCGTTGATCCACTGCCAGATCTGCGAGCGCGAGATCTCGGCGGTGGCCGCGTCCTCCATGAGGTTGAAGATGGCGACGGCGCCCAGGCCGCGCAGCCAGGCCTCGATGTAACGGATGCCGACCTGGACGGCGTTGACCAGGCCGTCGTACGTGGGCTTCGCGTCGAGGGAGTCAATGGCGATCAGGTCGCCGGGCGCGACCTTCACGTCCTCGCGCAGACGGTCCTTCTGGTTGGGCTTCTCGCCCAGGACGGCGTCGAAGGACTTCATCGCGATCGGGACCAGGTCCGGGTGCGCGACCCAGGAGCCGTCGAAGCCGTCGCCCGCCTCGCGGTCCTTGTCGTTCTTGACCTTCTCGAACGCGACCTTGTTCACCTCCGCGTCCTTGCGGGACGGGATGAACGCCGCCATGCCGCCGATCGCGTGCGCGCCGCGCTTGTGGCAGGTGCGGACGAGGAGTTCGGTGTACGCCCGCATGAAGGGGGCGGTCATCGTCACGAGGTTGCGGTCCGGCAGGACGAACTTCGAGCCGCCGTCACGGAAGTTCTTGACGATGGAGAAGAGGTAGTCCCAGCGGCCCGCGTTCAGGCCCGACGCGTGGTCGCGGAGCTCGTAGAGGATCTCCTCCATCTCGTACGCGGCCGTGATCGTCTCGATGAGGACCGTGGCGCGGACGGTGCCCTGCGGGATGCCGACGTAGTCCTGCGCGAAGACGAAGATGTCGTTCCAGAGGCGGGCCTCCAGGTACGACTCCGTCTTCGGGAGGTAGAAGTACGGGCCCTTGCCGAGCTCGATGAGGCGCTTGGCGTTGTGGAAGAAGTACAGGCCGAAGTCGACGAGCGCGCCGGGCACCGGCTGCCCCTCGAACTGCAGGTGGCGCTCGTCCAGGTGCCAGCCGCGCGGGCGCATCACGACGGTGGCGAGCTCGCCGGCGTCTTTCAGGGAGTACGACTTGGCGCTGCGCTCGTCCGTGAAGTCGATGTTGCGCTCGTAGGCGTCGGCGAGGTTGAGCTGGCCGAGGACCACGTTCTCCCAGGTGGGCGCCGAGGCGTCCTCGAAGTCCGCGAGCCAGACCTTGGCGCCCGAGTTCAGGGCGTTGATGGTCATCTTCCGGTCGGTCGGACCGGTGATCTCGACGCGGCGGTCGTTCAGGGCGTCCGGGGCCGGCGCCACCTTCCACGAGTCGTCCGCGCGGATCGCCGCGGTCTCGGGGAGGAAGTCGAGCGTGGAGGTGCGGGCGATCTCGGCGCGGCGCTCGGCGCGGCGGCTGAGGAGCTCGTCACGGCGGGGCGTGAAGAGCCGGTGCAGCTCGGCCACAAAGGCGAGGGCCGCTTCGGTGAGGACCTCCTCCTGCCGCGGCAGAGGCTCCGCGTCGACGATGGCCAGCGGGGACTGCGCTGGTGCGGACATGAGCTGTCACTTCCTTCAGCGAGCTTCACGAGTGGTGCCGCGGCGGCCGCCGGGCAGTCTCAGTGACACTCAGTGCCACAGGAGCCGAGATACGGCCGTGGACCCCACTTGAGGGAACGGGTGCTTCTGAACAGTGGATACTAGTTTCCTCATAGTGGAAGTTCAATCGTCTGTTGATGTCGAGATTCTCTTCATCGACAGAACGTGTCGCTGAGTGCCATCCCGGTCACTCAAGGTGGATCAGGTCGGCGGGGGTGTCGATGTCGTACGCCTCGGCCACGTCCCCGCACTCGACGAGGGTGATTTCTCCCGCGTGTTCCTTCAGATAGGCGCGCGCCCCGCGGTCGCCGACCGCGCTCGCCGCGATGCCCGCCCAGTGGTCGGCGCCGAAGAGCACCGGGTGGCCGCGCTCCCCGTCGTACGCGGCGGCCGCGAGGGTGGCGGGGGAGCGGTACGCGGCGTGCACGCGGGCGATCGCGGCCGGGCCGATGCCGGGCTGGTCGACGAGCGAGACGAGTGCGGCGTTCGCCGCGCCCCCCTCTTCGGCGCCGCTCCGTAGCAGGGAGTCGAGCCCCGCCCGCAGGGACGAACCCATGCCCTGAGCCCACTCGGGGTTGTCGATCAGTACGCACCCGGGGAGCGAGGCCTTCTTCCGTACGACATCGGCGTCCGCGCCGAGCACCACGTGCACGCGTGTGCAGCCGCCCTCGCGCAGGACGCGGACCGCGTGTTCCACCAGGGGCCGACCCTGGTGGTCGAGGAGCGCCTTCGGCCGGCCGCCGAGGCGTCGCCCGCCGCCCGCGGCGAGGAGGAGACCGGCGATCATCGGATTCGTCATGGCTCCTGCATACCGCACCCGGACCGCGCGGTCGCGGGCTCCCGGCGCCGGAGGCGGTGTCTTCCGGCCACAAAGTGGCGCGTCCTGCTTCCTGTGGCGTTTACTGATCCGCGTCCCTCTGGCGTCTGACCAACGCCGCGCGGGGACGGCAAGATCTGCACGAGAACATACGCACGAGCGCACGAGTCGTGCGAGGGGGAGAGCTGTGTTGCGGAGCGTGGGGCAGAGGCGAGTGACCGGCAGCGATGAGGATCCGCGAGTCGCGGAGTTGGGCACGGCGGTGTCGAAGCTGCGCCGTGAGCTCGCCGCGCATCCGGTCGAGTTTCCCGACCGGGGCATCGCCGAGGAAGAGCTGGCGGCGCTGGCCTCGATGGCACTGAGCGGCGCGCCGGAGGTGCCGAGGCTGCGGCGGTCGCTGCTCCTGGTCGCGGGGGCGATCGGCTCCGTCAGCGCGCTTGCGTCGGGGCTCGCGGCGGTCCGGGGAGCGGTGGAGCTCTTCGGGGAGCCGGGGGCCAGGTAGGGCTTACGCCTGCTGCGGGTGGTGGGGCGAGGCACGAAATTCCCGCCCCGCCAACCTTCGGGCACCGTCGATCACCGGCTCCGCCGAGCTCGTCCTCAAACGCCGGACGGGCTGAGATCGCACCACCGCCCGGCAGCCTCACGCCCCCGAAGCGCTGAAAGCGCCCAGCCTGCCGTCCGTCATTTCCACCACCCTGTCGGCGACGCCCAGTCGCGCGCGGTCGTGGGTGACCAGGACCGTTGCTGTCGCCCACTCGCGTGTGAGCCGGCCCAGGAGCTCCAGGACCGCCGCGCCCCGCTCGTGGTCCAGTGCGCTGGTCGGCTCGTCGACCAGGAGTACCGCAGGGGCGTTCATCAACGCCCTTGCGATGCCGACCCGTTGGCGTTGGCCGCCCGAGAGCTGGTGCGGGCGCCGGTGTGCGAGATCCGCCAGGCCCACGGTGTCGAGGAGCTCCCGCGACCGGGCCCGGATCCGGACCTTGGCGGTGCCGGCACCCGCACCGCCGTCCAGGCGGGCCATCAGCTCCACCTGTTCCAGCGCCGTCAGCGACGCCAGCAGATTCGGCTGCTGGAAGACGATTCCCATCTTCCTGCGCCGCAGCTCCGCACGTTCGGCCGCCGACAGCGGACCCGTCTCCGTGCCGCCGACCACGACCCGCCCCCGGTCGGGCGTCACCAGCGTCGCCGCCACCGCCAGCAGGCTGGACTTCCCGGAGCCGGACGGGCCGACGACCGCCGTCAGTGTTCCGGCGGGGACATCGAGGCCGACGCCGTCGAGCGCCGTGAGCCTCCCCTCCCCGTCCGGGTACGTCAGCGTGATGTCGTGGAGGGACAGACTCATCGGGCACTCCCCAGCGCGGTCAGCGGATCAACGGCGGTGATCCGCCGGACGGACAGGCCCGCGCCCAGCGCCCCGAGGGCGATCATCACGGCGGCGGGCCACAGTACGGTCGGCGGATCGAGTACGAAGGGGACGTCGCCGCCGCTGATCGCGGCGCCGACCAGCGCCGCGATCCCCGTCCCCAGGGCGGTCCCGGCGGCCAGCATCAGCACGGCCTGTCCGAGAGCGTCCCCGAGCAGATACGGAGTGGACGCGCCCAGCGCCTTCAGCACCGCGATGTCACCGGCGCGCTGAATCGTCCACACCGTGAAGAACGCTCCTATGACGAGCGCCGAGATGACGAAGAGGAAGCCGCGCATGAGCTGCAGCGAACCGTTCTCCGCCTGGTAGGAGCCGATGGCCGTGAGCGCGCCGTCGAGGGACTTCGTCTCCGTGCCCGCGGCCTCGTCCCCGGCCGCGAGGTCCACCCCGCCACCGGTCCGCAGCGCGATGACCGTGGCCTGGTCGTCCATCGACGTACCCCGGTGGCCGAGCCCCTGCCAGTCGTCGAGCGCGGTCCACACGACGGGCGTATGGCTGTACGAGGCGTCCGACGCGACCCGCGCGACCCGCTCCTCGCCCCGGCTTCCGCCCCCGCCCAGGCGCACCGTGTCCCCGGGGACGACACCGAGGTCAGCCGCGGCCTTCTCCGAGAGCACGACCTCGCCCGGCGCGATGCCGGACGGCGCGATCCCGGAGTCCGGCTCGACGCCGAACGCGGACACGGCGGCCGAGCGGTCGCCCGCCGTGGCGTTCAGGGTGCTGATGCCGATCGGCTCGGCGGACCCTACGCCGGGCTGATCCGCCCAGCTCTCCCAGGCGCGCTGTTCCACCTGGGACGCGGTGAACGAGACCGACTGGCCGGACGGCGGCGCGGCGAAGGCCAGGTGGTCGGCGGGCAGGCCGGTGATCGCGGAGGTGTTCTCCTTGGCGAGCCCGGCGGTGAGACCGGAAAGCAGCCCCACGAGCAGAGTGATGAGCACGACGACGGCTCCCATCAGGGCGAACCGCCCCTTGGCGAACCGAAGGTCTCTCCATGCGACGAACATGCCCCCACCCTCCGTCCGCGCACGCCCCCACGGCATCGCGCCACAGCACGCTTCACCCGAATCGAAGGAGGGAGCCCGCGATCAACCTTTCGGTTGACGGAAGCGAGGGCGGCTGCGCCTACGCTGGAGGGTCCGATGAACACCTCCACCGCGCCCTGGCCCCGGCCCGTGGGGAGCGCCGGACCCCCGACGCCGCCCTCATCCCCGACCGAGGCTCCGATGCTCTCCGCCGACTCCCTGACGCCCTCCCGGACCACCCCCGTCGCCCTGACCCTGCGCCTCTGCCTGCATGCGCTGCTCGCCGGGCTGCTCGCGCTCGCCGCGGTGCGGGCCGTCGCCGACGGCGGACCGCGGGGCGGTGCCGTGGTGGGCGTCGCGCTGCTCATGGGGGCGGTCTACGCGGCGGGCACGCTCAGTCCGGCCGTGGCGCGCTCGCAGCGCGCGGCAGCGGTGTGGCTCGCGGCGCTCGGCGTGTGCTGGGCGGTGCTGCTCGTCCTGTCCCCGGACGGGCTGTGGACGGCCTTCCCCCTGTACTTCCTGCAACTGCATCTGCTGCCGTTGCGCTGGGCCCTGCCCGCCGTCGCGCTCACCGCCGCTGCCGCCATCGCCAGCTTCCTGCTGCACGGTTCACCCATCTCGCCGGGCAGCTTCATCGGACCGCTGCTCGGCGCGGCCATGGCGGTCGCCACCGTCCTCGGGTACGAGGCGCTGTACCGGGAGAGCGAGCGGCGCCGTGAGCTGATCGACGAGCTCATGGCCACGCGCGCCGAGCTCGCCGCCGCCGAGCGGACCGCGGGCACCCTCGCCGAGCGTGAGCGTCTCGCGCGCGAGATCCACGACACGCTCGCGCAGGGGCTCTCCTCCATCCAGCTCCTGCTGCGTGCCGCGCAACGCGCCCTGCCCGCGGGATCGCCCGCCGCCCCGCACATCGAGCAGGCCCGTGTCGCCGCTCAGGACAACCTCGCGGAGGCACGCCGCTTCGTACGGGCCCTCAGCCCGCCGGATCTGGAACACGGGTCGCTCGCGGGAGCACTTGAGCGGCTCTCCGCGTCCGCGCCGCCCGGCGCCGAGGACGCCGCGTCCACCGAGGTACAGGTCAAGTTCAGCGTGAGCGGTACGCCCGCCGAGCTCCCCACCCCCTACGAGGTCGCCCTGCTCCGCACCGCGCAGTCCGCCCTCGCCAACACGTTCCAGCACGCGGGTGCCGGGCGCGCCGAGATCACGCTGAGCTTCATGGACACGTCGGTGTCCCTGGACGTGGTCGACGACGGGCGCGGCTTCGACCCGGCGTCCGCACCCCGCGAGACCGGGGACGACGGGGGATTCGGGCTGCCCGCGATGCGGGCACGGGCGCGTTCGCTGGGCGGGACGCTGAGCGTGGAGTCGGCGCCGGGGCAGGGGACGGCCGTCGCGGTCACGCTGCCGCTCCCGACGGCGGCCACGCCGTGAGCGCCGGGGCCGACACGGTGAGCGCCGGGGTGCCGGAGCCCATCCGGCTGCTCCTCGCGGATGACCATCCCGTCGTACGGGCCGGGCTGCGCGCCGTGCTCGACACCGAGCCGGACTTCGCCGTCGCGGGCGAGGCGGCGACGGCGGAGGCCGCGGTGTCGCTCGCCGCGACCGGTGGGTTCGACGTCGTCCTGATGGACCTTCAGTTCGGAACGGGGATGCACGGGGCGCGGGCCACGGCGGCGATCGCCGCCCAGCCGGGAGCGCCGCGCGTGCTCATCCTGACGACGTACGACACCGATGCCGACATCCTCGCCGCGGTCGAGGCGGGGGCCGCGGGATACCTCCTGAAGGACGCGCCGCCGGAGGAGCTGGCCGCGGCGGTACGGACCGCCGCCGCGGGGCAGTCCGCGCTGGCACCCGCGATCGCCCACCGCCTGATGGACCGGATGCGGGCGCCGGGGGAGGCGCTGACCGGGCGGGAGCTCGAGGTACTGCGGCTGGTGCGGGAGGGCCTCTCGAACCTCCAGATCAGCCGCCAACTCTTCCTGAGCCAGGCGACGGTCAAGTCCCACCTGGTGCACATCTACGCGAAGCTCGGCGTCGACTCCCGCACGGCGGCGGTGGCGGTGGCGACGGGGCGGGGGCTGATCCGGGGTGACGCCGGGCACCGGTCTTCGGGCTAGGGAGGTATGAGAGTGCTGACGCAGAACTCTCGTTGCGTCAGTTGGCGCTGACGGCGACGAGCGCTGTCGTGAGCACGGCGGTCAGGGTCAGGGTGGCGGCGAAGGCTACGGCGGCGCGCGTCAGCGCGGCTGGGTAGCCGGCCTGGTCGCGACGGGCCAGATACCCCGCCCCGGCCGCGACCAACGCGGCGATCACGGTGGTCAAGGCCAGGGCGAGCGCGATCATGACGGTGCGGTCGGACACGGCGTTCTTCTCCTTCGGTACCGGCCAGGTGAGGGCCGCGGTTGATGAGGGATGCTGTGCCGAATCTGCCGAAACGGCTGTTCGCCGTGGTGCGCGCGGACAAAGATGAACACCGGTGAACACCGGTGGACGAACACCGGTGGACGGCACGGGGAGTTGAGGGGCAGGGAGGGTGGCAGCGGACGGTACGCGGGACCCGGTGGACGCATCGCGGGAGCTGCGGGCGCGCCTTGAAGCCGGGCGAGTGGCCGCGGGGCTCAACAAGGCCGAGCTCGCTCGCCGAGCCCGGCTGGGACGCACATCGGTCAGCGCCGCCCTCAACCCCGGCCACGACATCCCCACCCCCGACACCGTGGGGGCACTCGCGCGTGCCCTGAAACTCGATGTTCCCGCCCTGCTGCGGCTTCGGCTGTGTGCCGTGGCCGCCGACGACGCGCGCGACGCCGCGTTGCGGGACCACGACGCCACCCCGCGGCATACGCCACCGCCCGGCCGGCTCAAAGCAGAATCGCTCTCGGACCTGACCGCCGAGCAACTGGAGGTGCATGAAGCGCCCTTGCCCAAGCCCCGGCGCCCGACGCCGCCCACCCTGTCCCCGTACCTGAGCCGTGAACTGGACGGCGAACTGCGCGACCGGCTTCGGAAGGCGCTCTCCGGTGGATCTTCGGCGCTACTGGTTCTCACGGGGGAGTCCTCCACCGGCAAGACCCGGGCCCTCTACGAAGCCGTACGTGAACTGGCCCCCGAACAACCACTGTTGCGGCCCGCGACCGCACGGGACCTGCTGTCGCTGCTGGCCGATGGGGCGGTACGTCCCGGAACCCTCCTGTGGCTGAACGAGTTCCAGCGGATCCTGTACGACACCGAGGGCGAAGCCGCCGCCGCGCAACTGCGTCTCTTCCTCGACCGGCACCCCGGCGTCGCAGCCGTCGCCACCCTGTGGCAGAACCCGCACTGGCAGACGCTGACCAGGCAGGGAAAGCCCCGGGACCCCTATCCGCATGCGCGCGCCCTGCTCATCGGCGCCCACGCGTACCGGATCCGGGTACCGGCCGAGCTGTCCCCCGAGGAGCGGGACCAGTGGCGAGACCTCGCCGAGTCCCATGGGGACGTCCGTCTGATCTACGCGGAGCAGGCGGGAGCGCGGGACGGGCGCCTGGTGCAGCACCTCAGCGGCGGCCCGGAACTGCTCGACGCCTACCTGAGCGGCCCCGGCGACCATTTCACGCGCCATGAGCACGCGTTGATCACCGCCGCGCTCGACGCCCACCGCTTCGGCCACACCTCTCCGCTGCCCGTGGCCCTCTTGGCGCAAGCCGCCGACGGAACCCTCGACCCGCACCACCGGGCGCCGAGCGCGGACTGGGCGGCGCCCCTCCTCGACGCGCTGGCCGACGGCGAACGGCCCGACGGCACGCGCACCGACATCCGCTGCACCCTGACGCCACTGAGGGCTCGCCGGGACGCCGCGGGAGCCCCGCCCCTGTACGAGCCGACCGACTACCTACGTCAGCACATCCCTCGCGTCCGCGCCGACCAGGCCGGTTCGGCGGCCCTGTGGGAGGCCTTGTGCCGCCACACGACGAGCATCGCGGATCTCGCGCTGCTACAGGATGCCGCCTGGCAGCGCGGGCTGTTCCGGTACGCCATCGACCTCGACCGCAGGGCCGCGCAGGCGGGCAGTCCCGAAGCCCTGGTCCGTGTCCTCGAACGCACCGCGACGCACCCGGACGCCCACCGGATCGCGCGCTGGGCGGCAGCGCAGGCGGGCCTGTACGACTCGCAGCACGTCGAGCGGGTGTGGAATCTCCTGGCCGCGGCGCAGGACCAGGAAGCCCTCGACGTGCTCGCGCGCCGGCTCGTGGCCCGGACCGATCCGGCGGACGTCTCGGCCGGCGCCCGACTGGCCGCGCTTCTGACGGGCAAGGGTGACAAGGCCGCCACCGGTGCCCAAGGTGCCTCTCCTGACGTCGTCCAGGCTCTGCTGAACTCGTTGCGGAGCCACGCCGCTCGGATCGGCCCGCGTGACCTGGCGCTCGCCCTGCCCCCTCTCCGGCGAGTCTGCTCCGAGGATTCCTTCCGGTCGTCGGCCCGGCGTGCGGCCGACGAAGTCGACCCGGCGGACACCTGGGCGGCCGTGTCGCTCATCCGGTCCCTGCGCGCGGCGGAGGCTCACGACCTCCTGGACATCTTCGCCACCCGGATCACCACCGAGGCTTCGCGACTGGGGCCCGATGAAATCCCGTACCTGATGGAGGAGTTGTGGTACGCCGGGGCCGAGGGCGCCGTGCGCTCCCTGCTCGCGCTCGACGTGGCGGCCCGGATCGGGTTGACCGATGCCGCAACTGTGCGGTGTCTGCTGGGAGTTCTTCGCCTCGCCGGGGACGACGACGGCCTTCGCACGTTGCTGAGCCGCGGGCCGGCCCGGCATGTGGGCCTCATGCCGGGGCCGGTCGATGATGTCGAGAGGGACGTGTGCGAACTGCTCGGTGCTTTTCGGGAGTCCGGGGCCATGGACGAGTTCGCCGTTCTGGCCGACCGCGCCGCCGCCGAGCTGGAACTGGCCGACCCGGTAACCGTCACCACTCTCCTGGAGCTGCTCATCTCGGCGGAAAGTGAGGAAGCCCTGGCGTCACTGCTGCGGCGGGACGTGCCCGGGCACGTGTGGTACGAGGACCCGCAGGAGATCCAGCCCCTGCTCGTCGCCCTGCGGAGGGCCGGTGCCGTGGACGTCTTCGACGCCATGGCGATGAAGCTCGTCGATGATCTGGACCTCCACGTCTCCGAGTTCATCGAGGGAGTCGTCGAGGTCCTGCTGTCGGTCGGCGCCGACCGCGCGATCGATGGTCTCGTGACGCGCGCCGAGGCGAATGTGGGGACGGGGCACGGACTTCTCGCCGTACTCGCCCTGTCGGAGGCCGGCGCGCACGACGCCGCCCGGCGGCTGGCGATGCACCACGTCACCCACACCACCAGCACGGATCTGGACGACGTCAGCATTCTCGCGTGGTACTGCCACGCGGCTCATGCCCCGGACGCGATAAGGGCGTTGCTGGACCAAGGCCGGGTGGGCCGGGTCGTCGTGGGGATCTACACGGACCTGGAACCGCACGAGACGCTCCTGGACGTCCTCGTCTCCGCGGGGGCCGATGAGGCCGCCCGGGTCTTCGCCGACCGTGCCGCCGTCGGCATCGACCTCAGGGACACGATCGGCATCGCCGCCCTGTTGAAAGTGATGAACGCCGCGGGGCTGTCCGGGCCGCGAGACGTCCTCGTACGGCGTGCCGTCGCGGGCGCGAACCTCGGACACATGAACAGCGTCTCCAAGCTGCTCGAAGCGTTCATGGCCCTGGAGGACGAGGAGGCGCTCCAGGGCCTCCTGCGGCGAGCCCCGGCCTCGCAGGTCGACCTCAACTGGGCGACATCCGATTGTGGCAAAGAGCTGTTGGCGAACCTCCGGAAGGCCGACTCCCCCGAAGCG
The DNA here is from genome assembly GCF_040636975.1 of Streptomyces sp. NPDC032198. Taxonomy (NCBI): domain Bacteria; kingdom Bacillati; phylum Actinomycetota; class Actinomycetes; order Kitasatosporales; family Streptomycetaceae; genus Streptomyces; species Streptomyces sp. NPDC032198. The sequence goes on along the minus strand of NZ_JBEZVL010000012.1, from coordinate 107,543 downwards.
GACGAGTTCGCCCGGCGGGCCCGGGCCGCGGGGTGCCTCCCCGCGGAGCCCCTCCTACCGTACGGAGCCGACCCCGACGGCCGCGCTTCCGCCCCGTGGGCCTGGGGCGGGTAGCCGCGCGCAAGCGTGACCCCAGGGCCGTCGCCCCTTCAGGCCCCCGCCCCAGGCCCCCGCCCCTTCAGGCCCCTGGCTCCTCAGGCCGCGGGCCCCGAGCTGGCCAGTGCGGCGGAAAGCTCCACCGCCACCTCCTGCAGCACCGGCACGATCTTCTCCACCGCGGCCTCGGTCACGCGGCCCGCCGGGCCGGAGATCGAGATGGCCGCCGACGTGGGGGAGTTGGGGACCGACACCGCGAGGCAGCGCACCCCGATCTCCTGCTCGTTGTCGTCGACCGCGAAGCCCGCCCTGCGGACCTCCTCCAGCGCGTCGAGGAAACCCTCCGGCGTCGTGATCGTCTTCTCCGTGGCGGCGGGCATCCCGGTGCGGGCGAGCAGGGCCCGCACCTCCTCCGGCGGGGTGTGGGCGAGAAGGGCCTTGCCGACGCCCGTGGAGTGGGGGAGGACCCGTCGGCCCACCTCGGTGAACATCCGCATGGAGTGCTTGGACGGCACCTGCGCGACGTAGACGATCTCGTCCCCGTCGAGCAGCGCCATGTTCGCGGTCTCGCCGGTCTCCTCGACCAGGCGCGCGAGGTAGGGGCGGGCCCAGGTGCCGAGGAGGCGCGAGGCCGATTCGCCGAGGCGGATCAGGCGCGGGCCCAGGGAGTAGCGGCGGTTGGGCTGCTGGCGTACGTAGCCGCAGGCGACCAGGGTGCGCATCAGGCGGTGGATCGTGGGCAGCGGGAGGCCGCTGCTGGCGGAGAGCTCGCTCAGGCCGACCTCGCCTCCGGCGTCCGCCATCCGTTCGAGGAGGTCGAAGGCGCGCTCGAGGGACTGGACACCACCGCTGGCAGCGGGCGGCTTGGAGGCGGCGACTTCGGTGGAGGCGTCGCTGGCGCTTGACGTCGGCACGGCGCAGTCCTTTCGGGGCTGACGGGCAAGGCAGCAGCCTACCGGGCGGTTCCTCGCCGGGTCCCTTGGCGTCAGTGCCTGTCAGTGCCTGTCAGGGCCGGTCAGAGCCCGGTCAGGGACCGGTCAGGGAGCCTTTGTCCGCTTCTCCGCCGTCACGCCTGGTGATCGTTTGACGGCCCGGTTGTGCGTAGCTACGTTCTGGCCTGCGGAATTCTAATTCCACTTTGTGGAAACGTCCAGAGTGCTTCAGGCGGCCTCTTGACGGCTCGGGGTCGGCCGTGAAGACTCATTCAACAGAACGTTGAATTCCGTTTAGCGGAATCGAATGGTCTGTGTAGCGGAAAAGAACGAACAGCCAAGCAACAGAAGCAACAGCCAGGCAACAGCGAAGAGAGGGCGTTGAGGACGTGGACGTAGAACTGGTGCTGCGCTCGACTCGCGTGATCACCCCGCAGGGAACGCGCGCCGCGTCGGTCACGGTCTCCGGGGGGAAGATCGCGGCCGTGCTCGCACACGACGCCGACGTGCCGGCGGGGGCCAGGGTCGAGGACTTCGGCGACGACGTCCTGCTGCCCGGGCTCGTCGACACACATGTCCATGTGAACGACCCGGGCCGCACGGAGTGGGAGGGCTTCTGGACCGCCACCCGCGCCGCTGCCGCCGGAGGCATCACCACCCTCGTCGACATGCCGCTCAACTCCCTGCCGCCGACCACGACGGTCGACAACCTGCGCACGAAGCAGGACGTCGCCCGCACCAAGGCGCACATCGACGTCGGTTTCTGGGGCGGCGCCCTGCCGGACAACGTCGGCGACCTCAAGCCCCTGCACGACGCCGGTGTCTACGGCTTCAAGTGCTTCCTCTCGCCGTCGGGCGTGGACGAGTTCCCGCACCTGGACCAGGACCGCCTCGCCACCTCCATGGCGGAGATCGCCGGCTTCGGCGGCCTGCTCATCGTGCACGCCGAGGACCCGCACGAGCTGGACGCGGCCCCGCACAAGAGCGGCCCCAAGTACACGGACTACCTGCAGACCCGCCCGCGCGTCTCCGAGGACGTCGCGATCGAGGGGCTCATCGGGCTCGCCAAGCGGCTCGGCGCCCGTGTCCACGTACTGCACCTGTCGTCCTCCGACGCGCTGCCCCTGATCGCCGCCGCCAAGCGCGAGGGCGTCAAGCTCACCGTCGAGACGTGCCCGCACTACCTCACGCTCACCGCCGAGGAAGTCCCGGACGGCGCGAGCGAGTTCAAGTGCTGCCCGCCCATCCGCGAGGCCGCCAACCAGGACCTGCTCTGGGACGCGCTCGCCGAGGGCACCATCGACTGCATCGTGACGGACCACTCGCCGTCCACCGCGGACCTCAAGACCGACGACTTCGCGACCGCGTGGGGCGGCATCTCCGGGCTCCAGCTCAGCCTCCCCGCGATCTGGACCGAGGCCCGCAAGCGCGGCCACAGCCTCGAGGACGTGGTGCGCTGGATGTCGACGCGCACCTCCGAACTGGTCGGACTCGACCAGAAGGGCGCCATCGAGGCCGGCCGCGACGCCGACTTCGCGGTCCTCGCGCCCGACGAGACCTTCACCGTGGACCCCGCGGAGCTGCAGCACCGGAACCGAGTCACGGCGTACGCGGGCAAGACCCTCAGCGGCGTCGTGAAGTCCACCTGGCTGCGCGGCGAACGCATCCTGCACGGCGGCGAGTTCAGCGAACCCGCAGGCCGACTTCTGGAAAGGAACAACTGATCACTGTGACGGCGATACCGACCTTCACCGGCGACGCGAGCCCCTACGGCGGCGGCGACCCCTACGCGGACTACCGCACCGCGGACTTCCCCTTCACCCAGTACGCCAACCTCGCCGACCGGCAGCTCGGCGCCGGTGTGATCGCCGCCAACGACGAGTTCTTCGCGATGCGCGAGAACCTCCTCCTCGCGCACCCGGCCGTCTTCGACCCGGAGCACTTCGGGCACAAGGGCAAGGTCATGGACGGCTGGGAGACCCGCCGCCGCCGTGGCGTCTCCGCCGAGCAGCCGTGGCCGACCTCCGACGACCACGACTGGGCGCTCGTACGCCTCGGCGCCCCCGGCGTCGTGCGCGGCATCGTCATCGACACCGCCCATTTCCGCGGCAACTACCCGCAGGCCGTGTCCGTCGAGGGCACCAGCGTCGACGGTTCGCCGACCCCCGAGGAACTCCTCTCGGGCGACGTGAAGTGGACGACTCTCGTACCGCGCACGGCAGTTGGCGGCCATGCGGCCAACGGCTTCGCCGTCGACGTCGAGCAGCGCTTCACGCACCTGCGCGTCAACCAGCACCCGGACGGCGGCGTCGCCCGCCTGCGCGTCTACGGCGAGGTCGTCGCCGACCCCAAGTGGCTCGCGGCACTGGGCACGTTCGACGTCGTCGCCCTGGAGAACGGCGGCCAGGTCGAGGACGCGTCCGACCGCTTCTACTCCCCGGCCACCAACACCATCCAGCCGGGCCGCTCCCGCAAGATGGACGACGGCTGGGAGACCCGCCGCCGCCGCGACAACGGCAACGACTGGATCCGCTACCAGCTGGTGGCCCAGTCCGAGATCCGTTCCGTCGAGATCGACACGGCCTACCTCAAGGGCAACTCGGCCGGCTGGGCCGCCCTTTCGGTCCGGGACGGCGGGACCGACGAGGAAGGGGCGTGGGTCGAGGCACTGCCCCGCACCCGCCTGCAGCCCGACACCAACCACCGCTTCGTCCTGGACGCCCCGGTCGTCGGCACGCACGTGCGCATCGACATCTTCCCGGACGGCGGGATCTCCCGCCTGCGCCTCTTCGGTTCGCTCACCGAGGCGGGACAGCGCCGCCTGACGGCACGTCACCAGGAGCTGGGCGGCTGAACCGGAGCCGCTGAGGCCCCCTGAAGAACGTGGGGCGCACCGGGTGGACACCCCCGGTGCGCCCCATCACCATGCCCGCGCGCGGTTACGCGGTGTACCCGCCGTCGGCCACGAGCTCCGCGCCCGTGATGAACGCGGCGTCCTCACCGGCGAGATAGGCGACGAGCGAGGCCACCTCGTCGGCGGAGCCGAAGCGGGCCAGCGCGGTCCCCGCCTTCTGCGGCTCGGCGAACGGCCCGTCGGCCGGGTTCATGTCCGTGTCGATCGCGCCCGGGTGGATCACGTTGACGGTGATCCCGCGCCCGGCGAGCTCCCGGGCCAGGGGCTTCGTCATGCCGGTCAGCGCCGCCTTGCTCATCGCGTACAGCGTGCCGCCGCCCCCACCGGAGTACCGGGTGAGCGCCGATCCGGTGGAGATGATCCGGCCCCCGTCGGCCAGACGTCCGGCGGCGGCCTGCGAGGCAAGGAAGACCGAACGCACGTTGATGTCGAGCACCCGGTCGACGTCGGAGAGCGCCAGGTCCCCGATGGGGGCGAGGACCCCGATGCCCGCGTTGTTCACCAGGATGTCCAGGCGGCCCAGGTCGTCGGCGGCGCGCTCCACCGCGCCCGCGGCGTCACCGGGGTCGGCCGCGTCGGCCTTGATGGCGAACCCGCGCCGTCCGGCCGACTCGATCTTGGCGACGACGTCGAGAGCGGCCGACTCCTCCTTGACGTACGTGATCGCGACATCGGCTCCCTCCTGTGCGAGCCGCAGGGCGATCGCCGCCCCGATGCCGCGGCTGCCACCGGTGACGAGAGCGGTCTTGCCGGTCAGAGAAGACATTTCTTGAACCTCATTCGCGTGGGTATGCGGCGTAGTGCCGAAGAAGTGCTTGTGGGTTCAATGAAAGCGGCCGGCGCGCGCCGGGGCTGGCGGGAAATGGACACCGCTTTCCCGGCGCGTCTGCGCCGGATACCGTGATCGACCCACGTGAGAGCCGCCGAAGTCTCCACACCGCCGCATCCGTTGGAGACCGCGCCCCGTGTCGACGCTCGCCGTTCCCGCCGCGCCCGCAGCGCGCCGCGCCTGGCTCACCGATCTGCCCCTCCTGCTCGTGGCCGTGGTCTGGGGTGCCAGCTATCTCGCCGCGAAGGGCATCACGACGACGCACACGGTCGTCGCCGTCCTGGTGCTGAGGTTCGCCGTCGTGCTGCCCGCGCTCGTGGTGGCCGGATGGCGCGGCCTGCGCGCGCTGACCGCGCCGCAGTGGCGCGGGGCGGCGGTGCTCGGCCTGATCCTGAGCGGGATCTTCCTCCTGGAGACGTACGGCGTCGTCCGCACGTCGGCGACCAACGCGGGCCTCATCATCAGCCTCACCATGATCTTCACCCCGCTCGCCGAGGCTGCCGTGACCCGGCAGCGGCCGCCGCGCGCCTTCCTCGCGGCGGCGGGACTCTCCGTGCTCGGCGTGGTCCTGCTGACCCAGGGCGGCGGCTTCACCCAGCCGTCGGCGGGCGACGGCCTGATCCTCCTGGCGGCGCTCGCACGCACGGTGCACGTCCTGGCGATGTCGCGCATCAAGGCGGTGCGGGCCGCCAAAGACGCCGACTCGCTCTCGCTCACCACCGTCCAACTGGGCTCTGCCGTCGCCGTGTTCGCGGTCCTTGCCGCCACGGGCACGGGGGAGGCGCCCTGGTCCGTCGCCGTCGGATTCGGGGCGCGCGAGTGGGCCGGGCTGCTCTTCCTCTCGGTGTTCTGCACGCTCTTCGCCTTCTTCGTACAGATGTGGGCGGTGCGCAGGACGTCTCCCTCGCGCGTGAGCCTGCTGCTCGGGACGGAGCCGCTGTGGGCCGCCGCGGTGGGGATCGCGGTGGGCGGGGAGCGGCTGGGTGTGCTGGGTCTGGTGGGAGGTGTGCTGGTTCTGGTGGGGACCAGTTGGGGCCGTGGAGTGCGGTGATACCTTCCGTGGTCAGTCCGACAGGGGGAGCGCAGGGGGAGCCCATGAGTGAGCACTTCGAGCAGGACTTCGCCACGAGCGCGCAGCGGCGCCGGGCCTGGGGCGGCGTGCTGCTCGGCGCTGCGGGCCTCATCTGGCTCGTGCTCGCCTACCAGCTGATCGCGCCGTTCAGCGAAGGCGACGACTCCTCCGGCAGCCGCAAGTGCCAGTCGATGCTGTTCTACGAGGATGAGGGCGACGACGACCCGACCTGGGCGGACGCCACGTGGGACGACTGCCGCGCGGAGCGCCGGTGGCCGGAGATGCTCGGCTGGCTGGGGCTCTCGGTGCCGCTCTCGGTGGGCGGCGCGGTGCTCTACACCAGCGGGTCCACCAGCCTGCGGATGCGCGAGTACATGGCGGAGCACCGCATCGCCGCCCGTGTCGCCGCCGAGAAGGACGCGGCCCGAGCCGAGAAGGACGCGGCCCGGAAGGACTGACGGCGGCGAACCGGGGGCGCTTGGTTAACTCCCGGAAAATTCACCGTACTTGACGTTGACACGACAACCTCTACGCGCGTCACACTGGTCGCATGCGAATCCCCCCACGAATCGTGAGCGTCACAGCCCTCGCCGCCGCCCTCCTCGTCGGCGGCCCCGTCGCCGCCTCCGCGAGCGCGGTCCCGGACCACCACGCCTCCGTGTCGACGGCGTACTCCGTCACGTCCGCCGCCGCCGTCGGCGATATCTGCTACTCCAAGCTGCCCGACCAGGCGCACGACACCCTGGACCTGATCGAGGCGGGCGGCCCCTACCCGTACCCGCAGGACGGCACCGTCTTCCAGAACAGGGAAGGCGTCCTGCCCGCGCAGAGCTCCAGCTACTACCACGAGTACACCGTGGTCACCCCTGGCTCACCGGACCGCGGCGCGCGCCGCATCGTGACCGGCGAGAAGAGCAAGGAGGACTACTACACCGCCGACCACTACGAGTCCTTCGACCTGGTCGACCACACCTGCTGAGCCACGCACCTGATTCCGCGGCACGGTACTAACGGGCCTTGCGGCTCTCCGCGACGCCGAACAGCGCGAGCGCCAGCACGATCAGTGTGACGCCCGCGTAGATCTCGTGGCCGTCGAGGAACCCGATCCGCTGCACGATGCCCCAGCCACGCAGCCGGCCGGTCAGCTCGTGCACCAAAGCGGCCACGCCCTGGATCAGGAGAAGGACGCCGAGGACCTCAAGTACCTGCTTCATGCCGAAGAGCCTCGTCCCGTGGACCCCCCACGCACATCGGCCACGGGGCGAGGCTTCTTCACCTCGGCCCCCTCCCAAAGTCTCCGCCCGCGCGACTTTGGTAGGCGATCATGTCCGGGCCGCGCCCGACGGCCCCGGCAGTGCGTAGATTTGTCGACCATGAGCGGCAACGAGACCCCGGCTGTCCCCGGCCGGCGCAGGCCCCGGCGGACCATGCGTGACTGGGGCGTCGACTTCGCCTGTTTCTTCGTGGCCGTCGCCATCGGGATGGTGGGCGCGGACGCCGTCGGCAACAACCCGCACGTCTCGCCCGGCCTCGCGGAGGCCGACCAGGTCATCGGCGCACTCGCCTGCGCCGCCGTCTGGCTGCGCAGGCGCTGGCCGGTCGGCCTCGCCGTCGCCATGGTGCTGGTCAGCGTGGTCTCGGACACCGCGGGCGGCGCGTTGGCCGTGGCGCTGTTCACTCTCGCCGTGCACCGGCCCTTCCGGTACGTCGGCTGGATCGGCGGGGCCTCGATCTGTCTGATGCCGTTCATCTACTGGGTGCGGCCCGACGCCGACGTACCCTTCCTGGTCGCCGTCCTGTTCGGGGTGCTGGTCAACGCCTCCGTCATCGGCTGGGGCATGTTCGTGCGCTCGCGCCGCCACCTCCTGCTCAGCCTGCGCGACCGCGCGATCCGCGCCGAGAACGAGGCCACGCTCCGCGCCGAACAGGCCCAGCGCCTGGCCCGCGAGTCCATCGCCCGCGAGATGCACGACGTGCTCGCCCACCGCCTCACCCTGCTCAGCGTGCACGCGGGGGCCCTGGAGTTCCGCCCGGACGCCCCCCAACAGGAGATCGTCCGCGCCGCCGGTGTCATCCGGGAGAGCGCGCACGAAGCGCTGCAGGACCTGCGCGAGGTGATCGGCGTCCTGCGCGGCGGCGGCGACGGCGAGGCGTCGGGACGGCCGCAGCCCACCCTCGCCGCCCTGGAGACCCTGGTCGCCGAGTCGCGCGAGGCGGGCATGAAGGTCGCACTCGACCACCGCGTCCCCGACTCGGCCGCCGTGCCCGCCGCCGTCGGCCGCACCGCGTACCGCATCGCCCAGGAAGGCCTGACCAACGCCCGCAAGCACGCCCCGGGCGCCGAGGTGACCGTCCTGCTGTCCGGCGCCCCCGGCGAAGGCCTCACCCTGTCGGTGCGCAACCCGCCGCCGCCCGGAGAGGTGCCGAAGGTCCCCGGTTCCGGGCAGGGGCTGATCGGTCTGACGGAACGGGCCACGCTTGCGGGCGGCCGCATCGAGCACGGGGCCGCGGACGACGGCGGCTTCCGCGTCGACGCCTGGCTGCCGTGGGACTCAGCCCCGGGTCGCGGCGGCGATCTGTGAGCGCAGCAGCGCGGCCACGGCCGGCATCTCGTCGGTGAGGTAGAAGTGGCCGCCGGGGAACACCTCCATCGCGAACTCCTGGGTGGTGTGCTCGCCCCAGGCCCGTACCTCGTCGAGCGGAGCCATCGGGTCGTCCGCACCCGTCAGCGCGAGCACCGGACAGTCCAGGCGCTTGCCGTCGGAGTGCCGGTAGGTCTCGATGGCGCGGTAGTCGGCGCGGAGCGACGGCAGGATCATCTCGCGCACGTCCGGGTCGGCCAGGAGCTCGCTGTCGGTCCCCGCGAGGCTCGCCACCTCCCGGAGCAGGCCGTCGTCGTCCAGGAGGTGCACGAACATCTCGCGGAAGAGCGAGGGCGCCCGGCGCCCCGAGGGGAAGAGCCGCAGCGGGACGGTGCCGTCGGCCGCGAGCCGCAGCGCCACCTCGAAGGCCACGACCGCGCCCATGCTGTGGCCGAAGAGCGCGAGCGGCTTGCCGGTCCACGGCTTCAGCGCCTCGTACGCCTGGTCGGCGAGGTCGGAGACGCTCTCGAGGGACGGCTCCGAGATGCGGTCCTGACGGCCCGGGTACTGCACCGAAAGGACGTCGACCTCCGGGGCGAGCAGCTGTGTGAGGCCGAGGAAATAGCTCGCCGAACCTCCCGCGTGCGGGAAGCAGACCAGTCGGCAGTCCGCATCCTCCGCCGGCTTGTAGCGCCGTATCCAGGCGCTCCGGCCGCTCCCCTGTCCACCACTCACAGCACACCGTCCTGTCCGGTCAGCGGGACGCCCCGCGGTTCGCGCGTAACGACCAGTCGTGTCGTGGCCGGCATCCGGCCGGCATCCCGGCGATCGTACCCAGGAGGCTCGCTCCAGGGCCTCAGTGCCGATGAATCCCAGGGCAGTTGACCGGCCGGGAGAGATGCGGGCGGGCCTCGCGCGGGCCCGCGTACGGCACGTGTGATCGGCAGTCCCGGGAGCTCGTTACTGTGGGTCCATGAACCCGATCCGCGTGCTTCTCGTCGACGACGACCCGCTGGTCCGCGCCGGTCTGTCCTTCATGATGGGCGGCGCGGACGACATCGAGATCGTCGGCGAGGCGGCGGACGGCTCCCAGGTGGCCCCGCTGGTCGGCGAGCTCCGCCCCGACGTCGTACTGATGGACATCCGGATGCCCACGATGGACGGTCTCGCGGCGACGGAGGCCCTGCGCAAGCGCCCCGACGCCCCCGAGGTCATCGTCCTCACCACCTTCCACGCCGACGAACAGGTGCTGCGGGCCCTGCGGGCCGGGGCGGCCGGGTTCGTCCTCAAGGACACCCCGCCCGCCGAGATCGTCGCGGCGGTACGGGCGGTCGCGGCGGGGGAGCCGGTGCTCTCGCCCACGGTGACGCAGCAGTTGATCACTCAGGTGACAGGCGTGGACCCCCAACAGGGACGCCGCGAGCGGGCGTTGGAGCGGCTTGCGCTGCTGGGGGAGCGGGAGAGGGAGGTGGCGGTCGCGGTGGGGCGGGGCGCGTCGAACGCGGACATCGCGGCGGAGCTCTACCTGAGCGTGGCCACCGTCAAGGCCCACGTCTCCCGCGTCCTGACGAAGCTGGACCTCAACAACCGGGTGCAGATCGCCCTGTTGGCGCATGACGCGGGTCTGCTGGACGGGGTGGAGTAGCACGCGCCCCTTATAGGGAGCCGGCCGGGCAGATGATCAGAACCCGTCGATCTCCGCCAGCCGCACCAACCGCCCCTCCCCGCGCGACAGTTCACACGCCTCGGCGATCCGCAGCGCCTCCAGCGCCTCGCGGCCGTCGCAGGGATTGGTCCGCTCGCCGCGCACGACGTCCACGAACGCCGCGAGCTCCGCCTCGTACGCCGGAGTGAACCGCTCCAGGAAGCCGGGCCACGGCTTGTCGGGCGGCGGCGGGCCCGCGGGCTCCACGGACGACAGGGGCGTGCGGTCGTCGAAGCCGACCGCGATCTGGTCGTCCTCTCCGGCCAGTTCCATCCGTACGTCGTAGCCCGCGCCGTTGCACCGCGTGGCCGTCGCCGTGGCGAGCGTGCCGTCGTCCAGGGTGAGGACCGCCGCGGCCGTGTCGACATCGCCCGCGTCGCGGAACATCGAGGGCCCGGCGTCCGACCCGGTCGCGTACACCTCCGTCACCTCACGGCCCGTCACCCAGCGCAGCATGTCGAAGTCGTGGACCAGGCAGTCGCGGTAGAGCCCGCCGGAGAGCGGGAGATACGCGGCCGGCGGCGGCGCCGGGTCGGAGGTCATCGCGCGGACCGTGTGCAGCCGCCCGAGCCGCCCCGACCGCACGGCCTCGCGCGCCGCCACGTACCCAGCGTCGAATCGCCGCTGGAAGCCGAGCTGGAGCACCGTGCCCGCGGCCTCCACCTCCCGGAGCGCGGCGAGCGTGCCGGGCAGATCGAGGGCGATGGGCTTCTCGCAGAACACCGGCAGGCCGGCGCGCGCCGCCTTGCCGATCAGCTCGGCGTGCGCGGCGGTCGCCGCGGTGATCACCACCGCGTCCACGGAGCCCGACCGGCCGCTCCCGGTGAAGACGTCGTCCACCGAAGACGCCGACGCCGCGCCGATCCGCGCCGCGAGCCCCGCCGCACGCCCGGCGTCGGCGTCCGCGACGACCAGTGAATGCACCTCCGGATGCCGCTGCAGGGCCGCGGAGTGAAATGTGCCGATACGACCCGTTCCGATCAGTCCGATGCGCATGGACCCACCCTCGCTACGCGCCGCGATCCTGTCAATCCTTTGTCCGGACAACAGAACTTCAGAACTTCCCGTCATCATTCCCTGCGACTACGCTCACCACGTGCCCACATCAGCCGACAAACCAGCCGTGGACCCGACCGTCTCGCTCCAGCTCGGCGTCGACCGCAGCAGCCCGGTCCCGCTGTACTTCCAGCTGTCCCAGCAGTTGGAGGCGGCGATCGAGCGCGGCGCCCTGACGCCGGGCACCCTGCTCGGCAACGAGATCGAGCTGGCGGGCCGCCTCGGCCTCTCCCGGCCGACCGTCCGCCAGGCCATCCAGTCGCTCGTCGACAAGGGACTGCTCGTGCGCCGCAGGGGCATCGGTACCCAGGTCGTGCACAGCAAGGTCAAGCGCCCCCTTGAACTCAGCAGCCTTTACGACGACCTGGAGGCCGCGGGCCAGCGCCCCGAGACCCGCGTCCTGCGCAACACCGTCGAGCCCGCGTCCGCCGAGGTCGCCGCCGCGCTCGGCGTCGCGGAGGGCGACGAGGTCCACCTGATCGAGCGGCTCCGACTGGCCCACGGGGAACCCATGGCCTGTCTCCGCAACCACATCCCGTCCGGGCTGATCGACCTCGACACCGCACGCCTGGAGGCCACCGGCCTCTACCGGATGATGCGCGCCGCGGGCATCACCCTGCACAGCGCGCGCCAGTCCGTGGGGGCCCGCGCGGCCGCCACCGACGAGGGCGAACGCCTGGGCGAGCCCGCGGGGGCCCCGCTGCTCACGATGCAGCGCACGACCTTCGACGACACCGGCCGCGCGGTCGAGTTCGGGTCGCACATCTACCGGGCCACGCGCTACTCCTTCGAGTTCCAGCTCCTCGTACGCCCCTAGGACCGTACGAGGAGCCGGAACGGCGGAGCCGCGAAGGGAGTCACTCGCCCGAAGACTTCTCGGCGGCCTCCGCCTCGGTCGTGGCGCCGTCCGTGGTGAGCGTGCCGCCCGCCGTCTCCAGGTGGGCCCGCACGAACCACTGGAACTGCTCGAGGGCCCGCAGCTGCTCGATCAGCAGATCCTCGGTGGCGGGGTCGATGGACCCCACCTTCTTGATGGCCGCGCGCACGTCCTGGATGACCCCGGTGTAGACGAGGTCGAGGGCGCCGAGGTGGGCGATGGCGTCGGCGCGGCCCACGCTGTAGTCGTCCCACGTGCGCTCCTTGACCAGGGCGCCGGGGGTGCCGTGGGCGATGCCGCCCAGGGCCGCGAGCCGCTCGGCCGCGTCGTCGGCCAGCTCACGCACACGGTCGACCTGCGGGTCGAGCATCTGGTGCACGGCGATGAAGTGCGGGCCGACCACGTTCCAGTGCACGTGCTTCAGCGTGAGGTGGAGATCGTTGAGCGCGTGCAGCCGCTGCTGCAGCAGCTCGATGACCGTGCCGGCCTCCCGGACCGTGAGGCCGGGGACGGTGTACTTGGGGGTGGCCTCGGAAGTCAACGGACTGCCTCCTGTCTCGTATGTTCTGTACGGGTTTGCGGTCTCCTGGTGCCCCGGGAGACCGCCGTTACACCCGCCACTGCCCGGACGCGGTCGGCGCGGGGCTAGTCGGTGGCCAGCAGGCCGACGCGGAGCTTGCCCACGAGACGCGTGATCAGCCGGGAGACGTGCATCTGCGAGCAGCCGAGCGCGTCGGCGATCTGCTGCTGGGTCTGCTCCTCGACGAAGCGGAGATGGATGAGGGTGCGTTCCCGTTCGTCGAGTTCGGCGATCAGCGGGGCGAGCGAGTGGAAGTTCTCGACGAGTTCGAAGGACTGCTCGTCGATGCCGATGAAGTCGGCGAGCATCGTGTCGGATTCGTCGTCGGCGCCGTTGACGGCCGCGTTCAGGGAGACGGCGTTGTAGCCGTTGGACGCCTTCTGCGCCTCGGCGACCTCGGAGGGCTTGAGCTGCATCAGTTCCGCCAGCTCGGCCGTGGAGGGCATCCGGCCCAGACGGGTGCGCAGCTCCTCGGTGGCCTTGGACAGTTCGATGCGTGCTTCCTGCAGGCGGCGCGGCACGTGCACGGCCCAGGAGGTGTCCCGGAAGAACCGCTTGATCTCCCCGGTGATGTAAGGGACGGCGAAGGACGTGAACTCGACCTCGCGGGACAGTTCGAACCGGTCGATGGCCTTGATCAGGCCTATGGTGCCGACCTGGATGATGTCTTCCATCTCCTGATGGCCGCGGTGCTTGAACCGGGAGGCCGCGTACTGCACGAGAGAGAGGTTCATCTCGATCAGGGCGTTGCGCACGTACTGGTACTCGTGCGTGCCCTCCTCGAGTTGGGTCAGGCGGTCGAAGAAACGCTTGCCGACCTCCCGCGCGTCCCTCGGCGCGATGGAGGAGGGGTCCGTGTACGCGCGTTCAGCGAGTTCGTCCCCGGCTCGGGTGGCCGGGTCCTGCGTCTGCTCCAGCGCCGCGGTGCTCATGCGTTCCGCTCCTTCTTAGGATCGAATCTTCCTTCGGCGAGCGCCCGTGTACCCCGCTGTCCGCCGCCCACACACGCGCATTTCCGAGCAACGCGGTGATGTTTGCCGGGCGGCTGAGCGGTCATCCGGAGTGGCAGCACATGATGTCGATGCCAAGGAGCGTGAGCGGACCATGACCGCCAACGAGAAGGCCAAGGCGAAGACCGAGCAGGCCACCGGTGCCGCGAAGGAAGCCGCCGGACGCGCCGTGGGCAACGAACGCCTCACCGCCGAGGGCCGCGCCCAGCAGATGAAGGGCGACGCACGGCAGGCGAAGGAGAAGACCAAGGACATCGGCAAGCACTGAACTCGCACAGCACTGTTGGGGCGGTCCCGTCTTTCGGGGCCGCCCCGACGGCGTGGTGCGCGCACCGCCGCAGATACCAACTCGCCAACGGTCGTCAGAATGTTCTGACAAAGCCATTGACGCTGCCGCGCGGCCGCCGCTAGAACTCCTCCAGCCGCACTCGGGCGGCCGGAAGAAGAGGTGGTCCCACCATGCGTACAGCCCGCAGGGCAGCAGGCATCACCGTTTGCATGGCCGTCATCGCGCTCGCCGCCGGGTGCAGCAGCTCCGGCGGCAAGGACGACGAGGACACGTCGGGTGACGGCGGGGGAGGCGGCAAGGGCGTGAACACGCCCCGCCTCAAGATCTCGATGATCACGCACTCCGGCGAGGGCGACACCTTCTGGGACATCGTCCAGAGCGGCGCGAAGCAGGCGGCCCGCAAGGACAACGTCGAGTTCCTCTACTCCAACGACAAAGAGGCCAAGGGGCAGGCCGAGCTCGTCCAGTCGGCGATCGACAAGAAGGTCGACGGCATCGTCGTGACCCTGGCCAAGCCCGAGGCGATGAAGGCGGTCCTCGGCAAGGCCGAGGCAGCCGGGATACCGGTCGTCACGATCAACTCCGGCGGCGAGTTCTCCGCCGACTTCGGCGCCCTGAGCCACATCGGCCAGGACGAGTCGGTGGCGGGCGAGGCCGTCGGCGACGAGCTCGACAAGCGCGGCAAGAAGAAGGCGCTCTGCGTCATCCACGAACAGGGCAACGTCTCCCTGGAGCAGCGCTGCGCGGGCGTCAAGAAGACGTTCAAGGGATCGGTCGACAACCTGAACGTCGAGGGCACCAACGCGCCCGGCGCCCAGTCCTCCATCAGCGCGAAACTTCAGGCGACCAAGGACATCGACGCCGTCGTCACCCTCGGCGCGCCGATCGCCGCCATCTCGGTGAAGGCCAAGGAGGACGCGAAGAGCAAGGCGGAGGTCGACACGTTCGACCTGAACGCCGAGGTCGTCAAGCGCCTCAAGGCCAAGGAGGTCGGCTTCGCCGTCGACCAGCAGCCCTACCTCCAGGGCTACCTCGCCATCGACGAGCTGTGGCTCTACAAGACCAACGCGAACGTCCTCGGCGGCGGCAAGCCCGTCCTCACCGGACCCGCGATCGTCACCGAGAAGGACGTGCCGAAGCTGGAGAAGTACACCGCCCGCGGTACCCGATGAACACATGCGTGATCCGCGTGACCGATACTTGGGCGGCTGGGGCCGGGGATCCGGACCGGCCTCACCGAGGAGCAGAGCTAGAAGGGCACGGCGTCGTGGCAAGGGTTCAGACAGGGGTACGTGCGGTGGGCGCCGTGCTGGTCGCGGTGCTCGGGGTATCCCTCGCGGGGTGCAGCAGCACCGGTGGCAAGCGCGCCGAGGACGCACGCAAGGCGGCAACGGCACAGGGCAAGGCCGCGGTGAGCACGCCGCGGTGGACGTTCGGCATGGTGACCCACTCGGGTGACGGCGACACGTTCTGGGACATCGTCCAGGAGGGCGCCGAGGAGGCGGCCCGCAAGGACAACATCAAGTTCCTCTACTCCCACAACGCCGAGGCCCAGCAGCAGGCCCAGCTCGTGGACTCGTACATCGACAAGAAGGTCGACGGCATCATCGTCAGCCTCGCCAAGCCCGCGGCGATGAAGGGCGCCCTGGCCCGCGCGAAGAAGGCCGGCATCCCGGTGATCACCGTGAACTCAGGCTCCGCGGAGTCCAAGGAATTCGGCGCGCTCACCCACATCGGCCAGGACGAGACGATCGCGGGCGAGGCCGTCGGCGACGAGCTCAACAAGCGCGGCAAGAAGAAGGCGCTCTGCATCCTGCACGAGCAGGGCAACGTCGGCCACGAGCAGCGCTGCGAGGGCGCCAAGAAGACCTTCGACGGCAAGATGCAGAACCTGTACGTGACCGGCACGAACATGCCCGACGTGCAGTCCTCCATCGAGGCCAGGCTCCAGTCCGACAAGTCCATCGACTCGGTCGTCACGCTCGGCGCGCCCTTCGCGGACACCGCGGTGAAGGCCGCGGACAGCGCCGGCAGCAAGGCCGAGGTCGACACCTTCGATCTGAACGAGAAGGTCGCGGCGGGCCTGAAGGACGGCACGCTCGGCTTCGCCGTCGACCAGCAGCCCTACCTCCAGGGCTACGAGGCCGTGGACCTGCTCTGGCTCTACAAGTACAACGACGACGTGCTCGGCGGCGGCAAGCCGGTCCTCACCGGACCGCAGATCATCACCAAGGACCAGGCCGCCAAGCTGGAGGATTACGCGAAGCGAGGGACCCGATGACAGCGACAGCCCCGGCGCCCGCCCCGTCCCCCGGCTCTCCGGACACCAAGACGGACGAGCGCCTCCTGAAGGCCTCGCCGCTGAAGAAGCTGATGGGCCGCCCCGAGCTCGGCTCCGTCGTCGGCGCCATCGCCGTCTTCATCTTCTTCGCGGTCGCCGCGGACAGTTTCCTGCAGGCCACCAGCCTCGCCACGGTCCTCTACGCGGCATCGACCCTCGGCATCATGGCGGTGCCGGTGGCGCTCCTGATGATCGGCGGCGAGTTCGACCTGTCGGCGGGCGTCATGGTGACGACGTCCGCGCTGATCTCGTCGATGTTCAGCTACCAGATGACGGCGAACGTCTGGGTCGGCGTGCTCGTCTCGCTGATCGCCACGCTCGGGGTCGGCGTCTTCAACGGCGTGATGCTGACGCGCACCGACCCGCCGAGCTTCATCATCACGCTCGGCACGTTCCTGATGCTGACCGGCATGAACCTCGGCTTCACCAAGCTGATCAGCGGCACGGTCTCCACGAAGTCGATCGCCGACATGGAGGGCTTCACCTCCGCCAAGAACGTCTTCGCCTCGACGATCACCATCGGCGGCGTCGACTTCAAGATCACGATCCTCTGGTGGCTGGCCCTGATCGCGGTCGCCACCTGGGTTCTGCTCCGTACCCGCGTCGGCAACTGGATCTTCGCGGTCGGCGGCGGCGAGGACGCGGCCCGCGCGGTCGGCGTCCCGGTCGCGGCAACCAAGATCGGCCTCTACATGGGCGTCGCCTTCGGCGCCTGGATCTCGGGCCAGCACCTGCTGTTCTCGTACGACGTCGTCCAGTCCGGCGAGGGCGTCGGCAACGAACTGGTCTACATCATCGCGGCCGTCATCGGCGGCTGTCTGATCACCGGCGGCTACGGCTCGGCGGTCGGCGCGGCCGTGGGTGCCCTCATCTTCGGCATGGTCAGCAAGGGCATCGTGTTCGCCGAGTGGAACCCGGACTGGTTCAAGTTCTTCCTCGGAGTGATGCTGCTCCTGGCGACCCTGCTCAACCACTGGGTCCGCAAGCGCGCGGAGGCGACGAAGTGACCACCGAACCGACCGACGTCACCGATGCGGTACCGGGACCGGACCGCACCCCGCTCGTCGAGCTCGACGACGTCAGTAAGTACTACGGCAACATCCGCGCCCTCGAAGGCGTCTCCCTGGAGGTCCACGCGGGCGAGATCTCCTGCGTCCTGGGCGACAACGGCGCGGGCAAGTCGACCCTCATCAAGATCATCGCGGGTCTGCACCGGCACGACGCGGGAGAATTCCGCATCGACGGCGAGGACGCGAAGCTCGGCTCGCCGCGTGAGGCCCTGGACCGCGGCATCGCCACGGTCTACCAGGACCTCGCCGTGGTCCCGCTGATGCCGGTCTGGCGCAACTTCTTCCTCGGCTCCGAGCCGACGAAGGGCGTGGGCCCCTTCAAGCGCCTGGACGTCGACCTGATGCGCGAGACGACCCGCGCGGAGCTACTGCGCATGGGCATCGACCTGCGCGACGTCGACCAGCCCATCGGCACCCTGTCGGGCGGCGAGCGCCAGTGCGTGGCGATCGCCCGCGCCGTCTACTTCGGCGCCAAGGTCCTCGTGCTCGACGAGCCGACGGCGGCGCTCGGCGTCAAGCAGTCGGGCGTCGTCCTGAAGTACGTCGCGGCGGCGCGGGACGCGGGACTCGGAGTGGTCTTGATCACCCACAACCCGCACCACGCGTACCTGGTCGGCAACCGCTTCGTCCTCCTGAAGCGCGGCACGATGTTCGGCAGCTACGCACGCGACGAGGTCACCCTGGACGAGCTGACCCGCCAGATGGCGGGCGGCAGCGAACTCGACGACCTGCGTCACGAGCTGGAGAAGCGCTGACGGGCGCCCCTTCAGGGGCGTGCGGAAAAGCCCCGTAAGGGGCGCGGGGAACTGCGCGACAAGCCACCAACAAGCCGCAGTCGCGTCTGCCTGGACACCCGGCAGACGCGACTGCGGCACTTCTGTGGTTGCTCGCGCAGTTCCCCGCGCCCCTTACGGGGCGCTCCGCACCCCGAGTCCCGTTGTGCGCGCCCCCGCGAGTGTGAGGCAGAATCGCCGCAATGAGCACCTACCGCGACCTCGCGCACCGCGGCTCCGCCCGGGCCACCGTTCTGCGTACCGTGGGCACGCGGGAGCGCCGATCACATCTGACGGCGCCCCGTGTGCCCACCGTCGGCATCGACATCGGCGGCACGAAGGTGATGGCGGGCGTCGTCGACGCCGACGGCAACATCCTGGAGACCCTCCGCACGGAGACCCCGGACAAGTCCAAGAGCCCCAAGGTCGTCGAGGACACCATCGTCGAGCTGGTCCTCGACCTCTCCGACCGGCACGACGTGCACGCGGTGGGCATCGGCGCGGCGGGCTGGGTCGACGCGGACCGCAACCGCGTCCTGTTCGCCCCGCACCTGTCGTGGCGCAACGAACCCCTCCGCGACCGCATCTCGGGCCGCCTCGCGGTCCCCGTGCTCGTCGACAACGACGCGAACACCGCCGCGTGGGCGGAGTGGCGCTTCGGAGCGGCCCGCGGCGAGGACCACCTGGTCATGATCACGCTCGGCACCGGCATCGGCGGCGCGATCCTGGAGGACGGCCAGGTCAAGCGCGGCAAGTTCGGCGTGGCCGGGGAGTTCGGCCATATGCAGGTCGTCCCCGGCGGCCACCGCTGCCCGTGCGGCAACCGCGGCTGCTGGGAGCAGTACAGCTCCGGCAACGCGCTGGTCAGGGAGGCCCGCGAGCTCGCCGCGGCCGACTCCCCGGTCGCGTACGGGATCATCGAGCGGGTCAAGGGCAACATCCCCGACATCACCGGCCCCCTCATCACGGAGCTGGCCCGCGAGGGCGACGCGATGTGCGTGGAGCTGCTCCAGGACATCGGCCAGTGGCTCGGCGTCGGCATCGCGAACCTCGCCGCCGCCCTCGACCCGTCCTGCTTCGTGATCGGCGGCGGCGTCTCGGCCGCCGACGACCTCCTCATCGGCCCGGCCCGCGACGCATTCCGCCGCCAGCTCACGGGCCGCGGCTACCGCCCCGAGGCCCGTATCGCCCGCGCCCAGCTCGGCCCCGAGGCCGGCATGGTGGGCGCCGCCGACCTGGCGCGGCTGGTGGCCCGCCGCTTCCGCAGGGCGAACCGCCGCCGGGTGGAGCGCCACGAACGCTACGAGCGGTACGTGGAAGCGCGCCGCACCAACGACCGCACTTCGCAGGGAACCCAGTAAGTGATGACCGTGCCGCGCCAGCCCTCGTCCCCGGACTCGCCCGACTCCCCGGAATCCTCGGGCTCCCCGGAATCCGCCGACGGGGGCGGCCCCCGCGAGGACCACCGCCACATGATCCGCCGCCGCTGGCTGACGGCCACGATCATCGTGCTCCTGATCGGCGTACCGGCCGGCTATCTGGTGATCTCCGCGAACCAGAGCCGCAACAGCGGCCGCGACAAGGAGGCCAAGTACTCCGCGACGGGTCTCACCGCGGGCTGGCCCTCCAGGGTGCAGCGCCGTCTCTACGACGTGCCGATCCCCCCGTACTCCCGGGAAGTCGCCTACTACGAGACGAACAACTGGCGCACCAGCCGGCTGTACGCCCAGTTCCTCACGAGCAACAAGGGCCTGGACAAGTTCCTCAAGCGGATCGGTACGAGCACCGACAAGCTGAAGAAGAACGACATCACCATCAGCAAGCGCGACCGCAAGGTGGTCGGCTGGGAGTTCACGGACCCGGGCCCCTGGCTCGGCCTCACCCATGTGCAGAGGGACCCGGTGCCGACCCTCGACGTGGTGGTGAACCGCGCCAACCCGGAGCACCCGATGGTCTATGTAGTGTCTACGACAACCCCGTAACTGGCGTGTTTCATCGGTGAGTTGACCCAGGGTCGACTCGTACGATGACGCCCATGATCTCCAGAGACACGTCCGCAGGGGCATCCGAAGAGGGCTACGACGGGCGGCGGCATGCCCAGTGGCTTGCGGGGGAGGCGCGGGCGGACGGAGTGGCACGCAGGGACATGCTGCGGCTCCTCGCGGCGGCCGGGACCGCTGGGGCGGTCGCGTCCCTGGGAGCACCGACGGCAGTGGCGGCCGACCCCGCCGACTCCGTACCCACGGCCGCCCCCGGGATCGTGAAACCGCTCCCCGCCGACCGCTTCACGATCCGCGGCACGAACGCGGAAACGAA
This sequence comes from Streptomyces sp. NPDC032198, assembly GCF_040636975.1. Taxonomy (NCBI): domain Bacteria; kingdom Bacillati; phylum Actinomycetota; class Actinomycetes; order Kitasatosporales; family Streptomycetaceae; genus Streptomyces; species Streptomyces sp. NPDC032198. Next base: position 87,101 of record NZ_JBEZVL010000012.1, on the reverse strand, counting down.
GTTCGAGGCGCTGGCAGGGACGGGGTACTACACCCCCGCCTCCCACTTCTTCGTCCGCAACCACACGGCGACACCACGCCTGGACGCCAAGACGTGGAGCCTGAAGATCTGGGGCGACGGCCTGAAGGGCGGCAGGGCAAGGGAGTTCACGCTCGCGGACCTCGAACGCCTGCCGTCGACGTCACGCACCGCCTTCGTCGAATGCGCGGGCAACGGCAGAAGCTTCTTCACGACCCAGCAGGGACAGCCGGCCTCCGGCACGGCCTGGACCCTGGGAGCGATTGGCAACGCGCGCTGGCGCGGCGTACGCCTCTCCGACGTCCTGCGCCTGGCAGGCGTGTCGCGCCACGCGGTGGACGTCATGCCGAGCGGCCTGGACGCGGAGTACGTCACGGACGACGGCACGAACCTGGGCCGGGTCCGCCGCCCGCTGCCGCTCGCCAAAGCGATGGACGACGTGATCCTGGCGTACGAGATGAACGGCGCCCCGCTCCCCGCGGACCACGGCCACCCGGTGCGGCTCCTGGTCCCGGCGTGGGTGGGCATCGCGTCGATCAAATGGGTGGGCGACATCGAGGTCTCGTCGACGCCGCTCTACTCCCCCTGGAACACGCGGTTCTACCGCCTGTTCGGCGAGACGTACCCGCCGGAGGGCAGCGCCCCACTGACCCACCAGACCCTGAAGTCGGCCTTCGAACTCCCCTGGAATGCGGCCCTGCCCGCGGGACGGACCCACCACCTGACGGGCCGCTCATGGTCGGCGACGGGTGCGATCTCGCACGTGGACATCAGCACGGACGCGGGCCGCACCTGGCACAAGGCCCACCTCAAGGACAAGCCCCGCCAGGGCAGTTGGACCCGCTGGACGACACCCTGGCACCCCAAAACCCCCGGCCCGGCCACGCTCCTGGCCCGCACGACGGACACCACGGGCCACACCCAGCCGCCCACGACGACACACAACACCCAGGGCTACCTGTTCGACGCGGTGGTACGACATGCGGTACGGGTGGTGTGAGCCCCTAGCCGGCCTTCACTCCCTCGTAGACAGCCGCCGCCACCGCCAGGTCCTCCCAGGCCATTCCCGCAGACTTGAACAGGCGAGGCTGTTCATCGGGCTGCTTTACCTCGCCCCTCACCAACTCGGCCAGCGTTCGCAGGGTGTTCGTGTCGAAGGCGCCCGATGCCGTCGCGAGGACGATGTCGCCGCACTCCCGCATCGCCACCTCGTGCGACTCGGCCACCACCAGGCCGCGTCGCAGGAGCTTCTCGTCGACCTCGCGTGCGTCCGGTTCGTGTGAGCCCACCGCCGCGACCGTCGCGTGGGACGGGAGCAGTGCGCTGTCGAAGAGCGGTTCGCGGGCTGTCGTGCAGCAGCAGACCACGTCGGCCGTGGCGACGTCGGCCGGAGTGGCGGGTGTCGCCGACAGGCCCGCGGCGCGGCACCGGTCGACGAAGGCCGCCACCCGTTCCGGGTTCCGTGCCACCACGTCCACGTGCGCCAGCGTCGGGCGCACCGCGCGGACCGCCTCCACATGGCCCCAGGCCTGCGGGCCGGTGCCGAAGACCAGGAGACGACCGACCTCCGGGACCGCCAAGTGCCTGATCGCCGCGCCCGACACCGCGGGGGTGCGCAGGGACGTCAGCGCGATGCCGTCCAGCAGGGCGACGGGCGTGTGGGTCGTTCCGTCCAGGAGGAGGTACACACCCTGGACGCGGGGCAGGTCGCGGGCCGCGTTCCGCGGGGTGACCGTGGCGATCTTCACCCCCGTGTACGACCTCGTGGACGACGGCATCAGCAGGAGCTGGCCGCCCGGTACGTCCACCACTCCCCGCGGCGGTTCCTTCTCCGGGTCCAGGCCCGTTCTGAGGACGGCCTCCACCGCCTCGATCGCCGTGGACATCGGGACGAGCCGGGCCATCGCCTCGGCGTCGATGTAGGGCGGGGCCTCGCTCATGCCTGGTCCTTTCGGGGCTGCTGTCTGCCCGGGGCGCTCTGCTCGCAGCTCTGCTCGCATCACATCACGTTCATGATCACTCCCTTATAGAACATCTCCACCGCCTGGTCGACTCTGCGGATGAACCCCGAAACGCCGCGGGAGAGGGACAGGCGGAATCCGGTGATCGGGCTGCCGGGGGCGGGGAGCAGGTCCGCCGGTTCCGGGCGGAGCTTGTCCAGGGTGCCGCGCGGGCCCGGCACCTCGCCGCGGATCAGCGTCTGGACGTGCAGGTCGCCGGGGGCGTCGGACAGCTGCTTCATCAGGCGCTTCACCCAGGTGAGCGGGTAGCCCTGCTCGGGCGCGGGGACCGCCATCGACGTACGGAGGCGGCTCAGGCGCAGATCCGCGGTGATCTGCAGGGTGCCGGGTGCGCCCTCGATCCGGATCTCGGCGTGCGGCTTGCCCTCCTCGCAGAGCGACTTGGCCAGCGCCAGACGCCGTGAGTGCGGATCCGTGCCGCGCTTCGCCCGCTGGACGGGGGTCACCTTCTCGCCGAGCTCGCCGCCAAGCCGCAGGCACACCTGGCGGATCAGCCGCTCCCAGCTCTCGACGACGAGGACCGCGCGCGAGCCGCCGGGCACCAGGGTCTCGTCGTCGACGCCGTTGCGGACCGGGACCCGGGCGGGGCCCACGTTCTGGAAGCCGTGACAGCCCGAGTTCTTGTGCTGGAGGTAGTGCAGGAGCTCGCGCAGCAGCCAGGCGTGCGGCTCCTGGCGTACGCCTTCGTGGAGGAGCAGGAGCAGGAGCTGCGCCTGGTGCGTCACGTCCGCCCACGCCAGATGCCAGAGCGCGACCTTGTTGCGGCGGCGGCGGCCGTCGGCCTTCATGCCGACCGGCGGACTGCCGTCCAGCGCCACGTCGTTGGAGAGCGTGACGACCGCCTCGTAGCCACGCCGGGCGGCTATGTACACGTAGTCCTGGACCTGTTCGGGCCTGAGCGGGTTGCCGTTGGTCTTCGTCTCCACCAGCGCCGTCCAGAGCTTTCCCGCACGCTCGACCCTGATGACGCCGTCGGGGCGCCGCGGCCGGTCCGCGTTCGGCAGCGCGACCTCGGTGAAGGTCTCCATGCGCGGCCCGCGGTGGTCAGCCGCCGCCCGAACTCCGCGGCGCCCTCTTACCCACGCGCCCCGCGCGGCCGGTCCGATGCCGACAGCCGGTCCAACGCCGAACGGCTCTCGTCGTCCGCGGCACGGTAGATCACCAACTGCTGGTCCGGGTCCTGGAGCGGCACGAGCACCTCGAACCGCACCGCGACCTCACCGATGTCGGGATGCCGCAGCACCTTGCGCCCGCGGCCGTTGACCTTGATGTCCCGCTCGGCCCACAACCGTGCGAAGTCCTCGTCGTACGCGGCGAATTGGGTGATGCGTTCGGCCAGCTCCTGATCCTCCGGATGCGCGGCCCACGCGGCGCGCAAGTGGGCGATCCCCTCCCGCACGACTTGTTCGCGGTCGACGTAGACCTCGCGCATCCCCGGGTGCATCAGGCACAGCCACATCGCGTTGCGCCGCGACGGCGGCAGGGTGTCGAAATCCAGGAGCAGCCTCGCCATCTCGGTGTTCCACGCCAGGATGTCGTAGCGGTGGTTCAGCAGCATGGCGGGCAGCGGCGACAGGTCGTCGACCAGCCGGGCCAGCTGCGGTGCCGCCGTGGTGGCGGGCTCGGCGGCCTTACGGGGACGCCGCTGGGCCAGGTCGAAGAGGTAGGCGCGTTCGTCGGGGGCCAGGCGCAGCGCCCGGGACAGCGCCTCCACCACGTCCGCCGAGGGTCGCAGCCCGCGGCCCTGTTCCAGCCGCACGACGTAGTCGATGCTCACCCCGGCCAGTTCGGCGACCTCTTCGCGGCGCAGCCCCGGGGTCCGCCGGGACCGCCGACGCTGCGGCAGGCCGACATCGTGCGGGTCCAGGCGTTCGCGCCGGGCCCGCAGGAACGCGGCCAGCTCCTGTGTCGGGTCGACGGTGCCCGTCGTCATGGTCGGTCCAGCAGCCAGGTCGTCATGGCCGGTCCAACAGCCGGGGTGGGACTGCTGTTCCCAGGAACTTCCTTCCCTTACCCCCGGCCCCCGGCGGTCACAGACTCGATCCCGGCAACGGACCACAGGCACGGCGAGCACCACAGACACGGCGAGCACGACAGGCACGGCGAGCACCACAAGCACGGCGAGCACCACAGACACGACGAGCACCACAGACACAGGAGCACCCGATGTCCCTCACTCTCGACAGCTACCGGCTCCTCGGCCGCTCCGGACTGCGGGTCTCCCCGCTGGCGCTGGGCGCGGCGACCTTCGGCACCGAATGGGGCTGGGGCGCCGAGCAGGACGAGGCGCGCAAGCTGTTCGACCTCTACGTCGAGCGCGGCGGCAACTTCATCGACACCGCCACCACCTACACCGACGGCAGTTCCGAGCGCCTGCTGGGCGAGTTCACCCGCGACCACCGCGAGAGCCTGGTGCTGGCCACGAAGTACACGACCCTGCGCAGGCCCGGCGACCCCAATTCCGGGGGAAGCCACCGCAAGAGTATGTTCGCTTCGGTGGAGGCGAGCCTGCGCCGGCTGCGGACGGACTACATCGACCTGCTCTACCTGCACGTGTGGGACTTCACGACGCCGGTCGAGGAGATCCTGCGTGGCATGGACGACCTGGTCCGCCAGGGCAAGGTCCTGTACGTGGCGATCTCCAATGCCCCGGCCTGGCAGGTGTCGCGCATGCAGGCCATCGCCGACCTGCGGGGCTGGTCGCCGCTGGTGGCGCTGCAGATCGAGTACAGCCTGATCGAGCGCACCGGGGAACGTGACCTGATCCCCATGGCGCGTGAGCTGGGGCTCGGCGTGCTGCCGTACTCGCCGCTGGCCGGCGGGGTGCTCACCGGAAAGTACGGCCGCGACGACCTGACCGCGGCGAACGCCGCGGTCGACGACGGCACCCGCAGGCGTGTCACCGTCGCGGGCGGAGCGCTCACCGAACGCAACTTCGCCGTGGTGGACGTCGTGAAGGAGGTCGCCGCGGAGCTGGGCCGCACGCCCGCCCAGGTCGGTCTTGCCTGGACCCTGCGGAACCCGGGCGTGACGGCACCGGTCATCGGCGCACGCACCCCCGCACAACTGGAGGCCAACCTGGGCGCCCTGGAGGTCGACTTCACCGCCGCCCAGCTGGCCCGCCTCGACGAGGTGAGCGCGATCGCCCTCGGCATCCCGCACGACCTGCTCGCCGGCGACTTCGGCCGCACACTGACCCGCGGCGACATGTCGATCGAGGGCCGCCGCTGATGCGCGATCCACCGCGTATGAGATGACCGCGGAGTGGAAAATTGGTGTGAGAGGGTGACGGGACCGGGTAACGTCATGGTCATGTTCTTCCAGACGCCGATTTACGAGTGAGAGCGTGATGGGCCCCCGCTGACGTCCTCCGACGTCGCCGTGCCCGTCCCCCACCGATGAATCCGTAGATCACTTCACACCATTCCGGGAGAACCCGTGAGCAAGAACATCAACAACCCCGTGGGCATGGGCGGCGGCAAGCGCAAGAAGCTGTCCCGCGCGGAGCGCCAGAACAACGGTCCGCACCGCAACCTCGACCGCAAGGGCGCCGCCGACCAGAAGGCGGAGCTGGTGCGCAAGATGCGCGAGAAGACCGCCGAGGCCGAGAACGCCGGACAGGCGAGCGACGACACCACCCAGAGCTGACGCACCGCCGCCGCAGGGCGGCACATCACGAGGCAGGGCCCGGACCGCATCATGCGCTCCGGGCCCTGCCGCCGTACCGGCGCGGAATCGTCCGCCCTCTGACGTCCAGGTGGTCCAGATCGACGCCGTTCACTCGGGTGTGGCCCTTGTGGGCCAGGTGCGTCGAAGGTCTTGGTGACAGAAAGGTGACACGACCGTCCGGTGCGGTGGCGGCACCTTCGGCACGGACCGGCTCAGCGGGCCCGCTTGGGCGTGGTGCGGTTACGGCGGCGGCGCGCCCGGAAGCGTCCTCGGCCGCCGTCGCGGTGATCGTGCCGGTCGGCCGGCGGAGCGGGCCGGGGAAGGGTCCCGCCGCCGCTCGGACTGGCGGGGGTCCTGCCACCGGGCAGGGCGCGGCTGTAGGTGTGCATGGCCACCCCTTCGGCGTGGCGGGCGTCGAGGCAGTGCATCGCGTACGCGGCGACGGTGATCGGGAGCAGGAAGGCGGCTGTGGTGAGTGCGGCGTCCATCGTGGTCACCGCCTGGTGTCCGGGTGGACGGCGTGGGCGGAGGCGGCGCCGTCCTCGTACTCCCAGGACTCCTGCGCGCTCTGCGGCCGGTCGCCCGCGGCCATGTCGCGCGCGGTTTCGGCGGCGATGAGATCGGTGGCGGTCAGCGGGGGCCCGTCCGGGGCGCAGGCAGCGCTCATGAGCCGGGCGGCGCTCGCGTCATCCGTCTCGGGCGGGATCACCAGCAGATCCCATCGGTCGGCCCCGTAGGAAAGCAACAGCAGCTTGTGGGGGTCGAGTTCAGGGGTGAACCAGCCGATCTTGAGCACGCGGCCGTGGAGGGTCACCTTGTGCGGGACGACGGGCCAGAGCATTGGATTCACGGCGACCCGGGTGATGCGGCCCCACCGCGGATCGAGTTCGTCCGCCAGAGCGGGGAGTTCGGTGGCCAGGTCGCGCGAGCGGGGCCACCAGGCGCCGTCGAGGAGGCCGCGGCCCGTCGGGGACTTCAGTGCCACACGGGCGGTGGGTGCCGGAAGAGGCATGGTGGTGCGGGAGGGCGTGAAGGTCGCGATCATGGGGCGAACCCGTCTTCGGAGCGGCGCGACGGCTGCTCTCGATGCCAAATGGTCACCGAGGACGAGACCCGCGTGGATGCCGGAGTGCGAAGTGCCCTTGGTGCCTACACGGTACTCCTGCAAGCCCGGCTCGGTGACGAGTCCGTCGCCGTCCGTTGTCGGCTTCCCTGCCGGCGCGGTGCCGCGGACGCCGTCGGCGCGGGCCCGGTGGGGCGGAGAGCGGAGTCGACCGGCGTGATCATCGGCCGGATAGCCGCGTCGGCCTCGCTGTGTGGTGGCACGACAAGCAGGTCCTAGCGTCCGGCGACCTCGCGAGAAGAGCCGCATCTGCGCGGGCCGAGGCGGGGCGCGTACCAGGACGCCGTGACCGTGTGGCCCGTCACGGGGCTACCAGGCTCCGCACGCACACCGGCTCCGGCGTGAGAGTCGGGGCGCAGTGCGGGTCGAGCGGGCGGGTGCCACTCGGACCCGCCGGAGACGGTTGAACTCGACGGGGCGGTAGGCGCGTTCATGGCACATGCTCTTCCGCGGGGTCGCGTGACGGTGGGGCCCGGGGCCTCGGGCCGCGGTGCGCCGGAAGTGACGTCGAACGGAGTCGGAGTACGAGGACCACCCGGTGGACTCCGGCGTACGTCCAGTCCGTTTCTGGGCGAGCAGGAGTACGGTGGAAGGTGCGAGGGCGTGCAAATAACCGCTGCCCGATCACTCCGGAGCACCCACCTTCACCCTTGCCACCCGTTCAGGGCCAGCCCCCGACCCCGGCCGCGCCATCCGCAACCAGGCCGAGGAGTCCGTAGATGTCCTTGAACTCCACCGCAGATGTCACCACACTCCCGCCGGACCGGACATACGACGGCAACTCGCCGTTCCCTGAGGGGAGTTCGGCGCCGCCACGGGAAGGCGGGGATCGCCTGTACGTGGCGGTGACGGCGGTGATCGTCGCGCTGCCCTTCGTGGCGCTCGGCGCCGCCGCATGGCTGCTGTGGGGGCGTCTGATCCATCCCGGGGACGTGGTGCTCGGGATCGCTCTGTACGTGGTCACGGGTCTCGGTGTCACGGTCGGCTTCCACCGCGGTCTCACGCACGGGAGCTTCCGGGCCGTCCGCCCCGTGCGCGTCGCGCTCGCGGTGGCCGGGTCGATGAGCTTCCAGGGCGATGTCATCGGCTGGGTCGCCACGCACCGCCGCCACCACGCGTTCACCGACCGCCCGGGCGACCCGCACTCCCCGTACCGCTACGGCACACATCTGCGCGGCCAGTTGCGCGGTCTGCTGCACGCGCACGTCGGCTGGCTGTTCCGCAACGACCCTACGTCGTCCGAGCGTTACGCCCCGGACCTGCTGGCCGACCGCGACATCCGTGCGGTCTCCCGCGCCTTTCCGACGCTGTGCATCATCACCCTCGCCCTGCCGTTCGGCCTGGGCTGGGTGATCGGCGGCAGCTGGCTCCACGGAGTGACCGGACTGCTGTGGGGAGGACTTGTCCGTATCGCGTTGCTGCATCACGTCACCTGGAGCGTGAACTCGCTGTGCCACATGATCGGTGAGCGCCCGTTCCGCACCCGGAGCCACGACCGGGCCACCAACCTGTGGCCACTCGCCCTGCTCTCCTTCGGCGAGAGCTGGCACAACCTCCACCACGCCGACCCGACCAGCGCCCGGCACGGGGTGGGGCGATACCAGCTGGACCCGTCGGCCGCGGTCATCCGCCTCCTCGAACGCCTCGGCCTCGTGCGTGACGTGCGCTGGCCGACGCCGGCCCGTGTCGCCGCCCGCCGCGCCTGACGGCTTCCTCCGGAACGTCCCCAAGCATCCGCACCCCCCTCCACGCACAGCAGTCGGCAGGAGCCACACCCCATGACACTCGCACCGATCTCCCCGCTAACCTCTCCGCCCCAGCCCCTGCTCCGCCTGCGCCTGGCACCCCCCGCCGGCGGGCCCCGCGCGATCGACGGGGCATGGTGGCCGCGCTCGTACGACCTGCTCGCCGAACTCCCCGCGCTGATCGCCGGGTTGCCCCACAGTTGGGGTCACATCGCCAGCGTCGTACTCAACGGCGCGCCATGGTCGCCGGCGCCAGGACGCATGTTCGTCGCCGGTCAGGTCGTCTGCCTGCGAAGGCGCCGGACCGCCGCCGCACACACCGTCGTCCTCACCGCCCCCGGCCAAGGGCGCTGGGACCTGATCGTCGTCCCTCCGGACACGGCCGAGGAGGCCGCGGAGCCGATCATGGCGCGAGCGGCGCGGGCGAGCGGCACCCTTCGCCATCCGTGACGGGCGGGGTGCCTCGGTCGCCCTCAACCACCCGGTTCAGAAGGCCACTCGATCCCACTCGATCCATAAGGAAAGCAGACGCACGTCGTGCCTGGCGGCGGATAGGAGCACTGTCTACGTTCTCCGCGACCCCGGGCGCGGTCCCGTTCGGTCTGTGAGAGTGCGCCCGCTGTGAGCGGTGTAGCCGCCGTAGACCGGGATCTCGGCCCCCGTGATGAAGGAGGCGTCGTCCGACAGCAGGAACGTGACGAGCGGGGTGATCTCGTCCTCGCACGGATCGCCCCCGTCCGCGTCGTGGAACCTCCTACGAGGCGGTTTCCTTGCAGGAGGCCCTGTGGTGGCACCCGGTGCACACGCACGACGGCGCCCACAGCTGGCTGCGGGAGTTCCTGCCCAGTGGCCGCTCAGTGGTCGGAATAGCTGAAGTCGCCCACGGTCCAGGTGTTGATGTCCTCGATCGCCACGCGGTACATCCCGCCCGTCTCGGGAATCCCTACCGTGCCCTGCAGGATCCGGGCGACATGGAAGTGCAGGTGCGTGGGCGGCCCGTCCTTCTTCGCGGGGGTATCGAAAATGGCGGAGAACTCTGCCAGGCGGTCCGAGGCCGTGAGCACCTCCGACACCCTCTGCCTCCACACCGCTTCGGGAGCAAGGCGGCCCGTGATGACAGCACCACCGGTGACCACGGTCAGGGACATCTGGTTGCTCTGCCCGGATTCCACCAGGGCGGCGACGTCAACGAGCAGCTCGTCAGGGTTCGACATGCGCAAGATTATATTCGGGTCCGGCGATGTTGCGGCCGATGGGTAAAGGCGGGCGCCCTGCCCACTCTTCTCTCGCGTGAGGGAGAGGTCTCGCGTGTGGGAGAGGACCGATCAGTCCTCTGCGGTCCCGCCTTCGACCTCATCTGCAATCTGCCCGCAGAGTGCGAAGAATCCACGGGTGCGCCGTAGCCTCGTCGAGATCAATTCCGCCGGGGCGAGCGCCGACGCCTGGATGCCCGGCGCTGTCGTCGCCTTCGTCGCTGGGGCGCCGTCCGTCGTCCTGATCCGACCGCTGGCCGGCAAGCTGAGGACCCGCTGGATTCATCCTTTGGGTGCTCCTCTGGTCAACAGGCGCGTTTCTTCGCCGAGTCGCTCCCTACGCTGGGAGTCAGCACCCCGGACCCCGGTGACCGCTTGCCCCGCCCGTGCGCTTGCTGCGTGCCCGAGGCTCATGCACCAGGGGGAACCCCATGGGAATCACAGACCGAGAACCGACGGTCACCCACCAGGCCCACGCCCAGGACATACCGTCACCGGGCCCGCGTATCCGCACCGTGCACCTGCCGGGCGTCACCGTCGTCGAACTCCACGGAGAGATCGACCTCGCCTCCGCCCCCGAAGTCCAGCAGCACCTCGACGCCGCGACCATCCCCGTCGGCGCCCAGGTGATCGTGGACCTGCGGTCCACCGACTTCCTGGACTGCACCGTACTCGCCTTGCTCTGCCGCGCCCACCGCCAGGCCCGCCGGCACCAAGGCCAACTGCACCTCGTCTGCATGCGCCCCTGGCACCTCAAAATCCTCGACACCGCGGGCCTGCGTACCCGCCTTCACCCCCTCACCAGCATCGAGGAAGCCACCACCCCCGAATGACCCCCGAAAGGCAGGCCGGCCTCGAGGAAGACCGCGACGCCCCACCAGGCCAGTCGTTTCGCCTGCTCTCGAACGACGTCACCGAGGTCGTGCGACAGTCCAGTCGGAGAGCCAGAACACTCAGCGCCGGCGACCGCGGCTGCGGGGGGACGATCCGGACCCCAGGCCGCCCGAGTGCAGGGCGAGGAGGGCGAGCCCGACGAGCATGAGACTCGTCGGGCTGAAGACTGCCTCGGTCGACGTCTCGGTTGCGTTGATGACGAAGGCGATGACGAAGAGCACGGCCGCCGCGAATGCCAGCATCTGTCTTCTCCTGTCGATGGGCGGCGAACCACAGGCGATTCCGGTGGCTACGCCGACAGACGAGTGCCCCACCCAGCACTGATCACGCGTGCGCAGTGACCGACACAGCGTGGAAGCGGATCAAGGACCTGCTCCCACGCCGGCTTGCACGGGGCGGCCGGTGGCACAGCCACCCCACAGTGATCGAGGCCGCAGCGCGGAAGTACCGCACCCGTGCCGACGCCCCGCACTGACTGTGGAACCTCGAAAACCGCATAGCACCCATCCCGCCGGGGTGAGTCGAGATACCCGGGTTGCGCTGGTTGGCACCGTGACGCTGGAGTCAGATGCGGGCTCGGTGCTGGGGACGGTCGATGTCTTGGGGGTCGGAGTCCAGTTGAAGAACGCGGCGACCGGCAGGCTGTTGGGGGTGCCGGCCGCAGAGTTCGGGGCGGTCGTGACGACGCTGTCGAGCGGTACGGGGCATACGACCTGGACCGCTGTGCCGAACGGGGATGGTGTTGCTCTGCGGCTGGCGGGCCACGATCTTTGGATCGAGGCTGAGGATCCGTTGACGAACCCTCCGCAGTTCCTCATCGCGGCCGCCGGTCAGGCAGGGACCTCCTGCGCTACCTGCTGGACCGTGCGGCCGGTGGACGAGGGGCCGTGACCCGCGCAGCCTGCGCTGGGCCCGCATGAAAAGGATGTGACATTCCATAGGCCAGGTTCAGGCCGCTTCGATCATTGCGGGCGCCGGGAGCGGGCGGGTTCTGGCCGCCCGGCGGACCGTCGGGCCCATGGCACAGGAAGCAGCCAGGAAGAGGGAGCCGAGCAGGAGCCAGCCCATCGTTCCCACGGCCATCAGCAGAGTGGTGAGCGCCAGTGGGCCGAGGGTGCGGGCGACGGTGACGCCGGTGCCGAAGAAGCCCTGGTACTCGCCGATCCGGTCGGGCGGGGCCAGGTCGAAGCCGAGTTGCCAGGAGCCAGCGGACTGGAGCATTTCCCCAGCGGCCAGCAGGACCGAGCCCGCGATCAGGGCGGCGACGGCCGCCCAGGTCGGCGTTCCCGCGGAGAGGGCGAAGACCGCGCAGGTGAGGAGCATGAGGGTGCCGGAGCGGCGGAGGGCCTTGACCGCGCTGGGTGTACTGGTGACGGAGCGGGCAGTGCGGACCTGGAAGAGCATGACCGCGACGGTATTGAGGACGAAGAGCGCGGAGACCAGCCAGGCGGGGGCGGTGGTGCGTTCGGTGATCCACAGCGGCAGGCCGAGGCTGAGCAGGGGCATCCGCAGCAGCAGCACCGTGTTGAGGAGGGTGAGGACGGCGTACGGGCGGTCGCGCAGCACCGCGAGCTTGGCACCCTTCGGCGCGGGAAGAGGGGCCACCGTCGGCAGGCGCAGCAGGACGAGGGCGCAGAGCAGGAAACTCACCGCGTCGACTGCGAAAACGGCCAGGTAGGCGCTGCGGGTACCGGCGGAGAGGGCAAGGCCGCCGAGGGCCGCGCCGATGGCAAGGCCCGCGTTGAGGGTGGACTGGAGGTGGGCGAGTGCGCCGGTGCGTTCTTCCCTGGCGATGAGGCCGGCAAGGAGTGCCTGCCTGGCGGCGGCCAGGCCGGACTGCGCGGTGGCGTACAGGCAGGCGGCCAGCAGGAACGGCAGGAAGTCCCGTACGACGAGGAACGCAGCGACGGAGGCACTGGTCGCGAGGGCGAGCAGCGCGGCCGTACCGCGTGGGCCCCTGCGGTCCGCGAGGCGCCCGAGCGGTACTCCGACGATCGAGCCGACGGCCCAGGCCACTGCGAGGCCGAGACCGATGCGGGCGGGCGCGAGGCCGACGACCTGGGTGAAGTAGAGCGCGGAGGTCACGTAGAACGCACCGTCGCCGACGGAGTTGCTCAACTGGGCCAGAGCGAGAGTGCGCGGGGGCCCTGCGGGCGGTAGTAGCTTCATCATGTCCCTGACCGTGAGTGGGTGTGGGGCTGAACCACGGGGCCCATGGGTGGCGGGGTGAGCGAGCCACTTCGACTGCGGAACCGTGGGCGCATTGGTCCTGCGGCGGGGCTGTGCCGGCGGGAGGCAGGAGTTGCTTCGGAACCGACAGAGCCGGAGCCTCGTGCACCGACCACACGGTCGGATGTCAGCGGGAGCGAGGGGGTCAGTGGGAGTGCGGGTAATCCTTCTTGATCCAGTCGAGGGCGGAGGAGTGGGCCGGACGCCAGCCCAGCTGGGCGCCCCCGCTTCGTACTCGGCTGTTGGACGCGAGTACGTACAAGGCGAGTTCGCGCCCCCAGAAGGCAACGGCGGTGTCCGCGTCCCAGGACTCGGCGGGGCCGAGGCCGAGTGCTGAGGCGAGCGCGGCGCAGATGTCGGAGAACGAGGCTTCGCCGTTCTCGACGAAGTGGAAGGATCCGGGCGCGGCGTGCGTGAGGGCGCGCAGGTAGAGGTCGGCCATGTCGTCGATGTGCACGGTCGACCAGATGTTGCGGCCCCTTCCCACGTACCGCACGACTCCACTGTCGCGGGCCTGTTGCGCGAGCACGGGAATCTGCACGCTGTCGCGGGCCATCCCCCGGCCGTACCCGTAGATGAGGGAGTTGCACAGCACGACCGAACGCACGCCTCTGTGCGCCGCGTCCAGGACGTAACGGTCGAGGGCGACGCGGGCGGCCTTCTCCTTGACGGGCTGCCAGCCCGACCCGGGGGCGACGATCGCCTCGTTGAAGATCTCGTCCGCGGCTTCACCTCGGGAGTCGGTGCTGACGATGCTGGAGCCGCTGGTGTGCACCAGGGGGCGGCCGGTTCCCGCCAGCCCTTCGACGAGCGCTTCGACGGCTCCCTTGTGGTCGCTGTCGGCGGCGTTGACGACGGCGTCGGCCGCGCGGGCCCGCGCGGTGAGCAGGGCGCCGTCGTCGAGGGTGCCGAGGACGGGGGTGATGCCTCGGCGCTCCAGTTCGTGGGCCTTGTCCTGGGTGCGGACGAGACCTTCGACCTGGTGTCCGGAGTGCAGGAGCAGATCGGCGACCGTGCCTCCGATGTAGCCGGTGGCTCCGGTGACGAAGACGCGCATGGGAGGGCTCCAATTCGAGGGCGGGGAAAGGGGCGGTGCGTTCTGTCCGGGTCAGGTCATGGGCCGGCGGGCCCGGCCGCCCTCCGGGCGATACGTAGAGGAGGGCGGCCGGGACCCGGCGCGACGACCCAGGGGCAGGCGAGCCTGTGGGGTCGGCGCAGGTTGCCCGCGGGCCCGGTCGTGTCGTCGGTCAGTCGAGCGGCCAGGGCCGGGCGGTGGCGCCGAGCCGGTTCCAGGCGTTGATCACGGTGATGGTCCAGATCAGCTCGGCGAGTTCGACCTCGGTGAACTCGCCGGCCGCCCGGTCGTACACCTCGTCGGTCACGGGGCCGTCGGTGAGACGCGTCGCCGCCTCGGCCAGCTCCAGGGCGGCCCGCTCGCGGTCGGTGAAGAAGGGCGTCTCGCGCCACACGGGCAGTGCGTAGAGGCGCTGCTCGCTCTCGCCTCCCGTACGTGCGTCGCGGGTGTGCATATCGACGCAGTAGGCGCAGCCGTTGAGCTGGGAGACGCGAGCCCGCACCAGTTCCAGCAGCGCGGGCTCCAGGCTGACCTTCCGGGAGGCGGCGTCGAGCGTATTGAGGGCGCGGTTGATGTGCGGGGCCAGCTCGTCCACCGGCAGTCGTACGGACGTCACGGAATTCTCCTTCGAGGGGCGATCGGATGGCAGGGGTCGGCGGTCAGGAGACGAGGGTGACCTCGCCGTCGCGGAAAACGCGGTAGAGCACTCCTTCGCGGTCGTAGCGCTCCACGACGCGCTCGATCGACTCGCTCTCGGGGATCGGTGAGCGGTAGTGGGGCACGAAGGCGTAGTCCAGGAGGCCGAGCCCCTCCCAGAGCACCTGCCGGTCGTAGGCGGTGACGGCGTCGGCGGGATCGTCCACGAGTTCGAGGCCGCGCAGGCTGGGCGACAGGACGCAGGCGCCGGCACTCCAGCCGGCGTAGACGAGGGCGTCGCGATACAGCAGGTCGGTCAGGATCCGGTCGGCGCCGCTGAGGGCCATCGCCAGCCGCAGGACGAACGGATTGCCGCCGTGGACCCAGACGACGCCGAAGCCGGACAGCCGCTCGGCGAGCGTGCCCGCGTCACCGAAGTGGTCCCGCAGATCCACCTCGGTCGCCAGGTAGCCGCGGTCGCACAGCATCGCGATCTCCCGGCCGGTGGCCTGCTGCCTCTGCGGGCCGGGGAGGGCGTCCAGCGCGTTGCCGATGACAGCTGCGTTCCGGGCACCGTTGGCGAGGTCGTCAAGCAGTTCGGGGGCGTCCCCCAGTTTCCAGGAGGAAAGGAACAAACGCATGGTCCTGCTCTCGTGACAAGGGGTTCGTGACAAGGGGTTCGGGGCAAGGGCTTCGGGGCTCCGTGCTCCGTCGCGGCGAGGGGAGGGTCAGCCGGAGACGGTGAGCACGATCTTTCCGGCGGTACGGCCTGTCTCGCCGATCTCGTGGGCCTTGGCCGCCTGTTCGAGCGGCAGGGCCGTGTCGACGCGCACCCGCAGCCGGTGGGACGCGGCGAGGGAGGCGATCTCCTTCAACCCCGCCTGGTCGGCTTCGGTGATCATGAAGATGGAGCGCAGTCCGAGCGCTCGGGCCCGGTCCGCCAGGTGTGCCTCGGCGGGGGAGGCGAGCGAGACGACGATGCCCCCCGGGCGCAGGGTCTTGAGGGAGCGGGGCCCGTAGTCGCCACCGATGGTGTCGATCACGACGTCGACGTCCCGGGCGGCGGTGGTGAAGTCGGCGCGGGTGTAGTCGATGACCTCGTCGGCCCCCAGTCCTCGTACGAAGTCGTGATTGGCGGTACGAGCGGTGCCGATGACGTGGGCGCCGCGCGCCTTGGCGATCTGTACGGCCAGGTGCCCGACGCCACCGGCCGCGGCATGGACCAGCACCCTGTGCCCGGGACGGACATCGGCCGTGTCGACCAGGGCCTGCCACGCGGTGAGCGCGGCCAGGGGGAGGGCCGCGGCCTCCACGTGGGAGAGCGCCGGCGGCTTGGCAGTCAAGTGCCGCGCGGGAGAGACCACGTACTCGGCGTAGGTACCCGCAGGAGCCGGCTGGCGCGGCATGCCGAACACCTCGTCGCCCGGCCCGAACAGGGTGACACCCGGCCCGACGGCTTCGACCACACCGGATACGTCCCACCCCAGGCGGATCGGAACATCGCCCGCAAGCCCTCCGGTGGCCCGGTGCCACCAGTCGGTCGGGTTCACTCCCGCCGCACGCACCCGGACGAGCACTTCGGCGGGGCCGGGAACCGGCCGCGGTACCTCAACGATCTTCAGGACGTCAGGTCCGCCGAAGGAGTCCTGCCCGATGGCGCGCATAGTGAGGTTCCTTTGTGTCCGGCACGCCGTCCATGGTGGTCCGGCCATGCGGGTGGAAAGAGCGGAGGTCTCGCGTCCGGAGGGGCGGGCCCGGTCGGAGAGACGGGGCGGGAGCCTCGGGCGAGGGGCGCAAGTGCCGGGTGAAGCCGGCCCGTTCAGACTCCTACGGGTCCGATGCGCCAACAAGCTGGCATAGTGCAACGGTCGTTAAGGTGGATTTAACGTTCGGAGAAACGAGTGCTGGAGCGGCTTGAGCTGGAGGCATTCCTGACGCTGGCCGAGGAGTTGCACTTCGGCCGCACGGCCGAACGCCTGCACGTGAGCACCGCCCGGATCAGCCAGACGATCAAGAGGCTGGAACGTCACATCGGTACACCGCTGTTCGAACGCAGCAGTCGTCATGTCTGCCTCACCGAGGCCGGCCGACGGCTGCACGAGGACGTGCGCCCGGCCTACGACCAGATCGAGGCCGGGGTGGAGAAGGCGATCAACGCCGCGCGCGGCATCGATCGCCTTCTCCGGGTCGGGTTCCTCGGCGCCGCCGCAGGACAGCTCATGGCACAGGCCGCCAGGCTTTTCGACCAAGGTCACCCCGGCTGGCGAGCCCGGCTCAGGGAAATGCAGATCGTCGACGGCCTCCGGCGGTTGCGGGAAGGCGATGTCGACCTGCTGGTCGTGAGCCTTCCGCACCACGAACCCGACATGGTCACCGGGCCGGTCCTGTTCTCCGAACCCCGGGTGCTGGGGGTGTCGTCCGGCCACCCGCTCGCCCGCCGTGACAGCGTTTCGCTGGAAGACCTGGCTGCGGTCAAGATGCTGCAGGTGGCCGAAGCCTTTCCCGAATACTGGCGCGCAGACCGCACACCCCGCCTGACGCCCGCGGGCCGCCCCATCGCACAGGGCCCCCAGTTCGAAACGCTCCAGGAGGCCCTGGCGCTGATCGACGCCGACGAGGGCGCCTTCGTCATGGGCGCCCAGGTGTCACGGTTCTACGCGCGCCCCGGCGTGACCTATCTGCCGCTGAGCGACGCAGCGCCCCTGGAATGGGCACCCACCTGGCTCGTCACCAACACCGCACCTGAGATCCACGCCTTCAACCGGGCTGCCCAGAACGTCGCCGTTCGGGTCTCTCCTCCTGTCCGGAGCTGATGCCGGTCCGTGCACCGGCTCCGGACGGGCGTACGGGGTTGGGGCCGCGAGCCGGAGCACTTTCCTTGAGGCGTCTGCCGAGGAGGACGAACAGCAGGACGAGCCCGGCCGTGAGCAGGATGTGGCCGAGGCCGGCGGACAGCGATACCCCCACCGGAACGGGACGGCCGAGAGCCGTTCGGCTGCCGTGGACGAACATCATGGCGGCGGACAGGACGAGGCCCGCGTTGTAGACCCAGAAGAACGTGGTGAACAGCCTGCTCCCGGACAGATGGAACAGCTTGTCGAGGGCCAGGACGACAAGGAAGGCCAGCATGCCAAGCGCCAGCAGATGCGTGTGGACGAGTGCGAGCTGAGTACGCCCGTCGAAGTCGTGATGCTTGGTGAACTCCCGGTAGTACAGCCCGGATACTGGTGTCGTAGAGCTCCTGGACCTCCCGCAGGCTCTCCGGGGGCTTTCGCCGTGGGCGAGGAGAGCGCGCAGGATCTTCCTCATCGGGAGGGCAGGGGTTCTCTGAGGACCAGAAGCCCGGTCCCGAGCACTACCACCGCGGTGACTCCGTGAATGCCGAAGGCGGCGGCCGCCGACCCGTGGTGGGCCAGGACCGTGATCATGTCCCCGAACGGAGTGCAGGCCGCGACCAGGAGCACCCAGCCGAGAGCGCGACGGTGGCCGGTCACGAGCAGCACGAGCAGGACCAGGCCGGAGACGAGGTCGCGCACGCCCTTGAGGGTGAGGAAACCGCCTCCGTCGCCTTGTGGCCAGGTCGCGAGCCCGAAGTCCGGAGCCGTCGATTCAGGGGCGAGCACGTAGCTCGCGCCGACGTACATGATGAACAGGGCGCCGAGGGTGGTGAGAACGGTGCCGACGGTCTTTGTGGACATGCTGTTGCCCTTCGATGAGGTGTGGTCGCCTGTGCGCCGGGAGGAACCGGGGCCGCGCATGGGCCGCACGCGCCGCGGGGCGTGCGGGTCGCCGGCCGTGCAGGAGCGCCCGTCTCCGACGCTCCACGAGTCGCCCACGGCGTGGAGCCCCGGACATCCGGCCCACCGCTGAACCTAGATCCGCCGAGCGGCCGTCGATAAGGGCGTCCGGACGTCAGGAAGGGGACCCTCGACGCCACTGCGGCACCGTTCACGCCACCGGCGGACCGTTCACGACAGGAGGGGACCGTTCACGTCAGGCAGGGGACCGAACACGCCATGTTCCGGGATTGTGCTGGTACTCTCACTCGCCTTATGCAGCCCCATGTGAACGAGGGCACGGTCTCCGTCCACCTGGCACGGTTCCTCCTTGAAGCGGTGCGCCGCTCGGGAACGAGCCTGGGCCGGTTCGCCCGCCTGCCCGACCTCGACCCCGAGGTGTTACGCGACGACCTGTCCCGGATATCCAGCCCCACAGCGCTCGTGCTGTGGGAGCAACTCACCTTGACGGAACCCGCGTCGGCCATCGGTGCTTTGATCACCCACCACGCCCCGATCGGCACCTTCGGCATCTGGGACTACCTGCTCACCACCGGTGGGAACCTCGTCGAGACGATCGAGAGGGCAGTCGCCTACCTGGAATGCATCGGCGATCCCGCCGGGGAAAAAATCCAGACGACCGAGGACGGGCCGCACTTCACCATCCGCCACACCACCGGCCCCTGGGCTCCCGATGTGGTCGAGGCGATCGACATCTTCGCCCTGGCGACGTTCCTCACCAGAGCCAGAGCAGCCACTCGACGCCCGGTCGTTCCGCTCCGCGTCACCTTCACCCACCGCGCGCCGCACCAGCACCGGCACCTGGTCGAGTTCTTCGGCACGCGCACCATCGAGTTCAACTCCCCTTCCAACTCGCTCACTTTGCTCGACGAGGACGTACGTGCTCCCTTGCCCAAGGCGCAGCCGGGCCTGGAGAAGATCCTCATGCGCCACGCCGACCTGACCCTGGCCACTTCCAGACCCGTCCTGCAGTGGCGCGACAGATTCCGCGCCACCCTCATCGCGGCCCTCCACGAGGACACCGCATCGCTCGACCACGTGGCGCAGCGCCTGGCGATGAGCCCGCGCACCCTCCAGCGTCGACTGGGTGACCTCGGCACCAACTGGCGCGAGGAAATCGAGGCCGTACGCCAGGAACACACGATGGACCTGCTGCGCACCACCGACCTGCCCCTGCAGTCGATCGCCGCCCGCGTCGGCTACAGCGACGTCCGCGCACTGCGCCGGGCCGTGCGCCGCTGGGAGGGCCGGCCACCCCATGCCCTCCGGCAGCCAACGGCCCGCTCCAGGTGACGGGGGCGTCACCCGACCGGGCTTTCGGCGGGAAGGACCGCGCCCACTCCGCTGCCCCGGCCCGGCCGCTCAGACGTCGCGGCGCCGCACGAGCACCACGGCGAGTGTCAGCGTGATCAGCGGCCAGAGTGCGTACATGAGCCAGGAGCCGGCAACGGTGGGCATGAAGGCAAGGGAGTCCGGTGCTGGGCCCCAGTTCTGGACCAGCCGCTTCCAGGCAGCCATCAGAGTGCTGTGGTTGACGGAGGCGGACCATCGGGTGCTCGTCGAGAAGAGCGTGGGCAGGATCAGCAGGACGAAGGTGCTGGCGATCATGGTGGCGGCGCCGTGGCGGAGCAGGAAGCCGAGGCCGAGACCGACGAGCGCGCAGAGGGGGGCCAGGAGGGCGGAGGCCGCCAGTGCCCGCAGCACTCCGGGGTGGGTGAGCGGAACTCCCGCGTGTTCCGCGTCGAGGATGGCCTGGGCGGTCAGGAAGGAGCCGAGGGAGATGACCGTTCCCACGGCGGCCCACAGCCCGGCGGTGGTCACTGCCTTGGCCAGTACGACGCTGCCGCGCGCGGGGACGGCGACCGTGGTGGTGCGGATCATGCCGTTGCTGTACTCGCTCACCGCGCCCAGGGCGCCGATCGCGCCGGCCACGAGCATGAGCGTCATGTAGCCGGCCTGGGGGAATGCGGTGAAGGGCTGGAAGGCAGGGGGCTCCTGGCCGCTCCGGCCGGGGGCGGCGAGGTTGTTGTTCGCGATCGCCGCCACGGCGGCGGAGCCGATGACGAACAGACTGATCAGAGCGATGGTCCACCAGGTGGAACGCAGTGACCGCGTTTTGATCCACTCGGAGCGGACCAGATCGGCGAAGCGGGGCGGGCGCCCGGTGCGGGTGGACGAAGGGGTCGCCGTGCGGTGGCTGAGGGTGGTCATGAGGTGATTCCTGCCGTGTATTCGACGCTGTCGGCGGTGAGTTCCATGAAAGCGGCCTCCAACGAGGCCGTCCGGGTGGCCAGTTCGGTCAGCAGGATCCGGTTGTCGCGGGCGATCGCGCCGACGCGGTCCGCGGACAGCCCGGTCACCGTGAGTTTCTCGGTGCCCGCGGAGCCCTCCGGCGCGACTGCCGCCCCCGCGGCGGCCAGGAGTCCGGTCAGCTCATCGGCCTGGGGCGTGCCCACCACCACCGTGCCCCGGGTGCCGCGGGCGGCGAAGTCCCGTACCGGTTCGGCGGCGATGAGCCTGCCCCGGCCGATGACGACCAGGTCGTCGGCGGTGTTCTCCATCTCCGACATCAGGTGGCTGGAGAGGAAGACGGTGCGGCCCTCGGCGGCCAGGCGGCGAAAGAGGCGGCGCATCCACAGCACGCCCTCCGGGTCCATGCCGTTGACGGGCTCGTCGAACATGAGCACCGGCGGGTCGCCCAGCAGGGCGGTGGCCACGCCGAGACGTTGCTTCATACCCAGGGAGAACCCGCCGACGCGGCGGTCGGCGACGTCGGCGAGCCCCACCTCCTCCAGTACCTCGTCCGCTCGGCGCGGCGGGATTCCGTTGCCGGCGGCGAGGGCGCAGAGGTGGGACCTGGCGCTGCGTCCGCCGTGCACCTGATGGGCGTCCAGGAGGGCGCCCACCTGGTGCAGTCCACGTGCATGGCTGCGGAAGGGGACGCCGCTGACGGTGGCCGTGCCGCTGGTGGGTGCGTCCAGGCCGAGGATCATGCGCAGGGTGGTGGTCTTGCCCGCTCCATTGGGGCCGAGGAATCCGGTGACCCGGCCCGGCCGCACGGTGAAGGTCAGCTGGTCGACGGCTGTTTTGCCGCCGTAGCGCTTGGTGAGTTCGTTGACTTCGATCACGAGGACAACACTCCGTCAGGGGGCTGCTTCCGGGCATCGGACCGGGGATGGCAGTTCGGTCCCGCGCTCCATCCCCCGGATGTAAGCCCGGGGGATGGCGACCGCCCGTCGCGGGATGGCTAATCTCTCCGGGTGAACACCAGATCGAACGCCTCCTCGTGCCGCCACGGATCGGACCGTCACCGCACGTCGGAGCGGGCGCACGCACGATGAGAACGAGAGCCGCAGCGTGGGCCGGAGGCTTCCTGCACGTCCTGGTGCACGGGTTGTTGGTAGGGGCCGCCACGCAGACCTCCGGCACGGTGCGGGCGGTGGGCTCCCTGCTGGCGCTGAGCCTGCTCGCCGAAGTGGTGCGACGCGCGCCCGTGGCAGCACTGGCGCTGGTGCTGTTGGGGGTCACCTTCATGATCGCGGGTGACCCGAGTGCCGCCGGGGCGCGGTCGTCGGTCGCCTACCAGGGACAGTTCCTGGCCTATCTGGCGGGCGACTTCGTCCTCGTACGGATCGTGGCCACCCGCCCGCGGCGGACCGCGATCGCCGCCGCGACCGTCGTCGGCGCCGTGCCACTGCTGATGGCCGGTGTCTTTTCCCGCGGCAACAGCATGATCGTCAACGTGCTGATCACGCTGCTGGCACTGGTCGCCTCGTGTGCGACCGGCCTGCTGGTCAGCGAGCGGCGTGAGCATGCGGTGGCCCTGCGGGCGCAGGAGGTGACCGAGGCCGTCACCGCGGAACGGCTGCGCATAGCCCGGGAGTTGCACGACATGGTCGCGCACAGCATCGGCATCATCGCCATCCAGGCAGGCGCGGGCAGCAGAGTGATCCGCACACAGCCCGCGAAGGCACAGGAAGCGCTGCGGGCCATCGAGGACACCAGCAGGGAAGCGCTCTCCGGTCTCCGGCGCACTCTGGTCTCACTCCGCCGGGCGGACCCGGAGGCGGCGACCCCACGGACGTCACCGCTCCCACCCGTACCGGGACTCGCCGACGTGGAGCGGCTGGCGGCGAGCACCGCCGCCGCCGGGGTCCGCGTCGACGTACGCCGCACCGGTGATGCGCGCCCACTGCCGCCCGATATCGACCTGTCCGCCTACCGCATCGTGCAGGAGGCACTCACCAATGTGGTCCGGCACGCCCGCACCGGGCACTGCCAAGTGACCATCGGACACGAGCACGGCGAACTGTGCGTCGAAGTCGTCGATGACGGACTCGGCCCAGGAGACGAACCAGGCTCCCGTCCCGGCGGCCCGGTCCCGCATCCCGGCCACGGATTCGGCCTCGTGGGCATGCGGGAGAGGGTCGACCTGCTCAACGGCCGCTTCAGTGCCGGACCGGGCCACAACGGCGGTTTTCGGGTCTCGGCCCGACTGCCACTGCCGGAAACCACCTCAGTTGTGCTGGAGAGCCCATGACCGTACGCGTAGTGCTCGCCGACGATCAGCCGCTGGTGCGGTCCGGCCTGCGCATGATCATGAGCGAGTACCCGGAACTGGAGGTCGTCGGCGAGGCCGCGACAGGCGCCGAAGCGGTCCAACGCGTCGCGGAAGTCGGGCCGGACGTCGTGGTGATGGACATCCGCATGCCGGGCATGGACGGCATCGAGGCGACCCGCCTGATCACCGACGGCACGACCGGGACCCGAGTCCTGGTCCTGACCACCTTCGACGAGGACGACCACGTCTACGCCGCGCTGCGCGCGGGTGCCAGCGGCTTCGTGGTCAAGGACATGGCCCTGGATGACATCGTCGCGGCGATCCGCGTGGTCGCTGCGGGGGACTCACTGCTCGCGCCGGGGGTGACGCGGCGTCTGATCGCGGACTTCGTCGAACACCGCGAAGGCATTCCGCGGCGCCCCCTGCGGACGGTCGAAGGCATCACCGAACGCGAGCAGGAGGTACTCACTCTGGTCGGGCAGGGCCGGTCGAACACCGAGATCGCGGACGACCTGTTCATCACGGTGGCAACCGCCAAGTCCCACGTGTCGCGGCTGTTCACCAAGCTCGGCGCCCGGGACCGGGTCCAGCTCGTGATCACCGCGTACGAGTGGGGACTCGTCGCTCCGCCGCACTGAGCACGTCACGCGGGGCCGACGATCTCCTCGGCGTCACCCGGGGAGACGAGCCCGGTCTCGTAGGCGACGACGACCGCCTGGGCGCGGTCGCGCAGGGTCAACTTGGAGAAGATCCGCGCGACATGGGTCTTCACCGTCGCTTCGCTGAGCGTCAGCCGACCGGCCAGTTCGGTGTTGGACAGGCCCCGGCCCATCCACGCCAGCACCTCCCGTTCCCGTGGTGTCAGCGCGGCCAGATCCCGGTGGACCGCCGGGACGGCGCGGTGGGGGCCCTGGCCCGTACCCCGCGTCGGGGCGTCCGCAGCGAAGCGTTCCACGAGGCGGCGGGTGATCGCGGGGGCGAGGAGGGCGTCGCCGGTGTCGACGAGGCGTACGGCGGCAGCCAGGTGCGCGGGGGTGACGTCCTTGAGGAGGAACCCGCTTGCTCCGGCGGCAAGGGCGGCATACACGTACTTGTCGAGGTCGAAGGTGGTCAGCATGATCACCCGGCAGTCCGGGGCCTGGGCGAGGATGTGGCGGGTAGCCTCCAGGCCGTCCATGTTGGGCATGCGAATGTCCATGAGGACGACATCGGGCCGCAGTTCCCGAACCGCGCTCACAGCCTCCACGCCATCGGAGGCTTCGGCCACCACGTCGATGCCGCGGGCGGTGAGGATCATCCGGAAGCCGGCGCGCAGCAGTTCCTGGTCATCGGCGATCACCACACGCGGGGCGGGCGCGGCCGGGGTGATCACGGGCGGTCCAGGGGGATGCGGGCGCGAACGCGGTAGCCGCCGCCGAGGCGACGGCGTGCGTCGAGGTCGCCGCCGTAGACGGAGACCCGCTCGCGCAGGCCCAGCAGCCCGCGTCCCGTGCCGTCCGCCTTTTCCCGGTCCGGCGCCGTCGAGCCGGGTGTGCCGCCCGACAGGACGCTCGGCCCGCTGTTGAGTACTTCGACGCGCAGGTGGTTGTCCGCGTACCGCACCGTCACTTCGGCTCTCGCCCCGTCTCCGTGTTTGAGTGCATTGGTCAGGCCCTCCTGGATGATCCGGTAGGCGGTGACGTCGATCCCGGGCGGCAGGGGGCGAGGTTCGCCCGAGACCCGCATCTCGACGGGCAGGCCGGCGAAGGCGATCTTGTCGATGAGTGGACCGAGCCGTCTCAGGCTCGGTTGCGGTGACAGGTCCACGTGGTCGGGGTCGTAGGGAGCGTCCTCGCCGTTCTGCGCGGGGGCGAGCAGGCCGAGTAGGTGCCGCAGCTCGGTCATCGTGTTCCGGCCCGCGGTTTCCACGGCGCTCATCGCAGCCGCGGCTTCTTCGGGCAGAGTGGTCAGTACTTCGCGGGCAGCACCGGCCTGTACCACCATGACGCTGACGTTGTGGCTGACGATGTCGTGCAACTCCGAGGCGATCCTTGCCCGTTCGGCATCGACCGCAGCCCGTGTCGCGCCCTCTCGCTCACGTTCCAGCAGCCAGCCACGCTCCTCGATGGCCTCGCGGTGGCGTCGCCGCCACCGCGCCGCTGCCACAGCCAGCCATCCGGCGGCGCCCATTGCCACAGTCAGCGCGACGAACAGCAAGGTCGTCCATGATTCCCCCATGCGGTCATCTTCCCAGGGGCGCGGTGGTGCGGTGCGCCGGCCTGAAGGACGCGACCCCCTGCATCCCCCCGCGTACATCCCCAGGATGACCTGCGCATACGGATACACCCGGGGGGCGACGCACCACGATCCCGCCGGGCCTAGGTTTCGGGGCATGACAAACGATCACGAAGGTGCCCGGCAGACAGTGGTACGGCTGGACGGCGTACACAAGGAGTACGGCGACGCGAAGGCCCTGGACGGGCTGTCGCTGGAGATCAAGGCGGGCGACGCGGTGGCGGTGATGGGGCCTTCCGGCTGCGGCAAGTCCACGCTGCTCAACATGGTGGCCGGGCTGGACCGGCCGACCTCGGGCACGGTCGAGGTGCAGGGCCACGACCTGGGCAAGCTGAACGAAACGGGCCTCGCCCTGTTTCGACGCCGCCACGTCGGCATGATCTTCCAGTTCTTCAACCTCATCGACGACCTGCCCGTCCTGGACAACGTGGCACTGGCCGCACAGCTGACCGGCACCTCGGCCCGGCAGGCGCGCCGCCGGGCCCTGGAGCTGCTGGACGAACTCGGTGTCGCCAAGCGCCGCAACAACTACCCGGCGACGCTGAGCGGCGGTGAGCGCCAACGCGTCGCCGTGGCAAGGGCGTTGATGAACCGCCCGGCACTGCTCCTCGCGGACGAGCCGACCGGCGCCCTCGACAGCCGGTCGGGCGAACAGGTGATGGATCTGCTGATCGACCTGAACCAGATCGGCCAGACCCTGCTGATCGTCACCCACGACCCGCAGCTGGCCACCCGCTGCGCCAGCCGCCTGGTCGAAGTCGCCGACGGCCGGGTCGCCCGCGAGCGCACGCTGGAGGTGTCGGCGTGAGGGCCGTGTGGAGAGCCTCGCGTGCAGCGGTGAAGCGGCGCCGGGTCCAGACCTTCGTCATCGGTCTTGTGGTGCTCTGCTCCACCACCACCGTCCTGCTCGCGCTGACCCTGTTGACCGCGGCGTCCAGCCCCTTCGACAAGGCGTACGCCGAACAGCGCGGCGCGCACACGGCCGCTTCCTTCGACACCACGAAGGTCACCCCGGAACAACTGGCCCGTACCGCGAAGCAGCCCGGAGTGGAGGCGGCTGCGGGACCCTTCGGACAGGCAGTCGTCGGCATACCCAAGAACTGGCTGTGGATGGCAGGCGGCACCCTCAGCGTCGTGGGCCGGGCCGACCCGGCGGGCCCCGTGGACCGGATCGACCTGCTGGAGGGCCGGTGGGCCACCGGCACCGGCGAGATCGTCGTCAACTGGTCCGTACAGGGCTCTCCCGGCACCGAATTCCTCGGTACGAAGCTGAAGACACCGAGCGGAGCGACGCTGACCGTCGTCGGGTTCGCCACCAGCATGAGCAAGTCGGCAAGCGCCTGGGTCTCACCCGCGCAGATGACCGCCCTGCACCCCACCTCCGCCCAGATGCTCTACCGCTTCACGAAATCCGACACCGAAGCCCAGCTGAGCACTTCGCTGGAGCGGGCAACCGAGGGACTGCCCAAGGACGCACTCACCGGCGCGCAGACCTACCTCACCCTCAAGCAGGCGTTCTCCGCACTGGTCGACTCCTACCTCCCCTTCATGACCCTCTTCGGCATCCTCGGTCTGCTGGTCTCCGTCCTGATCGTCGGCAACGTGGTCAGCGGGGCGGTCGTCTCCGGATACCGGCACATCGGCGTCCTCAAGGCGCTGGGGTTCACCCCCAACCAAGTCGTCGCCGTCTACCTGACCATGCTCCTCGTACCGGCCCTGGCAGGCTGCGTGCTGGGCACGCTGGTCGGTAACGCACTGGCCGGGCCGATGATGAAGGTCGCCTTCACCGGCATCGACGTCGGCCGGGCCACGGTCGGAGAGGTCAGCCCGTGGGTGACCGTGGCCTGCCTGCTGGGCATGCCCGCCCTCGTCCTGTTCACCACACTGATCCCCGCCCTGCGGGCCCACCGGCTGCCCGCCGCACAGGCCATCAGCGCCGGCGGCGCACCCCGGACCGGACATGGACTGCGCGTCCAGCGGATGCTCGGTGCCACCCGTCTGCCACGCCCGGTCAGTCTGGGCATGGGCCAGCCCTTCGCCCGCCCCGCCCGCACCCTGCTGACCCTGGCCGCCATCGTCCTCGGCGTCACCACCGTCACCCTGTCCACCGGCCTGACCAGCACCCTGGTCGCGTACGGCAACGTCGGCAAGGAGGACGGCGCTGCCCGCATCCAGGTGACGACCGGCGGATCCGGCGACGACACGACGGCGCCCCGCCTCAGCGACGCACAGATCGAGGCGCGGCTGAGCGCCCTGCCGGGTGCGAAGGGGGTACGGGCCCGCGCGTTTTCCCAGGCGAGCATGACCGGCCAGCACCAGTCCGTCTTCGCCGACTTCTACCGTGGCGACAACTCCCTCTACGAGCACACCATCGTCAAGGGCCGAGCCCCGAAGGCGGCCGGCGAGATCGTGGCCGGACCGGCCTTCCTCACCCAACGCGGCCTGAAGATCGGCGACCGGACCACTCTGGAACTGAACGGAAAGAAGATCACCGCAACTGTCGTGGGCCAGGTCATCGAAGGCAACGCCCGTGCGCTGGAAGCCACGTGGGACACTCTGACCCACCTCGCACCCAACGCCCACGCCACCGAGTACACGGTCCGTCTCGCCCCTGACGCCGACGCCCGCGCCTACGCCGAGGCTGCCGGGAAGCTCGACCCGGCCGTGCACGCCTCCGTGCTGGACCCCGGCAACGCCGGCACCGCCACCGTCATCGCCTTCTCCACCGTCTTCACCGTGCTGCTCACCCTGGTGTCCTCGCTCGGCGTCTTCAACACCGTCCTGCTCAACACCCGTGAACGGCGCAGGGACCTGGGCATGCTCAAGTCCATCGGCATGACGCCCCGTCAGGTGATCCTGATGACGGTCACCTCGGTCGCCGGGCTCGGCGCCGTCGGCGCACTGCTCGGCATCCCCCTCGGGATCGCGGCCCACCGCCTCGTCGTGGACAACGTCGGCGTAGTCGACTTCCCCGAGTACATGAAGGACGTATGGCACGCGCCCCAACTGGCCGCGATGCTCCTGGCCGGAGTGACGATCGCCGTGCTCGGTGCCTTGATCCCCGCCCGCACGGCGGCCCGCACCACCATCGCCGCGGTTCTGCACACGGAATAGTCGCCACGGCGCGGCGGCTGGACCCGATGGCCCGCGCAGAGCGCCAGTTGTCTCGCTGGGCGCATAAAGATACCGAGTGGCCAAGCCATATGCTGAGCCGGGCGAGGCGGGCGCAGCTCGTGCGCTACCCCCGCCCTCTGCAGCCGGGCGCCCCTCCATACGAGGCTCCCGACGAACAACGGAAGGTTGACCGGTGATCGCTCTGACCGCAGTCGGAGGAGTGGCCCTAGTCGAACTGGGTATGGCGTTGACTCCCGGACCGAACATGATTCACCTCGCCTCCAGGGCAATCACCCAAGGCCGCCGGGCGGGCCTGGTCAGCCTCAGTGGGACCGCCGTGGGATTCGTGTGCTACCTGCTGGCCGCGGCTGCGGGCCTGTCCGCGATGTTCGCCGCCGTGCCGGTGACCTTCACGGTGGTCAAGCTCGCCGGGGCCGCCTACCTGGCGTACCTCGCCTGGGACATGATCAAGCCCGGCGGTCGTTCGCCCTTCGCCCCGGCCCAGGACCTGCCTCCGGTCTCCGACGCCCGCCTGTTCTCGATGGGGCTGCTGACCAACCTGCTGAACCCCAAGATCGCCCTGATGTATGCCGCACTGCTGCCCCAGTTCTTGGACCCGCAGGCAGGCCCGGCCTGGGGACAGCTGCTTCAGCTCGGGGCGGTGCAGATCGTCGTGGGAATCTCCGTGAACGCCCTGATCATGCTGGGCGCGGCACGCATGTCGAAGTTCCTGGCCACCCGGCCCCGCGTCCTGACCGCCCAACGCTTCACGGCAGGCGGTCTGCTCGGCGCTTTCGCCATGCATACGGCGCTGTCCCGCAATGTTGTCTCCACCTGAGCCGTTCCGCGACGCACGTCACCTTGAGGCTGCTGCGGCTGGCCCGGGGAACCAATATGTTCGGCTTCACCGGCCACCGGTTCGACGGCAAACCTCAGGAGTGGCGGTTCTCGCCGCGACATTGGTGGCGGGTTTGGGGCCGTGTCACGCGCATCCTCGAACTCCTGCCGACCTGACGCCCGCTCTCCCGCCATCGTTCATTAACCAACTCTCGCTACACGAGGGCCACTTCGCACATCACCCGGGCACCTGGATCCTTGGCCACCTCTGGCGGTGTCGCGTTTCTCGGGTTTGGAGATCCGGTGTGCGTCCCCTGTGCCGAGCTCCCTCGTGCTGTCCCCCTTGCTTTTCCTGGCGTGGTTGCTGAGGGCCTTGCCCAAAGCCTCACGGCGGCGGAGTCCTTCGGGTGGTTCGCCTTATTCTTCATGCTGCCGGCCGCCCGATTCGTACGGCAGGTGTCCGGAAAGCCCGCCGGATGGGCCCCGAGCGGGCGCGGGGCCTCCTACCTGAGATCCCTGCGGGGGTCTACCCTTGTTTGTACTGGTGAGCGAGCAGGTGCCCTGTCCGCGGCTCCAGGTGAGCATTGGGGCTGTGTCATGGATGTGCGGCAGAACACCGCGGCTTGGAAGCGTGTCGTTGAGATCGCGAGTGCCGCCGACCGTCCGGTGGCGTTGCCGTCTGCCGTGACGGCGTGTGTGGAGGATGTGGGCGCGGATGGCCTGGGAGTCAGCCTGATCACCTCGGGCCGGATCAGGACCGTGGCCCATGCGGCTGACGAGCGCAGCTACCTGCTGGAGGACGCGCAGCTGGTGGCGGGGGAAGGCCCGTGCACCGAGGCATACCTGCAACGCCGGATCGTGGAGGCGGACATGCAGTCCGCCTCCGGGCGGTGGCCCGTCTTTCTGCGGACGGCCGGTGAACTCGGCATCCGCCGCGTGGTGGCCGTGCCGCTGCTGGTCGGCAATAACGTCCCGGTCGGCGCCATGGACGTTTACCACACCGCCCGCGCTCCCCTCAGTGCGGCGAATCACGCCAGGCTGGAGGCATACGCCCGGATCCTTGCCCTCCTGGCACTGGATGCCCACCCCGTGCTGATCGGATGGGAACAAGCAGCCCCGGAGGCGGGCCCCGTGGGCTATCCACCCGCCGTGCACCAGGCGGCCGGCGCAGCCGCCGAGGCCAGCAACGTCCCCGTCGCCGAAGCCCTGGCCCGCATGCGCGCCCATGCCTTCAGTCACCAGCAACTCCTTGAGGACGTCGCCCGCGACATCCTCACCGGGCAGCTACGCCTTGAGGAAGACCGCGACTCCCCACCTGCCTAGTCGCCTCACCTGCTTCCGAACGGCCTGCGTCCGAGGCGGGGCGGGCCCCAGCTACGACGTGACGGCTTGATCGGTTGCCGAGCCGGCAGGGAGAGGACTCGGCGTGGGACGCATCAATGGAGGAGAGACGCCGGAACGGCGGCTTGCCCTGGCGGAGCGACTGGCAGCTGCTCAGGACTGCGCTCGGCTGCTGGTCGAGGAGAACCGCCGACTCTCGGAGGAGAACCGGCAGCTCAGGCTGTCGCATTCTCGGGCGATTGCGCGCGTCTTGCGAGTATCCCATGCGCGGGCAGCGTGACCAGGACCGCTCGACGACCCAGTGGCGCGGATGGACGGCACGCACGCACAAAGGTCGGACGCGGCACGATAGCGACGCTGCTGAGCGTATTCGCTGTCGATGGAAACGCGGAGATTTGCTAGTCCACCGCTGACGAACCACCGTCACCGCCACCGGATTTGCGGATCCTGGACTCTCCTCATCGACTCACCGGCACCGATACCGGGCCCTGGCAGTGAGTCCACCTGATGCAACAGTGGTTGCCCCAGCCGCCCCAGCAACAGAGGGTTCGCCCGGAACACGTTGGTACGGGTTGCAGCGCAACAGCACGGTCGCAACACTCCCCGCCCCTCGCGCGAAGCCGGATGGTCCTATCGAGCGCTCGGACGCCTCTGGACACGATCGCCTGTCACCTGGAGTCAGTGCGAACTCGCTTTCCAACGCCTGCAGTTGCTCCGTTTGGCCTGTTGGCTCAGCGCATGTGTACAGCGAGATTCAGGGGAACCCGTCGGCTTCGGATGTTTGAATCGTCGAGCAGGCGGCCCACCTCGGGCGACGCTACCGATAGGGCGAGCACAGGCGGGCGGGCGAGGGTGCGAGAGTCACCGCGGGCCGAGGGAGTAGATCCTCGCTGAGGCGCTGAGGCGCTGAGGCGCTGAGGCGGTAGCCAGGGCGCCGGTCTGCGGATTACGGCACTGCCACCGACCTCACGAAGAGCTCTCGGGCTGCGCGGCCTGTGGGCCACTCAGCGCGCCGGACCTCAGCTTCGGGGCTGCGCCGACCATCCATGAACCGACCGCAGCGAATTACCTAATCTTCGA
Source organism: Streptomyces sp. NPDC032198 (assembly GCF_040636975.1). NCBI lineage: Bacteria > Bacillati > Actinomycetota > Actinomycetes > Kitasatosporales > Streptomycetaceae > Streptomyces > Streptomyces sp. NPDC032198. The sequence goes on along the minus strand of NZ_JBEZVL010000012.1, from coordinate 55,434 downwards.
GCACGCAAAAATCTATGCCCGCTGGAGTAGACATTGGGTGGTCACGTGGTTATGGTTTCTCTCGTAGCCGAGATCGAGCAGGGCCTGGCAGAGACGAACTGCCGGGCAGCAGTACCCGCAAGTGCAGTATCTGTAAGTGCAGTTCGCAGTACCCAGCAGTGAAGGCAAGTGAGCAGCACCTTGGTGAAGGCGTCGGCTGCGGGCGCGCGCACCGGGAGGTTCGGCAGTGGGGTTCTAAGCCAGAGCGGATGCAGGAGAGGCGACGGGGCTGGCTGCCGAAGTGTGGCGCTGATACAGGCCACCAGTAGTTCGCATCACCGGTACGCAGGAGAGCGGTACCAGCAGTAGGTAAGTGATTGATCCCAGAGGGAAGAAACGGAGGAGCCGAGCGCCATCAGGATCGCCCGGGCGGAAGTGCTGAGCCCGGGTACCGCAGGACATCGTTAGTGAGGTGGTCTCCGGTCACGCATCCGCGATCCCCGCATTGCCCGCCCTCTCCCGGGTGGGCCTGCGGAACAAATAGGCCGGCGCAGCACTAGGGCCGGCAGATGGTGTAGCAGTTCCTTCGGGGCCCGGGTGCCGTACGGCACCCGGGCCCCTCCACGCGTTCCACAGAGAGGTGCAGATGACAGCAGACGATTCGTTCAGCCGTCTCGACGACGACGATTACCCCGCCTACACCATGGGCCGGGCCGCCGACATGCTCGGCACCACCCAGGGCTTCCTCCGCGCCATCGGCGAGGCCCGCCTCATCACCCCGCTCCGCTCGGCGGGCGGCCACCGCCGCTACTCCCGCTACCAGCTGCGCATCGCCGCCCGCGCCCGCGAACTCGTCGACCAGGGCACCCCCATCGAGGCTGCCTGCCGCATCGTCATCCTCGAAGAACAGCTCGGAGAAGCCCAGCGCATCAACGCCGAACACCGCCGCACCGCAAGATCACCCAGCGCCCCGGTCGCGGTCTGAGATGAGCATGCGCGGGTAGCGGCGGTCGCGTCACGCTCGATCCCGGTGTACGAAGTGATCATTCCTATGGTGACGTGGAGTGCGGACGTGTAGCCTCTGCGTCAGCTGTCGTGGTTCGGAGTTCCCCTTTTGCCCACGCTTTTTGGCGTGGGCATTTTGCTGTGCTGTGCCGCAGGAACCAGGGCGATCACCTCTGCCTTCCACAAGGAGTGGGAGGCATTCATCGACTGGAAGGCATGACTATGGCTACGGGGACTGTGAAGTGGTTCAACGCGGAGAAGGGTTTCGGCTTCATCGCTCAGGACGGTGGCGGCCCGGATGTCTTCGCGCACTACTCCGCGATCAACTCCTCCGGCTTTCGTGAGCTCCAGGAGGGCCAGGCTGTGACGTTCGACGTCACCCAGGGCCAGAAGGGTCCGCAGGCCGAGAACATCAACCTGGCCTGACCTCTGGGCCGTTCCCGCGGGATCGCGTCCGCCGTGTCGGTGACTGCCGCAACCTGTGCGGGGTGTCCTTGTCAGCCGGACCATGGGCCCCGCTCTCGCGCCGGGCGTCGACAGGACTCATGGGCGGGCAGGGTCAGGGCCGCGCGGCAATGGCTGCGCGGCCCTGATCTGTTGAGGCGGACCTGAGGGCCGACCTCGGCCGGCGACTTCCTGTACTCGGTCGCTGCAAGCGTTGTCCCCGGCTGGGCCGGTCGTCTCACCGTACGGTGTGGCCGGTCGGCCCGGTCGGGACGCGTTCAGACACTGGTCCAGGCGTTGAGGAAGGCTTTCCGTCCAGCCGGATCGTCCGACCGGCGGTCCGCGTGCAGGACGCGCCAGGCGGTGAGCTCGAGATCTCTGAGCCACAGTTCTCCGATGACCTGTGTCTTGAGGTCGGGAAGATGGTCGGACTCGACGAGGGCCTGACCGATCACCTCCCCGGCCGCGGCACGCTGGGGCGGGGTCATCTCATCGACCGCCGAGAGAATCTGTCGGGCCAGGGCGGTTCCTTCTCCCGCCAGGGACCGCAGCACCAGCGCCTTGATGTTGACGGGTAGCAGGTACGCGGTGCCCGAAGATCTCCACAGGTTCGACCAGAAGCGCTCTCCTTCCTTCGTGGGGGAAGGCAGCGCGGCCAGCAGCCCAAGGAGATGACCGGTGGCCGCATAGCCGGCGGAGTGGGCAGTTGCGACGACTGCGATGCTGGCGACGCCCTCCACATCAAGTTGGCCGGCCTCAAGTTGGGACCGGCCTCCCGCGATGCTGTCCAAGTGAGATCTTTTAGCATGACCGCATGGTTGCCACTGACGCCCAGGAGCCCGGGAGAGGCCGGGAAGCTGTGTCCCGCGACGCCGCTGAGGTCGAATGCAGTCACCTTGCCTCAGCGCGTGGAGAGCGCGATGAGGGCGGACTGACCTGCGGATCACAAGGTGGCGATGCGGGCGATGAGGCCCACTCGGTTGCTGCTGTGGTGGAGCGAGCGGCCGAACTGGTCGAACCGATCAAGCCGAGACTGCGTGGCTGGCTCCATGCCGGAATGGTCCCTGCCGCGCTGATCGCAGGCGTCGTACTCATCTGCCTGGCCGATACTCCGCAGGCGGTCCTGGCCTGCGCCGTGTACTCGGTCACCGCCTGGCTGCTGTTCGCCACGAGCGCCATCTACCACCGCGGCACCTGGGGGCCGCTCGGCGAGGCTCTTCTGCGGCGCCTCGATCATGCCAACATCTTCCTGATCATCGCCGGCACCTGCACCCCCCTGGCCGTGCTCCTCCTCCCGCCGGACCAGCAATCCGTGCTGCTGTGGATCGTATGGGCGGGCGCATTGGCCGGCATCATCTTCCGGGTCCTGTGGGTCGCAGCTCCGCGCTGGCTGTACACCCCGTGCTACCTGATCCTGGGGTGGGCACCGGTGCGCTACCTGCCCGACTTCCTGCACGCCGGCGGAGTGGCCGTACTCGTCCTGATCGTGGTCGGCGGCCTCCTCTACAGCGCGGGCGCGGTGGTCTACGCCCTCCAGCGGCCCGACCCCTCACCCCGCTGGTTCGGCTTCCACGAGGTCTTCCACGCGCTGACCGTGGCAGCTTTCACCGCGCACTACACCGCCATCTCCCTGGCCACCTACTGACCGGCTCGGCCCGTGCCCGCGGCGGCGGCCGGGGCCGGCCGGAGCTGACTACCGGAGCAGTACTCGAGTCCCGGCAGCGACGCCCATGCGCACGCCCGACTCTCGGCATTCGAAGGCGATTACCTCACCATCGAACACACGGAAATCTATGTCGGCTGGAGTAGACATTGGGTGGTGGTGTGGTTATGGTTTCTCTCGTAGCCGAGATCGAGCAGGGCCTGGCAGAGACGAACTGCCGGGCAGCAGTACCCGCAAGTGCAGTTCGCAGGACGGTGCGGTGGTGGAGTTCCGAAGCCAGAGCGGTTGCAGGACGGCGACGGGACTGACGACCGGACCGGGCGGCCCGCAGTGATCAGGGGCCTCCGTGAGCAGGACCGCAGTACACGCAAGTGCAGTATCTGTAAGTGCAGTTCGCAGTACCCAGCAGTGAAGGCAAGTGAGCAGCACCTCGGTGAAGGCGTCGGCTGCGGGCGCGCGCACCGGGAGGTTCGGCAGTGGGGTTCTAAGCCAGAGCAGATGCAGGAGGGGCGACGGGGCTGGCTGCCGAAGAGTGGCGCTGATACAGGCCACCAGTAGTTCGCATCACCAGCAGTAGGTAAGTGATTGATCCAAGAGGGAAGAAACGGAGGAGTTGAGCGCCATCAGGATCGCCCGGGTGGAGTCTTGAGCCCGGGTACCGCAGGACATCGTTAGTGAGGTGGTCTCCGGTCAAGCAACCGCGATCCGGGCAGCCCCGACAGCATCTTGGTCGGGTCTGCGGAAACAGTAGGCCGACGCAGTATCAGGGTCGGCAGATGGTGTAGCAGTTCCTTCGGGGCCCGGGTGCCATACGGCACCCGGGCCCCTCCACGTGTTCCACAGAGAGGTGCAGATGACAGCAGACGATTCGTTCGGGCGTCTCGATGACGACGACTACCCCGCCTACACCATGGGCCGGCCGCCGACATGCTCGGCACGACACAAGGTTTCCTGCGCGCCATCGGCGAAGCACGCCTGATCACGCCGCTGCGCTCGGCGGGCGGCCACCGCCGCTACTCCCGCTACCAGTCTTAGGCGTTGCCGGTGTCGGTGGGTGCGTTGGCTGGCGTGGTGTCGATGGGGGGCAGTTGGCGGCGATCTCGTTCAGCGTTTGGGTCTTGAGTTTGTTGGCGGTGAGCTTCCAGCGGGGTTTGGTGGAGACCTAGTCGGTGGCGTAGGTGCAGTGGGCGTCGGCTGCCGGGGGCAGCCACTCGGCCGGGTCCTGCTGTGGATCGGTCCGAATGCCCGCGCTGTGGTGCCCTGCCTCGTGGCGCAGCCGTGGAGAAGCCGTATCGGTCGTGGAGGAACTTGAACCACGGTGTGGGCCCGTGTGCCGTATATCGATCGGCCGGAGTCAGGTTGAGGATGTTCCTTGAGCTGGGAGTGAGCATGCTCAGTGTGTGTGGGTGGGGATGCTGCGATGGGCGGGAGGATGGATGGGTGCTGTCCCGGGTTTGGGGTCTGACTCAGGTGAAGGGGCGTCTAGCCTGCTGGTTCGCGGCCCCCTGGCGAGCAGCCTGACCAATGACTGACTGATCCCACCTCACTATCAAGCGCGCGTCGCTGCGCCACGCGCGCTGACCGGAACGCCGACGCACCGCCCGCGCTCCGCGGCCTCTCGGCGCCGCCGACTCCCGGTGCAAGCGGTCGTGTTCCCGGGGCACCCCGCGCCGAACGGCGTCACGTGCCTGCGGACCGGCCCCGCTGGTCCTCGGAGAGGGGCGGTGCGAAGGCGGTGGTGGCCGAGCGGAATGCCCTGCGGTAGGCGGACGGGGTGATGTCCAGGGCGGTGCGCATGTGCTGCCGCAGGTTGGTGCCGCTGCCCAGGCCGGCCCTGGCGGCGATGTCGTCAACAGGCAGTTCGGTCGACTCCAGCAGATGGCGTACGTGTGCCAAGCGGGCCGAGGCGAGCCATTCGGCCGGGGAGAGTCCGGTCTCCTGTCGGAAGCGCCTGGTGAAGGTCCGTACGCTCATGTGGCAGTGGGCCGCGAGGTCTTTGAGGGACAGTCGCCGATCCAGGTGTTCCGTCATCAGCGTCCGCGCCCCGGCCGTTGAAGTGCCCGCGTCCTCCCGGACCGGGTGCTCGATGTACTGTGCCTGCCCTCCGTCTCTCATGGGCGCGACGACGTTGTACCGCGCCACCCGGTTCGCCACGGAACTGCCGTGGTCCTCCCGGACCAGGTGCAGGCACAGGTCGATGGCGGCCGCACCACCGGCTGACGTCAGGATCCCGCGATCGGCGATGTAGAGCGGGTCGGTGTCGAGGTCGACTGCGGGAAAGAGCCGCCTGAACTGCTGCGCATAGCGCCAATGGGTCGCGGCCCGGCGGCTTTCCAGCAGGCCGGCGGCCGCGAGTACGAACGAGCCGGTGCACAGCGATACCACCCGGGCGCGGCGCCGGGCCGCACGGCGCAGCGCTTCGGCGACGGAGGCATCCACCGCGCCGGCGTCCAGTACCTCCGGGCAGCGGGTGCCGGCGACGATCACCGTGTCGGCGTGCTCCAGCAGGGACAGGTCGCCCTGCGGCGTGACGCCATACCCGTTCACCGTCGGTACCGGGGCCCCGTCCGGGGTGAGGGTGCGTACCTCGTAGGCCGCGGTGCCCGCGCGGGTTTCGACCGAGGCAAGCATCTGGGCCGGGATGCTCAGGTCGAAGGCCACCACCGGTGCGAGGGCCAGGACGGCCACATGATGCGGCGTCGCAACAGTCATGGCCCAATAGTTGCACATAGTGGCTCTCAGGCCACTTCTGTGCCGCTCGTGATCGGCAGAGACTGATGTCAGTTCCGCACAACAGCCCGCACAACAGACGCACAACAGACCGGGCAGCACCCGGTCGAACACCCGAAAGGCACCTATCCAGCCATGACTGCCCCCGCTGTCGATCCCGAGATCCAGACCCTGCTCGACACCGCCGACACCGGCGTCTTCCCCGTCCACGGCCTGGACGCCGTCCTCGCCGACCCCCAGCGCTACGCACTGCTGCGCGCACACCCCGATACCCCCGTCGACGACCAGGTCAAGGTGCGAGACCTGTACATCCCCGGCCCCGCAGGACAACTGCGACTACGCGTCTACCGCCCCGACACCTCCGAAGACCTGCCGATGATCCTCTACATACACGGCGGCGCCTTCACCTACGGATCCCCCGAGGCCGAAGAGGGACGCTCCCTGCGCTACGCCCGCGACGCCCACGCCGTCGTCGTCTCCGTCGACTACCGCCTCGCCCCCGAGCACCCCTACCCGGCCGCAGCCGACGACGCCTACGCCGCCCTGACCTGGATCGCCGACAACCCGGCCGAACTCGGCGGAGACCCAACGCGCATCGCGGTGGCCGGCGGCAGCGCCGGCGGGAACATCGCCGCCTCCACCGTGCTGCGTGCCCGCGACCAGGCGGGCCCGCACCTGCTCTTCCAGTCCCTGACCTACCCCAGCCTCGACGGCAGTCTGACCAGCGCCTCGGCACGGGAGTTCACCGATACCCCGGTCTTCAACCGGGGCGCGCTGGAACTGGCCGTGCAGTACTACGCGAAGGACGGCCACGCCGACCCGTACGCCTTCCCGATCCGCGCCACCGATCTCAGCGGCCTGCCGCCCACCTACATCGCCGTGGCCGAGATCGACCCGCTGCGCGACGAGGGCCGCGACTACGCCGCACGCCTGTCAGCCGCCGGCGTCACCACCGAACTCGTCCAGGTCCCCGGCGCCGTCCACGGCTTTGACCTCCTCTTCCCCCAGGCCCGCATCAGCGAACACAACCTCACCGACCAGGTACGCACCCTGCGCGACGCCCTCCACCCCTGACTGAGTAGGGTCGGGGGCGGGAAACGGAGTGGAAGCCACCGACCCTATTTAGGGCTTGTCGCACAGGGCGATCACGATTTTGCCGTGAACGTGCCTCTCGGCCTGCGTCGTCACGGCTTCGCGGATCTGTTCGACCGGGAAGGTCGCCGCGATCGGAACCGTGATCTCGCCGGCATGGATCGCGTCGGCGATCCGTTCCAGGGCGCCCGGACCCGCGTCGAGGGCGCCCGCCTTGCTGACACCGGGCGGCGGGGCGGGGCCGTCGGCTACGACGGAGATCCGCTCGGGTGTCACGCCGAGCTTGAGGGCGGTCTCGGCCGCCTCCCTTCCGAACAGGTCGGTTGCGGCGGTGATCCCCTCGGGCGCCAGGGCCCGCACCCGGTCCGCCAGGCCAGGGCCGTAGGCCACGGGTTCGGCGCCGAGCCCGCGCAGGAATCCGAACGTGCCCTCGGATGCGGTGCCGATCACTCGGGCACCCGCAAGCTTCGCCAGCTGCACGGCGAAGATGCCCACGCCACCCGCCGCTCCACCGATCAGGACGGTGTCTCCGGCGCGGAGTTCGATCGCGGCGAGCGCGGCGGAGGCCGTCAGACCGGACACCGGAAGCGTGGCCGCCACCTCGTCGCCGATGCCATCCGGGGTGGGCCACAGGTCTGCGGCGGGGGTCTTGACCAGCACGAAATCCGCGACGGACCGGCCGATCGCCGCCCCGAACACCCGGTCGCCGGACGCGAATCCGGTGGCTTCGGCGCCCACTTCGTCCACCACTCCGGCGAAGTCGCTGCCGAACCCGGCCGGCAACGTGATGCCGAACCGCGCCGCCATGTCGGGCTGGGTGGTGATCTGCCAGTCCATCGGATTCAGCCCGGCGGCCGTGACCCGGACGCGAACCTCGTCCGGCGCGGCGTGCGGCTCGGGTATCTCCTGCAGCTCCAGTACTTCGGGACCGCCAAATCGCCGGTAACGGACAGCTCTACTCATGGGTGACCTCTCCTGGCCAGTGATGGGACTTGGTCTTATCGACCGTACACCAGTGATGGGACCAAGTCCCGTACACTGTTCCCATGGCTCGCTGGCAACCCGACGCACCAGGACGACTCGCCGCCGCTGCCCTCGACCTCTTCGAGGAGCAGGGCTACGAGAAGACGACCGTGATCGAGATCGCGGAGCACGCCGGGCTCACCAAGAGCACGTTCTTCCGGTACTTCCCGGACAAGCGCGAGGTGCTCTTCGGCGGGGGCACGGTGGCCGGTCTGCTCGTCGAAGGGATCGCCTCGGCGCCGCCGGAGTCCGAGCCGCTCGACGCGGTGGCGGAGGCCCTCGATGCGCTCGGCCGGACGTTCTTCACCGCCGACCGCCGCGAGTTCAGCGGCCGGCGCCAGGCCGTGCTGAACGCCAATACAGAACTGCGCGAACGTGAAGCCCTGAAGAGGATCGAGCTCACCGCCTCGATGATCGAGGCCCTCAACCGCCGCGGAGTCCCGAGCCTGACCGCGCGTGTGGCCGCGCAACTGGGCGCGCTCGCCTGGGAGATCGCCTACGACCAGTGGATCGGCACCGACAACAGTGAGGGCTTCGGCCCGCTGGCACGGCAGGCGCTCGCCGACGTACGCGCGGCCGGAGCTGTGCACTGATCAATGTGTCAGGGCGGCTACTTCCTGGCGAGCGACTTGACCTTCCTGTTCGTTGAACAGCGTGTCTACGTACGGCCCAGTCGAGCTTGCCCGAGTCATGCCGGTCAAGGCTGTTCAGTACTCTCGCCAACGCTCAACCGTGCTCGTATGAACCCCGCAGCAGGGTGTTCCGGGACGATCCCTTTCGCGCGGGGCGCCCTGAGGCGCGCGGCTTCAGGGCCCGGAGTCTACGGGCGGGCAGGGGGCGTAACAGACCCTGCCCCTTCCTGTCCCCGCCAGTGCCCTTGCTCGACTCCCGCCGTCGATGAACCCGGCGTCGCGCCCTCGCCTCGTCGTCACCGAAACGGTCGCTACCCCAGGAGAGGGCGTGGATGTGTTTGACGTGAACTGGATGGACCGGGCCGATCGCCGTAGGCGCGGCAAATCGGATCCACTCGATGCCCAGAATGCGGCGCGAGCTGTGCTGAGCGGGCGGGCCTGTGCTCGGGCCAAATCGGGCGATGGGTCGGTGCAGATCGCCAGGATGTACAAGCTCACGAGGGCGTCGGCCGTGAAAGCCCGCAGCCAGGCCATCAACCAGCTCAAGGCCGTGTTCGTCACCGCCGATCCCGCCCTGCGGGAGGAACTGGCCGGACTGGGCAATGCCGAACTCTTGCGTACCTGTGCGCGGTTCACCGACGTGAGCAGTCACGAGGGGGCAGGCGAGGAGTCGGTGCTGCAGGCCAATTGGATCACGCTGGGGCTGCTGGCTGACCGGATCGGCCGGCTCTCCGAGCAGATCCGGGATGTGGATGCTCGTCTGACCCGGCGGGTGGAAGGTCATGCCCCTCAGCTGCTCGCTGCCTTGTGCGGGGTGAGCCCCGTCGAGCGTTCCTCGGGACGTCGGCAGGTCCGTTGCCTCAAACGCTACGCTGCCCGAGAGGTCTTCCACCTGGTCAAACAGCTACAGCCAGGACCCCGCTCATAGGGGCTGTCGTGACAGATGAGAGGGTCGGGCGAGTGAGCGAGACACCGAAGAACACCCTGCAGTACCGCTTTGACGGGCCGGAAGATGCTCCTGTCCTGATTCTGGGTCCCTCGCTGGGTACCACATGGCACATGTGGGACAGGCAAGTACCCGAGCTGGTCAAGCAGTGGCGCGTGTTCCGCTTCGACATGCCCGGACACGGGGGCGCCCCGGCCCACCCGGCCGGCTCCGTCGCCGAGATATCCCAGCGGCTGCTCGCCACCCTCGACGAGGTCGGCGTACAGCGCTTCGGGTACGCGGGCTGCGCGTTCGGCGGCGCGATCGGTGCCGAGCTCGCCCTGCGCCACCCGCAGCGCGTCGCCTCCCTGGCCCTGATCTCCGCGTCGCCGCGCTTCGGCAGCGCCGACGAGTTCCGCCAGCGCGGGGTCATCGTGCGGAGCAACGGCCTCGACCCCATCGCGCGTACGTCCCCCGAGCGCTGGTTCACGCCCGGCTTCGCCGCCGCGCAGCCCGCGATCACCGACTGGGCCGTACAGATGGTGCGGACGACCGACCCGGGCTGCTACATCGCGGCCTGCGAGGCCCTCGCCGCCTTCGACGTGCGCGCCGAGCTCGGGCGGATAGGCGTGCCCACGCTCGTCCTGGTCGGGTCAGAGGACCAGGTCACCGGGCAGGGCGAGGCCCGCACCCTCGTCGCCGGCATCCCGGACGCCCGTCTCGCCGTGGTGCCCGGCGCCTCCCACCTCGCCCCGGTCGAGCAGCCCGCGGCCGTCACCGACCTCCTCGTACGCCACTTCTCCACCGCCTGGCAGCTCGGGCCCGACGCCACCGGGACGCACGCCGCGATCAGCGCACCGCCCGTCAAGCCGGTCATCGCCCCGCCGACGCCCGTCTTCCCCGTCGCCGAGATCGGCCCCACGGAGCAGCCCGAGGCCGTGGGCGGCGGACGCCCCGACCCGTACGAAGCGGGGATCAAGGTCCGCCGCGAGGTCCTCGGCGACGCCCACGTCGACCGGGCGCTGGCCGCCGCCGACGACTTCTCCACGGACTTCCAGGAGCTCATCACGCGCTACGCGTGGGGCGAGGTCTGGAACCGGCCCGGCCTGGACCGGCGCTCCCGCAGCTGCGTCACCCTCACCGCGCTCGTCGCGGGCGGCCACCTCGACGAGCTGGCGTTCCACACCCGCGCGGCCCTGCGCAACGGCCTCACCCCGCAGGAGATCAAGGAAGTGCTGCTCCAGGCAGCCGTCTACTGCGGAGTACCCGCGGCGAACTCCGCCTTCAAGGTCGCCCAGGCCGTGATCCGTGAGGAAACCACTCCCCAGGCGTAACGCGTAGCAGGATGGGGGCATGACGACTGCCGCGAAGCGCATCAAGCTCACGAAGAAGACACACGCCTGTGTCCGCCTGGAGCGGGACGGCCGGAGTCTCGTCATCGACCCCGGCGCCTTCAGCGAGGAGGACGCGGCGCTCGGCGCCGACGCGATCCTCGTCACGCACGAGCACCCCGACCACTTCAGCGAGGACCGGCTGCGGGCCGGCATGGAAGCCAACCCCGGCGCCGAGATCTGGACCCTGCGCTCCGTCGCGGAGAAGATCTCGGCGGCCTTCCCGGGGCGGGTGCACACGGTCGGGCACGGCGACACCTTCGAGGCCGCCGGGTTCGCCGTGCAGGTGCACGGCGAGCTGCACGCCGTGATCCACCCGGACATCCCGCGCATCACCAATGTCGGCTATCTGGTGGACGGTTCGGTCTTCCATCCGGGCGACGCGCTGACCGTCCCCGAGCAGCCGGTGGACACGCTGATGCTGCCGGTGATGGCGCCCTGGAGCAAGATCTCCGAGGTCATCGACTACGTGCGCGAGCTCAAGCCCCAGCGTGCCTACGACATCCACGACGCGCTGCTCACGGACCTGGCCCGGCCCATCTACGACTCGCAGATCGGGTCCCTCGGCGGCGCGGAGCACCTGCGGCTCACACCGGGGGAGTCCGCCCAGTTGTGACCGGTGGACCCGGGGCTGTCAGTGGCGCCCGGTAGGTTGTGAGGCATGCGCATTGCCACCTGGAACGTGAACTCGATCACCGCTCGGCTGCCGAGGCTGCTCGCCTGGCTGGAGAGCAGCGGTACGGATGTGCTGTGCATCCAGGAGACCAAGACCACCGCGGAGCAGTTCCCCGCCGACGAGCTGCGCGAGCTCGGCTACGAGTCGGCGGTGAACGCGACAGGCCGGTGGAACGGCGTCGCACTCGTCTCCCGGGTGGGCCTCGAGGACGTGACGACCGGGCTGCCCGGCGGTCCCGATTACGACGGGGTCCAGGAGCCCCGCGCGATCTCCGCCACCTGCGGCCCCGCGCGCGTCTGGTCGGTGTACGTGCCGAACGGCCGCGAGGTCGACCACGCGCACTTCGCGTACAAGCTGCAGTGGTTCGAGGCGCTGAAGGGCGCGGTCGCCGCCGACGCGGCGGGCGCGCGGCCGTTCGCGGTCCTCGGCGACTTCAACGTGGCGCCGACCGACGCGGACGTGTGGGACCCCGCCCTGTTCGAGGGCGCCACGCATGTGACGCCCGCCGAGCGCGCGGCGCTCGCCGCGCTGCGGGAGGCGGGGCTCTCGGACGTCGTGCCGCGGCCCCTGAAGTACGACCACCCCTTCACGTACTGGGACTACCGCCAGCTCGGCTTCCCCAAGAACAGGGGGATGCGCATCGACCTGGTGTACGGGAACGAGGCGTTCACGAAGGCCGTGTCGGACTCGTACGTGGACCGTGAGGAGCGCAAGGGCAAGGGCGCGTCCGACCACGCGCCGGTCGTGGTCGACCTCGACGTGAAGTGAAGTAGTACGGGGTACGGGGCGCTGGCCGGGCGGAAGACCTTCCCCGCCGCCGCCGCCCCCGCCCCCGTCCTACGGCCCCAGCTCCCGCAGATCCACCGACTCCGCGAGCGCGGCGAGCCCCGCGTCCCCCGGATGCAGATGGTCCCCGCTGTCGTACGCGGCCAGCATCCGCGACGGATTCGCCGGGTCCCGCAGCACCGCGTCGAAGTCCAGGACGGCGTCGAAGTCGTCGCCGCCCCGCAGGTAGTCGTTGACCTTCACACGCTCCGCGTCCGCCGCGGCCGTGCACAGGGACTCGCCCTGGCAGGGCGCGATCGTCGCCGCCACCACCCGCAGGCCCCGCGCGCGGGCCCGCTCGGCGATCTCCCGCATCCCGGCGGTGACTTGATCCGCCGTCGCGCCCCACCGCACGTCATTGACGCCTTCGAAGACGACGACCGTACGGGCCGAGGTCTGGGCGAACACATCACGGTCCAGGCGGTGCAGCGCGCTGACGCCGCCCGTGTCGGTGGAGACACCGTCGCCGGGGTAGCGGTCCGCGATCACCCGGTTCGCCGAGATCCCCTGGTTCAGGACTCCGAAGCGGGGCACCTCGTCCTGCTGGAGCAGCCGTGTGGCAAGGACGTTGGGCCAGCGGTGGTTCGCGTCCTGCGTCGACTTCACGCCGTCCGTGATGGAGTCGCCGAGCAGCACCACCGATCCCGGCCCGCCGGCCACGTCGACCCCCGTGAGCAGCGGCCATGTGGTGATCGTCGAGGTGTACGCCGCCGGGGAGCCCTCCGCCGCGTGGTCGCCGGGGCCGCTCACGTACGAGCGCTGAATGGCCTGGCTGTGCACGGGCGCGGTCGTCACCGTCTCCGGGAGGTGGAAGCTCACCAGGAGATTCGTGTCCTCGGGCACGTCGAAGTCGAGCGGGTCGCTGAACGCCTGCGCCCCCGCCGGGACTTCGGTGCCGGCCTCGCCCCGGAAGGACAGCGGCTGCGGCTCGCCCCGCGCCCCCGCCCCGGACTCCTGCACCGCCACCGTCGCGCTCCCGATCCGTACCGGCGCCGAGGCGAACGTGTTGTCGAGCCGGATCCGCACCCGCGGCCCGCCCGTGCTGGTGTGGACGACGAGCCGCACGGTCCGGTCGGCCCACGGGCCCACCGCCGTGTACCCGGCCGTCGACGCCGACCAGCTGCCGGTCCACCCCTTGGCCGGCTGCCGCACGGAGAGCGCGAAGACGTGCAGATCGGGGGCGCCCGGATCCTTCGGCAGGGTCACCGAGGCGACCTCGCGCCCGCGCGCCACCGGTACGGTCACGACGTACAGCCGCGCCTTCTCGACGAGTTGGCCGCCCGGAGTGTTCACGTGCGGCAACGCGACCGCCTTCGTGGCGAGCGGGCCCGAGCGCCAGTCCGGTGCCGTCAGGCGGTACGCCCCCTTCGAGCCGTCCCGGTAGCGCACCGTCCCCGCGCCGCTCGCGTCGCCGCCCGTGCCCGCGACCAGGAACGCCAGGGCGTCGCCGCGTCCGCGCACCCGCACGGACTGTCCGTCGGTGCGCACGTTGTCGGCCCGGCCGGGGCGCGTTGTGGGCCAGCTGAGCCGCGCCCCGTCCACGGCGAGCGAGCGGCCCGGCGTCCAGCCCGCCGCCGTCAGGTCCCGCGCCGAGAGGGAGCTTCCCGAACCGTCGAAGTCCGCGTCGCCGGGCCGTGCGTCGTCGCTGACCGCCCGGTTGTCGAAGAGCCGCTCCAGGGGGAGCGGCCCGGGTCTGTGCGGGGCGGCCTGCGCCGCCGCCACGGGTACGGCGCCCGTGAGTACCGCGAGCACGGCGGCCGCTCCCCAGACCCGTGACATGCGTGACGTACGCGAGGTACGCGAGCTGTGTGGGCGCACACCAGACCCCTCCCCTTGGCTGAAGCTGACGTGACGACGGGTGCGCCATGAAGCTAAGGAGGCGGGGGAGCAGCGTCAATGAGGTGCGCGTGAACATGACCCGAACTCGCCGAGATGCCGTAGCCCGGTGGGCGGCGCCCGCCCGGATGCCGCCCGGGCCCCTGATGGGAGCGCGTGCTACTCGCCGACGCGCTCCGGCAGTTCGCCCCCGCGTGGCGCCATTCGCATGATTCCGTGATCAACTTACGCAAGTTACATTCGTTGGACCGGGGAGCAGACACACCCTTACGGAGAGGCCGATCATGAACATCTCCTTCTTCGGCAGGTGGCGCAGGGAGCAGTCCGCCGACCGGAGCCCAGGACTCGCCTCGGCGTTCGACCGGGACCCGGCCGGAGTGGCCGAGCTCCTCGCCGAATGCGAGCTGCTGCGCTCCCAGGCGGCCTCCGCCGGGCTCGAACTCGACGACTCCCCGGGCTCGTTGACCGCGCTCGATCAGCTCCTGCCGCGCTGGCGCGACGACCCTGAGCTCCTTCCGTGGCTCGGCAACGACGCGGGCCTGTACCTGGGTTCGGTCATCGTCCGTACGGTGCCCGGCACCACCTGGCACGTCTGGCCCGGCGGCAGCCCCGTCGTGCGGCTCGCCTCGGGGCGGGAGATCCAGGTGGTGGAGGCGGGGCTCGACTGGGCGGTGACGGGTGCTCCCGAGCTGTCCCAGGTCTACGCGGAGGCGTCGGAGGCATAGCCGCGGGATGAAGTAACTGCAAATACGGTTAATGCCCATAAGTGCGTGTCGTCCAGTAAGTCCCGTTTTCACGTGGATAGTTTGCGCGGACCGACACCGCCGAGAGTGGGCAGGGCAGGGCATGGCCGTCGATCCTCTGATCGAGCTGCGTGATGTGAACAAGTACTACGGGGAGCTGCATGTCCTGCGGGACATCAACCTCACCGTCGGCAAGGGGGAGGTGGTCGTGGTCATCGGCCCGTCAGGGTCGGGGAAATCAACGCTCTGCAGGACGATCAACCGGCTGGAGACGATCCAGTCGGGAGCCATCGCACTGGACGGGCAGCCACTTCCGGAAGAGGGCAAGGCACTGGCCTCGCTCCGTGCCGACGTGGGCATGGTGTTCCAGTCCTTCAACCTCTTCGCGCACAAGACGGTGCTGCAGAACGTCTCCCTCGCGCCGGTCAAGGTGCGGGGCAAGAAGAAGGACGACGCCACGCGGCGCTCCCACGAGCTCCTGGAACGGGTGGGCCTCGCGACACAGGCCGACAAGTACCCCGCACAGCTCTCGGGTGGCCAGCAGCAGCGCGTGGCCATCGCACGCGCGCTCGCCATGGAGCCCAAGGTGATGCTCTTCGACGAGCCGACCTCGGCCCTCGACCCCGAGATGATCAATGAAGTGCTCGAGGTCATGCAGGGACTCGCCCGCGACGGCATGACCATGGTCGTCGTCACCCACGAGATGGGCTTCGCCCGGTCGGCCGCCAACCGGGTGGTCTTCATGGACGCCGGCCACATCGTCGAGGACCGGGCCCCCGAGGACTTCTTCAGCAACCCGGAGAGCGACCGTGCCAAGGACTTCCTCTCCAAGATCCTGAAGCACTGACGGGGGGCCGGCCATGATGCGTACGACACGTCTGCTCGCGGCGCTCGTCCTCGCCGCCTGCGCCGCGACCGCCTGCGGCAAGGAAGGCAGCCCCCCGGTGAAGGGGCCACAGCCCGACGAACTGCCCAAATACCAGGTGGCGAAGGGCTTCACGCTGCCGGACTCCGGCACCTGGAAGAAGGCGAAACGGCGCGGTCACCTCGTCGTCGGCGCCAAGGAGGACCAGCCCTTCCTCGGCGAGAAGAACCCCGCAACGGGGGCGTACTCGGGCTTCGACATCGAGATCGCCAAGATGATCTCGGCCTCGCTCGGCTTCGCACCCACGTCGATCACCTTCAAGACGATCGCGTCGGCGAACCGCGAGACCGCCCTGCAGAACGGGCAGATCGACTACTACGTCGGCACCTACACCATCAACGACCTCCGCAAGAAGCTCGTCGGCTTCGGCGGTCCCTACTACATGGCGGGCCAGGGTCTCCTCGTGCGCTCCGACGAGGACGGCATCAAGGGGCCGCAGGACCTGAACGGCAAGAAAGTCTGCTCGGCCGCCGGTTCGACCCCCTACCAGCGCATCCAGAAGGACTACCCGAAGGCGACGCTCGTCGCGTACGACACCTACTCGGTCTGTGTCGACAACCTGCTGACCTACCAGGTCGACGCCGTCACCACCGACGACGCGATCCTGATCGGGTACGCGGCCAAGGTGCCCGACGAGCTCAAGGTGGTCGGCAAGCCGTTCTCCGAGGAGCCCTACGGCATCGGCGTCCCCAAGGGCGACAACGCCCTGCGGTTCGCCGTCGACGACGCCCTGGCCGCCCGGGAGAAGAACGGCGACTGGAAGAAGGCCTACGACGCCACCCTCGGACTCTCCGGGGTCCCGGCGCCGAAGCCACCCGCCATCGACCGCTACCCGGCGAGCTGAGGAGGCGTCGTGGACGTACTGACAGACAACTTCTCCACCTTCGGCAAGGGGTTCGTCGGCACCGTCGAACTCACCGTCTACGCCTCGATCCTGGCCCTCGTGCTCGGGTTCGTCATGGCGTCGTTCCGGGTGGCACCGGTCGGCTCCTTCCGGGCGTTCGGCACCGCCTGGGTGACCATCCTGCGCAACACCCCGCTCACGCTGCTCTTCTTCGCGGTGCTGCTCGGGCTGCCGCGCTTCGGACTCGTCCTGCCCTTCAAGGTGTTCGCCGTCCTCGCGCTCGGCTGCTACACCTCCGCCTTCATCTGTGAGGCACTGCGCTCGGGCA
Source organism: Streptomyces sp. NPDC032198 (assembly GCF_040636975.1). Lineage (NCBI taxonomy): Bacteria > Bacillati > Actinomycetota > Actinomycetes > Kitasatosporales > Streptomycetaceae > Streptomyces > Streptomyces sp. NPDC032198. The sequence goes on along the minus strand of NZ_JBEZVL010000012.1, from coordinate 38,373 downwards.
TCAACACCGTCCCCAAGGGCCAGGGCGAGGCCGCCCGCAGCCTGGGGATGAGCTTCGGACAGACACTGTCCATGGTCGTGCTCCCGCAGGCCTTCCGGTCCGTCATCCCGCCGGTCGGCTCCACCCTCATCGCCCTCGCCAAGAACTCGGCCATCGCGGGCGCGTTCAGCGTCACCGAACTGCTCGGCACGTACAAGACGCTCAGTGAGCTCGGCTACAACATCATCTGGACGTTCGTCTGGATCGCCGTCGGCTACCTGATCATCACCCTCGCCATCAGCGCCGTCTTCAATGTCCTCGAGAAGCGCTGGGGAGTCGCCCGATGAAAGCCCTCTCCCACGAATCCACCGCCCTCTACGACGTACCGGGCCCCAAGACCGAGCGGAGGCACAAGCTCTACGGGCTCCTCTCCACCCTGGTGCTCCTCGCCCTGGTCGGCTGGCTCCTCTATCTGCTCTTCGACACCGACCAGTTCACCGCGACCAAGTGGACGCCCTTCGAGTACAAGGGCATCCAGGAACTCCTCCTGAAGGGTCTGGGCAACACACTCAAGGCCTTCGCCATCTCCGCGGTGCTCGCACTCGCGCTCGGCGGACTGCTCGCGATGGGGCGGCTCTCCGACCACCGGCCGGTGCGCTGGCTGGCCACGCTCCTCGTGGAGTTCTTCCGCGCGATGCCGGTCCTGGTGATGATCTTCTTCGTCTTCGTGGCGCTGAAGGTCCAGCCGCTGCCGGCCCTGGTCACCGGGCTCACGCTCTACAACGGCTCGGTGCTCGCCGAGGTCTTCCGTTCGGGCGTGAACTCCGTGGAACGCGGCCAGCGGGAGGCGGCATACGCGCTCGGGATGCGCAAGACGCAGGTGATGACACACGTCCTCGTACCGCAGGCCGTGCGCGCCATGCTGCCCGCCATCATCAGCCAGTTGGTGGTGGCACTGAAGGACACGTCGCTCGGCTATCTGATCACCTATGAGGAGTTCCTCCACGCCGGGAAGCTGATCGCGTCGAACCTCGACTACGATCTACCTTTCATCCCCGTGGTTCTGGTGATCTCGCCGATCTACATCGGGATGTGCATGCTGCTCTCGTGGTTCGCCCAGTGGGTGTCCAAACGACAGCGGCGCAATCCCAAGACCGAGGCCGCTGATGTGGCCCCGGCCGAACCAGGGACGCTGCTGCCGGGTCCGCAGTAGCTAAAGGGGCCAGGGCCCACCCGGCAGCAGCCGGTGATCACTGTTCGCGCAGCGGGACCGACACGTAAGACGGGTCGGACGCCGGCGAGGAGAAGGTCAGCTGCGCGCCGGACGGGTTGTGCTCGATGTAGAGCGGGTCGACCGTGTCGACCACCAGGGCGAGTCTGTGGCCTGCCGGTACGTCGTAGGCCGTGGAGAACAACTCCAGGTCCACGCCGAACGGCCGGCCGGGAGTCTTGCCGTGGAAGGTGTACGGCGCGTTGCTGACCAGCTTGCCGAGGCCGAGCGGGCCCACGTCGTAGAGGTACGCGACGAGGGTGCCGCTCTCCTTGGTGCTGGTGAGCGTCGTGTGCAGCTTCGCCGTACCGCGCACCCGCTGAGCCGTGTCGTACTTCTCGGACTGCCAGACGCCCGCGTAGCGCCGCGGGAGCAGCGGCATCGAGGCCACCGGCGGGATCTTGAGGAACTGGTCCAGGGCGTTCGAGAGCAGCACGGTGCCGCCGTTGGCGCCCGAGTCGACGTTCGTGCGGAGCGTGGTGGAGCCCGCCAGGTCGATCTTCTTCTTCGTCGCGCCGACGGACTTCCAGTCGGGATAGCCCTCGTAGCCGCCGGTGGAGCGGGACTTGAGCTGGACGGGCTGCTCGCTGTCGACGCCGTTCTTCTCGCCCTTGAGGTAGCGGTCGAACCAGCGCTGGGTCGAGGTCCAGGTGTCGTTCGGCAGCCCGAGCAGGCCGGTCAGCTCGGCGGTCGCGTGGTCGCCGGGACGGAATTCGAGGCGCTTGGGCCCGGTCAACTGCTCGTAGAACGCGGCGTATTGGTTGGGCGGGAAGATCGTGTCGCCCCAGGCGTTGCCGAGCATGACGGCCGCGCCGTTCTTGTTGATCTGGTCGATGTACGTCGCGGGGGAGCGCTTCTTGCCCCACGCGATCATCTCGTCCTCCTTGTCCAGGTCGGACGCGAGGAAGTCCTCGAGGGTCTGCTGGAGTTCGGGGCTCGGGCGGCCGGTGAGGGCGCCCGCGCCGCCGAGCAGCCCGGCTGCCTGGCGGTGCTGGGTGCGGCCGCTGTAGATCGAGTCGATGAGGTTGCCCCAGCCGCTGAGGGCGGCCACGGCCTTGATCCGCTTGTCGTGGCCCGCGGCGAGCAGACTGATGCCCGCGCCGTACGAGACACCGCCCATGCCCACCTTCGCGGGGTCGGCCGGGGTGTTCGCCAGGGTCCAGTCGATGACCTTGGAGGCGTCCGCGATGTCCTCGGGGCCGCCGGTCTCGATCTCGCCGCCGGACTGCCAGAAGCCGCGCGAGTTGTAACTGACCACGACATAGCCGGAGTTCGCGAGCTTCTGGGCCTGCGCGACGTACTCGACCTGCGGCATGGCCCAGCTGGTGGGCAGCACGATCGCCGGGAACTTCTCGCCCGCCTTCGCGCCCTCGGGGCTGAAGACGTTGGCCTTGAGGATCGTGCCGCCGTCGCCGGGGATGTCGACGAAGCGCACGTCCGTGGAGCTCGCCGCCTGTGGGGCGGCTGCCGGGGCGGCTTGGGCGGCCGGGGCGAGGCCGAAGGCGGCGCCGGCGACGAGAGCCGCCGACGCGGCGCCCACGGTGGTCGTACGCAGTGCCTTGCGCGGTTGTCCCACGGGTCACTCCTTACTCGTGCAAGCAAAGTGACCCGACGGTAACCGCGAGGGTTTACCCGGGGTAACCCGTCGGTAAGTTACGCACCGGTAACGATTGTTGAGCTGTTTACTTCAGTTGTTGAGCTGTCTACTTCAGCGCGGTGGAGCGTCAGCTCAGCGCGCTCTTCGCCTGCCAGTCGGCCCACGAGATGTTCCACTCGCCGTAGCCGTTGCCCGGGTCCGGCACGCCCTTCGAACCGCTGCCGGAGACCTCGAAGGGGTCGCCGACCTGGACCTGGCCGTAGAGCCAGGAGGCGTCGCCGTCGCTCATGCCGATGCAGCCCGAGCTGTGGTTGGTGTTGCCGAAGTGCGAGGCGTTCCACGGGGCCGCGTGCGCGTACATGCCCGACCAGGTCAGACGCATCGAGTTGTCGACCATCTTGTCGTAGGCGTCGCCGAGTCCGACCGTCTCGGAGCGCATGTTGATCGTGCCCTCCTTGGCCATCAGGACGGACGTGCCGCCCCAGGACGCCTTGTCGCCGCCGGGGGTGCCCGCCGACATCGGGACGGTCTTCACGCTCTTGCCGTCGCGCACGAGCGTGGCCTGCTTGCTGTCGAGGTCGACCTTGACCTTCTGGCTCTTGCCGACCGTGAAGCCGGTGACGTAGTCACGGACGAACCAGCCGCCGCCGGTGCCCGAGTCGATGCCGCCGAGGCGGGCGTCGAGCTTCACCTTCGTGCCGGACTCCCAGTACTCCTTGGGGCGCCAGTCGACGCGGTCCTTGCCGTCGTAGTTCTTGATCCAGCCCCAGGACCCGGTCGTGTCGTTCGAGGTCGTCACCTTCAGGTGCTTCTCGACCTCGGCCTTGTTCTTCACCGGGTGATCGAAGACGACGGAGAGGGGCTGCGCGACGCCGACCGTGGTGCCCTTGCCGGGCGTCAGGGACAGCTTGTTCACCTGCTCAGGGGCGGCCGTCCTGAAGGAGGTCCGCGCGCTGCCGCCCTTGTCCGTGGTCGCCTCGACCTTGTACGAGGTGCCGGGCACCGCCTTGCGGTCCGAGGTCCAGGTGGTGCCGTTCGCGGCGACCTTGCCGCTGAGCTTCGCGCCCTCGGGGTCGGTGACCTCGACCTGCTTCAGCCTGCCGTCGGCCAGCTTCACCTTCACCGGGGAGCCCGCCTTGGCCTGCTTGCCCTGAAGGTTGACCGATATGTCCGGCTTCTTCGTCGAGGTGTCGGCGGCTGCCGGGGTGCTGCCCGAACAGGCGGTCAGCGCGGCGGCAAGGGCCGCGAGACCCGCGGCCGTGACCGCGGCCCCGGTGTGGCGGGTGCGTATGGGGCGTCGGCGACTCGTCGAGCTCAGGAGCCTCAAGGGAACGTACCTCCGTGCGAATGTGGAACTGCACGGAGAGAGGGGCAAAGGTCCCGGTGGGTTGCCTCTTGCCCTGAATTGCCGAATAGGTCACAGAGGCCGGATGTGCGCCGGGCGGCCAGGTGCCTATTTCGCGCGGTGGGAGTTGCGCGGCGGTGCGACCGCCGGGGCCGGGGTCTGGGCCGCGCGCGTGACGTCCCCGACGAGCTCGACGACGTCGGCGCCGTACGCCTGGGAGTTGACGACCTTCAGGAGCAGCACGAACGTGTTGGCGCCGTGCTTGCGGGCGAGGCGCTCGTGGTGGCGGGCGAGGTAGCGGGTGGCCGCCTGGTTGGTGATCGCGCGCTGGCCGCAGAAGACGAAGACCGGTCTCGCCTCCTGGTCCTGCCCCGCGGTGAGGCGCGCGAGGATCACGTACTCCGTGATGCCGCCCTCCATGCGGTACCGCTCGCCGCCGATCTGGAAGGCGCCGCGGTCCGGGCCCGGCTCCGGGTCGGTGTTGATGCGGACGCCGGGCAGCAGGGAGTGCATGTGCGCGGCCATCCGGCGGTTCGCGGCCGGGGAGCCGACGCAGAATTCCGTGCGCTCGCCGAAGCTCTGCTGGGCGGCGTCATGGGCGACGAGCTGGGCGTGCGCGCCGCAGTCCTTGATCAGCGCGGCGAGTTCGAGGAGCGCGAACACGTCGTGGCGTACGACGGTCAGCTCGGGGCCGCCCGCCTCGCGGTTCACTACGAGCAGCGACTCGGAGTTGTCGGGCAACCCGAAGAAGGCCTGCTTGCGGCGGAGCTTGCGCCGCCAGAGGTAGGTACGGGCGAGCCAGCCCAGCACGGCGCCGAGGCCGGCCGCGATCAGGCCGAGGACGATGGTGCGCACGTCGTCAGTCATGGGGGCGCATGCTAGCGGGCTCTAGGACCCGTGTTCGAGGGGGTCCTGACGTGGCGGGTGGACCGAAGTTACGCTGCGCGGACGGTTGTTGACTGGAGGTACGAATGCGTCGTGCTGTCGTACGGAATCTGACGCTATTGGCGGTCGGAGGGGTGTTGGTGTCGGTCGGTGCGGCCGCGCCCCCTTCGTCTCCGCGCTCGGCTGAACAGGCTTCGCAGTCCCCGCCGAAGGTGCCGGTGGCCGTCGGCTACGGCGGTGCCGTCTCCAGCGTCGACGCGGACGCGTCGGCCGCCGGGATCGAGGTCCTGAAGAAGGGCGGTAACGCGGTGGACGCGGCGGTCGCCACGGCGGCGGCCCTCGGCGTGACCGAGCCCTACTCCGCGGGCGTCGGGGGCGGTGGCTACTTCGTCCACTACGACGCCAAGAGCGGCAAGGTGAGCACGATCGACGGCCGCGAGACGGCCCCGCGGACCGCGGACTCCGGCCTCTTCCTGGAGGACGGCAAACCGATCCCCTTCGCGGACGCCGTCACCAGCGGCCTCGGTGTGGGCACCCCCGGCACCCCCGCGACCTGGCAGTCCGCCCTCGACAAGTGGGGCAGCAAGCGGCTCGGCACGCTCCTGAAGCCCGCGGAGCGGCTCGCGCGCGACGGGTTCACCGTGGACGGCACCTTCCGCTCGCAGACCGAGTCGAACCAGGCCCGGTTCGCCGACTTCCCGGACACGGCGAAGCTGTTCCTGCCCGGTGGCGCGCTGCCCGTGGTCGGCTCGACCTTCAAGAACCCCGATCTCGCCCGGACGTACGAGGAACTGGGGCGCAAGGGCGTCGGGGCGATGTACCGGGGCGACATCGGCAAGGACGTCGTACGGACCGTGAACAAGCCGCCGGTGGACCCGGCGTCGGGGCGGCTGGCCCGGCGCGGTGACCTGTCGGCGAAGGACCTGAAGGCGTACGCGGCGAAGCGGCAGGCGCCGACGAAGACCTCCTACCGGGGGCTCGACGTCTACTCGATGGCTCCCTCGTCGTCCGGCGGCACGACCGTCGGCGAGGCGCTCAACATCCTTGAGCGGACCGACCTCTCGAAGGCCTCCAAGAAGAAGTACCTGCACCGGTACATCGAGGCCAGCCGCGTCGCCTTCGCCGACCGCGGGCGGTGGGTGGGCGACCCCGCCTTCGAGGACGTACCGACGAAGGAGCTCCTCTCGCAGCGGTTCGCCGACTCGCGGGAGTGCCTGATCCGCGACGACGCGGTCCTCAAGAGCCCGCTCGCGCCGGGCAACCCGCGGAACCCGGCACACTGCGGGTCCGGTGACAAGGCGGCGCCGACCACGTACGAGGGCGAGAACACGACGCACCTCACGGCTGCCGACAAGTGGGGCAACGTCGTCGCCTACACCCTGACCATCGAGTCGACGGGCGGCAGCGGGATCACTGTGCCGGGACGCGGGTTCCTGCTCAACAACGAACTGACCGACTTCTCCTTCGCGCCGGCCGACCCGGCCGTGCACGACCCGAACCTGCCGGGTCCGGGCAAGCGGCCCCGGTCCTCGATCGCGCCGACGATCGTCCTGGAGAAGGGCAAGCCGCTGGTAGCCCTGGGCTCGCCCGGCGGTGCCACGATCATCACCACCGTGCTGCAGACCCTCACCGGGTTCGTCGACCGGGGGCTGCCCCTCGTCGACGCGATCGCCGCGCCGCGGGCGAGTCAGCGCAACGCCGCGCAGACCGAGCTGGAGCCGGGGCTCTGGGACAGCCCGCTGCGGGCCGACCTGGAGGCGATCGGCCACTCCTTCAAGCAGAACCCGGAGATCGGGGCCGCGACGGGCGTGCAGCGGCTGCCGGGCGGCAAGTGGCTGGCCGCGGCGGAGAAGACGCGTCGCGGTGGCGGGTCGGCGATGGTGGTGCGTCCCGGCTGAGTCAGGACCGGGCGGGCCTTCCGGCCCGCCCGGCGATTACGCCAATAACTATACCGGTATGAGAATGGTCTTCTGGGTGGCTACGGACTAGACTGACCGCATGGTGCGGACCCCCCTGACCCTTGAAGAGCGCGAACGCGGCGAGCGGCTCGGCCGGCTCCTGCGTTCCGCGCGTGGTGAGCGGAGCATGGTGGAGGTGGCCGCGAGCGCCGGGCTCTCCGCCGAGACGCTCCGCAAGATCGAGACGGGGCGGGCGCCCACGCCCGCGTTCTTCACCGTGTCGGCGCTGGCCTTCGCACTCGGCCTCTCGCTGGACGAGGTCGCCCGGGCCTGTGCGCTGGTGCCGCTCGCGCCGGTGTGAGTGACGCCGTGCCGCGGGCCTTCGCGGTTCTCGCCTTCGCGGTTATTACGGTGCGGGAGCCCACGCGGCGGCGTTCTCCGCGGCGAAGTCCGCGAAGCTGCGGGCCGCCCGGCCGGTGATCCGCTCGACGGCGGGGTCCACGCGGTCCTCGGACCCGTGCGCGATGGCCTCGTCCATGGCCGCGAGGACCTCGGCGAACGCCTCGGGCATCCCCGTGGCCAAGAGCCGCTCGCGGAATTCCGCGACCGGGACGGAGCGATGCCAGATGTCGCGCCCCGAGACCTTGGAGACAGCCGCCGCGACATCCGAGTAACCGAGCGCCTGCGGACCGGTGATCAGATGCGCCGCGTTGTGCGGCCGCTCGTCCGTCAGGGCCCGCACGGCGACGGCCGCGATGTCGTCCGCGTCGACGAACGCCACCCGCCCGCGCCCGGTGGCCGTCACGATCTCATCCGCGGTGCGGATGCTCTCGACGTGCAGGTGGCCCGGGGTGACGAAGTTCTGCATGAACCACGAGGGGCGCAACACCGCCCACTCCGGGGCCAGTTGGCGCAGCGCCCGGTGGACCTCGCCCGCCCCGGGGTCCCCCTCGGCGATGGCGGAGGAACTCAGCAGCACGAAGCGGCGCACACCCGCCTCCAGTGCGCGCTCCAGGAACGGCACCATCAGCCGGGCCGGGGCGGCGTCCCCGATGGGCGGCACGAGGTAGACGCCGGCCGCGCCGGTGAGGGCGGGGCCGTGCGTGGCGGGGTCGGCCCAGTCGAAGCGGACCTGGCCGGTGCCCGGCGCCGGGGTACGGCTCCCGGTGCGTACGGACAAGCCCTGGCTGTCCAGGGCTGCCGCCACGCGGCGGCCGGTGGTGCCCGTACCGCCGGTGATCAGGAAGCGCATCGTCATCGGTCCTCTCCGGAGCGGGCGGCGCCCACGGGGATCTCCCCGTCGAAGGCGTCGGCCACCAGTGCGCCGTTCCAGTAGTCGCGGAAGCGCGTGATGCGGCCCTCGTGAACCGTGACGACCTGGATGTACGGCATGTCGAAGGGGCGTCCGGTGGCGACCGCCCGGCCGGTGCCGCGCAGCTCCACGATGATCGTCGCGGGGTCGTCGGTGCGGTGGACGGTCAGGTCCTCGAAGCTCCGCAGGTCGATGTGGTCGGGATAGTCGGCCATGTAGTCGCCTACGGCATCGCGGCCCACGAGTCGCTGCGGGGCTCCGGGGAGCGCGAAGGGGAACTCGAAGACTCCGTCCGGCGCCCACAGGCCGACCCAGCCGTCGACGTCCTTGGCGAGCAGCAGGTCGAGGGAGCGGGTGAACACGTCGGTCGCCGATGCGTGCGGCTTCTCTGTGGCGGGGTGTGTCGTCATGGCGGCGACGTTAACCTGACCCCGGGTCCGTTTACAAGTACCGGACCCGGGGTCGACTTATGCTGGGGTCTGCTCGCCCCGCCCATGGGGCGCTCATCGAGGAGGAACCATCGCCGCCCGCAAGGAGAGAGCCGACTCCGTCCGCAACAGGGCCGCGCTGCTGGCCGCCGCCGCCCGGCTGTTCAAGGACGCCGACGACCCCGACAGCGTCAAGATGGCCGACATCGCCCAGGCTGCCGGTGCCGGAAAGGGCACGGTCTTCCGGCACTTCTCCGACCGCATCGGCCTGATCGGCGCGCTGGTCGTCGAGGAGACGCAGCAGCTGCGCGAGCAGGTCACCGACGGTCCGCCGCCGCTCGGTCCCGGCACGCCGGTGGCCGAGCGGGTGCCCGCGCTCATGGCCGCGCTCCTCGACCTCAAGCTGAACCAGCGCGCGCTGATGCTGGCCCTGGAGCGGGCGGGGGCCGGCAGTCCCTACCTCAATCCGGCGTACGGACTCTGGCACTCCGAAGTCGCCGGGATGCTGTCCGCCGTACACGGGCGCGAGGATGTCGACTACCTCGCGCACGCCCTGCTCGCCGCCGTCCGCAGCGACCTGGTCGAGCACCTGACCAGCCAGGGCGCCGGTCCCGCGCAACTGCACGCGGGCCTGCGAAAGCTCTGTGCCTCCGTCCTCGCTCACGGCGAGGAGAGCGGCGTGTGAGGTGCTGCCGGGCGGCCGGAAAACTGCGTGTAGCCGTCCCGTAACGCGACTGGTGTTATCTTCCGGACCAGAACACTTCCGGCTCCATGGGGCGGTGCTGGCTCGAATGGCAGTTGGACAACTCCCGGAACAGGTCAGGGAGTTCGCGAGGTACCTGCGTGACCTCCTGGCGCGGCTCGATCCGGGCGCCGGGTGGTGCGGCGTGTTCTGGTCCCGTGACCCCGAGGGGATGCAGGCCTGCCTGGATGGCTCGGAAGTGCCCCCCTGGGACGTGGTGGCGGCACTGCTGCACGATCTGGCCGCCGGGTACGGAGCGCGGGCCGCCGAGCGTGAGACGGAGTGGGCGCGGGCGCTGCACACGGCCTCGCTCGCCGCGTACGACGCGCGGGCCGGGGGACGCGGGCTGCTCGGCGAGCGCCTCGACATGATGCTCACCGAGCAGCGGTTCGCCGTGGAACGGCAGGTGGAGCTGGGCTACTCGCTCGCGGCGGCGGCCACGCAGGACGAGGTGGAGCGGCTCAACCGCGATCTGGCCTGGGTCCGCGACGACCACGAGCGGGCGACCGCGCGGTGCGCCGAACTCCGGGAGCGCATCGAGCGGTTGGACCGGGCGGACCGCCCGCAGTGGGTCGACCTCGGCACTCCGGTCTCGGACGACTTCGCGGCCGTGGGGGCGGACGACTTCGAGGACGGAACGGGGGGCGGCCCTGACGCAGGAGCGGGCGGTTTCCGGAGCCGGCCGGCGGCTTTCGGCGCCGGTGCCGCTCTCGGGGCCGAGGAGTTCGACGACTTCGGGGAGCAGACACGGAACGCCTTCGGGGTCCGGGCCGCGGACGGGTTCGGGGCCGCGGACGGGTTCGGAGCGACGGCGGGTGATCTCGACGCGGGTTCGCCGCATCCCGGCACCCGCACGCCCGAGTTCGGCACCTACCCGGACGGCGAGGGTGACCCGGCCCCCGACGCCCGCACCCTGTCGGCCGACCCATCAGGCCCATCCGCCCCATCAGGCCCATCCGCCCCATCTGGCGCAGCCGCCCCCGAAGCCCCCCGCGTCCCCAAGCAGGGCCGCAAGTCGCGTGACACGTCCCGTCGTCCGCGCCGCCCCCGCGGCGCCCGTTTCGCGGGGTTCGTCGGGCAGAGCGAGGACGAGGGCGGGTCCGAGGCCGTCGCTGTACCGGAGCCGGCCGCGCAGTCGCCCGCCGCGAACACCCCGCGCGGGGCGCGGTTCGCGCACGCCGCCGAGGGGCCGGGCGGCACCGGTGACGGTGGGCGCGGTGATTCCGCGGGGCCGGACCGCGACGCCGAGCGGGTCACCGCCGAAGCCGTCGCCGCGCTCATCAAGCTCCGGGGCGAGGGCCGCAGCGGCGAGGCGCACGGCGTACTCGTCGAGGCCGCCTGCTGGCCCGCGGCGCGCCTGCCCGTGTTCGCCGGTGAGCTGCACCGCGCGGGCCTCGGCGCCGACTGGTCGACACTGCTCTGGGAGGCCGCGTCGCTGCCGCCCGACCGGCTCGTCGCGCTCGCCGACGCCCTCGCCGGAGCGGGCCGCGCCGACGACTGCCGCAAGCTGCTGCGGCAGGGTGTCTCCCGGCCCGCCCCGGAGATCGCCGAGGCGGTGCTCGCGCTGGTCGACGCGGGCCGTGAGCGCGAGGCCCGCGCCCTCCTCGACGCCTACATCCGCGTCCGTACCCCCGAGGACGCGGCCGCGTGCGCGCACACCGATCCCTACCGCCTCATCCCGCTGCTCCTCCGGGCGGCCGAGGGGGTGTCGGACGAGCGCCACTGGGATCTCGTGCACGCGCTGCGGGTGGCCGGATTCAGCGCCTGACCCGCCTGACGCACCCGTCGCGCCTGCGCGTTGTCTTCCGCTTCTCGTCCGCTTGGGTGCGAAACATGATCGACTCCGCCGGTTCACGGCGATGGTCTTGCCCAGCCCGTCGGGGAGGCTTACGTTTTCCTGTCTACGCACCAAGTCTACGGGCGTAGAGGCTCTCTGACGTCCCGTCGAAGGAGCAGCTCATGGCCAACGTCGTACGCGCCGCACTGGTCCAGGCAACCTGGACAGGCGACACCGAATCCATGATTGCCAAGCACGAGGAGCACGCCCGCGAGGCGGCCCGCCAGGGTGCGAAGATCATCGGCTTCCAGGAAGTGTTCAACGCCCCCTACTTCTGCCAGGTGCAGGAGCCCGAGCACTACCGCTGGGCCGAGCCCGTGCCGGACGGACCCACCGTCACACGGATGCGGGAGCTGGCCCGCGAGACCGGCATGGTCGTCGTCGTCCCGGTCTTCGAGGTCGAGCAGTCCGGGTTCTACTTCAACACCGCCGCCGTGATCGACTCCGACGGCTCGTATCTCGGCAAGTACCGCAAGCACCACATCCCCCAGGTCAAGGGCTTCTGGGAGAAGTACTACTTCAAGCCGGGGAACGCGGGCTGGCCCGTCTTCGACACGGCGGTCGGCAAGATCGGCGTCTACATCTGCTACGACCGCCACTTCCCCGAGGGCTGGCGCCAGCTGGGCCTGAACGGCGCCCAGATCGTCTACAACCCCTCCGCCACCTCCCGCGGCCTCTCCGCCTACCTCTGGCAGCTGGAACAGCCCGCCGCGGCCGTCGCCAACGAGTACTTCATCGCCGCGATCAACCGCGTCGGCGTCGAGGAGTACGGCGACAACGACTTCTATGGGACGTCGTACTTCGTCGACCCGCGCGGCCAGTTCGTCGGCGAGACCGCGAGCGACAAGGCCGAGGAACTCGTCGTCAGGGACCTGGACCTGGGGCTCATCGAGGAAGTACGCCAGCAGTGGGCGTTCTACCGCGACCGCCGCCCCGACGCGTACGAAGGACTGGTACAGCCGTGAAGGACCTCCACACCCGCCACCGGGCCGTCCTGCCCGAGTGGCTCGCCCTCTACTACGCCGACCCGCTGGAGATCACCCACGGCGAGGGCCGCCGCGTCTGGGGCGCGGAGGGCAGGCAGTACCTCGACTTCTTCGGCGGCATCCTCACCACCATGACCGCCCACGCGCTGCCCGAGGTCACCAAGGCGGTCAGCGAGCAGGCCGGGCGGATCATCCACTCGTCCACGCTCTACCTCAACCGGCCGATGATCGACCTCGCCGAGCGGGTCGCGGGCCTCTCCGGCATCCCGGACGCCCGGGTCTTCTTCACCACGTCGGGCACCGAGGCCAACGACACGGCCCTGCTCCTGGCCACCTCGCACCGCCGCTCGAACCAGATCCTGGCGATGCGCAACAGCTACCACGGCCGCTCCTTCACGGCCGTCGGCATCACCGGCAACAACGCCTGGTCGCCGACCAGCCTCTCGCCGCTCCAGACGCTGTACGTGCACGGCGGCGTCCGCAGCCGGGGGCCGTACGCCGCGCTGAGCGACGCCGAGTTCATCGAGGCATGCGTCGCCGACCTGAAGGACATGCTCGGGCAGGCGCGCGGGGGAGTGGCGGCGCTGATCGCCGAGCCCATCCAGGGCGTCGGCGGCTTCACCTCACCACCGGACGGGCTGTACGCCGCCTTCCGCGAAGTCCTGTGGGAGCACGGCGTCCTGTGGATCTCGGACGAGGTGCAGACCGGCTGGGGCCGCACCGGCGAGCACTTCTGGGGCTGGCAGGCGCACGCCGCGAGCGGCCCGCCGGACATCCTGACCTTCGCCAAGGGCATCGGCAACGGCATGTCCATCGGCGGTGTCGTCGCGAGCGCCGAGGTCATGAACTCCCTGGACTCCAACTCCATCTCGACCTTCGGCGGCTCACCGGTCACCATGGCGGCCGGCCTCGCCAACCTCACGTACCTCCTGGAACACGACCTCCAGGGCAACGCGCGGCGCGTCGGCGGTCTGCTCATCGAGCGGCTGCGCGCCATCTGCGCCCAGCTGCCCGTCGTACGCGAGGTGCGCGGCCGGGGCCTGATGATCGGCATCGAGCTGATCAACCCTGAGACCGGCGAGGCCCATCCGCAGGGGGCGTCCGCCGTCCTCGAAGCGGCCCGTGAAGGAGGACTCCTCATCGGCAAGGGCGGCGGCCACGACACCAGCGTCCTGCGCATCGCCCCGCCGCTCTCGCTGACCGTGGCGGAGGCGGAAGAAGGAGCGGCGATCCTCGAACAGGCCCTGCGGAGCGTCTAGTTCACGTGCCTCGCGGTAGTTCACGTGCCTTCCGGTATGAACGTACGAGCATGAAAGGGAGCGCCCCATCATGAGTACCCGCACCCTGATCCGCGGCGGACTCGTCATCACCGCCGCCGAAGAGGTCCACGCCGACGTGCTGATCGAGGACGGCAGGATCGCGGCCCTCGCCGCACACGGCTCGGGCGCCGCCGAGGCGTGGACCGCGGACCGCGTCATAGACGCCTCCCACAAGTACGTGATCCCGGGGGGAGTCGACGCGCACACGCACATGGACTTCCCGTTCGGCGGCACGTTCTCGTCCGACGACTTCGAGACGGGCACCCGCGCGGCGGCCTGGGGCGGCACCACCACCATCGTGGACTTCGCGGTGCAGACCCGGGGACAGGCGCTGCGCGCGGGCCTCGACGCCTGGTACGCGAAGGCGGACGGCAAGTGCGCGATCGACTACGGCTTCCACATGATCCTCTCGGACGTCAACGAGCGGACCCTCAAGGAAATGGACCACCTGATCGAGGAAGGGGTCAGCTCCTTCAAGCTCTTCACCGCGTATCCAGGAGTCTTCTTCAGCGACGACGGTCAGATCCTGCGCGCGATGCAGCGGGCCGCCGCCAACGGCGGGCTGATCATGACGCACGCGGAGAACGGCCTCGCCATCGACGTACTGGTGGAGCAGGCGCTCGCCCGGGGCGAGACGGATCCCCGCTACCACGGCGAGGTGCGCAAGTCGCTCCTGGAGGCGGAGGCGACGCACCGGGTGATCAAGCTCGCCCAGGTGGCGGGCGCGCCGGTGTACGTGGTGCACGTGTCGGCGCAGGAGGCGGTGGCCGAGCTGGCCAAGGCCCGCGACGAGGGCCTGCCGGTGTTCGGGGAGACCTGCCCGCAGTATCTGTTCCTCTCCACGGACAATCTCGCGGAGCCCGACTTCGAGGGTTCCAAGTACGTCTGCTCGACCCCGCTGCGACCGCGCGAGCACCAGGCCGCGCTCTGGCGCGGGCTGCGCACGAACGACCTCCAGGTGGTCTCCACGGACCACTGCCCGTTCTGCTTCGTGGGACAGAAGGAGCTGGGCCGCGGGGACTTCTCCAAGATCCCGAACGGCCTGCCGGGGGTCGAGAACCGCATGGACCTCCTCCACCAGGCCGTGGTGGACGGCCACATCGGCCGCCGCCGCTGGATCGAGATCGCCTGCGCGAGCCCGGCCCGGATGTTCGGCCTGTACGGCAAGAAGGGCACGATCGCGCCGGGCGCCGACGCGGACATCGTCATCTACGACCCGGCCGCCGAGCAGGTCATGTCGGCGGACACGCACCACATGAACGTGGACTACTCCGCCTACGAGGGCAAGCGCGTCACGGGCCAGGTGGAGACGGTCCTGTCCCGCGGTGAAGTGGTCATCGACCAGCGGAAGTTCACCGGCCACGCCGGGCACGGCGCGTACGTCCCGCGCTCCACCACCCAGTACCTCGGCTAGGAGACGCGACCATGGACTTCGGACTCGTCCTGCAGACCGATCCGCCGGCCGCGCAGGTCATCAGCCTGATGAAGCGCGCCGAGCGGAACGGCTTCAGTTACGGCTGGACCTTCGACTCGGCCGTGCTGTGGCAGGAACCCTTCGTCATCTACAGCCAGATCCTGGCCCACACGGAACGGCTGATCGTCGGCCCGATGGTCACCAATCCGGGCACGCGCACCTGGGAGGTGACGGCCTCCACGTTCGCCACGCTCAACGACATGTACGGCAACCGCACCGTCTGCGGCATCGGGCGCGGCGACAGCGCGATGCGGGTGGCGGGCCGCACCCCGAACACCCTCGCCCGGATCAGCGAGGCGATGAAGGTCATCCGCGCGCTGGCATCGGGCGGGGAAGCGGACCTGGGCGGCACCACGATCCGCTTCCCCTGGATCAAGCCGGACGCGCAACTTCCCGTCTGGATGGCCGCGTACGGCCCCAAGGCGCTGAAGATGGCGGGTGAGGAGGCCGACGGGTTCATCCTCCAGCTGGCCGACCCGTATCTGACGGAGACGATGGTGAAGGCGGTCCGCGACGCCGCCGCGGCGGCGGGCCGCGACCCGTCCTCGGTCACGATCTGCGTCGCGGCTCCCGCGTACCTGACGCAGGACGACTCACCGGCTTCCTTGGCCCACGCCCGGGAACAGTGCCGCTGGTTCGGCGGGATGGTCGGCAATCACGTCGCCGACCTGGTGGCCAAGTACGGCGAGCACTCGGACCTCGTCCCCGAGGCCCTCACCGAGTACATCAAGGCCCGCGAGGGCTACGACTACTCCCACCACGGGCGCGCCGACAACCCCGACACGACCTTCGTCCCGGACGACATCGTGGACCGCTTCTGCGTCATCGGCACGCCGAGCCGGCACATCGCGAAACTGGCGGAGTTGAAGCGCCTGGGAGTCGACCAGTTCGCGCTGTACGCGATGCACGACGCCCGTGAGGACGTCATCGACGGGTACGGAACCACCGTCATCCCCGCGCTGTCGTGAGTGGCCGGCGGCGGGCTCGGGCGGTGCGCGGCCCCGCGGCTATCCGAACTGGCCGACCTTGTACTGGCCCGCAGGACGCTGGGTGAGGACGTTCAGGCGGTTGAAGGCGTTGATGATGGCGATGATCGACACCAGGGCGGCGAGCTGGTCCTCGTCGTAGTGCTCGGCGGCGTTCGCCCATACGTCGTCCGGGATGCCACCGGCCGCGTCCGCGATGCGGGTGCCTTCCTCCGCCAGCTCCAGGGCGGCGCGCTCGGCGTCGGTGAACACCGTGGCCTCGCGCCAGGAGGAGACCAGGTGGAGGCGTACCTGGGTCTCCCCGGCGTGCGCGGCCTCCTTGGTGTGGATGTCGACGCAGAAACCGCACCCGTTGATCTGGCTGGCGCGGAGCGCGACCAGCTCGTGTGTCGAGGGCGGCAGCGTCGAGTCCGCGAGCGCCCTGCCCGCGGCGGTGATGTGCTTGACGGCACCGGCCGAGACCGGATTGGCGAGGAAGTCGAGACGGGTTTGCATGGTGCTCTCCTCATCGTGAAGGGGCTGGCGGAGGGACGAACCTGCCCTTCGCGGGGGCGAGTTCGTCTCGGTACCACCGACGACGCAGCCTCTGGAAAGGTGAGGCGGGTGGTGAGGCCAGGCGCCGACGTCACAATCCGAGGGGCTGTCTCGTCGTAGGGGGAGGGGCCGACGCGACAAGGCGTAGGCGGCCAGACGTAGGCGGCCAGGCGTAGTCGGCCGCGCGGACGCGGCGGAGGGAGCGGCGACTTCATGGGGACCCAGTGCGAGCCCGGAGAGGCACGGCTCGATCCGGGCCTGAGCGTGATCATGGGCGAGCGGCGTCAGCTGATCAATCTCGCGTACCGGCTCCTCGGCTCCCTGGCCGACGCCGAGGACGCCGTGCAGGAGGCCTGCGTCCGCTGGTACGCCATGTCGCCGCGGCAGCGGGAGGCCATCGAATCACCCGGTGGCTGGCTGGCGAAAGTCGCCGGTCGCATCTGCCTCGACCAGCTCCGCTCGGCACGGGCCCGGCGTGAGAGGTACGTGGGCGCATGGATCCCGGAGCCGCTGCCCGACCGTACGGAGTGGTGGGAGGGGCGGCCCGGTGGCGCCGCCGCCGACCCGGCCGACCGGGTCACGCTCGACGAGTCGGTCGGCATGGCCTTCCTCGTCGTCCTCGAATCGATGACCCCGGCCGAGCGTGTCGCCTTCATCCTGCACGACGTCTTTCGCTACTCCTTCGCCGAAGTCGCCGAGATCGTCGGCCGGAGTCCGGCGGCGTGCCGTCAGCTGGCTTCCTCGGCCCGGCGCCGGATGCGCGCCTCGCCCGCTCCCGCGATGTCCGCGGCCCGGAGCGCGGACGTCGTCAGGGACTTCAAGCAGGCGTGGGAAGCCAAGGACATCGCCGCGCTCATCGGCCTCCTCGACCCCGGTGCCACCGCGCTCGCCGACGGAGGGGGCCTGGTCGACGCCGCGATCCACCCCGTCGTCGGAGGCGAGCAGATCGCGCGCTACCTGATCGCCGTCGCAGGCAAGGTGCCCCGCCAGACGATCCTGGAGCGCACGGTGAACGGCCGGCCCGGCCTGGTGGTCCAGCACGCCGGCGTCACCACGTCGGTGATCGCGTTCGAGGTCGTGGGCGACCGGATCACGCGCTGCTGGGCGGTCCGGAACCCCGAGAAGCTCTGGGCCTGGACGGCATGACGCAGCGGGATGTGGCCCTTTTGTGATCTTTGTCGTACGGTAAACTGACGAACTGAGCCAAGGCGCTCCATTGAGCTGACAGTTGCTCAATTCTCAAGCGGCGACGTTGATCGCCGACGGTCCGAGGGGTGGGGGCAGGAGATGGGTCGCAGTACGCGCGCCGCCCGGCTCCCCGTGTCCGGTGTCTTCCGTGACCGCGCCGAGGTGCGCGCTCCCAGGGTCGTGCGCATCGACAACTCCGGCCGCGACAGCGTGCCTGATACCGACGGCCCAATGCCGAGCAGCCCGCGCCTCTGACGCCTTCGGGGTCCCGACCCCGTTCCGCGTGCGCCCAGTTGCCGTCACCCACCTCCACCTGCCGACGGCGCCAGCGCCGCGCCGCCGCGTCTGCCGTCGACCCGACCAGGGAGAGCAGATGACCACCCAGGAGATTCCCGAGCGACTCCTCGACGGCTACGCCGACATTCTCACCGGGGCCGCCGCGACCGGCCGCCGCCTGACCCGTGAGGAGCTGACGTCACGCCGGGCGCTCGGCGCGCAGGCCGCCAACGCCGGATACGCATGGCGCGTCCTCATTCGCGAACACCTCAACGCCACCCGCGTCCACCGTCCCGCGACCGGCGACCCTGACCATCTGCTCGCGACCGCGGAACAGGCCATCGACGCCTTCGCCGAGGGCTACGAACACGCTCAGCGTCTCGTCGTACGCCAAGAGGAAGCCGCGCGCCGGGAGTTGATCGACGACCTGCTGTACGGGAGAGGCGACTTGGGGCGCCTCGCGGCACGCGCCGAGCGCTTCGGCCTGCGGCTGTCCCACGCGCACGCGGTGGCCGTGGCAGAGGGGCCGACCGCGTACGACGAGACCGATCCCGTGTCACGTGACGTGGAGAGCGACCTCGTCGGCCGCTTCGGCGACCGCCACATCCTGCTCACCACCAAGGACGGCCGCCTCGTGTGCATCGCCCCCGCCCATCAAGAGGAGGTCCTCACCCACTTCGCCAAGCGGGCCCACGCGGCCACCGACGGCGGCCGCATCGCCATCGGCCGCCCCCAGCCCGGAGCGGCAGGCATCGCCCACAGCTACGAGGAAGCCGTCAGCACCCTGGACCTCGCCACGCGCATGGGCTTCGACGAGCCCGTGCTGCGCGCCGCCGACCTCCTGGTCTTCCCCGTCCTCGCCCGCGACCGCCAGGCCTTGGTGGACCTGGTGCTCAACACGCTCGGCCCGCTGGAGGAGGCGCGGGGCGGAGCCGGGCCCCTGCTGGAGACCCTGCTCGCCTACTTCGACTCGGGGTGCGTGGCAGCCCAGGCGGCGCGGGAGTTGTCGCTGAGCGTACGAGCCCTCACGTACCGCCTGGAGCGCGTCCGCACCCTCACCGGCTCCGACCCCGCCGACCCGCTGGACCGCTACACCCTCCAGACGGCGGTCATCGGCGCGCGGCTGCTCGGCTGGCCCGCCACCTCGCTGTGAGAATCAGTCGGTGACGTCGATCTTGCCGTTGAGCTTGGCGGGAGCGGCGCCCGCGGGCACGGGGGACGTGCCGCCGGTGATGCCCTTGAGGAGTTCGGCGAGGTCGACTCCCGTGGTGGAGCTGAGGAGTTCGACGCCCTGGGCGACGTTGTCGGCGACCGTGCGCGACAGCTGGCTCGCGCCGTCCGTGGAGATCACGGTCATCTTGTCGATCGCGCTGAGCGGCTCGGACGCCTTGGCCACCACGCTGGGCAGCACCTCGACGAGCATCTGGAGCACCGCCGCGTCGCCGTACCGGTCGAACGCGTCGGCCTTTTTGCGCATCGCCTCCGCCTCCGCGGCCCCCTTGGCGCCGATCGCCGCGGCGTCGGCCTCGCCCTCCAGGCGTACGGCGTCGGCGAGCGCGGCACGCCGGGCCTTCTCGCCCTCACCGGTCAGACGGGCCCGGTCGGCGTCGGCCTGGGCCTGCTTGACCAGGGAGACGCGGCGGGCCTCGGCCTCCTGCTCGGCCTGGTAGCGGGCGGCGTCGGCGGGCTTGCGGACCTTGGTGTCCAGCTCGCGGTCGGTCAGGGCGGCCTGCCGCTGGGCGACCTTCTCCTGCTCGGTGAGGACCTCCTGCTGGCGGGCCGCGTCGGCGAGCGGTCCCGCGGCTCCCGCGCGGGCGGACGCCTCGTCGGTCTCGGCCTTGATCTCGGCCTGCTTGAGGGCGAACGTCCGCTGGGCGATCGCGATCTCCTCCTCGGCCTTCAGCCGTGCCTGCTCGGCGGCGCGGCGGGCCACGGCCTCGGCGATGTCCGCCTCCTGCTTGGCGCGGGCCGCTTCGGGACGGCCGAGGTCCTCCAGGTAGGAGCCCTCGGTGGTGATGTCCTGGATCTGGAAGGCGTCGAGCACCAGGCCCTGCCCGGACAGGCTCGCCTCGGCCTCCTCGGCGACCTGCCCGGCGAAGGCGGCGCGGTCACGGATGATGTCCTCCACCGACATCCGGCCCACGATGGAGCGCAGCGCGCCGGAGAGCACCTCCTGGGTGAAGCCGACGATGCCGCCCTGCTGGGCGAGGAAGCGCTGGGCCGCGGCGCGTATGGAGTCCTCGGTGCCGCCGACCTTGACGATCGCGACGCCCTCCAGGTTGGCCTTCACCCCGCGCAGCGTGACCGCACCGCGCACCGCGACGGGAATGTGCCGCGAGGACAGGTCGAGCGTGAACTTCTGCTGGACGAACGGCACGACGAACACACCGCCGCCCACCACGACCTTCTGGCCGCTGTTGTCGGTGGAGATCAGGCCGGTGTCGGGGTCCGTGGACTTCTTGCCGCGCCGCCCGGTCACGATGAAGGCCTCGCTGGGCCCGGCGACCTTGTAGCGGGTCACGACGACGAGCGCGAGCAGCACGAGGAGTACGACGACTCCGATGGCGGCGGTCAGGACTGGACTCATGGTGAATTCCCCCCTGCCTCCCGGGGGCGGCAGATCGGTGATGTTGTACGTGGACGCGGGTGGTGCGGTGGGGTCGTAGGGCGGTGCTCAGCGCCGCACGGGGCGGACCGCGACCGAGGTCGGCGAGAGTGCCGCCTCCACCCAGATCTCGGTGCCGCGGGTGACGGCCTCGGCGCTCTTGGCGGCGAACTTGACCGGCTGACCGCCCAGTTGGAGCAGTACCTCGCCGTAGCCGTCGACCGGGATCGCGGTGACCACGGCCCCCGCGGTGCCCACGATATCGTCGCCCCGTGGCGTGGCCGCGGTCTGATCCCGCATCAGGGCGCGGCTGAACGTCCATGTCAGCCGGCCCGCACCCACGCCGACTGCCGCTCCGACGGCGGTGGCGGCGCCCGCGCCGAGGCCGGTCGTGCCGAGCGCGATCGCGCCGCCGAAGCCGAGCATGGACACGAAACCGGCGACGACGGGAAGGGACAGCAGCCCGTCGAAGAGCCCGTCGAGGACGCCCACACCGTCGAAGAGGCCTTCGAGGACCCCGTCGAGGACGAGGGAGAGGACCAGCAGCACGATCCCCGCGACACCAAGACCCAGAAAGACAGTCACCGGAGCACCTCCCCAACTTGACGGATGTCTCGGTGAGGTGGGGATCTTCGCATGCGGGGCAGATGGGGCACATTGCCGTGATCCGGCAATCATCGGCGGTCTTTCATGCCGGTCTGCGCGTCGCATGGCCCACGACGCCCCGGCGCCCGTTTCCGCGTCATCCTCGCTTTGCCCGGGAGTGAGAATGCCGACAGCTTGTCGGCCGCGCTCGCCCAACAGGCCCTGGGGATACCAAGGTTGGCCCGCAAGTCGCTGACCTGGGGTCAGAGTCCATCATGCCGCCAACTCGCATTGCCGTCGGGCTTGACGAGGCGCCGGTGCGCCACTCGGAGGACGTGTGTGCGGGCCATGTACACGATAGTGTCAATGGCTGGATGCAGTGAGTCACAAATCGGGGGAGAGCATGTCACGGATGTCCGAGATTCATTCGATCTGGCCGAGACTTCTCACTTGCCCGCTATCGAGGGTCGCCCGGCAATGACTTTTCCATTTATTGACGCGCTGTGAACTCTATTGCTGTGCAGTATTGCAGTGCAGTTTCCCTGATGGCGCCTCGCAGGGCACAGACCTGCTCTAGCTTGGCGCGGGCCCATCGGCGTGCCCCAGAAACCGCAGGGATCGTTGTGCTGCTTACGGGGGGATGGTTTAGGGATGCTGCTTGTCCATCGTGATGGCGAACTCGGTTACCTGAAAGCGGCGCTGGCGGAGTGCTCCGGCATTCGGTCACGGACGATCGTCGTGGAGGGTGGCGTCGGCTGCGGCAAGAGTGCTCTGCTGGCCGCCTTCGCCGAGTACGCGGAGGAAGCGGGCGCCACCGTGCTCGGCGCGCGCGGCATGGGCGCGAACCCGGAGAAGTACATGACCGTGCTCCATCAGCTGAACGCTCAACTGCCTTCCGGGGAACAGCCCGAGGAGGCGGCGGCCGATCCGGTACGGCACTTGTCCGACGCCCTGCGTGTCCTGTCGCGGAAGGGGCCGATCGTGATCTGCGTGGACGACGCCCAGGACACCGATCACGCCTCGCTGTTCCAGCTCTTCCAAGCGGTCGGCCGCGAACCGCGAACCCTGATGGTCTTCGCGGAGAGCCTCCATCTCCCGCACCGCGACCCGGTGATCAAGACGGAACTGCTGCGGCAGTCCGACTCGTTGCGGATCCGCCTCGGCCCGCTGGACAAGAAGGGCGTCGCCGAGATGGTCGACGGCCGGATCGGCGGGCCGCACGCAGGCACGGTCGTCGATCAGCTGCACCGCATCAGCGCCGGCAACCCGCTGCTCCTGCGCGCGTTGATCGAGGAGTGCTGCCGCTGGGACGACGCGGTCACCGAACCACAGCCCCTGGAAGGCGGGATGTACGGACAGGCGGTGCTCACCTGCCTGTACCGCAGCGGCGAAGTGGCCTTGCAGTTGGGGCACCTCCTCGCGGTTCTCGAGGAGGTCGCCACCCCCGCCCTGCTCGCGCGGGTCAGTGACCGTCCCTCGGCTCAGCTCGACCACCACATCCAGGCGCTGCGCGGCGCCGGCATCATTGACGGCCTGCGCTACCGGCACCCGGCCGCCCGCGCCACGGTGCTGGCCGACATGACTCCCGCGGCCCGCGAGGCAATGCACCGCACGGCGGCCTCCGTACTGTACGAGGCGGGCCTGCCGTCCCCGGTGGTCGCGACGCAGCTGCTGCTCGGGCGCTGCGGCGCCGAGCCCTGGCAGCAAGTCATCCTGCGGCACGCGGCGGAGGAGGCACTCACCGAGGACGACGCGTGCCGCGCCATCGACCTGCTCGAACTCGCCCTGGAGAACTGCCCGGACGACGAACGGCGGATCGAGATCCTGCTGCGGCTCGGCCTGATCACCTGGCGCATCGACCCGGCCGCCGTGGAGTCCGGATACCTGCCGGAACTCATCGCCTCGATGCGGGCCGGGCGCCTTTCCCCCGCCGCCGTCAGCGTCCTCGTACGGCTCCTGATCGCCCACGGCCGCATCGAGGAGGCCTTGGAGGCGCTGCACCAGCAGGGCGTGGACCAGCACAGCGCGCCGGAGACCGAGAGCGAGATCGCCCCGGACGTCGCCTGGATGTGGGTGCGCTACAGCTTCCACGCGCTGGAGTTCCCCGACGAGGGCCCTGCCACGGTGCCCGGTGCGGTACCCGACGGCGCGGACCCGCGCATTCCGGGGATGCCGCGGCTGAAGAGTTCCGCGGAGACGCTGCTGACGCACGACCCGGCGCAGTGGGTGTCGGCCGCGGAGAACTTCCTCAAGGTCACCCCGCTCACCGACTCCGCCGTGGGCTCGCTGTGCAGCGCTATAAAGGCGCTCCTGTTCGCGGACCGGCTGGACTCGGCATGGCACTGGTGCGAACAGCTCGTCAAGGAGTCACGGCGACGGCGCTGCCCGGGATGGGAGGCCGTGTTCGCCGTGATACAGGGGATGGTGGCGGTACGTCAGGGCCGCCTGGCCGACGCCCTTTCCTGCATCGAGCTGGCCCAGAGCGTGTTGCCGGAGCGCACCTGGAGCGTCCTGGTCTGCGGCGCGCGCGCCGTCCTCGGCGTCATCTACACCGAGATGGGAGCGTACGAGGAGGCCACCCGGCTGTTCGACCTGCCGGTGCCCGTGGACTGGGAGAAGAGCATCTTCTGGCTCGGCTACCTCCGAGCTCGCGGTTGCCTGCACCTGGCCACCGACCGGCCGCACGCCGCGCTCTCCGACTTCCTGCGCATCGGCAAGATCGCCCGCCGGCTCGGCCTCGACCACCCGCTCATCGTGTCGTGGGGCTACGACGCGGCCGAAGCCTGGATCCGCCTGGACGAGCCGGAACAGGCGTCCGAGCTGCTGGCCCAGCAGGAGGTGAAGAAGCTGCCGAGCAACGGCCGCAGCCGGGGCATCGCCCTGCGGCTGAGGGCTGCCCTCGCCCCGGTCGCGGATCGTCCCCTGCTGCTCGGCCAGGCCGTGGAGTTGCTGCACGACACGGGCGACTTGCTGGAGCTGGCCAAGACCTTCGCCGACCTCGCCGACGCGCACGAGAGCACTGGCAGCCCCAACCGCGCCGACGCCGCCCGCCGTCGCGCCTGGCACCTGGCCCGGGAGTGCGGGGCCGGGCCACTGTGCTGGCGGCTGGACCGGGACGGACGCATCGGTGCCCTGTCCACCCGGGAACGCGCCGTGCTCAAGGACGAGGAGCCGACCGCGCTGGCACCGGGCAAGGTGACCCAGGCGGAACGCCGGGTCGCCGAACTCGCCGCCCGCGGACGCAGCAACCGCGAGATCTCGCAACGGCTCAGCATCACCATCAGCACCGTCGAGCAGCACCTCACCCGCGTCTATCAGAAGCTGCAGATCTCCAGGCGGGACCAGATACCGGTCGACCTGTAGCGGGCCGTACGCCGGACGACGCGTCCTGGGCGCGGTGACCGAGGCGGTCCGGCTGTACGCGCTTGTCCCCCTGAACCGCTCCGGTGGAGCGGTTCAGGGGGACCGATGCGGAGGGCCGGTGGTGTCCGCCGGGCTGTCGCGCCGAGACGAACCCCGGCGGACTCAGAGGCTGAGCTTGATGCCGAGGTGGGCGAGCATGGTGGCGTTGTCGCTGATCGTCCAGTGCTCGACGATCTTCCCGTCAATGACCCGGCTCATGTTGAGCATCGTCATCTCGAATACCTTGCCGCTCGCGGGCGCCCCCATGAATTCCACCGAGTGGGTGCCGCGCGCCACGCATCGGGTGGCCACCGTGTCGCCGGTCTCCACTATCTGCTGGACCTCGGCCTGCATGTCCGGGAAGAACGCCTGGGTGAACTGCCACACCCCGAGCCAGCCCTCGCGGTCGCGCGGCGTGCCCGGCGGGTGTTCGGCGTCGGCGGAGGTGCCGGGGAGATGGGCGATGATGTCCGGCGCGATGATCTCGCGCAGCGCCTCCAGGTCATTCGAGTTGAACGCGTCGTAAAGACAGCGAACTGTTTCCGAGGGCGTTTTAGACATGGTGCTCCGTCCCGAACGATGGGTGTACCAAAGGCTTGCAGGAGATGGACTCTAGGAGCTGCGCGACGGACGCCACAACCCCAGAATGGGTGCCCCTTGCCGGTGCGAGCGCCGGGCCCTCAGGGGGAGTTGTCTAGGGGTCTAGGGGGGTGGACCTAGGGGCTGACGGGCCCCCGGCAGCCGACCTAATCTGGCCATCCTACAAAGCGTTTTCTCGTCCGCAGTGAATACGAAGGGTGCCGGGCCCCGTGGATTTCGATCTCACCGAAAAGCAGCGGAAACGCTTCGATGACATTCTGGGTGAAGTCCGTACCCGGCTCGGATCCTCGAACACACCGGACGGGCAGCATTTCACCCGCGCTCAGTGGAAGACCGCCGCGGACATCGGACTCACCGGTCTGTGCCTGCCCACCGAATATGGTGGCGGCGGCCTCGGTGCCCTGGACACCGCGCTGTGTCTGGAGGCGTTCGGACAGGGGTGCCCCGAGACCGGACTCGTCTTCGGCGTCTCCGCTCATCTGCTCGCCTGCGCGGTGCCGGTCCGCGACCACGCCCAGACCGAGGTCCGCGGCGAACTGCTCACCGGCATGGCACGCGGCGACCTGATCGCGGCGAACGCGATGACCGAGGACGAGGCCGGATCCGACGTCGGCACCCTGGCAACGACCGCCCGGCGCACCGGCGACAACTACCTCCTGCACGGCGACAAGTCGTTCGCCAGCAACGCGCCGCTCGCCGACCTGTTCGTCACCTACGCGGTCACCGCACCGAAGGCCGGTTTCCTCGGCGTGTCCGCCTTCGCGGTGCCCGCCGAGCTGCCCGGCGCCGAAGCGGGGCCGCTCTTCGACAAGATGGGGCTGGCGGGCTGCCCGGCCGGCCGGGTGTCGTTCCGTGACTGCCAGGTGCCGGCCGAGTACCGGCTCGGCGCCGAGGGCCAGGGTGGCGCCATCTTCCAGCAATCCATGGGCTGGGAGCGCGCCTGCCTGTTCGGCGGCTACCTCGGCATGATGAATCGCCAGCTCGCGGAGTGCGTCGAACGTGCCGACAGCCGCAGGCAGTTCGGGCGCCGCATAGCCGAGTTCCAGGCCGTGTCGCACCGTATCGTCGGCATGAAGCAGCGCCTGGAGAGCGCACGGCTGCTGCTCTACCGCGCCTGCTGGCTGATGGATCAGGAGCGCGAACACACCTCCGCGGTCGCCCTGTCCAAGTTGGCCGTCTCGGAGGCCGCGGTGGCCAACAGCCTGGACGCGATCCAGATCTTCGGCGGCGAGGGCTATCTGCGGCACGCCGGCATCGAGCGCCAGCTGCGCGACTCCGTACCGACCACGCTCTTCTCCGGCACCTCGGAGATCCAGAAGGAGCTCATAGCCAGGGAGCTGGGACTGTGAGCAGCCGTCCGACCGAATCCCCGACCACCGCCGGCGCCCTGCACCGGCCGGTCATCGACGCCGCCCGCACCATGCCCGGCCGACTGGCCGTGGCCGGCCCCGGCGCCGAGCTGACCTACGCCGAACTCGACCGAGCCGCAGATGCGTTGGCGCACCGGCTGCGCGACCTCGGCGTCCGCCCGGGTGACCGGGTCGTGCTGTACGGCGCCAAGTCGGCCGCGGTCGTGGTCGGCATGCAGGCGGTGCTGCGGCTCGGCGCCGCCTACGTGCCGGCCGACGGTTCGCTGCCGGTGGCCCGGGTGTCGACCATGGCCCGGGACTGCGCCGCAGCGGTGGTACTCGTCGACGGCGCACGCCTGGCCGCGACGGTGGCCGAACTCGACGGCGTGATCCCGTGCGCGGACCTCGCGCAGGAGCCCGGCCCGGCGATCGCCCCCGTCGACGCCGCCGTGTGCCCGGACGACCTCGCGTACATCCTCTACACCTCCGGCTCGACCGGCACCCCCAAGGGCGTCTGCGTCAGTCACCGCAACGCCCGCGCCTTTGTGGACTGGGTGGTCGACGAGCTCAAGCCCACCGCCGACGACCGCTTCTCCAGCCATGCGCCCTTCGGCTTCGACCTCTCGGTGCTCGACCTGTACGCGGCCTTCTCCGCCGGAGCGAGCGTTCACCTGATCCCGCACGAACTCGCCTACGCCCCCGCCCAGTTGGCTGACTTCGTATACGAGCAGGGGATCACCGTCTGGTACTCCGTGCCGTCCGCCCTGACGCTGATGATGCGCGACGGAGGACTCCTCGACCGGCCCGCGCCACCGGCGCTGCGCACCGTTCTGTTCGCCGGTGAACCCTTCCCGATCGCGCAGGTCAAGGCGCTCGCCGCGCAGGTCCCGGGACGTCGGCTGCTCAACCTGTACGGCCCGACCGAGACCAATGTGTGCACCGCCCACGAGGTCACCCACACCGACCTGGAAAGCGAAAGACCGCTGCCGATCGGGCGGGCCGTCAGCGGCGACCGGGTCTGGGCCGAGGCGCCCGACGGCGGTCGTGCGGCACCGGGCGAGCAGGGCGAACTGCTCGTCGACGGACCCACCGTCATGCTCGGCTACTGGGGCCGCGAGCCGCACGGTGACGGCCCCTACCGCACCGGCGACCTGGTGCGCGAACTGCCCGACGGTTCCTACGCCTACGTCGGCCGGCGCGACCACATGGTGAAGGTGCGCGGACACCGGATCGAACTCGGCGAGATCGAGGCCGTGCTCGCGCTGCACGCGGACGTCGCCGAGGCCGCGGTGGTGGTATCCGGCACCGGCATGGACACCCGGCTGACCGCGTTCGTCCTGCCCGCGCAGGGCCGTGAGCCCGGCGTGCTCGGCCTCAAGGCCCACGCCTCCCGCCAACTGCCCCGCTACATGCTCGCCGACGATGTCCGCATCGTCGCCGAACTGCCCCGTACCGCCAACGGCAAGACCGACCGCAGGCGGCTGGCCGCCGGCCTCGAGGAGTGCGGCTCCTGACCGTGTCCGACCGCCATCCCGCCCGCCACGTCCGGTGGCGGGCGGGGCCATGACGTGCGCTCACCACCTGTTGCCCCACCATCTCCCACCCGAAAGGTGACCCCTGATGAACGAGTCCGAGATCCGTGAGTCCATCACCGCCTACATCCGCGAGCGCTTCCTCGACGGAGACACCAAGGGCGAGCTCGAGGAGACAAGCCCCCTGCTCGAGTGGGGCGTCCTCAACTCGATGAACACCGCCCTGCTGATCGGCCACATACGTACGACGGTTGGCATCAAGATCCCCGCTATGCAGGTCAACTCGGAGAACTTCCGCGATGTGCGGAGCATCACCACCCTGGTGACCCGTCAGAGCGCCGCCGCGGCCTGACCCCTCCCGCTCTGGTAGCCCCGCGACGGGGCTACCAGAGGTACCACCTGCTCCGCACACCCCACAGAACGTTTCCGGCGCATTCCGTTCCCGCGGCCCCATCGGGGGGTCCCGAGCCCGAGGTGAAAGGCGAATTCGCGACCATGGCCGCCAGCACGGATGAGACCGTCAGCCCCGTCGAGCCCATTGCTGTCGTCGGTGTGGGCTGTCGCCTGCCCGGCGGCGTCCGCGACCTCGGCTCCCTCGGCCGGGTGCTCGGCTCGGGCCAGGACGTTCTGCGCGAGGTACCGGAGGATCGCTGGGGACGGGCCCTGTACGACCCCGAGCGCGGTCGGCCCGGCACCGTCGTCAACCACGTCGGCGGCTTCCTCGACGAAGTCGACAGGTTCGACGCCGCGTACTTCGGCATCGCCCCGCGCGAGGCCGACGCCGTCGACCCGCAGCAGCGGTTGCTGCTCGAGGTGGCGACCGAGGCGATGGCCGACGCCGGCCGCCCGCGGGACCAGTGGCGGGGCACCCGCACCGGTGTGTACGTCGGCCTGCTCGCCGGCGACTACCACCTGCTGCACGCCAAGGACGTCGACCTGAGTGAGCTCGGCCCGCACTACGTCACCGGCATGGAGTTCAGCTTCGCGGCCGGGCGCCTGGCGTACACCTACGATCTGCGCGGTCCCGCGATCGCCCTCAACTCGGCCTGCTCCTCGTCCCTCTACGCGGTCCACCAGGCCTGCCAGAGCCTGCGCACCCGCGACATCGACGCCGCGGTGGCCGGCGGGGTCAGCCTGATGCTGAGCCCTGAGATCAGTGTCTTCATGAGCGGCATCGGCGCGATCTCGCCCAGCGGACGGTGCCGCCCCTTCGACGCCTCGGCCGACGGCATCGTGCGCGGCGAGGGCTGTGGCGTGGTGGTGCTCAAGCGGCTGGCCGACGCGCTGGCAGACGGTGACCGCATCCACGCCGTCATCCGCGGTTCGGCGGCAGGCAGCGACGGCGCCACGATGGGGATGACCGCGCCCAACGCCGAGTCGCAGGCGGCCGTGGCCCGGCAGGCGCTGGACTCCGCGGGTCTGACGTCCGACGCGGTGGACTACGTCGAGGCGCACGGCACCGGCACCCCGCTCGGCGACATGATCGAGCTGGGCTCGCTGTCCGAGGTCTACGGAGCGGCGCGTCAGGACCGGGCACCGCTGCTCGTCGGCTCGCACAAGGCCGTGTTCGGGCACACCGACTCGGCGGCCGGCGTGGTGGGCCTGCTCAAGGTGATCTGGATCGTCAAGAACGGCCTGGTGCCCGCTCAGCCGAACGTCGACGAGCCCACCCCCGCCGTCGACTGGCAGGGTGACGGCATCGCCCTGCCCGCCGCGGGCGGCACCGAGCTCATCGCCGCCGACCGCTCGCTGCGCGCCGGTGTCAACGCCTTCGGGCTCAGCGGCACCAACGTCCACCTGATCGCCGAGGCGCCGCCCGTGCCCGGGGCCGACGAGCCGGCCGCCGATGCCGATGCCGATGCCGATGCCGACGGCTCCGGCGACGAGCGCCCCCACATCCTGTTGGTCTCCGCCGGCGCGCCCGCCACGCTGGCCGAGCAGGTCGAGGCGATGCGCGCCAAGGTGGCCGATGAGAGCGTCCCCCTGGACGAACTGGTTGCCGCCGCCGCCACCCGGCGTACCCACGAACGCCACCGCTACACGGCCGTCGCCACCGGGCGGGCGCGACTCGCCGCCGTGCTCGCCGACTCCGCCGACCCCGAGGACCTGCCCGACGGCGCCTTCACCGGACGTGTCGGCGACGACGGGGAGCCCGCGCCGGTCCTGGTCTTCTCCGGACAGGGCTGCCAGTGGCCCGGCATGGCGGCCGACCTGTACGACGCGGACCCGGCGATCCGGGACACCCTCGACGAGATCGACGCCCTGGTGCGCCGGGACGCCGACTGGTCCCTCGTCGAGGAGTTGCGCCGCACCACGGACAGCCGCCTGGACCGTACCGACCTCGCCCAGCCCGCCGTCTTCGCCGTCCAGGTGGCACTGGTGCGGTGGCTGACCGCCCGCGGGGTGCGGCCCGCGGCGCTGGTCGGCCACAGCGTGGGCGAGCTCACCGCCGCGCACGCCGCGGGAGCCCTCGAACTCCCGGACGCGGTACGCCTCATAGTGCGCCGCGGGCAGCTCCTCGAGGAGACCGCGGGCCTGGGGCGGATGCTCGCCGTGCAGGGTGACGCGACCACCGTGGGCGGCCTCCTCGCCGCCGCCGGTCTGCCGGTCACCATCGCCGCCGTCAACGGCCCCGCCTCCGTGGTGGTCGCCGGCCTCGACGACGCGGTGACCGCCGCCGAACCCCTCCTGGAACAGGCCGGGCTGCGCTGCCGCCGGACCCGCGTCGACTACGCCTTCCACAGCCCGCTGGTCGCCGAGTGCGGCCCGCGCCTGGCCACCGAGTTCGCGGACCTCGCCCCGGCCCGGCCCGGACTGCGCCTGCTGTCCAGCGTCGACCCCGACGAGGACGCGGGCCTGCTCGACGCCGCCTACTGGGGGCGCAACATCACCGAGCCGGTGCGACTGTGGCCCGCCGTCGACCGGCTGTTGGCCGAAGAAGGCGCCCCGCTCCTCCTCGAAGTCGGCCCGCACCCCGTGCTCCGTCGCCCGCTGGCCGACGCCGTCGCGCACCGGGACAGCGCTGCCGAAGTGCTGAGCACCCTGCGCCGCGAGATGCCCGGCCCGCTGGCCCTGCACCGTACGCTCGCCCAACTGCACGTCGCTGGAGTGCCGTTGGAGTGGGCCGAGATCACCGGGCGGCCCCGCCGCTTCGTCGACCTGCCGGTGCCGTCCTGGAGCGGCGAGAGGCACTGGCTGCCCGGCCTGCGGCGCGGAGACCGGACGACACGGATCCCGGCCGACGCCCCGGCGGCGCCGACCACCGCCCATGCCCCGGTGCAGTCGGTCGCCACCACGGCTGCGGAGCGGGCCACGGCCCAGGGCCGGCCCGCGGGCACGGCCACGGCGGGGCCGGTCAAGCCGGCGTCGTGGGTGGTGCAGCGGATCGACGCGGCCGTGCGCGAGGTCATCGGCATCGGGCCCGATCGGCCGCTGCCGCGTCGCCGCGGCCTGTTCGAGCAAGGGCTCGACTCGCTCACCGCGGTGCAGCTGCGCGGACTCCTGGAGACCGCGTTCGGACTGTCCCTGCCGGCCACCCTCGTCTTGGAACACCCCACCATCGCCGCCCTGGCCGCGCACCTGACCGAACTCGGCGCCGGCCATGAGTCCCGGAACCCGCAGGCCCGGCAGGAAGCCCCGGACGCGCGGCACGAGGGTTCGGCACCCGGGCCCAAGGGCGCCGTGGCCGTCGTCGGCATGGCCTGCCGCTTGCCGGGGGCGTCGACGCCGGACGAGTTCTGGGCACTGCTCAAGGACGGACGCAATGTCACCGGCGAACCCCCGGCCGGGCGTCGTGAGGACCCGATCTGGGCGGAGGCCGGGCCCGGCGTGCCGACCCGGGGCGGCTACCTGGACGACGTCGCCGAATTCGACGCCGGATTCTTCCGCATCTCGCCGCGCGAGGCCCTCTCGCTCGACCCGCAGCAGCGGCTCGCGCTCGAGGTCGGCTGGGAGGCGCTGGAGGACGCGGGCTGCACCACTCCCGCGCTGCTCGAGCGCCAGGCAGGCGTGTACGTCGGACTCAACACCGCCGACTACCACGAGCTGCTCACCCGGGACATGGACAACATCGACCTGTACTACGGCACCGGAAACGTCTTCGCGGCCTCCGCCGGCCGGCTCTCGTACTTCCTGGGGTTGCGAGGCCCGTCGCTCGCGGTGGACACCGCCTGTTCCGCGTCGCTGACCGCCGTTCACCTCGCCGTCCAGGGGCTGCAGTCCGGCGACTGCGAGATCGCGCTGGTCGGTGGCGTCAATGTGATCTCCACGCCGACCGTGTCGGTGGCCATGCAGGAGGCGCTGGCCCCCGACGGCCGCTGCAAGACGTTCGACGAGGACGCCGACGGGTACGGTCGCGGCGAGGGCGCCGTGATGTTCGTCCTCAAGTCGCAGGAGGCCGCGGAACGCGACGGCGACCACATTCACGCGCTGCTTCCCGGCACCGCGATCAACCAGGACGGGGCGAGCGGCGGCTTCACCGTGCCGAGCGGCCTCGCTCAGACGGCGCTGATCCGGCAGGCCCTGGCGCGCGCGGACTGGGCCCCGGCGGACGTCGACCACGTCGAGGCGCACGGCACCGGCACCCCGCTGGGCGACCCCATCGAGGTGCGTGCCCTGGCCGAGGCACTCGGCGAGGGGCGAGACGCGGACAACCCGGTGCTGATCAGTTCGTCCAAGGCGAACATCGGCCACCTGGAGGCCGCCGCGGGCATCACCGGCCTGCTCAAGACCGTCCTCGCGGTGCAGCACGGCGAACTGCCGCCGCACCTGCTCAACCGCCCCTCCAGTCGCATCGACTGGGACGCGCTGCCCGTCGAGGTGGTCACCCGGCTGCGGGCCTGGCCGGAGCGGGACCGGCCGCGCCGGGCCGGCGTCTCCTCGTTCGGCTTCAGCGGCAGCAACGCCCATGTCCTGGTCGAGCAGGCGCCCGCCGCCCCCGTACCCGCACTGCCCGCGGCGGACCGCGTGCCCGCGCTGCTGCCGTGGGTGGTCACCGGGCGGGGCGCCGCCGGACTGGCGGGCCAGGCCGGCCGACTGGCCGCATTCGTCGCCGACCGGCCGGGTCTTGAGCCCGCCGACGCGGTGCACTCGCTGGTCACCACCCGTACCGCCCTGGAGCACCGGGCCGTGGTGCTGGCCGCGCCCACCGACCGAGACGGCGTCCTCGCGGGCCTGACCGCGCTGGCCGGCCCGGACGGCGGCCGGGCATCGGCGGCCGTGGTGCGCGGCCGGGTACGCGAGGGCGGCACCGCCTTCCTGTTCAGCGGCCAGGGCAGCCAGCGGCCCGGCATGGGCAGGACGTTGTACGAGAAGTTCCCGGTGTTCGCCGACGCACTCGACGAGGTGGCCGCGGAACTGGACCGATGGCTCGAACGTCCCCTGTACGAGGTGCTGTTCGCACCCGAAGGCTCGGACACGGCGACGCTGATCGACCGTACCCAGTACACCCAGACGAGCCTGTTCGCGGTGGAGACCGCGCTGGCACGGCTCGCCGGGTCCTGGGGCATCCGGCCCGACCACTTGATGGGTCACTCCATCGGCGAGATCACCGCCGCCCATGTCGCGGGTGTGTTCACTCTGCCGGACGCGGCCCGGCTGGTCGCCGCCCGTGGACGGCTGATGGGGGCGCTGCCCGAGGGCGGGGCCATGGTGGCCGTCGCCGCGCCGGAGGCCGAGGTGGCCGCGGCGCTGGCAGCCTCGGCATCACCCGATCGGATCGGCGTCGCCGCCGTCAACGGACCCGATTCCGTGGTCGTCTCCGGTGACGAGGACGCCGTGCTCGCCCTCGCCGAGACCTTCGCGCAGCAGGGGCGGCGTACCAAGCGGTTGCGGGTGAGCCATGCCTTCCACTCGCCGCGCATGGCGGCGATGCTCGCGGACTTCCGCCGCATCGCCGAGGAGATCACGTACCACGAGCCCCGACTGGACGTGATCTCCAACGTCACCGGCGAACTCGCCGAGCCCGCCACACTGTGCTCGCCGGACTACTGGGTGGAGCACGTGCACCGGGCCGTGCGGTTCGCCGACGGTGTGCGCACCCTCGCCCGCGAGGGTGCCACCCGCTTCCTGGAGGTCGGCCCCTCCGGCGTGCTGTCCGCGCTCGTCGAGGAGTGCCTGGGCGCGGACTCCGAGGCCGTTGCCGTCCCGCTGCTGCGGGGGGACCTGCCCGAGGACAAGGCGCTGTTGCGCGGAGTGGCCACCGCGTTCGTCCACGGCGCCGAACTCGACTGGACCGCGGTCGTACCGGCCGGGCGACGCGTCAAGCTGCCGTCGTACGCCTTCCAGCGCAATCGCTACTGGCTGGAGTCCGGCGCCACCCGCCCCGCGTCCGCCGGCGCCGGCGATCCGGCCGACGACGCGTTCTGGGCCGCCGTGGACGAGGGTGACCTGAACGCCGTCGCCCGCACGCTGGGGCTGACCCACGACGAGTCGGCCGCCGAGGCCGCCGGTCCGACTGGTGCGCTCGGCGAACTGGTCCCCGCCTTGTCCGCCTGGCGCCGCCGCCGACAGGAGCGGACGGTGCTGGACGACTGGCGCTACCGCGTCACCTGGCGCCCGCTGACCGGCCCGGCCGTGACGGCCCCGGCCACAGGCACCTGGCTGCTGGTGAGTTCGTCCGGGCAGGACGCCACCGGAACCGAGTGGACCGAGTCCCTCGGCTCGGCGCTGGCCGAGCGCGGGGCGCAGGTCGTGCCGGTGACGTACGACGCCGGGCGCACCGACCGGGCCTCGCTCGCCGCCCTGCTGCGCGAACTGCCCGGCGCCGCGGATGCCGTCGGCGTGGTGTCCCTGCTGGCCTTCGACGAGACCCCGCACCCGAACCACCCTGACCTCGCCGCAGGCGTCGCGGGCACCCTCACCCTGGTACAGGCGCTCGGTGACACCGCACTGCGCGCCCGGCTGTGGTGCCTGACCCAGGGGGCCGTCGCCGCGGCGGACGACGAGGGCATCGACCGGCCCGAGCACGCCCAGATCTGGGGCCTGGGCCGGGTGGCGGGCCTGGAGCATCCCGGGTACTGGGGCGGCCTCGCCGACCTGCCCGCCCACCCCGACCCGGCGGCCCTGGACCGGCTGTGCGCCGCGCTCTCCGGCACCGGCGACGAGGACCAGATCGCGATCCGCGGCAGCCGGACCCTCGTGCGGCGCCTGGTGCGCGCCCCCTACGGTGATATCCCCGCCCCGCGCACCTGGCGCCCCCGCGGCACCGTCCTCGTCATCGGCGGCACCGGCGCGCTCGGCGGGCACCTCGCGCACTGGCTCGCCGAACAGGGCGCCGAACACCTGGTGCTGACCAGCCGCCGAGGTCCGGCGGCGCCCGGCGCGGACGCACTGCGCGCCACCCTCGAGGAACGGCACGGGATCCGCGTCACGGTGGCCGCCTGCGACGCGGCGGACCGCGACGCGCTCGCCGCCCTCCTCGACGAACTCCGCGCCGCGGAGACCCCGTTGCGTGCCGTCGTGCACGCGGCTGTCGTCGCCGATGTCGGTCCGATGAACGAGGCCACCCTCCAGGGGTACGCCACCTCCGTACGGGCCAAAGTGGTCTCCGCCCGCAACCTGGACGAACTCCTGGGCGACACCGACCTCGACGCGTTCGTGCTGTTCTCCTCCATCGCCGGCGTCTGGGGCAGCAGCGGCGAGGGCTCGTACGGCGCCGCCAACGCCTACCTGGACGCGCTGGCCGAGCGGCGGCGCGCCGCCGGGCGCACCGCCACCGCCATCGCCTGGGGCATCTGGGACGCGTTCAACGAACGCGACGAGGACACCACCATGCGGGAACTGCTCACCGCACGCTCCCGCCAGCAGGGCCTGCCCCGGCTGGATCCGCGGCTGGCGTTCGAGGCGTTGCGACAGGCCCTGGACCACGACGAGACGAACCTGGTCGTCAGCGCCGTGACCTGGGAACGGTTCGCCGCCCTGTTCACGGTGGCCCGCCCGCGTCCGCTGCTCGACGAGATCCCCGAGGTACGGGCTTTGGCCGTGCCGACCGCGGACACCGAAACCGACGAGGTGTCGGCCCGCACCGAACTGGCACACCGAATAGCCGAGTCCACCCCCGCGGGCCGCGAACGCATACTGCAGGACCTGGTCACCACCGGAGCTGCCGGGGTGCTCGGCCACACCGGTCCCGGCACGAGCGACCTGGACACCCAACTCGCCTTCCGCGACCTGGGCTTCGACTCGCTGACCGCCGTCGAGCTGCGCAACCGCCTGAACGAGGCCACCGGTCTGCGGCTGCCCGCGTCGGTGGTGTTCGACCACCCCACGCCGGCCGCGCTCGCCCGCTTCCTGGGCACCGAACTGACCGGCGGGGACGAGCCGCGGCCCATCGCCCGCGGCACCGACCACGACCGGACCGTACCGGCGCCGGACGAGCCGGTGGCGATCGTCGGTATGGCCTGCCGCCTGCCCGGTGGCATCCACTCGCCGGAGCAGCTGTGGCAGCTCCTGGCCGACGGCGACGACGTACTCTCCGACTTCCCCGACGACCGAGGCTGGGACCTCGACTCGCTCTTCGACGCGGACGCCGACGCGGCCGGCCGCAGCTATGTGCGCCGGGGCGGGTTCCTGGCTGATGCGGGCGACTTCGACGCCGACTTCTTCGGCATCTCGCCGCGCGAGGCGCTGGCGATGGACCCGCAGCAGCGGCTGCTGCTCGAGTCTTCCTGGGAGGCGTTCGAGCGGGCGGGCATCGACCCGGCGTCGGCGCGTGGCGAGGAAGTCGGCGTGTTCATGGGCGCGGGCTCCGCCGGATACGCGACCGGCGAGAACCGCATCCCCGAGGAACTGGAGGGCTTCGCCCTCACCGGCAGCGCGGCCAGCGTGATCTCCGGTCGCATCTCCTACACCTTCGGCCTGGAGGGCCCGGCCGTCACCGTCGACACCGCCTGCTCCTCGTCCCTGGTCGCCCTGCACCTGGCCGCCCAGTCGCTGCGCAGCGGAGAGTGCACGCTCGCCCTGGCCGGCGGCGTCACGGTGATGGCGAGCCCACGGGCGTTCACCGAGTTCAGCCGGCAGCGCGGGCTCGCGCCCGACGGGCGCTGCAAGGCGTTCTCCGACGGCGCGGACGGCACCGGCTGGGGCGAGGGCGTTGGCGTGCTCCTGGTGGAACGCCTGTCGGACGCGCGGCGCAACGGGCACCGGGTCCTCGCGGTGGTGCGGGGTTCGGCCGTCAACCAGGACGGTGCGAGCAACGGGCTCACCGCGCCGAACGGCCCGTCCCAGCAGCGCGTCATCCGCGCCGCGCTCGCCGCGTCCGGGCTGTCCGCCGACGAGGTGGACGCGGTGGAGGCGCACGGTACCGGTACCTCGCTCGGTGACCCGATCGAGGCGCAGGCGCTGCTCGCCACGTACGGACAGGGACGCGAGGCCGACCGCCCCCTGTGGCTCGGCTCGGTCAAGTCGAACGTGTCCCACACAGCGGCTGCCTCCGGAGTCACCAGCGTCATCAAGACGGTGCTCGCACTCGGCGCGGGCGTCCTGCCGCGCACCCTCCACGTGGACGAGCCCTCGGGGCGCATCGACTGGTCCAGCGGCACGGTGTCGCTGCTCACCGAGGCCCGGCCGTGGCCGGAGACGGACCGTCCGCGACGGGCCGGTGTGTCCTCGTTCGGCATGAGCGGCACCAACGCCCACCTGATCCTGGAACAGGCTCCTGACGTCGCCGAACCCCCGGTCGAGCACGCGAGGGACCAGGTCGTGGCATGGGCCCTGTCCGCCCGTACCGCCGAGGCGTTGCCCGCCCAGGCCGAGCGGCTGCATGCCCACCTCGCCGCCCACCCGGAGCTGCGCCCCGCCGACGTCGGCCACGCGCTGGTCCGTACCCGCGGCGCCCTGGAGCACCGGGCCGTGGTGACCGGCGCCGACCGCGCCGAATTGATGTCCGCACTGGCCGAGCTGGCCGGCGGCGTCACCGAACAGGGTGTGGCTCGTGGTGGTGTGCGGACGGCGTTTTTGTTCTCGGGTCAGGGTGCGCAGCGTGTGGGGATGGGGTGTGGTTTGGCTGCTGCGTTTCCGGTGTTTGCCGAGGCGTTGGGTGAGGTGTGTGCGGCGTTGGGGTTGGATGCCGCTGTTTTTGATGATGAGGGGTTGTTGGCGCAGACGCGGTTTACGCAGGGTGCGTTGTTTGCGTTTGAGGTGGCGTTGTTTCGGTTGGTGGAGAGTTGGGGTGTCCGGGCGGATTTCTTGTTGGGGCATTCGGTGGGGGAGATTGCTGCGGCGCATGTTGCCGGGGTGTTTTCGTT
>NZ_JBEZVL010000011.1:0-326075 GCF_040636975.1 Streptomyces sp. NPDC032198 | reverse complement strand
CCCGAGCGCGGGGGCTCGCCCTCCCGGACGACGGCACCCTCCGAACGCGGGAAGAACTCGTACCACGACCCGAACAACGCCCGCTCCCGCTCCACGAGCAGCGGCAAGTGCTGTGACTCCGTGACGAGTTCGCGCAGCGGATGCCCGGCGAGGACCGCGTCCACCTCCGGGGTGAGGGCGGCGGCGAGGCGGGCCGCGGCGGGGCGTTCCGTGTCGCGCAGGGCCTCGGCGGCGGCGCGCAGGACGGCGTCATCGCCCGCCGGGGCTCCGGTGGCGGCGCGTTCGTGGAGGCGGGCGCCTTCCTCCAGGACGAGTTCGGTGTCGATGCCCGCCGGGATCTTGATGTGCGCGTGGTGCCGCCACTGGGTGAGGGGGTCGCCCCACGCCTCGACGGTGTACGTCCAGTTCCCCTCCGCGTCCGGTGTGACGTCCGCGCCCCACCGGTCGGTGCCGGGGGCCAGCTCACGCATGGGCGTCCACGCTCCGGGGCGCCCTTGCGGGTCGCGCAGGACGACATTGGCGGCGACCGCCTCGTGTCCTTCGCGGAAGACGGTGGCGGTGACCTGGAAGGTCTCGCCCGCCACGGCTTTGGCGGGCCGCCGCCCGCCGTGGACGAGGGGTGCGATGTCGAGGATGGGTATGCGGCCGGTGAGGGTGTCCGGCCGGCCGGGGCGCGGGGGTGGAGCCTGTGGTTCGCGCGCGTCCCGCTGCGGTTCTTGTCGGGGTTCCTGCAGTGGGTTCTGCTCTGGTGCCGACGTTTTGGGCGCCCTTGTGGGGGCCTTTCCCGAGGGCGTCGCCGACGGGCGTGTTGAGGGCATTACCGCTCCTGTCCGCGTTACATGAGTGGGGCGGATACGGGGGGTGTGGAGGGGTTCAGCTACTGCGTGGCGCACTTGAGGGAGCCGTGCTTGAGCCGTGACTGCCGTGACCGCCGTGCCGAGTCGTGACTGACCGTACTGAGCCGGGTGCGTACCGGGGGAGCCTTCCCACCGACTTCGGGTGGGCAATCCGGCGCTTTGTTAACTACTGGTGCGTAAGGCCCCATACATGACCGGTTCCGTATCGAGGGTGCTTCGGGATGGCTCCAGAGGCAAGGCCGCGCCCGCACGCACAGGACCGGCCCCGCCGTGTGCGGCGGGGCCGGTCCTGTGCTGTGCCGTGCTCTACGGGTTGTTGACCTGCAGCAACTTGTTCGGGGAGCCGAGACCGGCGCCCGTCACCTTGCCCGGCACCGCCCGGTCGGTCAGTGCCTTGCTCACCGCGGCCGGTGCCGCCGACGGATGGTCGGCCAGGTAGAGCGCCGCCGCGCCCGCCGTGTGGGGTGAGGCCATCGACGTGCCCGAGATGGTGTTCGTGGCGCTGTCGTCGGTGTTCCACGCGGAGGTGATGCCGACGCCCGGCGCGAACAGGTCGACGCCGCCTCCCCAGTTGGAGAAGCTCGCCCTGGCGTCCTTCACGTCGGTCGCGCCGACCGTGACCGCCTCCTTCACGCGGGCCGGCGAGAACAGGAACGCGGGGAGCCCGTCGTTGCCCGCCGCGACCGTGTAAGTGACCCCGGACGCGATGGAGTTGCGTACGGCGGCGTCCAACTGGACGTTGGCCGTGCCGCCGAGGCTGAGGTTGGCGACGGCGGGCTTCCTCGCGTGCTTCGTCACCCAGTCGATGCCCGCGATGACCTGCGCGGTCGTCCCCGACCCCGCGTCGTCGAGTACCCGGACGCCCACCACGTCCGCCTCCTTGGCGACGCCGTGGCTCTGGCCGGCGACGGTCGCGGAGACGTGGGTGCCGTGTCCGTTGCCGTCCTGCGCGGTGGCGTCGCCGTCGATGAAGTCCCAGCCGCTGCTCGCACGTCCGCCGAAGTCCTGGTGCGAGGTGCGGATGCCGGTGTCGATGACGTACGCCGTCACGCCCTTCCCCGCCGACGCGGGCGAGGCGTAGGACTTGTCGAGCGGCAGACTCTTCTGGTCGATCCGGTCGAGGCCCCATGAGGGCGGATCCTGCTGGGTTCGGTCCAGGGACACGGTGCTGTCCTGGACGACGGAGGCGACTCCGGGGTCACCCGCGAGTTTCTTGGCCTGGTCCGAACCGGCCTTCACCGCATAGCCGTTGAGCGCGGTGCTGTAGGTGTGACGTACTTTCGCCCCGTACTTCGTGGCGAGGCCCTGGCCCGCGTCGGACGGGGCCTGGGTCCCGTCCTTGAGCGTGACGATGTAACTCCCGCTGATGGAACCGGGCTCACCGGCTCCGAGTATCTCCCCGAGGGGGGCATCGGCATCGGCGGGAGCGGCGTGTGCTGGCAGCGTGGTGGCCGAAAGCACCACCGCGGTGGTGGCGGCGGTAACGGCCCCGGCCCACCGCAGACGCTTCGTTCGCGACAGAGTCATACGCTGGTTTCCCTCCCCAACTTGACGTGCGACTCGCGGAGTTGGAGTGGTCCGTGCCGGATTCCCCGTGTCCTCCACGAGCGCCACTTGGCAGCCTCTCGTGCGGCGTGAGGGCCTACAAGACCACACGGCGTAGGGGAATCGGCCATACCGCCCGTGGGGGTGCTGTGAGGGTTGCGCCGATTTCCGGACGGATTCGGGATGCCTGCGTTAGGTGCGGGACCACGGGGTGACCGCCGGTACGTCGACGTCCGTTTTCCGCCGGTCCAGG
This sequence comes from Streptomyces sp. NPDC032198, assembly GCF_040636975.1. Classification (NCBI taxonomy): domain Bacteria; kingdom Bacillati; phylum Actinomycetota; class Actinomycetes; order Kitasatosporales; family Streptomycetaceae; genus Streptomyces; species Streptomyces sp. NPDC032198. The sequence goes on along the minus strand of NZ_JBEZVL010000011.1, from coordinate 323,420 downwards.
GGCGCCGGAGCCGTCACGCTGACGGCATGACCACCCAGCGCGAAGCTGCCGCACCGGACTCCGTGTCCGTCCTCACCGGCATGTACGAGGCGGAGTCCCGCTACCTGGCGGCCGGCGGCCCCGGCAGGGCCTCGTTCGACCTGCTCGCCCCCTACTTCTCCCCGCACGTCGTGATGCACCAGGCCGAGGCACTCCCGTACGGAGGTACCTGGCGCGGCCACGATGGCATGACCCGCTTCTTCCTCGCCATGGCCGCGACCTGGGAGACCTTCGAGATCGGCGAGCAGCGCTTCCTGGCCACGGGCGAGACGGCGGTCGTCCACACCCAGGTCCACGCGCGGGCCCGTGCCACGGGGCGCGAACTGGCCTTCCCCGTACTGCAGACGATCGCGGTACGGGACGGACGGATCACGGAGGTGCGGCCGTTCTACTGGGACACGGCGGCGATCGTGGCGGCGACGGCGACGGCCTGAGGGGTCAGAGGGTCAGAGGGCGCGGCCGGAGACGAGGCGGCCCTCGGAGGACTCGGCGAAGACGGCGCCACCGAGGTAGAGCGGAGTGCTGAGCTCCACGCCGTCGAGCCTGGTCGTGTCAGTGAGCGGCACCGTCCGTTGCGTGACGTCCCCCGCGTCGCCGTCGAGGGGCACGGTGTAGATCTCGTAGGTGCCCGCTGCCAGGAGCCGGTCATCGGCGAGTGCGAGGGCGGTGGGCTTGCCGCGTGCCGGAAGGTCCCAGAGTTTCCTGCCGGACTTCCACGCGTACGCGGTGAAGCGCGGGGTGGTGATGTCGGTGTGCGAACTGTTGGCGACGACCAGGACGCCCGCCGCGCCGATGACCGGCGCCACGTCGGGCCTCTTGGAGGCGCCCACGACGCGGCGGACCGCGAGGGTTTCGGGGTCCAGGTCGCTCACCCCGCCCCGCCGCGCGGACCAGCACAGGACCGCCCCGTCGTGGCCCATGAGATCTCCGCACCGGGGCCCGGACACCTTGGCCTTCTCGTCGCCGTTCCCGGCGGACAGCGCGAGGGCTCCGCCCGACTCCAGCGCCGTGTACACCGTGCCGCCCTGGACGAGCAGTCTGCCGACGGCCTTGGCGTCGACGGCCGTCTCCCACAGCTGACCGCCGGTCTTCGCGCGGCGAGCGCGCAGCGTGGTCGTGCGGGGGCCGGAGGGCCCGGCGGACTTGACCTCGGCCGTGAAGAGCACGCCCCGGGCGTACGCCATGGAGATCAGCCGCGTGTGCCGCGGTGCCGCGCGGCGCCACAGCTCATCGCCATGCTCCAGGTCAAGGCCGGTCACGCCCAGTTCACTGGGCACGAAGACGCGCTCACCGTCGGTCTCGGGAGGGCTCTCCTGGATGCCGGACGGCTTTCCCGGGAAGCCGGGTGCTGTCCAGCGGTCCTCGCCGGTCGCCGCGGAGAGTGCGGTGGCCGCACCCCGCCCGTCACGGCACACCAGGGTCGAGCGGGCCAGGACGCAGCCGGTTCCCCTGTCGTCCGCGACCTCCGGTTTCTTGCGGGACCAGGGCTGCCAGCCGCCGGGGAGCGCGGAGGGCGTGACGGCGGATGCGCCCAACTCGCCGGAGTGGCCCCTTCCGTATGTCCTGACGAGCGAGGAGGTGGCAGAGCCCCCGGCGGGAGACTTCGTCGCCGGGGGCTCTGCCGATGCGGCTGCCGGTGAGTTCTCCGCGGGGTCGGCGGGGTCGGCGGGTGCGTCCGGCAGGACGAGCGCCGCCGCGGTCACCGCCGCCGTGGCCAGCCCCGCTGCCACGATCCACTGCCAGGGCCGCCGCCGGGGTGCGGGCGCCGGGCCGGGAGCCGCCGGAGCCGCCGGGGCCGTTGGCGGTTCGCCCGGCATGGTGGGGACGTACGGGGCGCCCGGTTCGAACTGCGCCGCGGCCGAGCGGTACTCGGCGAACAGCGAAAGCACCTCCGACGGCCAGGGGAAGCGGGCGGTGCCGGGGGTCTCCAGGCGCTCGGCGAGCGCCGCCGGAGCGGGGCGCCGGGCGGGGTCGGCGGCGAGGCACTCGGTGATGAGGCCCCGCAGTTCGTCCGGGACCCGGGAGAGGTCCGCGTCGCCCTGCGCGATGCGGAAGACGACCGAGGCGAGCTCCGGGTCGTCGAAGGGGCCGCGGCCCGTCGCCGCGTGGCACAGGACCGCGCCGAGTGAGAAGACGTCCGACGCGGGCACGACCGCGTGCGAACCCTCGATCTGCTCCGGAGCCATGAATCCCGGCGTGCCCACGAGCACGCCCGTCATCGTCAGGGCCGTGGCCTCGAAGGCCTGCGCGATGCCGAAGTCGATCAGACGGGGGCCGTCGGGGGTGAGGAGGACGTTGCCGGGCTTCAGGTCACGGTGCAGGACCCGCGCCGCGTGCACGGCCGTGAGCGCCCGGGCGAGCCCCGCGCCCAGTGCGCGGACCGCCGCCACCGGGAGCGGACCGCAGCGGGCGACGGTGTCGGCGAGGGAGGGGCCCGGCACGTACTCCGTCGCGAGCCAGGGGAGCGGGGCATCCGCGTCACCGTCCAGGAGGGCGGCCGTGAACGGGCCGGTGACCGCTCGGGCCGCCGCCATCTCCCGCCGGAAGCGGACCCGGAACGCGTCGTCGAGGTCCAGGTCGAGCCCCTGCCGTACCGCTTTCACGGCGACGAGCCGCCCCTGCCCCCGCCGGGCCAGGAAGACCTCGCCCATGCCGCCCGCACCGATCCGGGCGAGGAGACGGTAGGGGCCGATGTGGCGGGCGGCGCCGGTCGGCAGGGGCGTGAGCATGCGATTCCTCGACTCGACTCGTCTGCACGGCAGTTGGTCAGTTCGGTGGGGGTTCAGGCCGATGGGGATTCAGGGGGAGGGTGACGTGCCGTCAGGGCAGTTCCACCGATGAGATCTTGCCCTCGTCGTAGACGACGTGCGCGACGCCGCCGAGTGCCAGCACGGTCGGCGCGCGCAGCATCTCCGCGACGACGGTGCCGTTGACGTTCGGCGGCGCTTCCGCGCGGTCACCGGGCGCACCGGGCACGGGGTGCCGCACGGTCCCTCCGCCGCCGGTGCCGAGCGGCATGGTGTAGAGCGCGCCGCTGTCCGCGTAGACGATGCGACCGCCGACGACCAGTGGCGCGGAGGACGGGACGTTCCCCTTGGGGAGCTTCGCCGAGCGGCGGAGGAGCCCGGTGCTCTTGTCGTTGACGATCACGCTGTGCCGTGCGGGATCCACGGCGACGGCGAGGGCACGGTCCGTGGCCGTCGGGCCGGGGGCCGACGCGTAGCCCTTGGGCGTGGGGTAGCGGAAGGGTTTGCGGGCTTCTTTGAGGGTGCGGGGGTCGAGCCGCAGCACCTGCACGCGGGGTGACGGCGTGCCGTCATCGGAGCCGCCGCCGGGGGAGGCCGTGCACAGCACCTCGTTCTGGCCCGCGAGCACCACCCCGCACTCGTTCCTGGACTGCCCGAGAAGATCGCCGGTCCGTGCGTCGTACGCCGCGAGGCCGTCCTTCTCGTCCACGTAGACGACGCCGTCGCGCAGGGCCCGCATGCTGTACCGGTGGAAGTCGGCCTGGGCCACCAGCGGCTTGCCCAGATCCTCGTCCCACAAGGGCTTTCCGCCGTCGATGTCGTACGCGTGCAGGGACGCCCTCGCGCCCCTGTGCATGTACGTTTCCTCGGCGCCGACCAGGAGGACGTCGTCGTCCAGGAGCGGCCGCAGCGTGAACGCGCCCGCCCCGTCCGGGCTCGGGGCGTCCCAGAGGACCTCACCCGTCGTGGAGTCGCGCACCTGCAGGACGTCGTCGTGGGCGATGACCGCCTTGCCGCCGCGCACCTGTGGTTCGAGGCCGTCGCCGGGCATGAAGAACGCGCCGCCAGGACCGTAGTACGCCTCGCCCACCCCCTCCTCCGGATCGACCTTCACGGACCTCCACAACCGCTTCCCGCTGCTCGCGCTCAGCGCCTCGTACGTGCCGTTGGTCAGCAGGCAGACGATGGCTTCGGTATCGGCGGCGCAGCTCATGGGCGCGTGGCTCAGCTTGGCCTGCCACTTCTTCCAGCCCTTGGGGCGCTGCGCGGCCACCTGGTCCACGACACCGGAGCGGTCCGCCGTGCCCTCCGCGTCGACCCCGGCCCGCCCGGCCAGTTTCTTGACGGCGGCGGGGTCGGTCGGACCCGGGTCCACCGTCCCGGACCCCGCCGAGCCGCCGCCCGCGGACGCGTCACGCCACGGACCCCACACGGCGAGCGCACCGCCGAGCGCGCCCACCACCACGGCCGCGGCGACCGTGCCGAGGAGCGCGCGCGGGATACGGCGCCGGGGGCGGGGTGCGGCCGTGGGCGGCAGCGATCCGCTCATCGTCGGGAGCTGGTGCACGCCCATGAGGGCGGGCGACGCGGGTATCCCGGGAGCGCTGACCGGATCGCCGGGCGCCGTGGCGGGGCTGCCCTGGGCCGTCGCCGGGGGCCCGGCCTCCGGCTCCGGCCAGAGCGGCACCGGAAGCAGCGGCTGCCCCGAGGCGCACAGCTGCTCCACGTCCCGCCGCGCCTCGGCCACCGCCTCCCGCACCGCCTGCGGCCACTCGGCGCCCGTGGCCGCGTCCCGCAGCCGTACGAGCCGGTCGGCGACCTCCGCCGCGCCCGGCCGCTCGGCCGGGTCCCGCGCGAGGCACGCCGAAAGGACGTCCCGCAACTCGGGCGGCACGGCGTCGAGTTCGGCCTCCGCCCGCGAGACCCGGTACAGGACCGCGGCCATCGGGCCGTCCCCGAAGGGGTCCTGTCCCGTCGCCGCGTAGGCGAGTACCGAGGCCAGGCAGAAGACGTCCGATGCCGCCACCACGTGTCTGCCGCCCGCCACATGCTCCGGCGACATGAAGCCCGGCGTGCCGACGAGCAGGCCCGAGCCGGTCATGGTCGTGGCGGACTGCACGCGGGCCACGCCGAAGTCGATCAGCTTGGGGCCGTCCTGGCCGAGCAGTACGTTGCCCGGCTTGAGGTCACGGTGCAGGGCGCCCGCCGCGTGCACCACCGTCAGGGCCCGCGCCACGCCCGCGCCGAGCGCGGCGACCGCACCCGCGGGCAGCGGCCCGCTCCGGCGCACGGCCTCGGAAAGGGTGGGCCCGGGAACGTACTCGGTGGCCAGCCACGGCACGTCACCCTCGGCCTCGCTCGCTACGAGCCGCGCCACGAAGGGGCTGTCGACGGAGGCCGCCACCTCCGCCTCGCGCCGAAAGCGCCGCCGGAACACGGGGTCCGTCGCCAGTTCGTTCCGGATGGCCTTGACGGCGACGAGGTCCCCGGGTCCGAACCCGGTGGCCCGGTCGGGGCGCGCGAGGAATACCTCGCCCATGCCGCCCGCCCCGAGCCGGGCGAGCGTCACATACGGTCCGATCCGCCGAGGCGACGTATCCCGCAACTGGCCGATCATCCGCCCCGTCCCCCTGTGTACCCGTGCACCCGCATGCCTGTGCGTGCCCCTGCCAACTTCTGTCCCGCCGCGCCACGTTACCCCCGCCACGGAACGCGCGCCCTGTGCGCCGTGGTGACAGGAGCGGCGCGGCGCTAACGTCGGTGCGGCACGGCGATACGTGAGGTACGAAAGCCCGGCACACGCCCCGTCAGACGCTCCGGCAGAGGTGCACCTTGATGAAGGCCATCCGTCGATTCACCGTACGTCCCGCCCTTCCCGAACCTCTCACTCCGCTTTCGGAGCTGGCGCGAAACCTGCGCTGGTCCTGGCACCCGGACACCCGTGACCTGTTCAAGTCCGTCGACCCCGAGCAGTGGACCGCCTCGGGCTGTGATCCCGTACGGCTGCTCGGGAGCGTGCCGCCCGCGCGGCTCGCCGAACTGGCCGGGGACGGGGATTTCCTGCGGCGGCTCGCCGAGGCATCGGACGGGCTCCGGGAGTACGTCACCGGGGCCCGCTGGTATCAGGCGCAGTCCGCCGAGCGTGGCGGTGAACTGCCGCGTGCCGTGGCCTACTTCTCGCCCGAGTTCGGCATCACCGCCGCCCTCCCGCAGTACTCGGGCGGGCTCGGCATCCTCGCGGGCGACCACCTGAAGGCGGCGAGCGACCTCGGGCTCCCGCTCATCGGGGTCGGGCTGCTCTACCGCCACGGCTACTTCCACCAGTCCCTGTCCCGCGACGGCTGGCAGCAGGAGACCTACCCGGTGCTCGACCCGAACGAGCTGCCCCTCTCCCTCCTGCGCGAGGCCGACGGCACCCCGAGCCTGGTGGCGATCGCGCTGCCCGGCGGCCGTTCGCTGCGCGCGCACGTCTGGCAGGCCGTCGTCGGGCGCGTACCGCTGCTCATGCTCGACTCGGACGTGGAGGAGAACGACCCCGCGGCCCGCGAGGTGACCGACCGGCTCTACGGCGGCGGCAGCGAGCACCGCCTGCTCCAGGAGATGCTGCTCGGCATCGGCGGGGTGCGCGCCATCAGGACGTACTGCCGGCTGAGCGGGCACGCCGAGCCCGAGGTCTTCCACACGAACGAGGGCCACGCGGGCTTCCTCGGCCTTGAGCGCATCCATGAACTCGCCCTGGAAGGCGTCGAGTTCGATGCCTCGCTGGAAGCGGTGCGGGCCGGGACCGTCTTCACCACCCACACCCCCGTGCCCGCCGGGATCGACCGCTTCGACCGTGAGCTCGTCGCCCGGCACTTCGGTCCCGAGGCCGAACTGCCCCGCATCGACGTCGAACGCATACTGCGGCTCGGCATGGAGACCTATCCCGGCGGGGAGCCCAACCTCTTCAACATGGCGGTGATGGGCCTGCGGCTCGGGCGCCGCGCCAACGGCGTCTCCACCCTGCACGGCAAGGTGAGCCGCGAGATGTTCGCGGGCCTGTGGCCGGGATTCGACGCCGAGGAGGTGCCGATCGCCTCCGTCACGAACGGCGTGCACGCCCCGACCTGGGTGGCCCCCGAGGTCTTCCGCCTCGGCGCCCGCCAGATCGGCGCCCAGCGGACCGAGGACGCGCTGTCGGTGGGCGGCTCCGACCGCTGGGACGCGGTCGCCGAGATCCAGGACGCGGACATCTGGGAGCTGCGGCGCGAACTGCGCGGCCAGCTCGTGACGGAGGTCAGGCAGCGGCTCTACGCGTCGTGGCGCCAACGGGGCGCTGCGAGCGCCGAGTTAGGTTGGATCGACGAGGTGCTGCGGCCCGACGTCCTGACGATCGGCTTCGCGCGCCGGGTCCCCTCGTACAAGCGCCTGACGCTGATGCTGCGGGACCGGGACCGGCTGATGGAGCTGCTCACTCATCCGGAACGGCCCGTGCAGATCGTGGTGGCGGGCAAGGCGCATCCGGCGGACGACGGCGGCAAGCGGCTCATCCAGGAACTGGTGCGTTTCACCGACGATCCGAGGGTCCGCAACCGGATCGTGTTCCTGCCGGACTACGGCATGGCGATGGCGCAGAAGCTGTATCCGGGGTGCGACGTGTGGCTGAACAACCCCCTCCGTCCGCTGGAGGCGTGCGGCACGAGCGGGATGAAGGCCGCCCTGAACGGCTGCCTCAACCTGTCGGTGCTCGACGGCTGGTGGGACGAGTGGTTCGAGCCGGACTTCGGATGGGCGATCCCCACGGCGGACGGGGCCGCGACGGACGATGACCGGCGGGACGACCTGGAGGCCGCGGCGCTGTACGACCTCCTTGAGCGCAGGATCGCGCCCCGCTTCTATGAGCGGGGCCCTGAGGGCCTTCCCGACCGGTGGATCGAGATGGTGCGCAGGACACTGACCCGGCTCGGCCCGAAGGTGCTCGCGGGGCGGATGGTGCGGGACTACGTGGAGCAGCTGTACGTTCCCGCCGCGCGGGCGCACCGCACGCTGGGCGTGGACGCCGCGGGGGAGCTGGCCGCGTGGAAGGCGCGGGTGCGCGCCGCCTGGCCGCGGGTCGCCGTCGACCACGTCGAGGCGTCGGCGACCGGTGCCACCGCCGAACTGGGCGCCACGCTCTCGCTGCGGGTGCGCGTACATCTGGGCGAGCTGACTCCGGACGACGTGGAGGTCCAGACGATCGCGGGCCGCGTCGACCCCGAGGACGTCATCGCCGACGCGATCCCGGTGCCGCTGAAGCCCGTGGGCGGGCCCGACGCGGAGGGCCGCCGCCTCTACGAGGGCCCCCTGGCCCTGGACCGCACGGGACCCTTCGGCTACACGGTCCGCATCCTCCCGGCCCACCGACTCCTCGCGAGTGGCGCGGAGCTGGGCCTGGTGGCGGTGCCTTCGGAGGGGACGGGGGAGGCGGCGGGGGTGCTGCTGCGGTAAGGCGGCCGGCGGTACGACGACGAGCGGCACCCGGGGGAAGTGCGAACCCCGGGTGCCGACTGGTCGTGCTGGTCGAGCTGGTCGTGCGTGAGCTGCTGCTAGTGGTGCGAGGAACTACTTGACGTTGACGCCGGTCCAGGCCGCCTCGACGCCCTTGTACTCGGCCGAGTCCGCGCCGAACAGGTCCTTCGCGGCGCTCAGCGTGCCCTCACGGGCCGCCTTGTAGTCCGTCGTCGTCGTGAAGTACGACGTCAGGGCCTTGAACCAGATCTTCTCGGCCTTGTCGCGGCCGATGCCCTCGACCTTGGAGCCGTCGGCGGTCGGGGAGTCGTACTTGACGCCGTTGATCTCCTTCGCGCCGCTGCCCTCGGACAGCAGGTAGAAGAAGTGGTTGGCGATGCCGGAGGAGTAGTGGACGTCGGTGTTGCCCGCGTCCGCGCTCCAGTTGTCCAGGGACTGGCCGTCCTTGGAGGGCTTGTCCATGTAGCGCAGCGGCGAGCCGTCGCCGTTGATGTCGATCTCCTCGCCGATGAGGTAGTCGCCGACGTCTTCCTTGTTCTTGGCGCTGAACTCGACCGAGGTGCCGAAGATGTCGGAGGTCGCCTCGTTCAGGCCGCCCGACTCACCGCTGTACTCCAGGTTGGCGGTGGCCGCGGTGACGCCGTGCGACATCTCGTGGCCCGCGACGTCGATCGACGTCAGGGGCTTCTTGTCGCCCTCGCCGTCGCCGTACGTCATGCAGAAGCAGCTGTCGTCCCAGAAGGCGTTGACGTAGGCCTTGCCGTAGTGGACGCGCGAGGTCGCGCCCTTGCCGTCGCCCTTGATGCCTTCACGGCCGTGCACGTTCTTGTAGTAGTCCCAGGTGAGCTGGGCGCCGTAGGCGGCGTCGACGGCGGCGGTCTGGGCGTCGTCCGCCTTGCCGTTGCCCCACGTGTCGTCGTCGTCCGTGACGAGCTTGCCCTCGCCGCTCTCGCTGTGGTCCAGGTTGAACGTCGAGTGCCCGCCGCGCGCGTCGTCGGTCAGATCGAAGCCGCTGGAGCCCTTCTTGGAGCCGATCTCGACGTCGCCGCTGTACTGGCTGTGCCCGGCGCCGTTCTCGATGGCCTGGTACTGGAAGAGCTTCTTGCCCGTGGCCGCGTCGGTGATGACGTGCAGCTTGCTGGGCGTGCCGTCCTTCTGGACGCCGGTGACGACGGTCTCGTGGGCGAGGACCGGCTTGCCGGACGCGGCCCAGACGACCTTGCGCGTCGTCTGCGCGTCGGCCTTCTTGGTGTCGCCGGACTTGGCGGCGGTCGACTCGGCGGACTTCGCGGCCGACTTGGCCCCGACCTTCGCGGAGGTGGAGGCGACCTTGATGGTGGCCTTGGCCGCCTTGGTCACGCTCTTGACCGAGCCGCTCTTCGCGGTGTGGACGACGAGGTCGCCGCCGAGGACGGGCAGGCCGTCGTAGGTGCGCTCGTAGCGGGTGTGCGTGGTGCCGTCGCGGTCCTTGACGACGTCACGGACGACGAGCTTCTCCTTGGCGCCCAGACCGATCTTCTCGGCGGTGGCGGCCTTGTCCGCGTTCGCGTCCTGCAACAGGCCGGCGCGGGCGGTGGAGGAGAGCGCGATCTGCGATCCGGCGGGCGCGGCAGCCTGGTCGGACTGCGCGGAGGCCCCGGTGGCCAGACCGCCTGCGAGAAGTGCTCCGGCGGCAACGGCGGTGGCGATGGCCAGCGTTGAGCGCTTCCGGGATATGTGGGGGGTCACGCATGCTCCTTCTGTGGGGGGCCCGGACGGCGTTGGGGAGCTGCCCGGGCTGAAAGATGCGGTGCGGGTGTACTGATGTTCAGTTGTGGCGTGCGAGGGAACAGTGCCAGTTGAGGCAGGTGCATGTCAGTCCCCTAGCCACAGGTTGGCCAGAAATCGTCCGTTGAGCGATGGTCCATGTACGCAATGCGAACGGCGTGTTACGCAGCCGGGGAGCCCAACAGCAGGACGCACGGGCGTACGCACGGGCGTACACGCGGGCGTACATGGGCACACATGGGTGCGCCGCCCCGGGGGAGTTGAACCACCCGGAGCGGCGCAGTCTGCATGTGCCCTCTTCAAGCCCGGTCAGGGCTTACGGGAACGTCAGCTTCCAGCTGTTGATGTAGCCGGTGTCCTGCGCGGCCACGTCCTGGACCTTCAGCTTCCAGGTGCCGTTGGCCACCTCGGACGAGGCGTTGACCGTGTAGGTCGCCTGGATGTTGTCCGCCGAGTCCGACGCGCTCGAGTTCTTCAGGCGGTACGTGGAACCGTCCGGGGCCACCAGGTCGACGACCAGGTCGCCGCGCCAGGTGTGGACGATGTCGACGCCGACCTTCAGGGTCGAGGGTGCGTTGCCCGTGCGGCCGGTGACGTTGACCGACGAGGTGACGGCCGCCCCGTTGTCCGGGATGGCGACGTCCGCGGTGTTCTCGAAGTCCGTGCCGCCGCCGGGGCCGCCGCGCGTGCCGACGTTGACCGCGGCCCAGGCATCGCCCACCGCCTTGTACTCGGCACTGGTGGTGCCGTACAGCTCACCGGCCGCCGCGAGGGTCCCGGTACGGGCCGCCGCGTAGTTGGTGGTCGTGGTGAACTTCGTCGTCAGCGCCTTGTACCAGATGAGCGAGGCCTTGTCGCGACCAATTCCGGCCACAGGCAGGCCATCCGAGGTCGGCGAGTCGTACGAGACGCCGTTGATGACCTTGGCGCCGCTGCCCTCGCTCAGCATGTAGTAGAAGTGGTTGGCGACACCGGACGAGTAGTGCACGTCGATGCCACCGATGCCCGAGTACCACGAGTCCTTGGACCCGCCGTCCTTGGAGGGCTTGTCCATGTAGCGCAACGGGGTGCCGTTGCCGTTGATGTTGATCTTCTCGCCGACGAGGTAGTCGCCCACGTCCTGCGGGTTGTTGGCGTTGAACTCCACGGCCGCCGCGAAGATGTCGGAGGTGGCCTCGTTCAGGCCGCCGGACTCACCGCTGTACTGCATGTTGCCGGTGGCCGACGTCACGCCGTGCGTCATCTCGTGGGCCGCCACGTCGATGGACGTCAGCGGCTTGGAGTTGCCCGAGCCGTCGCCGTACGTCATGCAGAAGCAGCCGTCGTCCCAGAAGGCGTTGACGTAGTTGTTGCCGTAGTGGACCCGGGAGTACGCGCCGACGCCGTCACCGCGGATACCGGTGCGTCCGTGCACGTTCTTGTAGTAGTCCCAGGTGAGCTGGGCGCCGTAGGCGGCGTCCGCGCCCGCGGTCTCCAGGTTGGAGGCCTGCCCGTTGCCCCACACGTCGTCCGGGCCCGAGAAGAGCGTGCCGGTGCCGGATGTGCCGTGGTTGAGGTTGTACGTCTTGTGGCTGCCGCGTGCGGTGTCGGTCAGGGTGTAGTTCGACCCCGACTGCACGCTGCCCACGGTGACCTGACCGCTGTACTGGGTGTTGCCCGTGCCGTTCTCGATGCCCTGCCACTGGAAGATCTTCTTGCCGGTGGCCGCGTCCGTGATGACGTGCAGCTCGTTCGGGGTGCCGTCGTGCTGAAGCCCGCCGACCACCGTCTCGTACGCGAGAGTCGGCTCGCCCTTGGCCATCCAGACGACCTTGCGCGGCGCGCGGTCCGCGTCGGTCTTCTTCGACCCCTCGGCCTTCGCCGCTGCGAGCGCCTGCTTCTCGGCGGTCGCGGCCTTCACGTCGGCGCTGGTGTCGACGCCCTTGAGCTGCTTCTTCGAGGCCTTGATGACGCCCTCGGTCTTCCCGGACTTCGCCTCGTCGACCACCAGGTCGCCGCCGAGGACCGGCAGGCCCTCGTAGGTGCGCTCGTAACGGGTGTGCGTCGTGCCGTCGGCGTCCTTGATGACGTCACGGACGACGAGCTTTTCCTTTGCGCCGAGCCCCAGGTCCTTGGCCGTGTCCGCCTTGGTGGCATTGGCGTCCTTGAGGAGCGCCGCACGCTGGGCGGGACTGAGCTTCACGGGCAGGGAACCGGGGTCGGCCTTGCCTATCTTTCCGGCGGCCGAGGTCTTGGCCGGTGATATCGCGGGGCCGTCGGCCGATGCCGGGCCCGTCTGGAAGGCCACCGCCACGAGGGCGGCGACGGCGGTCAGGGCGCCGGCGGCGGTGGCGCGTCGGTGGGAGGCAGGTCTGTGAGAGGTGCTTCTCAACACGGACTCCTTCTGCGTGGCCGTGGGTTACGCGGCCAGGGGGACCGGGCGGCGCGGTCGTGCCGTCCGGGCAGAACAAGGCAGAACGTGGAGCTGGGATTACGAAGGGTGGAGCGAGGCGGATCCAAGTGGATCCAGGTGGAGCTGGGAATCGAGGGGAAGAGTGGCACCGGCGCGCTCTGTTTGTCAGGGGTGCGTCAAGAGTTGGCCGGAACTGGTCCGCTGCCCGGTGGGGCACGTTCGATATACGGAGGGGTCGCTCAAGGTCAAGAGCTTCGCATTGTTCGAGGAGAGCCGGTCACCGGGGCCCTGAGCGGCGTGGCTGATTCCGCACCCCAACGCCTGCCGGAATCCGTTGGGTTGAGGAACCGGTCGAGGCGGGGTCCGCGCTCAGAAGTTGTAGGGCTTCTCGGTGTTCCAGTTGGTGACCTCGGCGTCGGACCAGGTGAACTCGGACTGTGCGCCCTTGCCGTCGAGGGCGCTCGTCTCGGTGCCGGGCCCGGTGTAGCCGGTCCGGTCGCTCAGGGCGAGGGAGAGGTCAGTCGACGAGTGGGTCCTGCCGCCGACGGTGAAGAGCGCGATGGCGGAGTAGACCTTGCCGCCGGGCTCGACCGTGATCTGCGAGGAGCCGCCGGGGGCGTCCTTGGCGGAGTGCGGCACGACCTTCGAGGTGTTGCCGAGCATCACCGACGGCATCGAAGTGATCCAGCAGGACGTGGAGTCGGCGTTCGTCGCGGTGACCAGGAGGTGCTCGCCCTGCTCCGAGGGGAAGCGGTGCACCACGGAGTACGACATCTCGTCGCCCTTGCACGGCTTGGTCTGCTTGGCGTGGCCTGCGCCACCGTTCTTCCCGGGCCCGTCCGTCGTCACGGTCACCGTCCCCTCGGAGCTCTTCGAGCCGTCGGCGGTGGCGACGGTCCTGCTCGCACCGCCCTTCGAGGCGTTGTCGCCCGAGTCGTCGGAGCCACCGCAGGCGATCAGGGACAGGGCGAGCGCGGCGGTGCTGCCGGCGAGGACGGCGGCGCGGATCCGGTTCGTACGCATGCTGAGGTTCCCCCGTGCGGTGGTGGGTGCGGGGCCTGCTGGTCGTTCCCGCTGTGGACACCAATGTGGCCGCACCCACTGGCGTCCCGCTCACGCCCTGCTGACGTCCCGCTAACGCTCGCGTCGCGTCGTGTTGCGTCGCGTCGCGTTGCGTCGCGTCGGCGGGACGGCGACGGCTAACCGACCACGCTGTCCCGCCATGCCCGGTGCAGATCAGCGAACGAGCCGCTCCCCGCGATCAGTTCGGCCGGAGTGCCGTCCTCGACCACCCGCCCGTCCTCCATCACGAGCACCCGGTCGGCGATCTCCACCGTGGAGAGCCGGTGGGCGATCACCACGGCGGTGCGCCCGCGCAGCACCGTGTGCATGGCGCGCTGCACGGCCCGCTCGCCCGGGATGTCGAGCGAGCTGGTCGCCTCGTCGAGGATCAGCACCGCCGGGTCGGCGAGCAGCGCCCGAGCGAAGGCGACCAACTGCCGCTGACCGGCGGAGATACGGCCACCCCGCTTGCGTACGTCGGTGTCGTAGCCGTCGGGCAGGGACACGATGAAGTCATGCGCCCCGATGGCCTTCGCCGCCTGCTCGATGTCCTCGCGGGTGGCGTCCGGGCGGCCGATGGCGATGTTCTCGGCGACGGTCCCGGAGAAGAGGAAGGCCTCCTGGGTGACCATGACGACGCCGCGCCGGAGCTCCGCGTTGGCGAGATCCCGCAGGTCGACCCCGTCGAGCAGGACCCGGCCCTCCGTCGGGTCGTAGAAGCGGGCGAGCAGCTTGGCGAGCGTCGACTTGCCCGCGCCGGTGGAGCCGACGACGGCGACGGTCTGCCCGGCGGGCAGCGTCAGGTCGAAGCGGGGCAGGACCTCGCCGCCGGTCCGGTAGGCGAAGCGCACTCCGTCGAAGTCGACCTCGCGTCCCGGGTGTTCGGAGGCGAGGGCGGGCAGTGGCACCGCGCGGTCCGGATGCGGCTCGGGCACGGAGGGGGTCTGGGCGAGCAGCCCGGCGACCTTCTCCAGGGACGCGGCGGCCGACTGGTAGGAGTTCAGGAACATGCCGAGCCGGTCGATCGGGTCGTACAGGCGCCGCAGATACAGCACCGCCGCGGCGAGGACGCCGAGCGCGAGGGTGCCGTCGGTGACGCGGTAGGCACCCCACAGGACGATGCCGGCGACGGCGGTGTTGGCGACGAGCCGGGAGCCGACCACGTAGCGGGCCATCTCCAGCATCGCGTCGCCGTTCGACCGCTCGTGGTGGTGGTTGAGCACGGCGAACTCCGCCTCGTTGGCGCGCTCGCGGCGGAACGCGCGGACCGGGCGGATGCCGTTCATCGTCTCGGCGAACTTCACGATGACGGCGGCGATCGCCGTGGACCGCTTCCCGAAGAGGGGGCCCGCGCGGTGCTGGTACCGGCGTACGAGGAGGTAGAGCGGCACGAACGACGCGACCGCCGCCGCGCCGAGGCTCAGGTCGAGCCAGAGCAGCATCGCCGAGATGTAGACGAAGGAGAGGATGACGGTGATCAGCTCCTGCAGCCCCTCGCTGAGGAGTTCCCGCAGGGATTCCACGTCGGTGGTGGACCGGGAGATGAGCCGCCCCGAGGTGTACCGCTCGTGGAAGTCCACGCTGAGGGCCTGCGCGTGCCGGAAGATGCGCCCGCGCAGATCGAGCAGTACGTCCTGGTTGACGCGGGCGGAGGCCACGATGAACGCGTACTGGAACGCGCCGGATGCTCCCGCGCAGAACAGATATCCGATGCCGATGACGACGAGGGGCCCGTAGTCGCCGGCCCGGACCGCGGGCACGCCGCTGTCGATGGCGTACGCGACGAGCAGCGGACCGCCCTGCACGGCGGCCTGCTGCAGGAGCAGCAGCACGGTGGCGAGGACGACCCGCCCCCGAAGCGGCGAGAGCAAGGAACGCAGCAGGGTGGAGGTGGCCCCGGGGGCAGCGGGAAGACTGTCCTTGTCGAAGTGATCGACGGGGTCTACGGGGTCTACGGGGTCGCCCCCGGCCCTCCCACCCGGGCAAACCCGCTCACCGCCCGCCTCGCTGTCCGGCGGTGAGAGGCGTTCCTCCTCGTCCGGCCCCGAGGTCCGTGACGCCGGTGTCGACGCGGTCATCGTGCGCCCTCCCCTTCCGCGGACGCGACGCCCGCCTCCGTCTGCCGGTCGGCGGACGGCCGGTCCGCTTGTGTTTTTGGCGTGGGGGTGAGCCGCGCGTCTGGCTTTCCGGCGGATGGCGTGCGGCCTGCATGTCCCCTCGCGGACGCCGGGTCCCATTGCTCCGCCTCGGGTGCCGGGCCCGTTTCCCCCGTCGTGGGAGTGGCCCCCGCCCCCGACATCAGCCACGCGTACTCGCCGTTCCCCCGCAGCAGTTCCTGGTGGGTGCCGATGGCGGTGATGCGGCCGTCGGAGAGCAGCGCGACGCGGTCGGCGAGCAGGACCGTGGACGGGCGGTGGGCCACCACCAGGGCCGTCGTGTCCTTCAGGACGCGGCGCAGAGCGGCCTCGACCAGGGCCTCCGTGTGGACGTCCAGCGCCGAGAGCGGGTCGTCGAGGACCAGGAAACTGGGGGTGCCGACCACCGCGCGGGCCAGCGCGAGACGCTGGCGCTGGCCGCCGGAGAGGCTCAGGCCCTGCTCGCCGACCTGCGTGGCCGTGCCCTGCGGCAGCGCGTGCGCGAAGTCGGCCTGGGCGATGTCGAGGGCCCGCTCCAACTCCACGTCGCCCGCGGCCTCTTCGGCGCCCATCAGGACGTTCTCGCCCACCGTCGCGGAGAACAGCGTCGGTTCCTCGAAGGCGACCGCCACCAGCGTGCGCAGCCGCTCGCGGTCCATCTCCGCGATGTCCTCGCCGTCCAGCGTGATGCGGCCCCCGCTTACCTCGTGCAGCCGGGGCACCAGCGCCGTCAGGGTCGTCTTGCCGCTGCCCGTGGCGCCGACGAGGGCGAGGGTCTCGCCGGGCCGGATGTGCAGGTCGATCCGGTCGAGCGCGGGCGGCGCGTCGGACGGCGCATCCGGGTAACGGAACTCCACACCGTGGAAGCGGAGCCCGGCTTCCATCGAGCCGGAGCCGGAGCCGGGCCCTGAGTCGCCCCCGGGCGAGGTGACGGCAGCCGAAGACTCCGGCTCCGCGTCCATCACCTCGAAGTACCGCTCCGTGGCCGTCGCCGACTCCTGGCTCATCGCGAGCAGGAACCCGATCGACTCCACCGGCCAGCGCAGCGCCAGCGCCGTGGAGAGGAACGCGACCAGCGTCCCCGTCGACAGGTCCCCGTCCGCCACCCGCACCGTCCCCAGGACGAGCGCCGCACCGATCGCGACCTCCGGCAGCGTCATGATCACCGCGTAGATCGCGGCGAGCAGCCGCGCCTTGGCCAGCTCCGTGCCCCGCAGCGTGTGCGAGAGCTCGTGGAACGCGCGCGCCTGACTGCGGTGGCGGCCGAAGCCCTTGATGATGCGGATGCCGAGCACGCTCTCCTCGACGACCGTCGTCAGATCGCCGACCTGGTCCTGGGCCCGCCGCGCCACGGCCATGTACCGGCCCTCGTAGTACGCGCAGACGATCACCAGCGGGACCAGCGGGGTGAGCAGCACCAGACCGAGTGCCCAGTCCTGCGCGACCAGGATGGCCATGCCGACCACGATCGTCGTCCCGTTCACGATCAGGAACGTCAGCGGGAAGGCGAGGAACATCCGCAGCAGCATCAGGTCCGTCGTGCCGCGCGACAGCAGCTGGCCCGAGGCCCAGCGGTCGTGGAAGGCCACCGGAAGCCGCTGCAGATGGCGGTAGAGATCCGCCCGCATCGCCGCCTCGACGGAGGCCAGCGGCCGTGCCACCAGCCATCGCCGCAGACCGAAGAGCAGCGCCTCCGCGACGCCGAGCAGCAGCAGGAGCAGGGCCCCGAGCCACACCCCGCCGAGGTCCCGGTCCGCCACCGGGCCGTCCACGAGCCACTTCAGTACGAGGGGGAAGACCAGCCCCGTACAGGAGGCGAGGATGGCGACAAATGCCGCGCTGAACAGGCGGGTTCGGACGGGGCGGACGTACGGCCACAGTCGCAGCAGCGTCCGTGCCGCGGAGCCTTCCCGGGCCGGGTCCTTGGTCGGTGCATCTGGTTTCGGCATCATGAGCGAGCCTACGGATGGCGACTGACAGAGCCCACCGAGTTTTGACCCGTCCCCGCTCGTCCCCTGGTCCTAAGACCAGGTCGGCAACCCCCCAGGGCCGGCCCGCACCGGCGAAGTCGTACCCCTCCATCAACCGATCGGCTGATGCCCCTTCGAGCGCGATGGGCGATGCCCGGGCCCCCGCCCACCGGCGAGGCTCGACCCATGCCCATCATCGAAGTGCACGACCTGCGCAAGGCCTACGGCGGACGGACCGTCGTCGACGGGGTCTCCTTCGCCGTCGAGGAGGGCGAGATCTTCGGCGTCCTCGGACCGAACGGCGCCGGCAAGACCACCACCGTGGAATGCGTCGAGGGCCTGCGCGTCCCCGACACCGGAACCGTCCGCGTCGCCGGGCTCGACCCTGTCGCCGACCACGACCGCGTCACCCGGATCCTCGGCGCCCAGCTCCAGGAGAGCGAGCTGCAGCCGAAGCTCACGGTGCGCGAGGCCCTGGAGCTGTACGCCGCGTTCTACCCGAACCCCGCGGACTGGCGCCCCCTCGCCGAACGCCTGCGCCTGACCGACAAGCTGGACAGCCGCTTCGGCAAGCTCTCCGGAGGCCAGAAGCAGCGCCTGTTCATCGCGCTCGCCCTGATCGGGAACCCGAAGGTCGTCGTGCTCGACGAGCTGACCACCGGGCTCGACCCGCGTGCCCGCCGCGACACCTGGCAGCTCATCGAGGACGTACGGGACAGCGGCGTCACCGTCCTCCTGGTCACGCACTTCATGGAGGAGGCCCAGCGCCTCTGCGACCGCATCGCGGTCATCGACCACGGGCGGATCGCCGCCCTGGACAGCCCGGCGGGCCTCATCAGCCGGGCCGCGGGATCGACCGTCATGTCCTTCACGCCGTCCGCGCCGCTCGACGAGCGCGAGCTCGCCGCGCTGCCCCGGGTGATCTCCGTCGACCAGCGCGACGGCCGCTACACCCTGAACGGCACCGACGAGACCGTCAACGCCGCCATCACGCTGCTCGCCCGGCACCACATCACCGCCCATCAACTCCGGGTCTCCGACGCCACGTTGGACGACGCGTTCCTCGATCTGACGGGAGCATCGGCATGACCACCGCCACGGTCCCTCACCCCGGCCGGACCGACGGGGCCTTCGCCGCCGTCCTCAAGGCGGAGCTGCGCCTCTTCCGCCGCGAGCCCGGCGCCCTCTTCTGGATCATGGCCTTTCCCACGATCCTGCTGGTGATCCTCGGCTCCATCCCCGACTTCCGGGAGCCGTCGGACTCGCTCGGCGGGCTCAGGATGATCGACGCGTACGTGCCCGTGACGGTGCTGCTCTCGCTGATCATGGCAGGCCTGCAGGCCATGCCGCCGCTCATCACCGGCTACCGCGAACGCGGCATCCTGCGCCGCATGTCCGCCACGCCCGTACGCCCCGCCGCCGTGCTCGGCGCGCAGATGGGCATCCACGGCGCGGCCGCCCTCGTCTCCGCACTGCTCTCGCTGACCGTGGGACGCGCCGTCTTCGACGTGCCGCTGCCGCGCCAGGCGTTCGGATACGTCCTCGCGCTGCTCCTCGCGATCCTGTGCGGGCTCGCCCTGGGCGCCCTGGTCTCGGCGCTCGCCCGCACCACGAAGGCCGCGACCGCCATCGGCTCCGCCGTCTTCTTCCCGACGATGTTCAGCGCCGGCGTCTGGCTGCCCGTGCAGGCCATGCCGGACACGCTCGCCCACATCGTGGAGGCCACCCCGCTCGGCGCCGCGTCCCAGGCGCTCGGCGACGCCGCCGCCGGTGACTGGCCCGGCCTGGTCCACCTGGGCGTTCTCGCGCTGTGGACCGTGGCCCTGACGGCCGGGGCATCGCGTTGGTTCAGGTGGGAGTGATCCGCACGTGACGTGGCTCGTCGAGGACACTGGGGCGGTGAGTACGAGCACGGCGGACGCCACGAAGATGATCGAACAGCGGTGGGGCCTGTTCCACCGCTGGGGCCCCTACGTCCTGCTTGGCTTCGGGCTGCTCATGGCCGTCGCGACGGGCGGCGTGGTCGGCATGGACCGGGGCGACTGGTACGTGGCCGGGACGCTGGTCGCCGCGGGCCTCGTGCTCCAGCTCGGGTGGGGCGCGCTGGCCCCCGCACGGCCGGAACCCACGCCCGCGTCCGTCGTCTACTACCTCCTGCGCTGGGCGATCGCCTTCGTCCTCACCTGGCTCAACCCGTTCTTCGCGTTCTACGCCGTCGTCGGCTATTTCGGCGCCGAGCGGCTGCTGCCCCCGCGCCTGGTCAAGCTCGGTCTCCTCCTCACCGCCGTCACCATGTCCGGCTCCCAGTCCGGCGGGCTTCCGCCGGACGGCGAGCTCGGCTGGGTCGTCTTCGGCGGGCTGTTCGCGGTGAACGTCGCGCTGCTCATGGTCTTCGCCCACCTCGCGGCGCAGGAGGAGCAGCGCGCCCTCGACGCCGCCGCCACCATCCTGGAGCTGGAGCGCACGAACAACGCCCTCCAGCAGGCCATGGACGAGAACGCCGCCCTGCACGCCCAGCTCCTCGTCCAGGCGCGGGAAGCGGGCGTCGCCGACGAGCGGCGGCGGCTCGCCGCCGAGATCCACGACACCATCGCGCAGGGCCTGACCGGCATCATCGCCCAGCTCCAGGTCGTCGCGAACGCGGGCGACGAGGGGCTGGCGTGCGAGCACCTGGGCCGCGCCGCCGACCTGGCCCGGCACAGCCTCGGCGAGGCCCGCCGCTCCGTCCACAACCTCTCCCCGACGGCCCTGGAGCACGACGCGCTGCCCGAGGCGCTGAAGAAGACGGTCACGGAGTGGTCCGAACGCACCGGCGTCCGCGCCGAGTTCACGGTCACCGGTACCGCCGAGCCGCTGCACGAGGAGATCGAGGCGACGCTCCTGCGCATCGTCCAGGAGGCCCTGTCCAACGCCTCGCGGCACGCGGCGGCCACCCGCCTCGGCGTCACCCTCTCGTACATGGACGGCGAGGTCGCCCTGGACGTGCGCGACGACGGCCGCGGCTTCGACCCACTGGCCCTGGTGCAGCGCAGCGGCTCCGGCGGCTTCGGCCTCGACGGCATGCGGGCCCGCGCCGAACGCGTCGCGGGCTCGTTCACCGTGGAATCGGAACCGGGTCAGGGCACCGCTCTCTCGGCTCGCGTACCGTTGGTCCGCCATGGATGACCTGATCACTCTGCTCGTCGTCGACGACCACCCCGTCGTACGCGACGGCCTGCGCGGCATGTTCCAGTCGGCCCCCGGCTTCGAGGTGCTCGGCGAGGCCGCCGACGGCGTCGAGGCCGTCGCCCTGGTGGAGCGCCTCGACCCCGATGTCGTCCTGATGGACCTGCGCATGCCGGGCGGCAACGGCGTCGACGCGATCGCCGAGCTCGCCCGGCGCGGCTCGCGCTCCCGCGTCCTGGTCCTCACCACGTACGACACGGACTCGGACACGATCCCCGCGATCGAGGCGGGCGCGACGGGCTACCTCCTCAAGGACGCGCCGCGCGACGAGCTGTTCACCGCGGTCCGGGCGGCGGCCCAGGGCCGCACGGTCCTCTCGCCCGCCGTCGCATCCCGGCTCGTCTCACGCGTGCGTGCCCCCGGCAACGAACCGCTGAGCACCCGCGAACGGGAGGTGCTCGCGCTCGTCGCCAAGGGCACGTCGAACCGTGCGATCGCCGTCGAACTCTTCATCAGCGAGGCCACGGTCAAGACGCATCTCACCCACATCTACGGCAAGTTGGGCGTCAAGGACCGCGCGGCGGCGGTGGCTACGGCGTACAGCAGAGGAATTCTCGGCTGACGCCGGTCGGGCCCCGCAGGGGTGCGGGGAACTGCGCGACCAGCCACGGACGGCCCGCAGCCAACGGACGAGCGACTAGACGGTCTGCCAGAGCGCGGGAGTGTTCGGCGGCTCCCAGCCGACCTGCGCCTGGTGTCCCTGCAGGCAGCGGTACGTCGTACCGCCGTAGGTGACCGAGTCACCCGGGGCGTAGACCTTGCCCGCGGCCCACGTGCCGCCCGGCTCGGGATCACCGGGGCCGGGGTCACCGCCACCCGTCGTCTTCAGCGTCAGTCCGAACTGCTGGAGCAGCGGGTTGATGGGCTGGTGGAACGTCGTCCCGCCGCTGGAGCAGTTGCCCGAGCCGCCCGAGGTGACGCCCTGCGCCTGGCTGCCGGATATGAAGGAGCCGCCCGAGTCGCCGGGTTCCGCGCAGACCGTCGTCTGCGTCACGCCGCTGATGGTGCCCTCGGGGTAGGTGACGCTGGTGTTGTGCTGCTGGATCGTGCCGCAGTGCCACCCCGTAGTGGAGCCGGAACGGCAGATCGACGCACCCACCGGGGACTGTGTGGAGCCCCCGACGCCGACCCGTTGCCCGCCCTGGCCCTTCACGTACGGGGTGGCGGTCCACTGGGAGTTGACGGCGACCCAGGCCATGTCCCTGCCGGGGAAGATCGAGGCCTGGAACGTGCCCTGGGCCACCTGGTTGTAGCCGCTGGTCGCGGTGCCGGCCCGCCCGCAGTGGCCCGCCGTGGCGAAGCCCTGCTGGGTGCCCTTGGTGACCGGGAAGCCGATGGAGCAGCGGCCGCCCATGTAGTACGCCTCGCCGCCCACGAGGTCGTAGAGCGGGCGCGGCCGTTCCTTGGTCTTCTCGACGCGTACGAGGGAGGGGCCGAGCCCCGCGGCGGAGACGAGGGACTTCGCGGCGGCGGGCCGCACGGCACGCACCACGACCGCGTTGGAGCGTACGTCGACGTACCAGACGGGAGCGTCGCGCGTAGCCGCCGTCTTCGCGGCGCGGTCCAACTGCCTCTTTGCCGCGTCCAGTTGAGCGGCAGAGTGCCGCACCACCTCGGCCCGCGCACCCCGGGCCTCGATCGCGGGGACGTCCGAGGCGTCGGTGGTCGCCACGGTGAGCCGCGCCGACGTGGCGCCGTGCACCCAGGCGCCCGCGAAGTCACGGCCGAGCGCGGCCCGCAGGGCTCCCGCGACGGCGCCGGCCTCGGCCTCGTTGACCAGACGGGCCTCGGCCTGCGCCGACGTGAGGCCGAGGTCCCGCCGCATGGCCTTCAGGACCTCGGGCGATGTCCTGTCGACGGCGGCGGTCTCGGCGGGGGAGGGCACAGTGGACGCGGCGGGGTCGGCCTGGGCGCTCGCGGTGCCGGGCAGACCCGCGAGGGCCAGGGCGCCGGCCGCGGCGAGCGCGGCGCACGCGGCGGCGGCGCGTCTGGGGTGGATGGGGGGCATGGGGCATCTCCTCGGTACGAGGGCCGAGCGGACCGGTGAGGGGGACGGCCAGCGGATCGCCCACACCGTAGAACCCTCAACTGCCCCCCAGTAGCTGTCATCCGACCCCCGCCCCCAACGTTATGGAAGCCCGCCCGCGACGCTCAGAGAGGCTGCGACGAGACCCCCACAAGCCAAGCCGCGCGTCGCGGCATGGGAGGCCGGTGGCGGTGCTCGTGAAGGCTGCGGGTGGGTGGTCGTGAGGCGCGGGGCGCGGGGCGATGTTGAGGCAGGCTGCGGGCCTGCGCTCACGGAGCCGCGGCCCGGCGCTCAGGGAAGGCGGGTCGGCGCTCGCGGAGGCTGTGGCGAGGGCCCCGCGAGCCACGCCGTGCGGCTCTCGCCGCGCGTCGCGGCATGGGAGGCCGGTCGCGGTGCGCATGAAGGCTGCGGGTGGGTGGTCGTGAGGCGCGGGGCGTTGCTGAGGCAGGCTGCGGGCCTGCGTCACGGAAGCCGCAGCCCGGCGTTCACGGGAGCTGTGGTCAAGGTGCTGCCAGCCATGCCGTGTAGCTTTCGCTGCGGGCCGCTGCTTCGGCGTGGGCCGTGCGGGCCTGGGCGTAGACGGCGGGGGCGGTGTCCTGGGCCGGGGACGCCGGATGCCAGCCGAGCAGGTGCCGCCAGTACAGCGGCGCCCCGGAGAGCGGCCGGGTCACCAGGCCCGGCGTCGGCGGGAACGTCGCCCGGCAGAGCCCCACCGCCCGCCCCACCTGGACCAGATGGACGCAGGACGCCACGTCCGTCTCGTACACGGAGGAAGGCGTGAACCCCGCGCGGGCGCACGCCGCGGTGAAGCAGTCCGCGAAGCAGCCGTCGCCCGGCACGTCGGTCCACGCCTCGTCCGCGAGCTCGACCAGGCCGATCTCACCGCGGGCCGCCAACCGGTGCCCGGTGGGCAGCATGACGAAGACCGGGTCACGGGCGACCTCCCGCCACACGAGCAGCTCGCTCTCCGGCGGCGCGCTCGCCCCGCAGGTCCCCACCAGCGCGAAGTCGAGGCGCCCGTCGGCCGTGCGGGACGCGATCTCCCGCTCCGACCAGGAGGTGTGGGTGGTCACCCGCGCCCCCGGGTGCGCGGCGGCGAGCCGGTCCACCAGCGCGCCGAGCAGCGGCCCGTGCGTCGCGCCGAGCCGGAAACCGGCGCCGCCCTCCCAGGCCCGGCCGAACCGCAGCGCCTCCTCCCGCAGGCCGCTGACCGCCGGAAGCACGACCCGGGCACGGGCCAGCACGAACTCCCCGAGCGCGGTGGCCCGCACCCCGTGCCGCCCCCGCTCGAAGAGTTCCCCTCCCAAGGCGCGCTCGATCCGCTTGAGCTGTGCGCTCAGGGCGGGCTGCGCGAGCCCGAGCGCGGTGGCGGCCTTGGTCAGGCTGCCCGCGTCGGCGATCGCCCGGATCGTCTTCAGGTGCCTCAACTCCAGGTCCATCACCCGAGCTTGACCGGCACGGGGAAGCGCGGCAATGGGCAGGTTCGGACCAATGAGGCCGCCGCGCCGCGCTCACGTCACCCGCCCCTCCCCGCCACCCCCTCACGCACCCGCAGCAACAGCACCGACCGCCCCGCCACCGTGACCGTCGTGGCGGCGCGCAGGACCGTGCAGGGGGCGGCGCCCTGCTCCTCCAGGGAGGTGTCCACCACCACCTCGTACGCCTGCGCCCAAGGCGCCCCCGGCAGCACGAAGCCGCTCGCACCGTCCGCCGCGTGCAGGATCGCGAGGAAGCTGTCGTCGACGACCGGTGCGCCCCGAGCGTCACGGCCCGGTATGTCACGGCCGGACAGATACATGCCGAGCGTCGCGGCCGGCGCGTACCAGTCGCCCTCCGTCATCTCCGTCCCGCGCGCGGTGAACCACGCCAGGTCCCGCAGCCCGTCCGCCGAATGCGCACGGCCGGAGAAGAAGGCCCGCCGCCGCAGCACGGGATGCCGGTGCCGCAGCGCGATCAGCCGGGACGTCAGGTCGAAGAGCGCGCCCCAGCCCGGCTCGTCGAGCAGCCCCCAGTCCACCCAGCTGACCTCGTTGTCCTGGCAGTACGCGTTGTTGGAGCCCCCTTGCGTACGCCCCATCTCGTCCCCGGCCACGAGCATCGGCACCCCCGTCGAGAGCAGCAGCGTCGTCAGCAGATTGCGCAGCTGGCGCCGTCGCAGCTCCGTCACCCGCTCGTCCCCCGTCTCGCCCTCCACGCCGCAGTTCCAGGCGCGGTTGTCGTCCGAACCGTCCCTGTTCCCCTCACCGTTGGCCTCGTTGTGCTTGCGCTCGTAACTCACCAGGTCCCGCAGCGTGAACCCGTCGTGCGCCGTCACGAAGTTCACCGACGCGTACGGACGGCGTCCGCCCCACGCGTACAGGTCGCTCGACCCGGAGAGCCGGTAGCCCAGATCCCGCACATCGGGCAGCGCGCCTCGCCAGAAGTCCCGCACCGCACCCCGGTAGCGGTCGTTCCACTCCGTCCACAGCGGAGGGAAGGCCCCCACCTGGTAGCCGCCGGACCCCACGTCCCACGGCTCGGCGATCAGCTTCACGCGCCGCAGCACCGGGTCCTGCGCGATCACCGCGAGGAAGGGGGAGAGCATGTCGACGTCGTGGAACGAACGCGCGAGCGCCGCCGCCAGATCGAAGCGGAACCCGTCCACGCCCATCTCGGTCACCCAGTAGCGCAAGGAGTCCGTGATCAGGCGGAGCACGTGCGGCTGCACCACCTGGAGCGTGTTCCCACAGCCCGTGTAGTCCGCGTAACGCCGCGCGTCGGACGGCTGAAGCCGGTAGTAGCCGCGGTTGTCGATGCCCTTGAGCGAGAACACCGGGCCCAGTTCGCCCGCCTCCGCCGTGTGGTTGTAGACGACGTCCAGGATCACCTCGATCCCGGCCTCGTGCAGCGCCCGCACCATCCGCTTGAACTCGCCGACCTGCTCGCCCCGCGTCCCCGACGCGGCGTACCCCGCGTGCGGTGCGAAGTAGCCGATCGAGTTGTAGCCCCAGTAGTTCCGCAGGCCTCGCTGCAGGAGATGGTCCTCATGGGCGAACTGGTGCACGGGCAGCAGCTCCACCGCCGTCACCCCGAGCCGCACGAGATGGCCGATCGCCGCCGGATGCGCCAGACCCGCGTACGTCCCCCGCAGGTTCTCCGGAATCCCCGGGTGCAGCTTGGTGAAGCCGCGTACGTGGACCTCGTAGATGACCGAGTCCGCCCACGGCGTCTTCGGGCGCCGGTCGTCGGCCCATTCGTCGTCCGGGGCGTCGTCGTGCACGACCACACCCTTGGGGACGAACGGCGCCGAGTCCCGGTCGTCCCGCACCGTGTCGGCCACCTGCTGCTGGGGCCAGTCCCGCACGTGCCCGTACACCTCGGGCGGCAGACCGTGCTCGGCGAAGTCGCCGTCCACCGCACGCGCGTACGGATCGAGGAGCAGTTTCGCCGGGTTCCAGCGGGCGCCCGTCCACGGGTCCCAGCGGCCGTGCACGCGGTAGCCGTAGCGCTGCCCCGGACGGACGCCCGGTAGGAAGCCGTGCCATATCTCGTGCGTCAGTTCCGTCAGCGACGTCCGCGTCTCCACGCCCCGCTCGTCGAACAGGCAGAGCTCGACGGCCTCCGCACCCCCCGCCCACAGCGCGAAGTTGGTGCCCGCGACCCCGTCGGGCCCCACCCTGAACCGGGCGCCGAGCGGCGTCGGCGCCCCCGGCCAGGCGGGCCGGGCGCGCGCCACCGAAGCCGCCCGCGGCGCGGCGCGCGCCTCCGGCCGCGTGGACGTCCCGTTCACGACGGCCTTCCCGTTCCCCGCGGCCGCGTCCGTCCCGCGCCGCCCACCCCGGAGTGCTTCCTGTTCGGCTGCGCTGGACACCCATTCGCCTCCTGCGGCTCGACCCCTGCCGCGTCCCGGCGGCGTGGGCGTACCCGACCGGACGGAACCTGCGGACCCCGGGGCCCGTGCCGTCCTCCCCACTGTTCTGCCCAGCGTGTGCGTCGCACTCACGTTTCCCCAGGAGGGGGACGGTCGTTGGGACGGACGTGAGACAGGTAGCGAGGCGCGCTCGGCGCGCAGGGGCCGCGCTGGCCGCCGTAGTGACATGGGCAGGACTGCTGGCCGGAGCCGCGGGATGCAGCGGCGACGGCGGTGGCATCGACCGCATCATGGGCAAGCCGCGGTCGCCCGCCGACGCGATCCGGGTGACGCCCGACGACGGCAGCAAGGGGGTCAAGGGAGAGGAACAGCTCCAGGTCGAGGTCCCCGACGGACGCCTCGAATCGGTGAAGGTCGTGCGGGTGCAGGACGCGCGGGAGCAGAACGTCCCCGGCCACATCGACGAGGACGGCATGACGTGGAAGCCGCTGGACGACGGTGGTCTCGCGCTCGCCGCGAAGTACTCGGTGGACGCCGTCGCCCTGGACGGCCACGGCCGCCGCTCCGCCCGGCACACGACGTTCACGACGCAGGTCCCCGACGAGCGGTTCATCGGCTACGTGTCGCCGGAGAACCGTTCCACCGTCGGCACCGGAATGATCGTCTCCCTGGAGTTCAACCAGGAGATCGAGAACCTTCAGGCCGTCCAGCGCGCCATCAGCGTCACCGCGAAGCCCGCCGTCGACGTACGGCCGCACTGGTTCGGCAAGACCCGCCTGGACTTCCGCCCCGAGAAGTACTGGAAGCCCGGCACGAAGGTCACCGTCGGCCTGCGCCTGCGGGACGTCGAGGCCGCCCCCGGCGTCTACGGCCTGCAGGACAAGAGCTTCTCCTTCACGATCGGCCGCAGCCAGACCTCCCTGGTCGACGCGGCCGAGCACACCATGGAGGTACGCCGCGACGGCGAGGTCCTCTCCACGGTCCCGATCACCGCGGGCGCCCCCAAGACCACGACGTACAACGGGAAAATGGTGGTCACGGAGATGCTGGAGGTGACCCGGATGAACAGCCGCACCGTCGGCTTCGGCGGCGAGTACAACATCCCCGACGTGCCGCACGCGATCCGTCTGACGACGTCCGGCACCTTCCTGCACGGCAACTACTGGTCGCCGGACGCCCCCGGCAACACCAATGTCAGCCACGGCTGCGTGGGCCTGCGTGACGTGAAGGGCGGCAGCTCACAGACCCCGGCGGGGTGGTTCTTCGACCGGACCCTGATCGGCGATGTGGTGGAAGTCGTCAACAGCGACGACAAGAAAGTCGCTCCTGACAACGGGCTCGGTGGCTGGAACATGGGGTGGAAGGAGTGGACGGCGCCGCCCGGCTCGGAGCCGGAGAGCAAGCCCGCGGACGCTCGCTGAGCCAGGGCCCGCACCACATGCGCAGTTGGGACTGAACAGTGACATTGGCGGGGAGTCATCGGTCAGGGCCGTGTGGTTATCTAGCGCAGGCGCGTGTCTGTGCGCGCTGAGGCACTGGGGTGCGGGCCTGACCAGGCCGTGCGAGGGGAGACACATCTTGAACGGGCGACCGATATCGGGGACGTCGGTTGGTGCGCGGGGGCGCGCACGACGACGGGGGACCAAGGGTCTCTTTGCGGTGGCATCGGGTGTGACGCTGCTGTTGGTCACGGCATGCGGCGGGGGCGGCGGCTCGGACGCGGGCAGCGACGGCAAGGACAAGGCGGGCGACAAGAACGCGCCGTCGACGGCAGTGGTGACGGTGGCCCCGAAGGACGGCGCCGACTCGGTGGCCACCAGCGGCGCCCTGAAGATAGCCGCCGACAAGGGCAAGTTGTCGCAGGTCAAGGTCGAGGACAGCAAGGGCAATCCGGTCCCGGGCAAGATCACGTCGGGCGGCGCGAGCTGGACGCCGGCGCATCACCTCGCCGCCTCCACGAAGTACAAGGTCCACGCGATAGCCAAGGACTCCGAGGGGCGTGAATCCGCCAAGGACACGTCGTTCACGACGCTGACGCCGAAGAACACCTTCATCGGCCAGTTCACTCCTGAGGACGGCTCCAAGGTCGGCGTCGGAATGCCGTTCTCGGTCCACTTCTCGCGCGGCATCACCGACCCGGAGGCCGTCGAGAAGGCCATCGAGGTCAAGACCGAGCCGTCCGTGGCGGTCGAGCCGCACTGGTTCGGCAACGACCGCATCGACTTCCGTCCGGAGAAGTACTGGAAGGCGGGGACGAAGGTCACCGTCAAGCTCAACCTCGACGGTGTCGAGGGCCGGCCGGGGGTCTACGGCGAGCAGGCCAAGACCCTGAAGTTCACCGTCGGCCGCAGCCAGGTCTCCACCGTCGACGCCAAGTCGCACCAGATGAAGGTCGTCCGGGACGGCAAGCAGATCAAGAAGATCCCGATCACCGCGGGCGCGCCGGGCACGACGACGTACAACGGCCAGATGGTCATCAGCGAGAAGCTCCAGGTCACGCGCATGAACGGCGAGACCGTCGGCTTCGGTGGCGAGTACGACATCAAGGACGTCCCGCACGCGATGCGCCTCTCGACGTCGGGCACGTTCATCCACGGCAACTACTGGTCGGGCGGCGCCTTCGGCAACACGAACGCCAGCCACGGCTGCATAGGCCTGAGCGACGTGCGCGGCGGCTACAGCAAGAAGACGCCCGCCGGATGGTTCTTCAACAACTCCCTCATCGGTGACGTCGTGGTCGTGAAGAACTCCGCGGACAAGACGATCCAGCCCGAGAACGGCTACAACGGCTGGAACATGTCCTGGGAGAAGTGGAAGGCCTGACCGGTCGCCACGGTCGTGCGGGGCACGGCTAACGTGCCCCGCATGACATCTGTGCATCTCGAAGTCGCCGAAGGCGTCGGTACGATCCGCCTCGACCGCCCCCCGATGAACGCGCTCGACATCGCCCTCCAGGACCGGCTCAAGGAGCTGGCCCAGGAGGCGACCCGGCGCGACGACGTACGCGCCGTGATCGTCTACGGCGGCGAGAAGGTGTTCGCGGCGGGCGCGGACATCAAGGAGATGCAGGACATGGACCACGCGGCGATGGTCGCGCGGTCCAGGGACCTGCAGGACTCCTTCACCGCGGTCGCCCGTATCCCCAAGCCCGTCGTCGCCGCCGTCACCGGCTACGCGCTCGGCGGCGGCTGCGAGCTGGCGCTCTGCGCGGACTTCCGCATCGCCGCGGACAACGCCAAGCTCGGCCAGCCGGAGATCCTGCTCGGCCTGATCCCCGGCGCGGGCGGCACCCAGCGCCTGGCGCGGCTGGTCGGCCCGTCCAAGGCCAAGGACCTCATCTTCACCGGCCGCATGGTCAAGGCCGACGAGGCGCTCACCATGGGTCTGGTGGACCGGGTCGTGCCCGCCGCCGAGGTGTACGAGCAGGCGCACCAGTGGGCCGCGCGGCTAGCGCAGGGGCCCGCGCTCGCGCTGCGCGCCGCCAAGGAGTCCGTGGACGCGGGCCTGGAGACGGACATCGACACCGGGCTCGCGATGGAACGCACCTGGTTCGCGGGTCTCTTCGCCACCGAGGACCGCGAGCGGGGCATGCGGAGCTTCGTCGAGGAGGGTCCGGGCAAGGCAAAGTTCCTCTGAAGTTCCCCCGTGGCGCGATCAGTTGAGGCCACGTCAGCCAAAGTGTCCCCCGAAGGAGCGGATTATGCGCGCCTTAAGAGACCCTTAAGTCTGCCTTCTCCGCGGCCCTGAGTGATCACCTGTAAGCGGGTAGTCATCGCAGGTCAGCAGGGGTGTCGCCAGGGCTTGACTGCCACTGGCATATGCCTACCCAGCCCCCCGGAACGGATGGTTCCGGGGGGCTTATTCCGTCGGAACGGCCCCGGAATCCGTTCCGTGCGGCCATGATGGGGGGCATGGCGGGGCTGGAGGGTATCGAACAGCCGCGGCGACACGGGAGTGCGACCGCGGCGCGCTGGTCGCCGGCGGTCGAGGACGAACACGCGCTGAAAGCGCTGGAGTTGTTCGGCAATCCGACGGACGCGGAGGTTCCGCTGCCGTCGCGCCCGGAGTCCGCCGCCATCGCGCGCAGGCTCACCCAGGTCGTGGTGCTCCGGCACTGGGGACTCTCGCCGAAGCTGACCGAGGACGCGGTCCTGCTCACCTCCGAACTCGTCGGGAACGCCGTGCGGCACACCGGCGCCCGTGTCTTCGGGCTGCGGATGATGCGGCGGCGCGGCTGGATCAGGATCGAGGTGCGCGACCCCTCGCGCGGACTGCCCTGCCTGATGCCCGTCCAGGAACTCGACCTCAGTGGCCGCGGCCTCTTCCTGGTCGACAAGCTCTCCGACCGGTGGGGCGTCGATCTGCTGCCGCGCGGCAAGACGACCTGGTTCGAGATGCGGGTCGCCGACCGCTGAGAACGGGCGGCCGGGAATCTGCGGCAGCGAGTGGGCGGGAACACGCGAAAGCCCCCGGTCGCCGGCGTACGGCGCTGCGGGGGCCTGCGCGGAGCGCCGTGGACGAAGGGGTGTGGTCCACGGGCGCTGATGACGACCTGAGCCCGGGTCAATGGGGGTCGTGGCTTCGACTATGGCAGACGGGGGCCACTGATCCAAAAGCCCCTATCCGGTCATAAGGGTGCAAACTCCGACAGTTCACAGGTGAATCCTTGGTGAGCTGGGACACCTGCCTGGTAAACACTGGTTAAGTTCCGGCTGTGACAGGTGTTCCGCAAGGGGTGGTCGGGTGGCCAGTCGCCCCCGCTGCCCCGACCCGCACGGTTTGCGCGCGGGCAATCAGCGGCTTTTACCCTCTTTGCCCATTAAATGGTCAGGTGACCGAGACCGACCGCCGTGGAGCCCTGCGCGCGGGCGCCGGACTGGCCGTCGCGGGCGCGCTCACCGCAGGCTGCGCCGCCTCCGGATCCGCCCCCGCAGCGCACCGGACCGCGCCCGCCAGGCCCCCCGCCGCGAAAGCACCCCGCGCCGCCCCCGCCCCCCGCCGCTTCCCCGGCCTCCCCGACCAGATCGCGCACAGCCCCCGCGGCCGGCCCCAGGTCGCCCTCACCTTCCACGGCCAGGGCGACCCGGCCATCGCGCGGTCCCTGCTCACCATCGCCGAGAAGGCGGACGCGAGGATCACCGTCCTCGCCGTCGGCAGCTGGCTCGACGAACATCCCCGGCTCGCCCGCCGCATCCTCGACGGCGGCCACGACCTCGGCAACCACACCCAGCACCACCGCACCATCAACGCCATGCCGGAGGCCGACGCCTACGCGGAGATCACCGGGTGCGCCGACCGGCTGCGCCGCCTCACCGGCTCCATCGGCACCTGGTTCCGCCCCTCGCGCGCCGAGACCGCGACCCCCCTCGTCGCGGGCCTCGCCCGCCGCGCCGGCTACCCGCACGTCCTCTCGTACGACGTCGACTCCCTCGACTTCACCTCGCCGGGAGCCCAGGCCGTCACCCGCAAGATCACCTCGGAGGTGCGCGCGGGCTCCGTCGTGAGCCTGCACTTCGGGTACGCGGACACGGTCGCCGCCCTCCCCGCCGTCCTGGAAGAACTGGACCACCGCGGCCTGCGCGCCGTGACGACCACGGAGCTGCTGACCTGATGACCCCGCACCTGAACCTCACCCGGCGCACCGGAGCGGTCATCGCCGCCGGAGCCGTCGTCGCCGCCGCGCTCGCCGGCTGCGGAAGCGACGACCACGCGGACGAAGCCCTCAGCACCCAGGGCATCCACAAGCCCGCCAGGACCAAGGCCGCGCCGGGCCTGCCGGGCATGCCGCCCGTCCTCGATCCGAAGGACGTCTACGCGGCCGACCGACCGGGCAGACTCTCCCCGGTGGTCAAGGACTTCCCGTCCCGGATCTACGTCCCCAACACCGGCTCCAACACCGTCTCGGTCATCGACCCCAAGAAGTACGAAGTGATCGACACGATCGACGTCGGCGTCCAGCCGCAGCACGTCGTGCCCTCCTGGGACATGAAGACGCTCTGGGTCAACAACAACCGCGGCCACACGCTCACGCCCATCAACCCCAGGACCGGCAAGGCGGGCAAGCCGGTCGACGTGCACGACCCGTACAACCTCTACTTCACGCCCAACGGCAAGTACGCCATCGTGATGGCCTCGATGGACCGCGAGCTGGTCTTCCGCGACCCGCACACCATGAAGACCGTCAAGACCGAACCGGTCAGCTGCTACGGCGTCAACCACGCCGACTTCTCCGCCGACGGGCGCTATTTCATCGTCTCCTGCGAGTTCTCCGGCGAACTCCTCAAGGTCGACACCGAGAAGATGAAGGTCGTCGGCCAGCAGAAGCTGCCCTTCGAGGGCGCCATGCCGCAGGACGTGAAGGTCTCGCCCGACGGCAAGACCTTCTACGTCGCCGACATGATGGCCGACGGCATGTGGGTCCTGAGCGGCGACAAGTTCGACAAGCCGAAGCTCCTGCCGACCGGCAAGGGCACCCACGGCCTGTACGTCAGCCGCGACTCACGCGAGATGTACGTGTCCAACCGCGGCGAGGGAACCATCTCCGTCTTCGACTTCCCCAAGAACAGACTCACCAAGAAGTGGAAGCTCCCCCAGGGCGGCAGCCCCGACATGGGCGGGGTGTCCGCGGACGGCCACACCCTCTGGCTCTCCGGCCGTTACGACTCCGAGGTGTACGCCATCGACACCCGCACCGGCGTCCAGACCGCCCGCATCCCCGTCGGCAACGGCCCGCACGGGCTCGCGGTGTACCCGCAGCCCGGCCGCTATTCACTGGGGCACACCGGGATCTTCCGCTGAGTCATTCAACGGTTGACCATCACGGCCACCGGGCACCACAAGGGTAGATTCCGCCGACCTCCCCTCTGCCGCTCAGGAGGCTGCCCGTGCTCAAAGGCATCGACGTCAGCTCGTACCAGTCCACGTTCGACACGGACGGCATATCCTTCGTCATCATCAAGGCGACAGAGGGCCGTTCGTACGTCAATCCACGACTGACCGCACAGGTGAAGCGGGCACGGGACGGCGGATGCGTGGTGGGCTTCTACCACTTCCTGTGGCCGGGGAACATCACGGCCCAGGCGGAGTACTTCGTCAACAAGTCCCCTGAGAAATCAGGGGACTTGCTCGCGGTGGACTGGGAGTGGACGGGCGAGCACACCCGGGCGAGCAACGCGGAGAAGGACCGCTTCATCCGCGAGGTGAAGCGCCTGCGCCCCGACCACCGGGTGCTGCTCTACACGAACCGCGACTTCTGGCTGAACCACGACCGCACGTCGTACGCGGGCGACGCCCTCTGGATCGCCGACTACGTCTCGGCGGGCAAGCCCCGCATCCAGGCGAAGTGGCGCATCCACCAGTACACGTCGACGCCACTGGACAAGAACGTCGCGAACTTCGAGGACGAGGACGCGCTGCGGGAGTGGGCCGAGCCGTAGTCACCCCCGCAGTGCGGCCCGTGGCGGTCAGGCGCGCCACTCCGCCGTGCGCTCCGGGGAGGCCTCGGCCAGTGCCTTGGTGACCGCCTCGGCGTCCTTCGCCAGGCCGTAGACCGGGGTGCCGGGCTGCTGGCGCCAGGAGTTGTCCTGACCGCCGTTGTCGACGGTGTCGAAGCCCAGCTCGTCGAGCAGGTCGCGTACGACCTTCTTGGCGGCCTCGTCGTCGCCGGAGACCGGGAGGGCGACGCGGCCGGGGGCGCCCTTGGGCTGCGGCTTGTCGAGGATGTCCTGGGCGTAGGTGCCGTTGAAGGCCTTGATCACCGGGTGGCCGATCTGGCGCTCGGTCCAGCGGCTCTCGGTCAGGCCCTCCTCGATCTCGGCGATCTTCCCGTCGCGCTGCTGCGGGTAGTAGTTGCCGGTGTCGATGACGGCGACGTTCTCGGCGGCGCCGTCGAGGAGGCCGGACGGCAGGTTCGGTACGGCCTTCAGCGGGACCGTCACGACGACGACCTCGGCGCCGCGCGCGGCCTCCTCGACCGGTACCGCCGTGGCGCCGGTCTCCTCGGCCAGGGCGGTGAGGGTCTGCGGGCCACGGGAGTTCGCGACGGAGACGTCGTGGCCGATGGCCCTGAGGCGGCGGGTGAGGTTGCCGCCGATGTTGCCCGCTCCGATGATGCCGATCTTCATGACTGACCCTTCCGGGGGGTGGTTCGCCGATGTCGTAGCGCTCTCGTAGCGGAGCCAACCTCCGGAACAGGGGAAGTATTCCGGCTCGGTGGTCGGGCCCCCTCAGAGTGTGACCACGATCTTCCCGAAGTGCCTGTTGGACTCCATCAGGCGGTGCGCGTCCTGGATGCGGTCGAGGCCGTCGAAGACCTCGGCCACCGGCGGGCGGAGCGTGCCGTCGCGCAAGCCCTGGTTGAGGAAGGCCGTGGAGCGGCGGCGGCCGCCGGGTGAGGTGGTCAGGGTGGCGTTGGCGTAGAAGTGGATGGTCAGGCCCGCGACCCGCGGCAGCTCCGCGGGGCGGGGGTCGAGCCAGCCGTAGGCGACGACGGTGCCTTCGTCCGGCACGAGCGCCTCGGCCAGCGCGCGGAAGCCGGGGCCGCCGATCGCGTCGAAGATCAACTCCACTCCCTGCCCGCCGGTGGCCTGTCTGGTCTCCTTCACGACGTCCTCGGTGTTCTTGCCGTCCGTGACGATGACGTGTTCCGCGCCGAGGTCCAGGAGCTGCTGCTTCTTCGCCTCGGTGCGGGTGGTGGCGAGGGGGACGGCGCCGATCCGCCGGGCGACCTGGATCGCGGCCGTGCCGACGCCGCTGGACGCGCCGGTGATCAGGACGTGGTCTCCCGGCCGCAGACCGCCGGTCTCGATCATGCCGCCGTACGCCGTGGTGTACGTCAGCCAGGCGGCGGCCCCGGTGACCGCGTCCACCTCGGCGGGGCGCGGCACGAGGGCGGACTCGGGCAGCACGACGCGCTCGGCGTACACGCCCTGGGTGCTCATCTCGATGCCGGGGCCGGTGAACACCGTGTCGCCCACGGCGAATGCGGTGACTCCTTCGCCGGTCGCCTCGACGGTTCCGGCGGCTTCGTAGCCGAGCCGCGAGCCGGGGAGGGTCGGCTGGTAGTAGTAGCCCCCGGAGCGGAAGAGGGCTTCGGCGCGGTTGAGGCCCAACGCCTCGACGCGGACGAGGACTTCACCCGGGCCGGGGGCCGCCAGGTCGAGGGCATGGATCGTGAGGACGTCGGGGCCGCCGATCTCGTCGAAGAGGACGGTGCGAACGCCGGTCGTGGTGCGGGGAGTTGTCATGCCGACGACGCTACGTGTGTCGTGCGAGATGCTCCATGCCTGCCGATCTCTTTTTTCTGTCCGTACGTCTCGCTGCCCGTGCCAAGGGCTACGGTTCGGACATGGACGTACTCAGTGACGCGATCGCCGCCATGCGGACGGGCCTCCCGCACTCCTCCCGTACGTACCAGAACGCCCCCTGGGGCATCGGGTTCGCCCCGTCGAACGGCGCCGGGTTCCATGTCGTCCTCCAGGGCTCGGCCTGGCTGCTGCCCGCCGGTGAGCGCGCGGAGCCGGTGGCGCTCGGGCCCGGCGACGTGGTCTTCCTCGCGCACGGGCGGGGGCACGGCCTGGCCAGCGCGCCCGGCGTACCCCTGGAGGAGTTCGCGCTCGCAGCGGACGGGCGCTGGCCCAGGGTGTCCCGGAGCGCGGGGGAGGGGGCCGCCACGGTGCTGCTCTGCGGCGCCTATCAGCTCGACAAGGCACGCGCCCATCCGCTGCTCGCCCACCTGCCCGAGGTGGTGCACCTGCCGGCCAGGGTCGGCG
This sequence comes from Streptomyces sp. NPDC032198, assembly GCF_040636975.1. NCBI lineage: Bacteria > Bacillati > Actinomycetota > Actinomycetes > Kitasatosporales > Streptomycetaceae > Streptomyces > Streptomyces sp. NPDC032198. Next base: position 286,950 of record NZ_JBEZVL010000011.1, on the reverse strand, counting down.
AGCACGCCTCGCTGCGGGCCGCGGTGGAGCTCCTCGGCGCCGAACTCGCCGACACACAGCCGGGGTCCGACGCGGTCGTGCCCGCGCTGCTCGACACGATGCTGCTCTACATCCTGCGCGCCTGGTGGCTCCGGGAGCAGCCCACCGGACACCCGGTGGGCTGGGCGGCGGCCCTGCGGGACCCGGCGGTGAGGGCCGCGCTGCACGCCATCCATGACGACCTCGCGCGGCCCTGGACGGTCGAGGAGCTCGGTGCGCGGGCGGGCCTGTCGCGGGCCGCGTTCGCCCGCCGGTTCGCGGCGACCGTGGGGACGCCCCCGCTCGCGTATCTGACGTGGTGGCGGATGACGTCGGCCGGCCGGCTGCTGCGCGAGGAGGACCTGCCGCTGCGGCAGGTCGCCGAACGGGCGGGCTACACCTCCGAGTTCGCCTTCTCCAAGGCGTTCAAGCGGGAGTTCGGGGTGGCTCCGGGGCAGTACCGGCGGCTGCGGGCCGCCGGTTAGCCGGGGTGGGTGGTGTGACGAGGGGCACAGGAACCCGTCGGTGGTCGCGGAGAGATACGTGGTGTGAGGCGTACTGAACTGGGAGATCTGGGAGACGGCATCCATGCGCGTATCCGGGCGGGCGAGCGGGAGGCGTTCGGTGAGCTGTACGAGACGTATGCGCGGACGGTCTACAACCATGCCCTGCGGCTGACCGGCGACTGGTCGACCGCCGAGGAGGTCATGTCCGAGACCTTCCTCGCGGCCTGGCGCACCCGCGAGCGCCTGGAGCCGGGCGACGGTTCGCTCAAGCCGTGGCTGCTCGGCATCGCGACGCACAAGGCGCAGAACGCCAACCGGGGCCTGCGCAGACGGCTGGCCTTCCTGTCCCGGCAGCCGTCGCCGCCCCAAGTGGCGGACTTCGCGGAGGAGTCGGCGGGGCGGATGGACGACGCGCGCAAGCTGGCGGCGGTGCACGGCGCACTGCGGCGGCTGCGCCGTCCGGAGCGTGAGGTGATCGTGCTGTGCGTGTGGTCGGGGCTCGACTACGCGCAGGCCGCTCAGGCACTCGGCGTTCCGGTCGGCACGGTGCGGTCGCGGCTCTCGCGGGCCAGGGCGCGGCTGCGGAAGCTCAGCGAGGACGGGGTGGATGTGACGGGTGCGCCGAAGGTGAAGAACGTGACGGAACCGCTCCGTGGCCGCGGAGAGGTAGAGAGTGAGGCCGCGTTCGCGGCCCTGCCCCTGCGGGAGGAATTCCGATGAACGCCGCCACCCCCTCTCGGGGAGAGGCCGCAGCCGAGGCCGGGGAACTGGCCGGGCTGCTGCCGGAGTCGGGCGAGGACGAATGGGAACTTCCGCCGGGTCGTCATCTTCACCACAAGGACGCCCTGATGCAGCAGATCGACCACGACACCGCCCCTGACTCCATCCTCGCCCCCGCCCCCGCCCCCGCGCCGTCCCGCCGCAGGCTGCTGCGTCCGGCGGTGCTGATGCCTGCCGCGGGCGCGCTCGCGGTGGCCGGGATCCTGGCCGCCACGCTGCCCTCCGGCGGCACCGGCGGCGTACGCGACATGGGCGCCGGACGGGGTGCCACCCCCGCTGCGACCGTCACGCTCGACCGGATCGCCACCGCGTCCCTGAAGTCCGGCACGAAGCCGGTGAAGGACAGCCAGTTCGTCTACCTGCGCAGTCTCGTCCAGTCCAACGACGGCGAGCTCGACGGTCCGGTGAAGCTCGGCCCCCTGTACAAGGAAGAGACCTGGCTGTCCCAGAACCCTGCCCCCGTCACGGACATCGGCATGATCCGCACGAGCGGGAAGGGCGCTCCGATGGCCGGGCAGGACGTGCCGATCGAGACGTCCGCCGTGGACGGTTCGGATGACAGCGGTGCCGTTCCGGAGGGGTTCGACCGCCCGACGTACGACTGGCTCGCCACGCTGCCCACCGATCCCGACGCCCTGCTGAAGAAGCTGTACGCCGAGGCGGACGTGACCGGTGAGCGGGAGACGAAGGCGCAGGCCGTCTTCGAGCTGATCGGCGGCCTCGTCGGCGGGTCGGTCATGCCGCCGGAGAACGCCGCCGCCCTCTACAAGGCGGTGGCCAAGCTCCCCGGCGTCGTGGAGGTGCCCGACGCGGTGGACGCGGCGGGCCGGCACGGGATCGGCATCACCATCGAGGAGTCGGCGTTCGCCACGCGCAGCGAATGGATCTTCGACAAGAAGACCTTCACCTACCTCGGTTCGCGCGGCTACATGACGAAGGACCACAAGCCGGGCGGCAAGCCGGGCAAGGCGGGGAATCCCGAGGTCGTCTACGGCAGCAGCGCGGTCCTGGAGCGCGGTGTCGTCGATCAGCGCGGCCTCAAGCCCGCCAAGTCCGCCACCGGCCGGGGCTGATCGCTCCCGATCCCCGGCACTCTCCGCAGCAGCAGGAAGAGCAGCAGCCCGAACGGCGAGAGGAGGATGGTCAGGAACAGGAGCGGCCCCATCACCAGCGGGTGGATGCCGACGCGGCGGGCCTCCCGGTACATCCACTGTCCGATCAGCAGGTCCCAGGCGATGACCTGGGCCCAGATCGCGCCCGCCCCGTCGGCGAGGACGAGCAGCTCACGGAACCCGTCGATGTCCGGGCTGCTGACGGCGGCCCAGAGTTCGGGGAAGACGGGCAGCGCCATGGCGATGTAGACGCCGAGGACCGGTACGACGGTGAGGGGCGAGGCGGCGACGCGGGCGGTCGTCCGCCACCCCGGGGCGAAGATCATGAGCAGCCAGACCGGGGCGGCCAGCCAGAAGGTGAGCTCGAAGAGGAATCCGGTCATGCCGCAAGCTCCTTGTTCTCGGTGTCGTCGTCGCGCTCGGGGGCCTCAACTGGCCTGATGCAGAGGTAAGTTGGGGCACCCGCACGCCAGGTCGCGTACGTGCCCGCTGCCGTGGCGGCGAGGATCAGTGCCGCCGCCGTCAGCGTCGCACCGTCCGGGTGGTTGAGGGGCTGGCCGCGCAGGGCCTGCCAGGTGACCAGGGCGAAGGTGGCGGCGTACGTGCCCGAGGCGATGAGCACGAGCCGCAGCCGCACCCGTTCGTCGGCAAGACGGCCGAAGCGGGGGCGCGTCGCGAGTGCCGCGAGGCCCATGAGGAGCAGCGGGAGCAGCTGCAGGGCGTGCATACCGACGAAGTGCGGGATCCGCAGGTCGCCGCCCGTGCTCGACCAGCCGGTCAGCGGCAGGGAGGGGCCGCCGTCCGGTACGCCGACGCTGTGGGCGCCGACGATCGGGGAGGAGCCCCTCTTCTGGCCGGGCGCCGGCTGGGTCATCAGGAACCCGATGGCGGCCCCGGCGAGCGCGAGGACGATTCCGCTGCGCATCGCCCAGGCGGACGCGCGGTCGGAGATCCGGGCGCGCAGCAACAGGACGGCGATGACCAGGGTGCCGAGCCACAGGATGACGACGGTGACGGCCATCGTGTTGAACAGGGCTTCGTCGAACGGCGTCGTGTGGTTGAAGTGGCTGCGCTTGCCCCGCACCACCTGCGTCGTGATGAGCGCCATCTCGACGAGGCTCGACACGACGACGACCGTGCCCGCCCACCAGCCCGCCTTCCTGCCGCGGTCGAGCAGCGACAGCATCCAGGCGAGCGAGAGGCAGTAGGCGACGAACGAGACCGCGAACTTGAACGGCTTGAACCAGATCCGTGCCCCCGTCAGGACGCGGTCGTCGACGACGAGGCCGACGCCGGACACGACGGCCAGGACCGCCATGGACGCGGCGAAAGCGAGGAGCGGCCGATGCCATGAACGCCATAAAGGCATGAAAATCCCCCTGTTTGTACGTGTACCTATGCAGTACCTATGCGAGGTAAATGGATAGTGGCGCTTTCTGCTATCCGATAGCGCCACTATCTATGATGGGGGTCAGGGATGGCAAGGGCGCGGCCGATGGCAGAGTGGCGGGCGGGGCGCGAACAGGAGAGTGGGCAGGCCGTGCGTATTGGCGAGTTGAGCCGCAGGACCGGTGTGCCGGTGCCGACGATCAAGTACTACGTCCGTGAAGGGCTGCTGCCACCCGGCGAGTTGAGCAGCCCGAACCAGGCGCACTACGGCGAGACGCATGAACGCAGGCTGCGCCTCATCCGCGCGCTGCTGGAGGTGGGCGGCCTGAAGGTGTCCGCGATCGCGGAGGTGCTCGGCGCGGTCGACGACCCCGGGCGCCCGCTGCACAAGGTGCTCGGCGCCGCCGCGGACCGGCTCGGTTCGGCGGGGGACGCCGACGACGACGCCGAGGCGGTGGCCGCGCAGGCCGCGGTCACGGAGTTCATCGCGCGCCGCGGCTGGCGGACCCACGAGTCGAACCCCGCCGCGGCCGACCTGTCACGGGCCCTCGCCGCCATGGGGCGCGTCGGCCACGGAGCGTTCACGGAAATGCTCGACGAGTACGCCGACGCCGCCGAAAGGGTCGCCCGAGCCGACCTCGGCTACGTGGACCGGCGGGTGGCGGTCGAGGACCTGGTGGAGAGCGTGGTGATCGGCACGGTGCTGGGGGAGGCGGTGTTCAACGCGATCCGCCGGATGGCACATGTGGACGCGTCGGCACGGCTGTACGGGACCGACGGCGCGGGGCGGGACGAGGGTCGCTAGGGAGCCGGGGCGCGGGCGGCTGCCCGGTCGTGGTGGAGGGTCCGGGCGGTGGTCCGTCGGGTGCTCCGGCGGGGGTCCGGGTGTCGGTCCGGGTTCGGGTGACCCTCCGGTCGTGCGCCTGGCGCGTGCTAGCCGCGTGCGAGCAACCGGCCGAGGGTGTCCTGGAGTTCGGCCTGTGCCACGCGTGCCGCTTCCTCCGCGTCCCTCGCCTCGACGGCCCCCACGAGCGCGGCGTGGGAGGCGTCGCCGTGGTTCTTCTCCCCCGTGCGTACGTCGATCAGGTCGAGCAGGTCGATCAGGCCCTCCCGCAGCGCGGGGGCGAACTCGGCGAAGAGATCCGTCAGTACGGGGTTGCGGGCCGCCGCCACGACCGCCGCGTGCAGGGCGATGTCGGCGTCGACGAACGCGGCGTCGCTCGCCGAAGCGGCGGCCCTGCGGCCTTCGAGCGCGTCCCGCATCGCCGCGATGTCCTCGTCGGTGCGCCGCATCGCCGCGAGGCGCGCCGCCTGCACCTCCACCAGCATCCGCACCTCGTACACGTCCGACACCGCCGCCCGCCGCAGCCGCGTCGGCCAGTCCGCGAGCGGTTCCTTCGCGATGACGAAGACACCGGCACCCTGCCGGGCCTTGACGAGCCCCGCCCCGGCCAGGGAGCGCAGCGCCTCACGGAGGGTGGAGCGGCCGATGCCCAGCTCCGCGGCCAGGGTCGTCTCGCCGGGGAGTTTGCTGCCGACGGGCCACTGGCCACCGGTGATCTGTTCGCGCAGGCGCGTGGTGGCCTGTTCGACCAAAGGGCTGGGGCGCAGGGAGCCGAGCGGCATCCGGGGACCTTTCCGGGGCACTTGGGGAACTCATCTGAGAAGTGCTTGTCTGAGGAGTACTTGTCTGAGGAGCTGAGGTGTGTCTAGTGTAGCCCCATGATCTTCTGCGGTCTCCTTCTTCTCGGCTGCCGCGGCGGGGCCTGAAGCGACCGGCACCCCGCCGCGGGGTGCCGTGCTGCCGGTCGGCCACTGACCGCGAGCAGAAGGAACACCGTTTCCATGAGCGCCACCGAAGCCTCCGCCGCCACGGACATCCCCGCGTACGACTGGAATCCGCAGCGCCCGAGCCCCATGCCGTACCACCGCTACCGCCCCTTTCAGGACCGGGTCAACGTCCCCTCTCAGCAGCGCAGTTGGCCCAGTGCCCGCATCGAGCGCGCCCCCCTCTGGGTCCCCGTCGACCTGCGCGACGGCAATCAGGCGCTCGCCGAGCCGATGGATCCCGCCCGCAAGCGGCGCTTCTTCGATCTGCTCGTCGCGACGGGATTCAAGGAGATCGAGGTCGGCTACCCGTCGGCCAGCCGCGCGGACTTCGACTTCGTGCGTGACCTCGCCGCACTGAGCGCGAGCGGCGGTATCCCCGATGACGTCAGCGTCGTCGTCTTCACGCCCGCCAAGACCGAACTCATCGACCGCACCTTCGAGTCGATCGAGGGGCTGCCCCGCGCCGTCGTGCACCTCTACATCCCCACCTCGCCGGTCTGGCGTGACGTCGTGCTGGGGCGCTCCCGCGCGCAGGTACGCGACGTCGTCACGGAAGCCGCCACCCACATGGCCCGCCTGGCCGACGCGCGGCCGGGCGCGGACATCCGGTTCCAGTTCTCCCCGGAGACCTTCAACCTGACCGAGCCCGACTACGTACTCGAACTCTGCGACCACATGACCGAGTTGTGGGACGCGAGCCCCGACCGTCCCGTCACCCACAACCTGCCGGCGACAGTCGAGATCGCGACCCCGAACGTGTACGCCGACCAGATCGAGTACCTGCACCGGCACCTCGCCCGGCGTGCCTCCGTCATCCTCTCCGTACACCCGCACAACGACCGCGGCACCGGCGTCGCCTGCGCCGAGCTCGCCGTCCTGGCCGGGGCCCAGCGCGTCGAGGGCTGCCTCTTCGGCAACGGCGAGCGCACCGGCAACGTGGACCTGGTGACCCTGGCCCTGAACCTGTACGCCCAAGGAGTCGACCCGATGGTCGACTTCTCGGACATCGACGGCGTGCGCGAAGTCGTCGAGCACTGCAACCGGCTGCCCGTGCACCCCCGCCACCCCTACGCGGGCGACCTCGTCCACACCGCGTTCTCCGGCACCCACCAGGACGCCATCAGCAAGGGGTTCGCCCATCACGCCCGCCGGGCGGCCGAGTTGGGGGTCGCGGAGAGCGCGGCGCCCTGGGATGTGCCGTACCTGCCGATCGATCCGGCGGACATCGGCCGCAGCTACGAAGCCGTCATCCGCGTCAACTCCCAGTCCGGCAAGGGTGGAATGGCGTACCTCCTGCGGACCGGGCACGGGCTCGACCTGCCCTCGCGCATGCGGCCCGACTTCTCGCGCGTGGTGCAGGAGGCCACCGACGACAGCGGCCGGGAGGCGACCGCGAAGGAACTGTACGAGCTGTTCCGCGCGACCTACGTCGCGCCGGGGGAGGAGGGCGGCGGCGAGGTCGGGCTGAGCTCCTGGACCACCGACCGGGCCCCGGACGGCGCCCACCGTTTCGTCTGCACCCTCCGGACCGGCGACCGCACGGGCGACTTCGAAGGCGCGGGCAACGGCCCGCTGTCCGCCTTCGTCGACGCGCTCGCCGCCGCGGGGATCACCGTCGGCATCCTCGACTACTCCGAACACGCCACCGAGGCGGGCGGCGCCAGCGAGGCCGTCGCGTACGTGGAGTGCCGCGTGGGTGACGTCGTGCGCTGGGGTGCGGGCCTGGACACCTCGGTCCTGACCGCGTCCGTGCGGGCCGTGCTCGCGGCGGTCAACCGGACGGCGGTCACCCGATGACCGCCGGGCCGCTCCTGCACGCCGACACCGTCACCGTCGTCCGCGAAGGGCGCCCCATCCTCGAAGACGTCACCCTCACCGTCCGCCCCGGCGAGCACTGGGCGCTGCTCGGCGCGAACGGCGCGGGCAAGTCGACCCTGCTCAGTCTCTGCGGTGCCGTCACCCACCCCACGCACGGCACGGTCGAGGTGCTCGGCCGCCGCCTGGGCAGCGTCGACCTGCGCGACCTGCGCGCGTACGTCGGTCATGTGAACCCGCGCCATCCGCTCCGCTCGCCCCTGCGGGTCCGCGACGTCGTCCTCACCGGGCTCACCAACAGCGTGGAACCGCTGCCCCGCTGGCGTCCCACGCCGGGGCAGGAGGAGCAGGCCGACCGGCTGATCACGATGCTCGGCCTCGCGCACCGCACGGACGCGCGCTGGCCCACGCTCTCCCAGGGCGAGCGCGGACGGACCCTGATCGCACGCTCACTGATGCCCCGGCCGCGGCTCGTCCTGCTCGACGAACCGGCCACCGGGCTCGACCTCGCGGGCCGCGAACGCCTCCTCGACAGCCTCGACACCCTGCGCGAGAGCCACCCCGAGCTCGCCACGGTCCTGGTCACGCACCACCTGGAGGAGCTCCCGGCCGGTACGACGCACGCACTGCTCCTGAGGGACGGCCGCGCGCTCGCCTCCGGCGCCGTGGACGACGTACTGACCAGCGACCAGATCAGCAAGTGCTTCGACCACCCGGTGCGGCTGGAGCGCACGGAGGGGCGCTGGAGCGTCCGGGCGGCGCGCCGCCCGCACTGAGCACGCCACCCTGAGTACGCGGAAGGGGCCCGGCACGCGCGTGCCGGGCCCCTTCCGCATACCTCTTCTACTTGTTCAGGCTCGCCCAGAACTCGTCGAACGAGAGACGCTTGTCCTTGTCGGTGTCCTTCGTGCCGATCACGGCCTCGGCCACCGTCTCGGTGACGTAGAAGTCCCCCATCTGCGCCATGGCCGACTTCCACTCGGCCGCCGTGATGAAGCCGTCGCCGTCCGCGTCGAACCGCTCGAACGTCTTGCGCGCTTCCTCGATGTCCGCCACCGGATCCACCCCTTCTTCGTGCACTACTGACGGGGGTTAGGGTATCGGCCGTCCGGGGACGCGATCACAAGGAGTACGCCCATGGCCAGCACCCCCTCCACGCTCGGGGCGATCCTTGACGCGGCGGCCCAAGGGCACTTCCCGCCGCCCGACGGCACCACCACCGTCGTGCCGCAGCCCCGCCACCGCGACGCGGGCGTGATCGCCTTCACCGCGCACTCGGTGGTCTTCACGGACGAGGACCCGCGGTGGGTGCACGCCACCCTCGCCGCGCTCGACTGCGACCCGCTGGCCGCCACCATGAACCCGCGGTTCCTGGCCGCCTTCATGGAGCGCACGGGACGCGCCACGGACACCACCGACCTCATGACCGTGGCCGACGCGCTGCCGGGCGGCCCCGACCCGGAGCTCGGACTGCGCGAGATCGACGACCCCGACCACCCCCGGGTCGCGCGGGCCCGCAAGCGCCGCGACGAGGTACGGGTGTGGGCCTCCGATGCCGGTGGCGTGCTGGTGCTCGGGCGCGGCCTCACCGGGCGATGGGAGACGGCGATCGAGGTGCGGGAGGACGTACGCCACCGGGGGCTCGGCAGGGCGCTGGCGCTAGCCGCCCGGCACCTGGTGCCCGCCGGCTCCCACGTGTGGTCGCAGCAGTCCACCGGGAACGCCCGCAGCGTGCGGGCGTTCCAGGCGGCGGGTTACCGGCCGGTGGGCGCGGAGGCGCTGTTCTTCGCACGCTGACGCCCCCCCGGGCAGGGCTCAGCACTCGATGATGTTCACCGCGAGGCCGCCCCGCGCCGTCTCCTTGTACTTCACGCTCATGTCGGCGCCGGTCTCCTTCATGGTCTTGATGACCTTGTCGAGGGACACCTTGTGGGTGCCGTCGCCGCGCATCGCCATCTTCGCGGCGGTCACGGCCTTCACGGCCGCCATGCCGTTGCGCTCGATGCACGGGATCTGGACGAGGCCGCCGACCGGGTCGCAGGTCAGGCCGAGGTTGTGCTCCATGCCGATCTCGGCCGCGTTCTCGACCTGCTCGGGGCTGCCGCCGAGCACCTCGGCGAGAGCGCCGGCCGCCATCGAGCAGGCGGAGCCGACCTCACCCTGGCAGCCGACCTCGGCGCCGGAGATCGAGGCGTTCTCCTTGAAGAGCATGCCGATCGCGCCGGCCGCGAGCAGGAAGCGGACCACGCCGTCCTCGTCCGCCCCGGGGATGAAGTTCATGTAGTAGTGCAGGACGGCCGGGATGATGCCCGCGGCGCCGTTCGTCGGGGCGGTGACCACACGGCCGCCCGCCGCGTTCTCCTCGTTCACCGCCATCGCGTACAGCGTGATCCACTCCATGGAGCGGGCCAGCGGATCGCCCTCGGCGCGCAGCTGGCGGGCCGAGTTCGCCGCGCGGCGGCGGACCTTGAGGCCGCCCGGCAGGATGCCCTCGCGGGACATTCCGCGCGAGACACAGGACTGCATGACGCCCCAGATGTCGAGCAGACCCGAGCGGATCTCCTCCTCGGTGCGCCACGCCTTCTCGTTCTCCAGCATCAGCGCGGAGATGGAGAGGCCGGTCTCGTCGGCCAGGCGAAGCAGCTCGTCGCCGGTGCGGAAGGGGTGCTTGAGGACCGTGTCGTCCGGCACGATCGGGTTCTCGCCGGCCACGGCGTCGTCGTCGACCACGAAGCCGCCGCCCACGGAGTAGTACGTCTTCTCCAGGACGAGGCCGCCGTCATGGCCGTACGCGAAGATCGTCATGCCGTTGGCGTGGTACGGCAGGGCCTTGCGGCGGTGCAGGACCAGGTCCTCGTCGAAATCGAAGTCGATCTCGTGCATGCCGAGGAGGTTGAGGCGTCCGGTGCTCTTGATCTGCTCGACACGGTCGTCGGCGAACTCGACGTCGACCGAGCGCGGGGACTCGCCCTCCAGGCCGAGCAGGACCGCCTTCGGGGTGCCGTGGCCGTGGCCCGTCGCGCCGAGCGAGCCGTAGAGCTCGGCCCGTATGGCGGTGGTGTGGGCCATCAGGCCCTCGTTCTTGAGGCGGCTCGCGAAGATGCGGGCGGCGCGCATGGGACCGACCGTGTGGGAGCTGGACGGGCCGATGCCGATCGAGAACAGGTCGAAGACCGAGAGGGCCACGAGAAACTCCAATGGTGGTTGGTAGACGCCGTTGTCTGCCGGGGTGGTGCAGAGAACTACGAAAGAGAACTGCGAAAGCGGGGCATGAGCCGGGGCACCACACTCACTGTCCTCACTGTCCAGTGTGCGCGGTGCCCCGAAGAATCGTACGAAGTAAAGCGTACGAAACTGCTACAGGTTGGGGTACAGCGGGTGCTTGGCTGCCAAGGCCGAGACCCGGGCCTTGAGCGACTCCGCGTCGAAGCCCGGCTTCAGCGCCTCGGCGATGATGTCGGCGACCTCACGGAAGTCGTCCTCCTGGAAGCCACGGGTCGCGAGCGCGGGCGTACCGATCCGCAGGCCCGAGGTGACCATCGGGGGGCGCGGGTCGTTCGGGATCGCGTTGCGGTTGACCGTGATGCCGACCTCGTGGAGGCGGTCCTCGGCCTGCTGGCCGTCGAGCTCGGAGTTGCGCAGGTCCACCAGGACCAGGTGCACGTCCGTGCCGCCGGACAGGACGTCGACGCCGACGGCCTTCGCGTCGTCCCGCACCAGGCGCTCGGCCAGGATGCGGGCGCCGTCCAGGGTGCGCTGCTGGCGCTCCTTGAACTCCTCGGAGGCGGCGACCTTGAAGGAGACGGCCTTCGCGGCGATCACGTGCTCCAGGGGGCCGCCCTGGAAGCCGGGGAAGACCGCGGAGTTCAGCTTCTTCGCGAACTCCTTGCTGCGGGCCAGGATGATGCCGCCGCGCGGGCCGCCGAGCGTCTTGTGCGTGGTGGAGGTGACCACGTCCGCGAACGGCACCGGGTTGGGGTGCAGACCGGCGGCGACGAGCCCGGCGAAGTGCGCCATGTCGACCCACAGGTACGCGCCGACCTCGTCGGCGATCCGGCGGAACTCGGCGAAGTCCAGCTGACGCGGGTAGGCGGACCAGCCCGCGATGATCACCTTCGGGCTGCTCTCCTTGGCCAGGCGCTCGACCTCGGCCATGTCGACCAGACCGGCCTCGTCCACGTGGTACGGGACCACGTTGAACTGCTTGCCGGAGAAGTTCAGGCGCATGCCGTGGGTGAGGTGGCCGCCGTGCGCCAGGTCGAGGCCGAGGATCGTGTCGCCGGGCTTGGCGATCGCGAAGAGGGCGGCCTGGTTGGCGGAGGCGCCGGAGTGCGGCTGGACGTTGGCGTACTCGGCGCCGAACAGCTCCTTGACCCGGTCGATCGCGATCTGCTCGGCGACGTCGACGTGCTCGCAGCCGCCGTAGTAGCGGCGGCCGGGGTAGCCCTCGGCGTACTTGTTGGTGAGGACCGTGCCCTGGGCCTCCATGACGGCGACCGGAGCGAAGTTCTCCGAGGCGATCATTTCCAGGGTGGACTGCTGGCGGTGGAGCTCGGCGTCGACGGCGGCGGCGACGTCCGGGTCCAGCTCGTGAAGAGGGGTGTTGAGAAGCGACATCAGGTGGTCCCTAGGGGTCTTTAGGAGGCTTCAGCTGCCGGAAAACGCGGTGTACTCGTCGGCGGAGAGCAGATCGTCCGGCTCTCCCGCGATGCGCACCTTGAACAGCCAGCCGCCCTCGAAGGGCGCGGAGTTGACCAGCGACGGGTCTTCCACGACGTCCTGGTTCGCCTCGACGACCTCGCCGGTCACCGGCGAGTACAGGTCGCTGACGGACTTCGTCGACTCGAGCTCGCCGCAGGTCTCGCCCGCGGTCACCGTGTCGCCGACCTCGGGGAGCTGGGCGAAGACGACGTCACCGAGGGCGTTGGCCGCGTGCTCGGTGATGCCGATGGTGGCCACACCGTCACCGTCGGCGGCCGAGAGCCACTCGTGCTCCTTGCTGTAACGAAGCTGCTGGGGGTTGCTCATGACCTGAATTCTCCTGTACGCGGGGGAGTGCTGGTGGACGAGGCGGTTGTGCGGGGTGTCACTTCTGGCGCTTGTAGAACGGCAGCGCCACGACCTCGTACGGCTCGTGCGTGCCGCGGATGTCCACGCCGACGCCCTCGGTGCCGGGGGCCGCGTGCGCCGGGTCGACGTACGCGATGGCGATCGGCTTGCCCAGCGTCGGGGACGGGGCGCCGGAGGTGACCTCGCCGATGACCTTGCCGTCGGCGACCACGGGGAAGCCCGCGCGCGGGACGCGGCGGCCCTCGGCGATCAGGCCGACCAGCTTGCGCGGGGGAGCGGTCTCGGCGCGCTCGGCGGCGGCCGCGAGCGCCGCGCGCCCCACGAAGTTCTCCGACTGCGAGGTCTTCTCGAACTTCACGACCCGGCCCAGGCCCGCGTCGAAGGGCGTCAGCTCAGCGGTCAGCTCGTGCCCGTACAGCGGCATGCCCGCCTCCAGGCGGAGCGTGTCACGGCAGGACAGCCCGGCCGGCACCAGACCGACGGACGCGCCCGCCTCCATCAGCGCGCCCCACAGCTTCTCTGCGTCGCCGGGCGCGACGAACAGCTCGAAGCCGTCCTCGCCGGTGTAGCCCGTCCGGGCGATCAGCGCGGGCACGCCCGCGACCGTGCCGGGCAGACCCGCGTAGTACTTCAGACCGTCCAGGTCGGCGTCCGTGACTGACTTCAGGATGCCGGGGGACTCGGGGCCCTGGACGGCGAGCAGCGCGTACGCGTCGCGGTCGTCGCGGACCTCGGCGTCGAAGCCTTCCCCAAGCTCTCGGCTTCGCTCGAGCAGGGGAGACCCCATTGCGCGCGCGGTGAGCGCGTCGAGCACGACCTGCGCGTTCGAGGCGTTCGCGACGACCATGTATTCCGGGGCCTCCGGGGCCTCGGCGTCACCGAGCCGGTAGACGATCAGGTCGTCCAGGATCCCGCCGTCCTCGGCACAGATCATCGTGTAGCGGGCGCGGCCGACACCGATGGAGCCGATGTTGCCGACCAGCGCGAAGTTCAGGAGATCCACGGCCTGCGGTCCGCTGACCGTGATCTCGCCCATGTGGGAGAGGTCGAAGAGACCGGCCTTGGTGCGCACGGCGTTGTGCTCGTCGCGCTCACTGGCGTAGCGGAGCGGCATGTCCCAGCCCGCGAAGTCGGTCATGGTCGCGCCCAGCGCCCGATGCACGGCATCGAGGGCTGTCAGACGGGGGGCGGTACTCATAAAGGGAACTCCCAGGGCATGACGGGCGAGGTCGATCCTCCCCATCTGTCATCGGAACCTGAGAGGTTCACCACGACCCGTTCGTACGTCTCGTACAGGAGGTCATGACTTGCACCTTGGGTGGAGCCGCGCAGGCGGCCCGCTTTTCAGATGTGCCTCGCCCGCGCGGTACGGGGCCTGAGAGATTCAAGGGAGGGACTTGCTCCTTCGGCGCCCCGGTGCGTCGTACGACGGCTACCGGGAACTCTCCCGCGCGGATTCAAACGGCCTGTATGGAGTTTGCGCGCACATCATTGCACGCGCCTCCGTAACAGGGCAGTGGCAGTCCAGTAATGCTGTTGTGCCGCATTACCTTCTCTTTACACTTGCCGGGGAAGCTGCGGGAAGCAGGTACGTGACCGCTATGGGGAGGCCGATCACGGTGCGCAGGACGAGCGTCTACGCGACCAACACGGGGGTGGCCCTGCCCAAACAGGCCGCCGCCCCCGCAGAAGAGAGCTACGGCTCCCTGTCCACGGCCGTCGTCCGCGACCTGCGGCAGCGGTCCGGCCACAGCCCGCACCGGCTGACGTTCGGCGCGGGCGACCTGATCGTCGTCTCCGGGCTGCCGGGCAGCGGCAAGTCCACGCTGATGCGCAGGGCCGTCTCGGGCCCCCGCATCGACTCGCAGGACACCCGCGACCGCTGGGCCCTGCGCATGCCGGGCCTCCTGCCGTACGCGGTGTACCGCCCCCTGGTGCGCCTCGCGCATTACGCGGGTCTGCGCAGGGCCCTGCGGTCCGGCGAAGGCGTCGTGGTGCACGACTGCGGCACGCAGGCCTGGGTGCGCCGCTGGCTGGCCCGCGAGGCCGCGCGGCGCGGCACGACCCTGCACCTGCTGCTGCTCGACGTGGAGCCGGACACCGCCAGGGAGGGCCAGCTCGCGCGCGGTCGCGGCGTGTCGCGGTACGCCTTCGCACGGCACCGCAGGACGGTCGGCCGGCTCGTCGGCGCCGCCGAGCGGGGCGATCTGCCGCGCGGCTGCGGTTCGGCCGTGCTGCTCGACCGGACGGCGGCCGGGGTGCTGCGGGGGATCGGCTTCGGGAGCTGAGCCGCCCGCCACGTTAGGGTCGTGCCGCAGGCAGAGCGGGACCGAGCAGGGGTTGAAGAGATGGACATTCCGGCGCAGGCGCACGCGCATCCGTACGGAGGATGGCCGGGCAACGAACTCGAAGAGGTGCTCGCGGCCTCCCTGGGCGCCCCCGGGGCCGGTACGGCGTCCGCGGGAGCCCGCATCGTCGAGGTGCTCGGCCGCAGCCGCGTCTGGGTCCCGCTGCCGAACGGCGGGGCACCGGACAGCGGCACCCTGGACCTGCCCACGCTGGAGATCGACGGCCAGGCCTACGTCCCCGTCTTCAGCTCCGAGCAGCAGTTCCAGCAGGCCACCGGCGGCCGGATGGGCTGCACCGTGGCGCCCGCCGTGGAGTTCGCCCGCGGCCTCCCCCCGCAAATGGGCATCGCGGTCAATCCGGACGGCACGGTCGGTGTGCCGCTGCCGCCCCCGGCCGTCGCCGAGCTCTGCCGCGCCGGCCGCACCCCGCTGGACGGCCCGGCGACCGGCGGCCGCGTACGCCTCTTCGAACCGGACTGGCAGCACGACCCGGTGGACTTCCTGTCCGCCGCCGCCCGCGAGTTCGAGGCCACCGGGGTCGTCCTGAGCGCCCGCCGCTGCCTGGCGAGCGTCGAGGGCGACGCGCCCTCGCTGTTCATCGGGGTCGAACTGACCTCCTGGGAGGGCAACGCGCGCGAGCTGCCGATGGAGGCCGTGGGCCGGGCCCTCGGCCACGCCCCGGTGTCCTGGCCGGTGAACCTGGTGCTGCTCGACGTCGCCCAGGACCCGGTCGGCGACTGGATGCGCGAGCGGGTCCGGCCCTTCTTCGGCCGGACCCGGGGGCACGAGCACGGACATGCGTAAGGACATGTGCAGGTACGCGTGTGAGGGTGCCGTACGTCAAGTCGGTGTCAGGATCGCCGCTTAAGCTGGTTTCATGACCCGGGCGGGGCACGGCCCTGCCGGTCGGCCCGGGTTCATCAGGTTCAGGTTCCAGGTCCACCGGGTCAGCGGGTCATCGCGAAGGGGCGGTTAAGGGTGAGTGCGTCGGGCACGGCTGCGGCCGGGCAGGTCGAGCACATGCTGCGCCAGGTGACACCAGGGCGCTATGACGCCTACGAGGCGCTCCTGCGGGCGCTCGCCGCCGACCAGGTGTGGATGCTGCTCTGGCACGGCCAGGCCGGATCCCCCGACGCCCAGTACGGGAACATGGAGGTCGAGGGCCTCGGGTACGCGCCGTGCGTGACCTCCGCCCAGGAGCTCTCCGCCAGTGGCTGGAACCGCTCGTACGAAGTGGTCAGCGGGCTCGACATCTCCCGCACCCTCTACCCCGACCACTACGGCCTCTGGCTCAATCCGCACGCCCCCGGCGGCGGCGTGGGCATCCCCTGGCTCGACCTGCGGCGCATCGCCACGGGCCTCGACCTGCTGCCCGCGGGACCGCTGAGGCTCACCGAGCCGGCCATCGAGATCCCCCAGTTCTACGCCCTGCTCACGCAGAACGCGCACCGCACCCCCGCGGTCCGCTCGCTGCGCCGCGCCTGGGTGCAGCCCGCGCTGGGCGCCCCGTATCTGGCCATCGGTCTCGATGTGTACGACACCTCGCCGGGATCGGTCGACGGGGTGCGCACGATGATGCAGCAGTCGATCGCCGCCGTCCCCGACGGTCTGCCCGTATCGACCGTCGCGATGTCCGACGGGTACGACCCGGTCGCCATGTGGCTGCACGCCAACGCGCGCCCGTTCTACGACCGCGAGGCCCAGCCGGCCCCGGCCCCCGCGGGGGGCTACGGCTACCCCGCGCAGTACTGAATCAGCGCCGTGACCCTCACCGAGAAGGCCCTGAACCGGCCACCGCGGCTCGTATACCTGCCCTGACCGTCACGATGTCCGTTCTGATGGTGGAGGGGCCCTATGGGCTCCCGTGGCGCATTGCGACCCAACTGCCCCGTGTTCGACCCTCGTTCACCTGCGTCCGGATAACGGAACACCTCGATCAGCATCACGGTTGCGCATCCATTCCCCGTCAAGTCTGGTAACAGATCGCGACGGCGATGAAGACTCCCGCACCAGGGGCGCTTCGCCCCTGTGTACGACGGACTGATCACGTCGCTACAGCGGCAAGTGCGGGCCGGTCACCACCGGTTGAGAGGGGTCCCTGCCACGATGACGGCACCATTGCATGACACACCTGCGGACGCGGACCCGACAGCGGACGTCGCTCCCGCAGCTGGTGCAGGGGTGAAGAAGGTCGAGGGGCGGTCCCTCAAGCAGATCGCCTGGAACCGCCTGAAGCGGGACAAGGTCGCCCTGGCCGGTGGCATCACGGTGATCCTCCTGGTCCTCGTCGCCGTCTTCGCGCCCCTGATCGTCTCCCTGCTGGGCCACCCGCCCAACGAGTTCCATCAGGACGAGCTGGAAGACCTGACGAACCTGCCCAAGGGCGCGTTCGGCGGCATGAGTTGGGACTTCCTCTTCGGAGTGGAGCCCAACAAGGGCCGCGACGTCTTCAGCCGGATCGTCTACGGCGCCCGGATCTCACTGCTGGTGGCGTTCCTCGCCGCCGTGGTGGCCGTGGTGCTCGGCACCTTCTTCGGCATCATCGCCGGCTACTTCGGCGGCTGGATCGACGCGCTCATCAGCCGGGTCATGGACGTGCTGCTCGCCTTCCCGCAGCTGCTCTTCGTGATCTCCCTGGTCTCCGTCCTCCCCGACGACCTGCTCGGTCTCACCGGCAGCGGCGTCCGCATCGCGGTACTGATCCTGGTGATCGGCTTCTTCGGCTGGCCCTACGTCGGACGCATCGTCCGCGGCCAGACCCTCTCGCTGCGCGAACGCGAGTACGTGGAGGCGGCCCGCAGCCTCGGCGGCGGTCAACGGCACATCCTCTTCCGTGAGTTGCTGCCGAACCTGGTCGCGCCGATCACCGTGTACGCGACCCTGATGATCCCCACCAACATCCTCACCGAAGCGGCGCTCAGCTTCCTCGGCGCAGGTGTACGGCCGCCGACGGCCTCCTGGGGCGGCATGCTCCGGGACGCCCTCGCGACGTACGAGCACGACCCGATGTTCATGGTCTTCCCCGGCCTGGCGATCTTCGTGACCGTGCTTGCCTTCAACCTCTTCGGTGACGGGCTGCGCGACGCCCTGGACCCCAAGGGAACTCGGTAAACAGCTTCAACTGGCTTGCCCCTGCCGCAGCGTCAGGTGGCTCTTCCCATGGTTCTTAAGGCAGTCAAAGCCAAGGACCGCGAATCTCGGAGGATGCGAGAAATGCCCACAGGTTCCTCTAGACGACGGTTGACCGCAGGCGCGGCCCTCGTCGTGGCGGCGCTGGTGACCACCACGGCGTGCGGCGGCGGCAGCGACGACGACGACAGCAAGGGTGCCGGCTACAACGCCGCCATCGGCAAGGTCGCGAACAAGTCGGCGAAGAAGGGCGGAACGCTCAAGTTCATCGCCAAGCAGGACCTGGACTCGGCCGACCCGCAGCGCGCGTACTACGGCATGACGTGGGACTTCATGCGGTACTACACCCGCACGCTGATCACGTACGACACCAAGCCGGGTGCCGCGTCCAACAAGCTCGTCCCCGACCTCGCCGAGTCCACGGCGAAGATCAGCGACGACGGCAAGACCTACACGTACAAGCTGCGTGATGGTCTGACCTGGGAAGACGGCTCGAAGATGTCCTCCAAGGACATCAAGTACGGCATCGAGCGCATCTGGGCGACCAAGGTCATCACCGGTGGTCCCGGCTACCTGAAGTCCACGCTTGACCCCAAGGGCGAGTACAAGGGCCCCTACGAGGACAAGTCGAAGGACAAGCTGGGCCTGAAGGCGATCGAGACGCCTGACGACAAGACCATCATCTTCAAGCTGCCCAAGAAGAACGGCGACTTCGAGCAGATGCTCGCGATGCCGTCGGGCACCCCGGTCAAGCAGTCCGAGGACACCGGCGCCAAGTACACCCAGCGCCCGTTCTCCTCCGGCCCGTACAAGTTCCAGAACTACAGCGCGGGCAAGAGCATCACGCTCGTCCGCAACAAGAACTGGAAGAAGTCGTCCGACCCGATCCGTCCCGCGCTGCCGGACAAGATCTCGGTCACCATCTCGGCGAACCTCGAAGAGAACGACAAGCGCCTGATGGAAGGTGACTACGACATCGACATGAATGGCACGGGCATGACCCAGTCGGGTCGTACCACCGCCATTCAGGACCACAAGGACAACGTCGACAACATGCAGACGGACTTCGTCCGTTACGTCGCCCTTGTGACCAAGACGAAGCCGTTCGACAACGAGGCCTGCCGCAAGGCCGTCTTCTACGCCACGGACTTCGCGAGCCTGCAGAAGACCCGTGGTGGCCCGGTCGCCGCCGGTGAGATCGCCACCAACGTCTTCCCGAAGTCGATCAAGGGCCACGACGACTACGACCCGTACGGGATCCTGAAGCGCAAGGGCAAGCCGGACGCCACCAAGGCCAAGGAAGAGCTCAAGAACTGCGGCAAGCCGGGCGGCTTCTCGACCAAGATCTCGGCCCGCACCAACCAGCCGGGTGAGGTGGACGCCGCCACGGCGCTCCAGGAGCAGCTCAAGAAGGTCAACATCAACGCCGAGGTCGACCAGATCGACGGCGCCGACTCCTCCAGCATCACCGGCTCTCCCGCGGTGGTGAAGAAGCGCGGCATCGGCATGACGATGGCGGGCTGGGGTCCTGACTTCCCGACCGGCCAGGGTTACGCCCAGCCGCTGTTCGACAGCCGTTTCATCAACGAGAACGGCAACTACAACGAGTCGCAGATCGACGAGCCGAAGATCGACAAGTACTTCGACGACGCGATCGCCACGGTAGACCCCGAGAAGGCCGGCCAGATCTACACCGACCTCGCCCACGAGATCGTGGACAAGGCGTACTGGATGCCCTTCATCTACGAGAAGAACATCAGCTGGCGTTCCTCGCGGGCGACCAACGTCTACTCGTCCGCCGCTTACAGCGGTCGTTACGACTACATCTCGCTCGGTGTGAACGACAAGAAGTAGTCCCCGCCGCAAGGCAGACCCACCGCCGAATCCCGCCAGTCCGAAGGGCAGGTGATGGCCCCGGGCGGTGGCCGGGACTCCTCACAAGGGGGTCCCGGCCACCGCCGGGCCGCGCACAGTGCTTGCTTATCTCATCCGGCGCCTGATCGCCGTCGTCGTCATGGTGCTGGTCGTACTGCTCGCGACCTTCACCGTCTTCTTCATGCTGCCCAAGTGGGCGGGACAGGACATCGCCGTCCTCTTCGCCGGTAAGTCGTCCGGAGCCGAGCAGCTCGCGGGCATCCGGATCAAACTGGGACTGGACGACCCTCTGCTCGTCCAGTTCTGGGACTTCGTCAAGGGCATCCCGATGGGGCGTGACTACGCCAACGGGGCCGACGTGACCCACTGCCCGGCCCCCTGCTTCGGATACTCCTTCCGTACCGAGGCGCCCGTCTGGGAGACCCTCAAGGACGCCCTGCCCGTCACTGCGGCGCTCGCCGCCGGCGCGTGCGTGCTGTGGCTGGTCGCCGGTGTCGCCACCGGTGTGCTCTCCGCGCTCAAGCGGGGCACCATCTGGGACCGTTCCGCGATGATCACCGCCCTCGGCGGCGTCTCCCTGCCGATCTTCTTCACCGGCATGATCGCGATGGGCCTCTTCGTCCACACCCTCGGCTGGGTGAAGATCGAGGACACCCTCACCACGGACGATCCGATCAACATCTGGTTCGAGACGCTGATCCTTCCGTGGATCGTGCTCGCGTTCCTCAACGCCGCCATGTACGCGCGACTGACCCGCGCCACCATGCTGGAAGTGCTCGGTGAGGACTACATCCGCACCGCGCGCGCCAAGGGGCTCGGCGAGGCCGTCGTCATCAGACGGCACGCGCTGCGCTCCGCCATGACGCCGATCCTCACGGTCTTCGGCCTCGACCTCGGTGTGCTCCTCGGTGGCGCCGTCCTCACCGAGTCCACCTTCAACCTGCCGGGGCTCGGCCTGGAGGCGGTCAAGGCCATCAGCAACAAGGACCTGCCGGTGATCCTCGGCGTCACCTTGTGCGCGTCGCTCGCGATCGCGCTGGCCAACCTCGTCGTCGACCTTCTGTACGCCGTCATCGACCCGCGAGTGAGGCTGGGATGACCGAACTGCACAAGACCGGGGCGGCGGTCGGAGAACCCGTCGCTGACTCGGTCGCTCCCACCGCCTTCCTCGAGGTGCGCGACCTCAAGGTGCACTTCCCGACCGACGACGGCCTGGTCAAGTCCGTCGACGGGCTCAGCTTCCAGCTGGAGAAGGGCAAGACCCTCGGCATCGTCGGCGAGTCCGGCTCCGGCAAGTCGGTCACCTCGCTGGGCATCCTCGGCCTGCACACCGCCGGGCAGTACGGCGCCCGCAAGGCGCAGCTGTCGGGCGAGATCTGGCTGAACGGCACGGAGCTGCTGAGCGCGGACCCGAACGAGGTGCGCAAGCTGCGCGGCCGCGACATGGCGATGATCTTCCAGGACCCGCTGTCCGCGCTGCACCCGTACTACTCCATCGGCAAGCAGATCATGGAGGCGTACCGGGTCCACAACAACGTGGACAAGAAGGCCGCCCGCAAGCGCGCCATCGAGATGCTCGACCGGGTGGGCATTCCCCAGCCGGACAAGCGGGTCGACAGCTACCCGCACGAGTTCTCGGGCGGCATGCGCCAGCGCGCGATGATCGCGATGGCCCTGGTGAACAACCCCGAACTGCTCATCGCGGACGAGCCGACGACCGCCCTGGACGTCACCGTCCAGGCGCAGATCCTCGACCTCATCCGGGATCTGCAGAAGGAGTTCGGCTCCGCGGTCATCATGATCACGCACGACCTGGGCGTGGTCGCCGAGATGGCGGACGAGCTGCTCGTGATGTACGGCGGGCGCTGCGTCGAGCGCGGCACCGCGGAGAAGGTCTTCTACGAACCCCAGCACCCCTACACCTGGGGCCTGTTGGGCTCGATGCCGCGCATCGACCGCGAGGAGACCGACCGTCTCGTGCCGGTCAAGGGCTCCCCGCCCAGCCTGATCAACCTGCCCACGGGCTGCGCCTTCAACCCGCGCTGCCCGTACGCCGACATCCCCAAGGACCAGATCACCCGCCGTGAGCGCCCCGACCTGCACGAGGTCGCGCCGGGGCACTTCACCGCCTGCCACATGTCGCAGGACGAGCGCACCCGCATCTGGACCGAAGAGATTGCGCCGAAGCTGTGAAAGACGACACGAAAGATCAGGCGAAGGGCCAGGAGATGACGATCCCGGCGCAGACGAAGGGCTCTTCCGAGTCGCCCGAGCCGCTGCTCAAGGTCGAAGGCCTGGTGAAGCACTTCCCCATCAAGAAGGGGCTGCTGCAGCGCCAGGTGGCGGCCGTGCAGGCCGTGGACGGCCTCTCCTTCGACGTGCGTCCGGGCGAGACGCTCGGTGTCGTGGGCGAGTCGGGCTGCGGCAAGTCGACGATGGGCCGTCTGATCACCCGTCTGCTCGAACCGACCGCGGGCCGCGTGGAGTTCGAGGGTGTGGACATCACGCACCTGAACACCGGCAAGATGCGGCCGCTGCGCCGTGACGTGCAGATGATCTTCCAGGACCCGTACTCGTCGCTGAACCCGCGGCACACCATCGGCACGATCGTCGGTGCGCCGTTCAAGCTGCAGGGCGTCAAGCCCGAGGGCGGCCTGCGCAAGCACGTGCAGGAGATGCTGGAGCGGGTGGGGCTCAGCCCCGAGCACTACAACCGCTACCCGCACGAGTTCTCCGGCGGTCAGCGCCAGCGCATCGGCATCGCGCGTGCGCTCGCCCTGCGGCCCAAGCTGGTCGTGGCCGACGAGCCCGTCTCCGCCCTGGACGTCTCTATCCAGGCGCAGGTGGTCAACCTCCTGGACGACCTGCAGGACGAGCTCGGTCTCACGTACGTGATCATCGCGCACGACCTCTCGGTCATCCGGCACGTCTCGGACCGCATCGCGGTGATGTACCTGGGCAAGATCGTGGAGCTGGCGGACCGCAAGGACCTCTACTCCACGCCGATGCACCCGTACACCAAGGCGCTGCTCTCCGCGGTGCCCGTGCCCGACCCCAAGCGGCGTGGCGTCAAGAGCGAGCGCATCCTGCTGCGCGGTGACGTCCCCTCGCCGATCGACCCGCCCACCGGCTGTCGTTTCCACACGCGCTGCTGGAAGGCGACCGAGATCTGCGCGAAGACCGAGCCGCCGCTGATCCCCCTCGCCTCCGGTCACCAGGTGGCGTGCCACCACCCGGAGAACGCCGAGGACCAGCAGCCGGGCGACACCAAGCTGCTGCAGGTCGCCAAGGAGGCGATCGACGTGGTGTCGGTGGTGAGCAAGGCGGAGGAGACGGCCGAGGAGGCCGCGGCTCCGAAGAAGACCGTCACGAAGACCGCGCCTGAGGCGAAGACCGCTCCTGAAGCGGAAGGCAAGGGTCAGGCGTCAACTGACCAGTAGCACCTGATGACTTGGTAAAAATCAGGCACCAAGTCATGTACACGCCCATACGGGAGAGTGCAGAGTCTGCGTGTCCGTTTCATCGGAACACGCGCTAAGGGATGACTCATGGCACTCTCCCGTTCGGCACGTCTGGGGGCGCTGGCCACCGCCGCCGCCTCCTTCTGCTTGATAGCCGCCGCACCCGCACCCCACCCGGGCTCCGACGGCGTCGGCGACACGTACTTCCCGCAGCTCGGCAACG
The DNA here is from genome assembly GCF_040636975.1 of Streptomyces sp. NPDC032198. Taxonomy (NCBI): domain Bacteria; kingdom Bacillati; phylum Actinomycetota; class Actinomycetes; order Kitasatosporales; family Streptomycetaceae; genus Streptomyces; species Streptomyces sp. NPDC032198. The sequence continues at coordinate 263,394 of NZ_JBEZVL010000011.1, read as the reverse complement.
GCGGGTTCGACGTCAGCCACTACGGCCTCGACGTGGCCTACAACCCCGACACCGACCGCCTCGACGGCCGCACCACGATCAGCGCACGCGCCACCCAGAACCTGTCCTCGTTCGACCTCGACCTCCAGAAGCTGGAGGTGACGAGAATCGAGGTGAACGGCAGACGCGCGAAGTTCACCCGCGACGGCGACGAGATCCGCATCAGCCCGCGCGACCACCTGGACAAGAACAAGAAGTTCACCGTGACCGTCACCTACGGCGGCGTGCCCGAGCCGCTGAGCGGCCCCATCGTCTTCGGCTCCGACTACGGCTGGATGAAGACCACCGACGGCGTCTTCGTCGCCTGCGAGCCCAACGCGGCCTCGACCTGGTTCCCGTCCAGCGACCACCCGTCGGACAAGGCCGCCTTCGACATCCGCATCAAGGCGCCCAAGGGCCTGACGGGCGTCTCGAACGGCCGGCTCGTCGGCACCTCCACCAAGGGCGGACAGACCGTCGCCCACTGGCGCGAGACCAAGCCCATGGCGACCTATCTCGCGACCGCCACCATCGGCAAGTTCGACGTGAAGCAGGGCAAGACCCCGGCCGGCACCCCGATCTACGTCGCCATCGACCCGGTACTGGAGAACAGCAACAACGTCGACGTGTACGGCGTCACCGCCGAGGTCACCGACTACTGGTCGAAGATCTTCGGTCCCTATCCCTTCGAGGAGACCGGCGCGATCGTCGACGACATGCCGCAGGCGGGCTTCTCCCTGGAGACCCAGACCAAGCCCGTCTACTCCGCGATCCGCAGCGAGTCGACCATCGCCCACGAGCTGGCCCATCAGTGGTTCGGGGACTCGATCTCGGTCGAGAAGTGGAAGCACATCTGGCTCAACGAGGGCTTCGCCACCTACTCCCAGTGGCTGTGGAGCGAGCACAAGGGCACCCAGTCCGCCCATGACGCCTTCCTCGCGGGCTACAACTCACGCCCCGCCGACTCCGCCTTCTGGCAGACCGTCGTCGGCGACCCGCAGCGCGACACCATGTTCGCCTCCGCCGTCTACAACCGCGGCGCGATGACGCTCCAGGTCCTGCGCGAGCGCATCGGCGACAAGGCGTTCTTCAAGCTGCTCCCGGCCTGGACCGAGCAGAACCGGTACGGGAACGCGAAGACCGCCGACTTCATCCGCCTCGCCGAGAAGATCTCGGGCAAGCAGCTCGACTCGCTGTTCCAGACGTGGCTGTTCACGAAGGGCAAGCCCGCCCTGTAGCGGCCCCTTGCCGGGCCCGCCGCGGCGGGCAGGTAAGAATGTCGCGTGATCCAGGATCTGTTCAGTCCCTCCGTCCAGCACGCGCTCGACATCGTCGGGATCTTCGTGTTCGCGATCTCCGGCGCGCTGCTCGCCGTACGCAAGAACTTCGACGTCTTCGGCATCGCCGTGCTCGCCGAGGTCACCGCGCTGGGCGGAGGGCTCATCCGGGATGTGGTCATCGGGGCGGTGCCGCCCGCCGCCTTCGTCGACCTGGGCTACTTCATCACGCCGCTGTTCGCCGCGCTCCTGGTGTTCTTCCTGCACCCGGAGGTGGAGCGCACCCAGCTCGCGGTGAACGTCTTCGACGCGGCGGGCCTCGGCCTCTTCTGCGTCACCGGCACGACCAAGGCGTACGACTACGGCCTCGGCCTCACCGCGTCGGCGGCCCTGGGGCTCGCCACGGCGGTGGGCGGCGGCGTGCTGCGCGACATCATCGCCAACGAGGTGCCGTGGCTGGTGCGCTGGGACCGGGACCTGTACGCGGTGCCCGCGATCGTCGGCTCCGCGATGGTCGCGCTCTGCATCAAGTACGACATGGTGAACGCCTTCACCAGCGGCCTCGCGGTGATCACGACCTTCGTCCTGCGGCTGCTCGCGCTGCACTACCACTGGCGTGCGCCGCGGGCCTGGCACCGGCGGTCGACCGCGGTGGAGGTGGAGGACGCGGCCTGACGCGGGCCGGTCCGGCAGAAAAAGCTACCGCTCAGTAATTTCTTGTTGTACGTTGCCGGTATGGCAGAGGCAGCATCCATCCCGGCAGCGGTGCCCGCGAGCATCGGCGACAGCGAGTTCGACCGCGACACCGCGGTCACCCGGCGGGAGCCCGGTGTCTACGACATCGAGCTCTCCGCCGGATGGACGATCATCAACGCCGTCAACGGCGGCTATCTCCTCGCGGTCCTCGGCCGTGCGCTGGCCGACGCCCTGCCGCACGCGGACCCCTTCACGGTCTCCGCGCACTACCTCACGGCGTCCCAGCCCGGGCCCGCCGTGATCCGCACGGACACGGCACGCGCCGGGCGGACCCTGTCGACCGGGCAGGCCTCGCTCTTCCAGTACGACGAGGAGGGGCGCGAGGTCGAGCGGATCCGCGTGCTCGCCTCGTACGGAGATCTGGCGGGGCTCCCCGACGACGTCCGTACGACGGCCAAGCCGCCCGCGCTGCCGCCGATCGAGCAGTGCTTCGGGCCGCAGGACGCCCCGGACCACCGCCCTGTGCCCGGCAGTTCGGCGATCAGTGACCGGCTCTTCCTGAAGCTGGACCCGTCCACCCTGGGGTGGGCCCTCGGCCAGCCCTCCGGCAAGGGGGAGATGCGGGCCTGGTTCGGCCTCGCGGACGGGCGTGACGCCGATCCGCTGTCGCTGCTGCTCGCGGTGGACGCGTTGCCGCCGACGGCCTTCGAGATCGGGCTCTCCGGCTGGGTGCCGACAGTGGAGCTGACGGTGCACGTCCGCGCGAAGCCCGCGCCGGGTCCTCTCCGGGTCTCGATCACGACCCGCAACCTCGCGGGCGGGTTCCTGGAGGAGGACGCGGAGGTCTGGGACAGCGGGGACCGCCTGGTCGCCCAGTCGCGCCAGCTGGCCCGGGTCCGCCTCTCCTGAACGGCGGCTGCCGCGTTTCCTTCACGGCCGCTGCCGCCGCCGCTGCCCTGTTCTGAACCGCCGCTGCGCGACGGATCTCTCCCACCCACCCACCCGATCACCCCGCAGCACACGGGCGACGAGCAATTCCCCCCCACAGCCAGGGGCCTGTCCGCCGGGTCGGCGCCGGACAGGCCCCTACCGCCCCCCCCCGGGCCAGTGCCGCCACCGCGGTGCCTGGGCAGCCGCCATGACGTCGAGATGGCTGTCCCTGAGCCGCGGCCGTGCCGCCCGGCTGGCACCCGCCCGCCTCGCATGGTGGCCGCGCCCCGGGGCAGTGCCGCGCCTGGGCAGCCGCCATGACGTCGAGATGGCTGTCCCTGAGCCGCGGCCGTGCCGCCCGGCTTGGGTAGTGATCGCCCCGTTGCCTGGGCCGTGCCCACGCCCGGCCAGTGCCCGCCGCCTTGCCCTCGCTGTCCCGCTCGGCTGGCGCCCCCGCCGTCGCCCCGATGCCTACGCCGTCGCCATGACCCCCACGTATGACACCCCCGCCACCACCACCCACGCGCACAGCCCCAGTGCCGCCACCCGGCCCCCCGTTCGGGTCAGTGACCGAAGGTCCACCGCTGCGCCCAGGCCGAACAACGCTGCTGCCAGGAGCAGTTCCTGTGCGTGCCCCGCCACGTCGAGCGCGGTCCCCGGCACCCAGCCGGAGCTCCGTACCGCGACCATCCCCAAGAAGCCCGCCACGAACAGCGGCAGTACCGGCGGGCGGCGCTTTCCCGTTTCGCGGGCCGTTGAGCGTGCTCGCACGGAGAGACCCACCGCCGCCACCAGCGGCGCGAGCACCGCCACCCGCATCAGCTTCACGAGGACCGCGTCCCCCAGCGCCCCCGGCCCCGCGGTCTGCGCGGTGGCCACCACCTGGCCCACGTCGTGCACACTCGCCCCGGCCCACTGCCCGAACTCCGCGTCGCTCAGCCCCAACGGCCCCTGTAGCAGCGGCAGTACGGCGATGGCGAGCGTCCCGCACAGCGTCACGAGCGCCACCGAGACCGCCGCGTCCCGCTCCTCGCTCTCGGTCACCTCGCTGACCGCGCCGATCGCGGACGCGCCGCAGATCGAGTAGCCGGTGGCGATCAGGAGCGGCTGGTCGCCGGGCAGGCCCATCCGGCGGCCTAGCCACCACGTCCCGAAGAACGTCGCCGCGACCACCCCGAGCACCATCGCCACGGTCGCCCAGCCGAGGCCGAGGACGTCGTCCAGGCTCAGCTTCAGGCCGAGCAGGACGACGCCGACCCGCATCAGCCGCTTCCCGGCGAGCGACAGCCCCGCCTTGCCCCGGCCTCGTACGACAGCGCGTACGCCCGGCACGTGCGCCGCCGCTAGCCCGAGCACCACGGCCGCCGTCAGCATCGGCACGGCGGGGATCAGGGCGTGGATCGCCCAGGCCACCACGACACCGAGCGCGGCGAGGGCGAGGCCCGGCAGCGGGCGGGGGCCGGGAGGCGTCACGGGGGCGGTCTGATGGCGCTGCCCCAGGAGCGCCATCAGTGGTCGGCCGGCAGGTCGTACACCCGGCGCACGCTGGTGCCCAGGCGGGAGATGTCCGCGCCGTACACGTGGAGCGAGATGGCACGCTCCGTACCGGCGTTCCAGACCCGGTGGATGTCGCCGGGCGGCGCGAAAGCGGCCACCGTGCCCTGCTCGTTGACGAGGTCCTCGGTGGCGACGAGCCGCGCGGGGGAGCCGGACGCCGCCGGTATCAGCCGGTAGCGCCGCTCGTGCTCCGCGCCCTCGTGGACGCCGGAGACGCACCAGGAGACGTGGTCGTGAACCGGCGTGCGCTGGCCCGGCAGCCAGACGACGGCGATCACGGAGAAGCTGCCGTCGTGCTCGGCGTGCAGCAGATGCTGCCGGTAGTGCTCCGGGTCGCCCGCACGCTGCTCGTCGGTGAGCAGATCGGCCGCGCCCAGCTGCGGCGCGAGCCGCTCGCCGACCAGGTACGCCGTCAGGTCCGGCGGAAGACCCCGCCCGACGGCCTCGCGCACGCCGGAGACGAGGATGTCCAGGCGCCCGGTGGTGCGGGCGGCGCGGAACGCGGTGGTGGAGGTGCTCATAAGGGCAGCGTCCTGCCGCTCTTCCATCACGTCCAACGACAGTTTCTAAGCGCTTCCCCAACTTTTGCTTATGGATGGGAGGCCGGGGTGGGGACGGGGGGGGCAGGGGGTGGCTCAGCAGCCCACGCGGTTCGCCGCGACCGCCTTCAGTTCGTCCAGCACCAGCGCCGTCGCGGGAATCCGCAGATGTTCCCGGAGCGCGTACGCGGAGACCTGCCGGCGTGACGCCGGATCGAGGGCGCGGCCCGTCACGTCCCGGTGGCGCAGGAAGTTGAGGACGAGCCCCGGCATCATCGCGATGCCGAGCCCCTCGGCGACCAGACTCTGGATGACGAGGTTGTCGTCCGTGGTGAAGGCGATGTCGGGCGCGAATCCCTGCTCGGCGCATTCGTGCAGGAAGTTGGCGCGGCAGCGCAGGCAGCCCGCGATCCAGCGCTCGCCCGCGAGGTCGACGAGCCGGACGGAACGGCGCCGGGCCAGCGGATGCCGGGACGGCATGAGGACCGTCAGCTGGTCCTCCATCAGCGGGATCTCCACCACCTCGTCCGGCACGTCCTCGTGCAGGCCGGGGTAGTGGAAGGCCAGGGTGACGTCGCAGTCGCCGTCCACCAGACGCTGGAGCGACTCGGGAGGTTCGTTCTCCTGGAGCTCGACGCGTACGCCGGGATGGCTCTTCGCGAGCCGTGACAGGGCCTCGGGGATGAGGGTGGCGTTGGCGCTGGGGAAGGCGCAGATGCGGACGCGGCCGGTGCGCAGGCCCGTGATGGCGTTCATCTGCTGCTGGGCCGCGTCGATGTTGCCGAGGATGATCCCCGCGTGCCGGGACAGCGCCTCACCCGCCTCCGTCAGCCGCATCCTGCGGCCGACGCGCGTGAACAGGACCGTGCCGACGGACCGTTCGAGCGCCTTCATCTGCTGGGTGATCGCGGGCTGCGTATAGCCGAGCGAGCGGGCGGCGGCGGAGTAGGAGCCGGTCCGGACCACTTCATGGAATGACCTGATGTGCCGGGAATCGAACACGCCTGAATCATATGCATGATCCGGAGAGGGCCGACAGGCCATCCTTGGCTGCGTGAAATCCGACCGGCTGCTCTCGATCCTGCTGCTGCTCCAGACCCGCGGGCAGGTCCCCGCCCATGAACTGGCCGCCCGCCTCGAAGTCTCGGTGCGCACCATCTACCGCGACGTCGAGGCGCTCTCCGCCTCCGGCGTCCCGGTGTACGCCGAGCGCGGGCGGCACGGCGGCATCGCGCTCCTGCCCGGTTTCCGCACGGACGTCACGGGGCTCACCGCGGACGAGTCGCGGGCGCTGTTCATCCTGGCCGCGCAGGGCGCGCACGCGGCGCTCGGGCTCGACGAGGCTATCGGCTCCGCGCTGCGCAAGGTCATGGCGGCGCTGCCCGCACCGCACCGCCCGGCGGCCGAGCTGACGAGCCGCCGCATCCTCGTCGACTCGGCGCGCTGGATGCCGGGGCCCCGCGGATCGGATCCGGTCACCGGCGGACTCGACGTACTGCAGGACGCCGTCTTCTCCGACCGGCGGCTGCGCCTGCGCTACCGGCACAGCGGCGACGCGGAGCCGCGCACATACACCGTGGACCCCTACGGCCTCGTCTCCAAGGCGGGTGTCTGGTATCTGGTCGCCGACCGGCGCGGCGCCCCGCAGCTCTTCCGCGCCGACCGCGTACGGGCGGCGACCCTCACGGACGCACCCGTGCAGCGCAGGCCCGGCGTCGAACTCGCCGACGTGTGGGGCGTGCTGAAGCGGCAGGTCGAGGACCGCCCGGTCGGCGTCGACGTGACGGCGCGGGTGGCGCGAGACCGGTTCGCGCAGTTCCTGCGTCTCAAGGGGCACTTCGTCAGCGCCCCTCCCGAGGACGACGGGACGAGCGAGTGGATCACCGTCCGGCTCGGGTTCGGCGTCATCGGCGACGCCCGCACGCTGCTCCCGTTCGCCGCGAGCGTGGAGGTGCTCTCGCCGCCCGAGGTGCGTGCCGAGCTGGCGGACGCCGCCGCCGCGGTCAGCGAGCTGTACGCAGGAAGCGGCTCAGCTCGCCGGTGAGCTCGGCCGGCGCGTCCTCCTGTACGAGGTGTCCCGCGCCCTCGATCAGGCGCAGCTCGGCTCCGGGGATCAGCTCGGCGAGCTCGTGGCCGCGTTCCACGGGGATCCAGGTGTCCTCCGTGCCCCAGCAGATGAGGACGGGCAGCGCCAACTCCCCGTAGCGCCCCTGGACTTCATCGGTGAACCGCTGGTCGTTCTGCTCGATCTGCCGGTAGAACGCGGGCCTGCCCTCCTGGGTGCACCAGGGCTGGACCAGGCGGTCGAGTACCGCCGGGTGCAGGCCGCGGTGGCTCGCCGAGGCGACGTACTCGCGCACGAGTGCCTCGTGCAGGGCGGGCGGCAGTTGGCTGAAGACGTCGGCGTGCGCGCCGAGCAGGCGGTAGGTGGGGGAGCCCCAGGGTGCGAGTGCCACCGGGTCGACGACCGCGAGACGTTCGTAGCGGGCGCCGTGCAGGAGGTGGGCGCGCAGGGCGACGCAGCCGCCGAAGTCATGGGCCACGACGGCCGGTTCGGCCAGTCCCCAGTGCGCGAGGAGTTCGGTGAGGACGCGGGCCTGCGCGGCCAGGGTCACGTCCTGCCCGGACCGCATCTCCGAGGTGCCGTAGCCGGGCAGGTCCCACACGTACACGCGGTGCTCGCGGGAGAGCGCGCGGGCCACGCCCCGCCAGACGTACGAGGAGAAGGGGGTGCCGTGGACCAGGACGACGGGCGGTGCGTCCGCGGCGCCCAGGGCGGTCCAGCGGACGGCTCCGGTCGGGCCCATGAAGGTCTGGTCGAGCGTCCAGTCGTCGTCGATCGTCATGACCGTAAGGCTAGTAGCTCCTTACGTGAGAGTCGAGGGGTATGGCCGGGCAAGGGCGGCCGGAAGGGTCTGTGCCGCTTCCCGGGTCACTGCCGGGTCACTGCTCGTCCAGCCAGTGGTGCCGCCCGAGCGACACCAGGCGCAGCTGCCTGCGCGCGCTGGCCGCCACCCGCTCCTCGGTGCCGGGCGCCGCCTCCAGGAGTGCGGACGCGGTCAGCACCATGTGGTCGACGTACATCCTGGCCAGCATCAGGAGGTCCTCCGGGTCCCAGCCCGCCGACTCGGGCTCCTGGGCGAACTGGTCCTTCACCTCCTCGGCGAACAGGGTGAGTTGATCGCCTATCGCGGACCGTACGGCCTGTACCCCGCCGTGCTGCTCGCGGGCGATGAAGCGGACGTGTGCGGGGTGCGTGCGCACATAGGCGACGATCAACTCGACCGTGGCCGCGATGCGTTCCTCGCCGTCACCGTCGCCGGTCGCCGCGAGGAGGGCGACGAGCGTGGTGTGCAGGCTGCCGAGCGCTTCCTCGACCAGGGCCACACCCAGGTCGCCCATGTCGCGGAAGTGCCGGTAGAAGGCGGTGGGAGCCACGCCCACGGCACGGGTGACCTCGCGCAGACCCAGACTGCTCAGGCTCTGCTCGGCGAGCAGCTGGAGTGCCGCGTCGAGGAGTGCCTGCCGGGTTTTCTGCTTCTGGGCCTGCCGGATGCCGAGAGTGTGACTCATGCCATGCAGTTAACAACTGTTCTCCGGGATTGGGAAGCCGGAGACGCGGTACGCTCTAAATCAGTGAACAGTTGTTACCACAAGCGTTCACCCAAAGCTCCGGTCAACCCTCGCGTCGACCCTCACAAGATCAGCCGACCCTCACAAGAGAGGTGCCCCATGCTGTTTCTCGTAGCCGCCCTCCTGCTGCTCGGCGTCGCCCTGGGCGCCGTGGCCCACGCGCCCCTCTCCGTCTCCCTCGTCGCCGCCGCCGTCATCGGCGTCTGGCTGATGGTGTTCGCGGTCCGCGAGCGGCACACGCGCCACCATTCCTGAGCGCGTCACGCCTGATCGGCGCCTGATCCGCACTTCCTTCGCACCTGATCCGTACGGCCCCTGAAAGGAGTCGCACCATGGGACTCACCACCACCGCCCCCCGGTCCAAGGCCACCACCACCTCAGCCGCCCCCGTCCCCACCGGCCGGCGTGACACCGACGGCATGGCCGTCGCGTCGTTCGTCCTCGGCCTGCTCGGGCTGCTCGTCCTGAACCTCTTCCTCGGCCCGATCGCGATCGTCCTCGCGAGCATCGCGCTCCTGCGCGGGACCTCCCGGAAGGGCCGCGCGATGCTCGGACTCGGGCTCGGTGTGGCCGATCTCGTCGTCCTCGGCGTGCTGATGTCCATGGACAACACCGTGTCGTGGGGTCTCGCCGGCTGACACCGCTTGGACGCGGGGCCCCGCGAGGCTCGTAGAATCGTGCCCACCATGGCCTACCTCGACCACGCAGCGACCACTCCGATGCTCCCGGAGGCGATCGCGGCGATGACCGCTCAGCTCGCCGTCACCGGCAACGCGTCCTCCTTGCACGCCGCGGGGCGCCGGGCGCGACGCACCGTCGAGGAGGCCCGCGAGACGCTCGCCGAGTCGCTCGGCGCGCGCCCCAGCGAGACCGTCTTCACCGCGGGCGGCACGGAGGCCGACAACCTCGCCGTGAAGGGCCTGTACTGGGCGAGACGCGACGCAGACCCCGCGCGGACCCGGGTGCTCGCGAGCCCCGTCGAGCACCACGCCGTCCTCGACGCCGTGCACTGGCTGGGCGAGCACGAAGGCGCCACCGTCGAGTACCTCCCCGTCGACGCGTACGGCCGCGTGCACCCCGAGGTGCTGCGCGAGGCGATCGCGCGCAACCCCGACGACGTCGCCATCGCCACCGTCATGTGGGCCAACAACGAGATCGGCACCATCCAGCCGATCCGTGAACTCGCCGATGTGGCAGGGGAGTTCGGCATCCCGCTGCACGCCGACGCGGTGCAGGCCTTCGGTCAGGTGCCCGTCGACTTCGGTGCGTCCGGGCTCGCCGCGATGACCGTCTCCGGACACAAGATCGGCGGTCCGTACGGCATCGGGGCGCTGCTCCTGGGCCGTGAGTACAGCCCCGTGCCCGTCCTGCACGGCGGCGGGCAGGAGCGTCACGTGCGCTCCGGGACGCTCGACGTCCCGGCGATCGCCGCGTTCGCCGTGGCCGGGAAGCACGCCGCCTCGCAGCGCGAGTGGTTCGCCCGCGAGATCGGGGCGCTGCGGGACGAGCTGATCACCGCCGTGCGCGCGGAGGTGCCCGCCGCGATCCTGGGGGGAGACCCGGTCGGCCGGCTGCCCGCGAACGCGCACTTCACCTTCCCCGGCTGCGAGGGCGACTCCCTCCTTCTGCTGCTCGACGCGCAGGGCATCGAGTGCTCCACCGGTTCGGCCTGCACGGCGGGCGTGGCCCAGCCCAGCCATGTCCTGCTCGCCACCGGCACCGACCCCGACCTGGCGCGCGGCACGCTCCGCTTCTCCCTCGGACACACCTCGACGAAGGCGGACGTGACCGCCGTGGCGCAGGCGATCGGCCCGGCGGTGGAACGGGCGCGGACGGCGGGCCTGAGCTGAGGCAGGCCCCTCGCGGCGACAAGTCGGTCCTGGTTCGGGCCGGTATGTGACGAGAGTGACTCCGGACTGGTGTGCGGCCGGCCAGAGTTGATGCCGGTTTCGGCCGCTATCGGGCGGACAGGCACAGGAGTGGGCTACGAGGCCCACAGTCCGCCGATCTATGCTTGCCGCTCGCGACTCCGCTCCGCGCGTTCGGGGCTGCACGACAACCCCCTCATGGAGTTCACATTGAAGGCGAACCTCCGCTCTCGCATAGCCGCGCGGCTCGGGCGCATCTACCTCTCCAGGATCCAGAAGAACGGGATCAGCGCCTCCGCGATCTCACGCCTTCCCGAGCCCCTGCTCGCGCCGATGCGCCGCGACGGACTCGACCCGGTCGCCCGGCTCACCGAGCACCAGGCGGAGCAGCCGATATCCAAGGTGCCGCTGCCGTTCGGCATGGACGCCTGGGTGGTCACCGGATACGACGAGGTGAAGGCCGTCCTCGGCGCCACCGACGGCTTCAGCAACGACTTCACGAACCTCGCGGGCAACGCCGGTGTCGTCGACGACCACCACCCCGGCGGCCTCGGCTTCAGCGACCCCCCGGTCCACACGCATCTGCGCCGCATCCTCACGCCCGAGTTCACGATGCGCAGGCTGCGCCGCCTCACGCCCCGCATCGAGGCCATCGTCGAGGAGCGGCTCGACGCCATGGAGGCCGCCGAAGGGCCCGTCGACCTCGTCCAGGCCTTCGCGCTGCCGATCCCCTCGCTGACGATCTGCGAACTGCTCGGCGTGCCCTACGAGGACCGCCACGACTTCCAGCAGCTGGCCATGGAGCGCTTCGACCTCTTCGCCGGGGCGACCGCTCCCTTCGGGGCGATATCCGCCTCGCTCTCCTACTTCCGGGACGTCGTCAAGAAGCAGCGCGAGAACCCGGGCGACGGACTGCTCGGCATGATCGTGAAGGAGCACGGCGACACCGTCGACGACGAGGAGCTCGCCGGTCTCGCCGACGGCATCCTCACCGGCGGCTTCGAGACGACCGCCAGCATGGTGGCCCTCGGCTCCCTGCTGCTCCTGCGGGACCCGGAGACCGCGGCGCGGCTGCGCGAGGACGACGCGGCGGCCGCCCCCTTCGTCGAGGAGGCGCTGCGCTACCTCACCGTCGTGCAGGTGGCCTTCCCGCGCTTCGCCCGTGAGGACATCGAGATAGCCGGGGTGCGCATACCCAAGGGCGACCTGGTCCTGTGCTCCCTGAGCGGCGCCAACCGCGACGCCAAGTACACCCCCGACGGCGGCGGCTTCGACCCGCACCGCAAGGCCTCGGGCCACCTCGCCTTCGGCTACGGCATCCACCGCTGCATCGGCGCCGAACTGGCCCGCATGGAGCTGCGCGCCGCCTACCCCGCCCTGGTCAAGCGCTTCCCCGAGATGCGGCTCGCGGTCGAGCCCGATGAGCTCGTCTTCCGCAAGCTGTCCATCGTCTACGGGGTGGAGTCGCTGCCGGTGCACCTGCGCTAGCAGGAGGTCACGCGAGGGCGGTGCGGGCCTTCTTGACGAGCTTCATGTACCGGTCCCAGTCCCAGTGCGGCCCCGGATCGGTGTGGTCCGTGCCGGGCACCTCCACGTGCCCGATGATGTGCTCGCGGTCCACCGGGATGTCGTACCGCTTGCAGATCCCGGCGGTGAGCCGCGCCGACGACGCGTACATGGCGTCGGTGAACGAGGACTTCTTGTCGACGAAGCCCTCGTGCTCGATGCCGATGCTCCGTTCGTTGTAGCTCTTGTTCCCCGCGTGGAACGCCACGTCCAGCTCGCGGATCATCTGGGCCACGTGACCGTCCTTGCGCACCACGTAATGGGCCGCCGCACCGTGCGCGGGGTCCTTGAAGACCCTCAGCGCCGTCGCGTACCCGCCCTGCACGACGTGAATGACGACCATGTCTATGTCGTAGTCGTCGGGCCGGTCCGCCCGTCGCCAGTTGTAGTCCGACGCCGCGATCCACTGCGCGCCCCGGGCATCGACCTCGCCCTCCTTGCGCTTCTTGACGACGCCGGGAAGGCGCCACCACAGGCGGCTCAGCTTGTCCGACGCGAGCGCGGCCGTGCCGACGGCCGCCGCGGCGCCACCGATCAGGAGCGTCCGCCGGTTCACGCCACGGCGCCCCTGCTCGCGCTCCGCCGTCGAGTCCTGTTCTTCCCCCATGTGATCGTCAACGCTTACTCACGGGCGGCTGGTTCCCGCGGGCCCGTACCCTGTTAGAGCTATGACTGAGAACCGGACCCCGCAGCGCCCCCGCCCCCTTCGCGTACTCGCCGCCATGTCGGGCGGCGTGGACTCCGCCGTCGCCGCCGCGCGTGCCGCCGAAGCCGGCCACGACGTGACCGGAGTGCACCTGGCACTCTCGGCGAACCCACAATCGTTCCGCACGGGCGCGCGAGGCTGTTGCACCATCGAGGACTCCCGCGACGCCCGCCGCGCCGCGGACGTCATCGGCATCCCGTTCTACGTCTGGGACCTGGCCGAGCGGTTCCGCGAGGACGTCGTCGAGGACTTCATCGCCGAGTACGAGGCGGGGCGCACCCCCAACCCGTGCCTGCGCTGCAACGAGAAGATCAAGTTCGCCGCGCTCCTGGACAAGGCCCTCGCGCTCGGCTTCGACGCGGTCGTCACCGGTCACTACGCCACGGTGGTCGTGAACGACGACGGCACGCGCGAGCTGCACCGCGCCTCGGACATGGCCAAGGACCAGAGCTACGTCCTCGGGGTCCTGGACGACCGTCAGCTCGCCCACGCCATGTTCCCCCTCGGTGACACGCTCACCACGAAGGAGGAGATCCGCGCGGAGGCCGAGGAGCGCGGCCTGGCCGTCGCCAAGAAGCCCGACAGCCACGACATCTGCTTCATCGCCGACGGGGACACCCAGGGCTTCCTCGCGGACCGCCTCGGCAAGGCGGAGGGCGACATCGTCGACGCCGACGGCAACAAGCTGGGCACCCACGAGGGCGCCTTTGGCTACACCATCGGCCAGCGCAAGGGCCTGCGGATCGGCACCCCGGCCCCCGACGGCAAGCCGCGCTACGTCCTGGACATCTCCCCGGTGAACAACACCGTGACGGTCGGCCCCGCGGCCGACCTGGACGTCACGGGCCTGACGGCGATCAAGCCCCGCTGGTGCGGCGCGGCCCCCTCCGGTCCCGGCACGTACACCGCCCAGCTGCGGGCGCACGGAGGAGAGACGCCGGTGCGCGCGGAGCTGGTCGACGGCTCGGAGCTGCGGGTCTCCTTCGACGAGCCCGTCCGCGGCGTGGCCCCCGGCCAGGCGATCGTGCTCTACGACGGCACGCGCGTGGTCGGCTCGGCCACGATCGCGACGACGGAGAGGGCGACGGCGGCGGCCTAGGGCCTCCCGCCTTCTGCTGCCGCCTCTACTAGTCGGCTGCTACTCGGCTGCTTCTGCTTCTACTTCGTAGAAGCAGAAGTGGTCCTTGATCTGCGCCACCGAGTCCTTGGGCTCCGGGTACGCCCACACCGTGTCCTTGCCGTCCTCGGCGCCCGCCAGCGACCAGTACGACGCCGTTCCCTTGAACGGGCAGTACGTCGTCGTGTCCGAGGGGGTCAGGAGATCGGTGCGCACATCCTCCGGAGGGAGGTAGTAGCGCACCGGGCAGCCCGTCTCGCGCAGCAGCAGCGGGCGGCTGCTGTCGGCCACGACCTGGCCGTCGCGCACCACCCGTACGTGATCGGTGCCCTGCTCGATGGTGATCTTGTGTCCTGCTGTCACCGGGGTCTCCTTCTGTGAGCGATCAGGCTCTGTGAACGGCCGCGTCCCACCCAGTCTGTGCCGGATCGTACGGTGAAGCCATGAATATCTGTGTCTTCCTCTCCGCCGCCGACCTCCCTGACCGCTACACGCGCCCCGCGCGTGAATTCGCCGAGCTGCTCGGCAAGGGCGGCCACACCCTGGTGTGGGGCGGCTCGGAGAGCGGCCTGATGAAGGTCGTCGCCGATGGGGTGCACGAGGCGGGGGGCGGGCTCGTCGGGGTCTCGGTGGACTTCCTCGCCGCCAAGGCGCGGGCCGTCACGGCGCCCGACGAGATGGTGATCGCGCGCGACCTCGCCGAGCGCAAGGCGCTGCTCCTGGAGAAGGCCGACGCAGTGGTGATCATGGTCGGCGGCACGGGCACGCTGGACGAGGCCACCGAGATCCTCGAACTCAAGAAGCACGGCAAGCACACCAAGCCGGTCGTCCTGCTGAACTCGGCGGGCTTCTACGACGGCCTGAAGGAGCAGTTCCAGCGCATGGAGGACGAGGGCTTCCTGCCGGTGCCGCTGACCGGTCTCGTCTTCTTCGCCGAGGAGCCGGTCGGCGCCCTCGCCTACCTGGAGGAGTGCATGGGCACGCGGTGATCCGCGTCCGCCGGGGTGCGACGATGGGCGCATGGCAACACATGTGATCACCGGGGCCGGCTCCGGCATCGGCGCGGCCGTCGCCCGCCGCCTCCACGCACGCGGCGACGCCCTCGTCCTGCACGCACGGGACGCGGGCCGCGCCAAGGAACTCGCGGCACAATTCCCCGGGTCGGCCACCCTCGTGGGCGACCTCTCCGACCCGGACAAGCTCTCCTGGGCCTTCGGCCACCAGTCGCTGCCCGACCGGGTGGACTCCCTGCTCCACATCGCGGGCGTCGTCGACCTGGGCCGGGTCGGTGACCTGACCCCCAAGTCCTGGCGCCACCAGCTCAACGTGAACCTCATCGCCCCCGCCGAGCTGACCCGCCACTTCCTGCCCCAACTCCGGGTCGCCCAGGGCCACGTCGTCTTCGTGAACTCGGGCGCGGGCCTGAGCGCCCACGCCGACTGGTCCGCCTACGCCGCCTCCAAGCACGGACTCAAGGCCCTGGCCGACTCGCTGCGCGCCGAGGAGCACGCGAACGGCGTCCGGGTCACCTCCGTCTACCCGGGCCGCACGGCGAGCGCCATGCAGGCCAAGGTCCACCAGCAGGAGGGCAAGACGTACGACCCCTCCCGCTTCATCGACCCGGAGTCGGTCGCCACGACGATCCTGATGGCCCTCGACCTGCCGCGCGACGCGGAGGTCAACGACCTGACGGTGCGGCCGGGACAGTGAACGCGATCAGTTGGGGCCCGGCCACCGGCATCGGGTCCATGCCGGGCGGCGACGCCCGCGAGGCCGCGAAGACCGTCACCGGCAGTTTCGAGGACTTCCCGTATCTGGCGGAGCTGCCCGCGCGGGGGCCGGGCGCCGACATGATCGGGCGGACCGCCGGGATGCTCGTCGAGCTCTACGCGCGCGTGGAGCCCAGCGGCTGGCGGATCGGCGACCGGCCGGGACGCGACACGCGCCGCGCGAAGGCCTGGCTCGGCGAAGACCTCGACGCCCTGGAGGAGTTCACCCAGGGGTACGAGGGCCCGGTCAAGGTGCAGGCCGTCGGGCCGTGGACGCTGGCCGCCGCCCTGGAGCTGAGGAACGGCGAGGCCGCGCTCTCCGACCCGGGCGCCTGCCGTGACCTGGCCGGATCGCTCGCCGAAGGCCTGCGCACCCACCTCGCGGACGTACGCCGACGGATCCCCGGCGCCCAGATCGTGCTCCAGCTCGACGAGCCCTCGCTCCTCTCGGTGCTGCGCGGGCACATCAAGACCGCGAGCGAGTACCGCACCCACCGCGCCGTGGACCGGCAGCTCGTGGAGAGCACCCTGCGGGAGGTCCTCGGCGTGCACGACGGCTCCTCCGTCGTGCACTCCTGCGCGCCCGACGTGCCGTTCGCGCTGCTCCGCCGTGCGGGTGCCGACGCGATCTCGTTCGACTTCTCGCTGCTCACCGAGCGTGACGACGAGGCGATCGGTGAGGCGGTCGAGGGCGGCACGAAGCTCTTCGCCGGTGTCGCGGCGGGAGTGGACGGCCCATTGTCAGACCCTGCCGGTAGCGTCATGGGTGTCAGGACGCTGTGGCGCAGGCTGGGGCTGAATCCGGGTTCACTCGCGGAGTCGGTCGTGGTCACTCCGTCGTGCGGACTCGCGGGGGCTTCTCCCGCGTACGCACGCGCGGTGCTCGCCCACTGCGCCAGGGCGGCGAGATCACTCGCGGACAACCCTGAGTAATTGGGTATGACGTAACGGGAGGACGAAACGGTGGCTGTCGAACAGCAAGGCTCTGTGCCCGCCGAGGCACGGGATCAGCACGCCCAGCTGGCCGAACAGATCGAGGAGCACCGCTTCCGGTACTACGTGAACGACCAACCGGTCGTCAGCGACGCCGAGTTCGACAAGCTCCTTCGTTCGCTCGAGGCCCTGGAGGACGAGTACAGCGAGCTGCGCACGCCCGACTCGCCCACCCAGAAGGTCTCCGGGGCGTACGAGACCGAGTTCACCTCGGTCCAGCACCGCGAGCGGATGCTCTCCCTGGACAACGCTTTCGACGACGAGGAGCTCGCCGCCTGGGCGGACCGCGTCGGCAAGGAGGTCGGCACCACCGACCACCACTTCCTGTGCGAGCTGAAGGTCGACGGCCTCGCCGTGAACCTCACGTACGAGGACGGCAAGCTCACGCGCGCGGCCACCCGGGGCGACGGCCGCACCGGCGAGGACATCACTCCGAACGTCCGCACCATCGCGGACATCCCGGACCGCCTCAAGGGCGACGCCGTCCCCGCCCTCGTCGAGATCCGCGGCGAGGTCTTCTTCCCCATGGAGAAGTTCGAGGAGCTGAACGCCCGCCTGGTGGAGGCCGGCGACAAGCCCTTCGCCAACCCGCGCAACGCGGCGGCGGGTTCACTGCGCCAGAAGGACCCGCGCGTCACCGCGACGCGACCGCTGCACATGGTGGTGCACGGCATCGGCGCCCGCGAGGGCTTCGACATCGACTGCCTCAGCCACGCGTACGACCTGCTCAAGGAGTGGGGCCTGCCCACCGCCCAGCACAACAAGGTGGTCCAAGGCCTCGACGGCGTCCGGGACTTCATCACGTACTTCGGCGAGAACCGCCACTCCGTGGAGCACGAGATCGACGGCGTCGTCGTGAAGCTGGACGAGATCCCGCTCCAGGGCCGCCTCGGCTCGACCTCGCGCGCCCCCCGCTGGGCGATCGCCTGGAAGTACGCCCCCGAGGAGGTCAACACCAAGCTGGTCAACATCCGGGTGGGCGTCGGCCGCACCGGCCGCGTCACGCCGTACGCCCAGGTGGAGCCCGTCACGGTCGCGGGGTCCGAGGTCGAGTTCGCGACCCTGCACAACCAGGACGTGGTGAAGAAGAAGGGCGTCTTCATCGGCGACACGGTCGTCCTGCGCAAGGCGGGCGACGTCATCCCGGAGATCCTCGGCCCCGTCGTGGACCTGCGGGACGGCACCGAGCGGGAGTTCGTGATGCCCGCCGAGTGCCCCGAGTGCGGGACGGCGCTGCGGCCGATGAAGGAGGGCGACATCGACCTCCGCTGCCCCAACGCCCGGTCGTGCCCGGCCCAGTTGCGCGAGCGCCTCTTCTATCTCGCGGGCCGCAAGTGCCTGGACATCGAGAACTTCGGGTATGTCGCGGCAGCCGCCCTGACCAAGCCCCTGGAGCCTTCCGAGCCGCCGGTCCTCGACGAGGGCGACATCTTCGACCTCACCATCGACCGGCTCCTGCCGATCAAGGCGTACGTCCTGGACCAGGACAGCGGTCTGCCCAAGCGGGACCCGAAGACGGGCGAGGAGAAGATCGCCACGGTCTTCGCCAACCAGCAGGGCGAGGCCAGGAAGAACGCGCTCTCCATGCTGGAGAACATCGCGGCGGCCAAGGAGCGCCCGCTCGCCCGCGTCATCACGGGCCTCTCCATCCGCCACGTGGGCCCGGTCGCCGCGGAGGCGCTGGCCCGCGAGTTCCGGTCCGTCGACCGGATCGAGCAGGCCACCGAGGAGGATCTTGCCGCCGTCGAGGGAGTGGGACCGACCATCGCCGCCTCCTTGAAGCAGTGGTTCGAGGAGGACTGGCACCGGGAGATCCTGCGCAAGTGGCGCGCGGCCGGGGTCCGCATGGAGGAAGAGGGCGGGGGAGAGGACGAGGGGCCGCGACCGCTCGAAGGCCTCACCGTCGTCGTGACGGGAACGCTTGAGCACCACACGCGGGATGGCGCAAAAGATGCGTTGCAGAGCCGCGGAGCAAAGGTGACCGGTTCCGTTTCCAAGAAGACGGCTTTCGTGGTGGTGGGCGACAATCCCGGCTCCAAGTACGACAAGGCGATGCAACTCAAGGTTCCGGTTCTCAACGAGGAAGGCTTCGCCGTCCTGCTGGAACAGGGACCGGACGCGGCAGCGGAAGTTGCGCTTCCGACCGAGGAGTAGCGGTTGAAGGCCACCCGTTCAGCGCATACCAGATGCATACGGGTGGCCGGGTCGCATTCGGGCAACCGTTGTGGACCGCTGCCCGTGGAAGCCTTCTGCGGCCTACTGTTGAGGTGTGCGCCTGCCGTGCCCCGCTGCGATTGGGGTATCCCCTGCTCACCGGGAGCACGGGGAAGGAGTTTCAGACGCGGCTGACTTCTGGAGCAGGTCCGCGTGGCGTGGGCACCGCCGGCTGTGAGAGGGACGGGAATGGAACCGACCGAGAGCGCCGCACCGGACTCCCGGCTGCGCGCGCGCCTGCGGCGCGGACCGTACGCGTGGCTCAGCGGACGCAGAGCGGAACGGGAGGCACGCGAAGCCGAGAGCGCGCGCCCCGCCGTCCCGAGCACCGCGGTTGAGCGACGTGAGCGGGCCTGGAGCACCGTTGGCGCGTACGGCACGCAGGAACTCGGCGTGAGTGAGACGTCGGGCGGCAGGGACGCGGGTCCCTGTTCCACCCAGACCGGGGTCGAGGGGCGGCGCAGGCCGCTCTGGCGCGGCGCCGAGGCGCACGGCCCGGACGACGCCTCCAGCGAGCGCGATCCCTGGCCGGTGCTTCCGGTTGCCGTCGTGACGATCGCCGCGGTGCTGCTCGGCACGGGCTTCTTCCTCGCGTTCACCGGACGCAGCGCGCTGTTTCCCTCCGGCACGGTCGGCTGGTCCCTCGCGGTCCTGACCGGCCTCATCGTCGGCCACCTCGTCGCACTCGGCCGCGACCGCTGGTGGGGCGGCACGGGCTCGGGCGGCGCCCTCACCGTCGCCGTCCTCCTGCTGTACGGCTGGGTGCCCGCCGGAATGGTCAGCCTCACCGTCGTCGTCCTGGTCGGCGTCGCGCGCCGGCACCGCTGGCGCCAGGGCGTCCTGCACGGCGCGGTCGACATCCTCGGCATCGGCGCGGGCGCGCTCGCCATGGCCGCGTTCGGCACGGCCCCGTCGACGGACTCGCCCTGGCTGCCCGAGACCTGGGACCTGTACTCGGCCCCCGAGGTGGCGCTCGCCGCCGCCGCGTACCTCGTCGTCACCCGCGTCCTGCTCTGGTACGTCCACGCGCCGCGCACCGGCGCCCTGCCCACGGTCACCCGAACGGCCCTGGTCCGCCAGGGCCTCGTCGGCGTCGCCCTGCTCGGCATCGCCCCGCTGATCTGCGTGGTCGCCGCCTCGACGCCCATACTGCTGCCGCTCTTCGCGATCCCCCTCGTCGCGCTCGACTCGACGCTGTGGATCGCGCGGGCCAGGGCCGAGGAGCAACTGCGCGACCCGCTCACCGGCCTGCCCAACCGCCAGTGGCTCCTGGAGCGGACCTGGACGGCCCTCGACGACGCCGAGCGGATCGGGGCGCGCTCCGCCCTGATGCTGATCGACATGGACCGCTTCCGTTCGGTGAACGACACCCTCGGCCACCTCGCGGGCGACCGTCTGCTGCTGCAGATCGCCGACCGGCTGCGGCTCGCCCTGCCGCGCGGCGCGGAGGCCGCACGGCTCGGCGGCGACGAGTTCGCCGTCCTGCTGCCCGTCGCCGACTCCACGACGTCCGCCACCCGCGTGGCACGCTCGCTGGTCGCCGCCCTCGGCTCGCCCCTCGACCTCGACGGACTGTCGCTGGTCCTGGAGGCCAGCGCCGGTCTCGCCGTCTTCCCCGACCACGCCATGGACGCCGAAGGGCTGCTGCGGCGGGCGGACGTCGCGATGTACCAGGCCAAGCGGGACCGCACGGGCGTCGAGGTGTACGAATCCAAGCGGGACTCCAACACCCCCGACCGCCTCGGCCTGTTGGGCGATCTGCGGCGGGCGCTCGACGCGGGCGACGTCGAGCTCCACTACCAGCCGAAGGTCCAGTTCGACGGCCGCGTCGCGGGGCTTGAGGCGCTGGTCCGCTGGGTGCATCCCGAGCGCGGGAAGGTGCCGCCGGACGAGTTCATCGCCATAGCCGAGTCGTCCGGTCTGATGCCGCACCTGACGGAGTACGTCCTGGAGACGGCGCTCTGCCAGGTGGCGAAGTGGCAGGCGATGGGGCTCAAGGTCCCCGTCGCGGTGAACGTGTCGCCGCGTGACGTGCACACGCCCGGCTTCGCCGGTGCGGTCGCGGCGCGTCTGGCGCGGCACGGCGTGCCCGCGGGAGCGCTCCAACTGGAGATAACGGAACACGTCCTCCTGGAGGACCCGCAGCGCGCCGCGGACACCCTGGCCGGGCTGACCGGCCACGGCGTCAAGATGTCGCTCGACGACTTCGGCACGGGGTACTCCTCCCTGGTGCACCTGCGGCGGCTGCCGGTGAGCGAGCTGAAGATCGACCGGTCGTTCGTGGCGCGCCTCGCCGTGGACAACGAGGACGCGGAGATCGTCCGCTGCACGGTCGACCTCGCGCACTCCCTCGGCCTGCTCGTCGTCGCCGAGGGCGTCGAGGACGACGAGACGTGGGAGCGGTTGCGCGACCTCGGCTGCGACGCGGTGCAGGGCTGGCTGGTCGCCGCCGCGATGCCGCCGGACGAGACCACCGCCTGGCTGCGGGCCCGGGGCTCCCGCGGCTGGCGCCGACCGGTGGACGTCGCCGCCGAGGAGGCTGCGGCAGCCGCGGCTGCCGAGGCCGGGGCCGACATCGCGAAGTAGCCGGGCGGCCCCGCGGGGAGGCGATCGGGCCCCGCGGAGGGAATCCGTTTCACGGGCACGGGGTGTGGCCCCATAGGATTGGGGCCACACATCACACACTCACCCCCAGAGGATCGCCGCATGCCTGGCATTACGCGCGAGGAGGTCGCCCACCTCGCCCGCCTAGCACGTCTTGAGCTGAAGGACGAAGAGCTCGACCACTTCGCCGGACAGCTCGACGACATCATCGGCGCGGTCGCCCGCGTCTCCGAGGTCGCCGACCAAGACGTACCGCCGACCTCCCACCCGCTGCCGCTGACGAACGTCATGCGCGCGGACGAGGTCCGTCCGTCGCTCACCCCCGAGCAGGCGCTCTCCGGCGCCCCGGCACAAGAGCAGCAGCGTTTCAAGGTGCCGCAGATCCTGGGGGAGGACTAACCCACCATGACGGACAGCAAGATCGACATCATCAGGCTCACCGCCGCCGAGATCGCCGCGAAGGTCGCCTCCGGCGAGCTGACGGCCGTTGAGGTCACCGAGGCCCACCTCGCCCGCATCGAGGCCGTCGACGAGAAGGTGCACGCCTTCCTGCACGTCGACCGTGAGGGTGCCCTCGCGCAGGCCCGCGCCGTCGACGCCAAGCGGGAGAAGGGCGAGAAGCTCGGCCCGCTGGCCGGCGTGCCGCTCGCGCTCAAGGACATCTTCACCACCGAGGGCGTTCCGACCACGGTCGGCTCGAAGATCCTCGAAGGCTGGATCCCGCCGTACGACGCGACCGTCACCAAGCGCCTCAAGGCCGCCGACGTCGTCATCCTCGGCAAGACCAACATGGACGAGTTCGCCATGGGGTCCTCCACCGAGAACAGCGCGTACGGCCCCACCGGCAACCCCTGGGACCTCACCCGCATCCCCGGCGGCTCGGGCGGCGGCTCCAGCGCCGCCCTCGCCTCGTACGAGGCCCCCCTCGCCATCGGCACGGACACCGGCGGCTCCATCCGCCAGCCCGCGGCCGTCACCGGCACGGTCGGCGTCAAGCCCACCTACGGCGGCGTCTCGCGCTACGGCATGGTCGCGTTCTCGTCCTCCCTCGACCAGGGCGGTCCCTGCGCCCGCACGGTCCTGGACGCCGCGCTCCTGCACGAGGTCATCGCCGGGCACGACGAGCTCGACTCGACGTCCATCGACGCTCCGGTCCCGCCGGTCGTCGACGCGGCCCGCAACGGCTCCGTACAGGGCATGCGCGTCGGCGTCGTCAAGCAGTTCGCGGGCGAGGGCTACCAAGCGGGTGTCGTCCAGCGCTTCCAGGAGTCGGTCGCCCTGCTCAAGGAGCTCGGCGCCGAGATCGTCGAGCTGGACTGCCCGTCCTTCGACCTGGC
The DNA here is from genome assembly GCF_040636975.1 of Streptomyces sp. NPDC032198. Lineage (NCBI taxonomy): Bacteria > Bacillati > Actinomycetota > Actinomycetes > Kitasatosporales > Streptomycetaceae > Streptomyces > Streptomyces sp. NPDC032198. The sequence continues at coordinate 240,570 of NZ_JBEZVL010000011.1, read as the reverse complement.
GCTCTCCGCGTACTACCTGATCGCGCCCTCCGAGTGCTCCTCGAACCTCGCGCGCTTCGACGCCATGCGCTACGGCCTGCGCGTCGGCGACGACGGCACGAAGTCCGCCGAGGACGTCACCGCGCTGACCCGCGAGGCCGGCTTCGGCGACGAGGTCAAGCGCCGCATCATCCTGGGCACGTACGCCCTGAGCTCCGGCTACTACGACGCGTACTACGGAAGCGCCCAGAAGGTCCGCACCCTGATCACGAAGGACTTCGAGAAGGCCTTCGAGCAGGTGGACGTGATCGTCTCGCCCGCGACGCCCACCACCGCCTTCCCGATCGGCGAGCGCGCCGACGACCCGATGGCGATGTACCTCGCGGACGTGTGCACCATCCCGTCGAACATGGCGGGCAACGCCGCCATGTCGCTGCCCTGCGGCCTCGCGCCGGAGGACGGCCTGCCCGTCGGACTGCAGATCATCGCCCCCGCCATGAAGGACGACCGTCTTTACAAGGTCGGCGCTGCCGTAGAGGCCGCCTTCGTGGAAAGGTGGGGTCACCCGCTGCTTGAGGAGGCACCGTCACTATGAGTCCCATGACTGCCAAGGCCCAGGGCTTCAAGAAGTCCAAGCCCGGCGCGTACCTGTCGATGGGCACCACCGCCTTCGGCGCGATCTCCGTCGTCAAGCAGGCCAGGCTGGCCCGCAAGGAGAACGACACGCTCCGGCTCATCGACGCCGCTGTCTCCGCCGCCGCCATCGTCACCGGTCTTGCTCTGCTCTATCGCGAGCTGAAGAAGCTCGGCGACGACGACGTCCTGCTGGGTTGAGAGGGAAAGTTTCACCGTGACTGTCACGACTGACCTGGTGTCGTACGAGGATGCCCTCGCGACGTACGACCCCGTCATGGGCCTTGAGGTCCATGTCGAGCTGGGCACCAAGACCAAGATGTTCTGCGGCTGCTCCACCGAGCTCAAGCAGGACGCCAACAGCCAGACCTGCCCGACCTGTCTCGGCCTCCCCGGCGCGCTGCCGGTGGTCAACGAGATCGGCGTCGAGTCCGCCATCAAGATCGGTCTCGCGCTGAACTGCGAGATCGCCGAGTGGTGCCGCTTCGCCCGGAAGAACTACTTCTATCCGGACATGCCGAAGAACTTCCAGACCTCCCAGTACGACGAGCCGATCGCCTTCAACGGCTATCTCGACGTCCAGCTGGAGGACGGCGAGGTCTTCCGCGTGGAGATCGAGCGCGCCCACATGGAGGAGGACACCGGCAAGTCCACGCACGTCGGTGGCGCGACGGGCCGTATCCACGGCGCGTCGCACTCGCTCCTGGACTACAACCGCGCCGGTATCCCGCTCATCGAGATCGTCACCAAGCCGATCGAGGGCGCGGGCGAGCGTGCCCCCGAGGTCGCCAAGGCGTACGTCGCCGAACTGCGCGAGGTCATCAAGGCGCTCGACGTGTCCGAGGCCCGGATGGACAAGGGCCAGATGCGCTGCGACGTGAACCTCTCGCTGCGCCCGCACGGGCGCGAGGAGTTCGGCACGCGTTCGGAGACGAAGAACGTCAACTCGCTCCGTTCCGTGGAGCGTGCGGCGCGCTTCGAGATCCAGCGCCATGCCGCGGTGCTGAACTCGGGCGGCACGATCATCCAGGAGACCCGTCACTTCCACGAGGAGGACGGCTCCACGACGTCGGGCCGCATCAAGGACAACGCCGAGGACTACCGGTACTTCCCGGAGCCCGACCTCGTCCCCGTCGCCCCGGCCCGTGCGTGGGTCGAGGAACTGCGCTCCGGTCTCCCGGAGATGCCGCGCGTGCGCCGCAACCGCCTCCGCGAGGAGTGGGGTGTCTCGGAGCACGACATGCAGTCGATCCTGAACGCCGGTGCGGTCGACCCCATCGTCGCCACGATCGAGGCGGGTGCCGACTCGGCCGCCGCGCGCAAGTGGTGGATGGGCGAGATGGCCCGCAACGCCAACGAGACGGGCAAGGCGCTCGACGAGCTGCCGGTCACCCCGGTGCAGGTCGCCCGGGTCGCCGAGCTCGTCGCCAAGGGCGACCTGAACGACAAGCTGGCGCGCCAGGTCTTCGAGGGTGTCCTCGCGGGCGAGGGCACGCCGGACGAGGTCGTCGAGAAGCGCGGCCTGAAGGTCGTCTCGGACGAGGGCGCCCTGACGGCCGCCGTGGACGAGGCGATCGCGGGCAACCCCGCCATCGCCGACAAGATCCGCAGCGGCAAGGTCGCCGCGGCGGGCGCGCTGGTCGGCGCGGTCATGAAGGCCACCCGGGGCCAGGCCGACGCGGCCCGCGTCAAGGAACTGATCCTGGAGAAGCTGGGCGTGGAGGGCTAGTCGCTGCGCCGGCCCGGAGCAGTGTCCTGGCCGCCGCCGGGGTGCTTCCCGAACCGCCCGCTTCGCGGCGGATTCTTCCCGCCCACCCACTCGATTGCCCCGCGGTAATCGAGTGGGTGGGCGGGGTGCTGTCCGGTGTGGCCGCTGTTCCTGCCGCGATGTCGCGCGGCGCCCCCCATACGCTGGGGAGCGCCCGTCCCGCCGAACCACCCGCCCCACCGGGCCACGGAGCGTCCCCCTGAACACCGTCACCGCCGAGATCCTCTCCGTCGGCCTGCTTCTCGCCGTGCTCGCGTTCGCCGTCATACGGCCCAAGCAGTGGCCCGAGGCCGCCGCCGCGCTGCCCGCCGCCGGGATCGTCGTGGTGCTCGGGGCCGTTTCGCCGGAGCACGCGCTCGCGGAGGTCCAGAGCCTGCTGCCGGTGGTGGGGTTCCTCGCGGCCGTGCTGGTCCTCGCTCAACTCTGCGCCGACGACGGGCTCTTCGCCGCCGCCGGGGATCTCGTCGCCCGGCTCTGCGGTGGACGGACCCGGGCGCTGCTCGGCGGCGTATTCGGGGTGGCCGCCGTGGTCACCGCCGTGCTGAGCCTCGACGCCACCGTCGTCCTGCTCACCCCGGTCGTCTTCGCCACCGCGGCCCGCGTCGGCGCCAGGCCCCGGCCGCACGTCTACGCCACCGCCCACCTCGCCAACTCGGCGTCGCTCCTGCTGCCCGTCTCCAACCTCACCAACCTCCTCGCGCTCACCGCCAGCGGGCTGACCTTCACCCGGTTCGCGCTGCTCATGGCGGTGCCGTGGCTGGCCGCGATCGGCATCGAGTACATGGTGTTCCGGAGGTACTTCGCGGCCGATCTGGACGCGGGCGCCCTTGAGCCCAAGGAGACCGAGCCGACCCCCGTGCCCGTGTTCACCCTGGTCGTCCTCGGTCTCACGCTCGCCGGATTCGTCGTCACCTCGCTCGTGGGGCTCGAACCCCTGTGGGCCGCCCTCGCCGGAGCCGCGGTGCTCGCGGGCCGTGCGCTGCTGCGGAAACGTACGACTGCCACCGGGATCGTCCGCTCCGCGAGCCCGTTGTTCTGTCTGTTCGTGCTCGCGCTCGGCGTCGTCGTCAAGGCGGTCGTCGACAACGGCCTCGGCTCCGGCATCGAGTGGCTCCTGCCGGACGGCGCCTCGCTGCCCGCGCTGCTCGCCGTGGCGGCCGTCGCCGCCGTGCTGGCCAACCTGATCAACAACCTGCCCGCGATCCTCGCCCTGCTGCCCGCCGTCGCCCCCGCGGGCCCGGGTCCCGTTCTCGCCGCGCTCATCGGTGTCAACATCGGCCCGAACCTGACGTACGTCGGCTCGCTCGCCACCCTTCTGTGGCGCCGCATCCTGCACGACCACGGCACGGACGCCGACCTGCGGACGTTCAGCCTGCTCGGTGTGCTGACCGTGCCCGCCACGCTCGCGGCGTCCACGGTGGCCCTCTGGGCGGGGCTGCTGCTCGGCTTCTGAGTCCTCTCGCGGACCGCCGAGCACATCCGTTCACGTCGACTTCGTCCCCAAGTCTTCACAGGGAAACCAGACTTCACTACCGTCCCGGCCGAGAAGGTCAATGGATCAGCAGAGAACCATTGGCCGTCGACTGGAGGTCGTGACGTGTCCCCGGAGATTTCCCGCAGGCGACTGATGGCGGTCGGCGGTGGCGCGGTCGGCGCCGCCGCCGTCGGATCCTTCCTGCCGCCGTCGTTGCAACTGGCACTGGCGCAGGACCGGCCGAGACCCGGAGACGGCGGGCTCGACTCGATCGAGCACGTCGTCATCCTGATGCAGGAGAACAGGTCGTTCGACCACTATTTCGGCGCCCTGCGCGGCGTACGCGGCTTCGGCGACCGCAACGCCGTCCAACTCCCGAGCGGCAAGTCCGTGTTCGAGCAGCCAGGCGCCCTGCGCACCGTCCTGCCCTTCCCGGTCCGCGAGGCCGCCGCGGCGCAGAAGAAGGACCTGCAGTACATCGGCGCCCTCGACCACTCCTGGAGCGGCGGCGCCAAGGCCTGGCGCGACGGCTGGTCGGACGGCTGGATCACCGCCAAGACCGCCGCCACGATGGCGTACTACACGCGTGACGACATCCCGCTGCACTACGAACTCGCCGACACCTTCACCGTCTGCGACGCCTACCACTCGTCCATCCACACCTCCACCAGCCCCAACCGCAACCACCTGTGGAGCGGCAAGACGGGCTACGAGGCGAACGGCAAGCGCGCCGTCGGCAACGACGCCTACGACGAGGGCAAGCACCCCGGATACGACTGGGGAACGTACGCCGAGCGGCTCGAGAAGGCGGGCGTGAGCTGGCAGACGTACACGGAGTGGGAGAACTTCACCGACAACCAGATCGAGTTCTTCACCACCTTCAAGGCCATCGCCCGCAAGGTCCTCGCCAAGACCGGCCTCACCTTCATGGAGGCCTTCTACGCCAAGGTGCGCGACGCCAAGGACGACGCCGAGCGCGCGAAGCTGCTCGCCACCCTGGAGGAGGGCGTCGCGACCCTCACCAAGGCGGAGAAGTCGCTGTTCGAGCGGGGGCTGCGCCGTGTGCCCACCGGCAAGCTCGCCGAGCGGTTCGCTCAGGACGTCGCGGGCGGCAAGCTCGCCAAGGTCAGCTATCTGGTGCCGTCCGCCCTGGACTCCGAGCACCCCAGCGTCTCCTCGCCGATCCACAGCGCGACCATCGTCTACAAGGTCCTCGACGCCCTCGCCTCGCACCCCGAGGTCTGGCGCCGCACCGCCGTCTTCATCAACTACGACGAGAACGACGGCTTCTTCGACCACGTCCCTCCGCCCGTGCCCGGCACCGCGTCCCCCGAGGACCAGGAGGAGCGCTGGGAGGGGAAGCCGACCGGCCTCGGCGTGCGCGTCCCCATGCTGGTCGTCTCGCCCTGGACCGTCGGCGGCTACGTCACCTCCGAGGTCTTCGACCACACCTCCGTCGTGCGCTTCCTGGAGAAGTGGACCGGGGTGCGGGAACCCAACATCAGCGCCTGGCGCCGCAAGGTCACCGGCGACCTCACCGGCGCCTTCGACTTCCGGCGCGGCCACCGGCAGCCCGAGGTCGAACAGCCCGGCGCCATCCCGGAGTTCAGCGGCCGCTGGTCCCCGCAGCCGCCCCTGAAGCAGTCCATGCCGGTCCAGGAGCCCGGCACCCGCCGCGCCCGCCCGCTGCCCTACCAGCCCGACGCGTACGTCAAGCCGGACGCCAAGGGGGAGAACGGCGCGCTCCAGGTGCGTCTGCGCAACGACGGCCGCTCCAGCGCGCACTTCGCGCTCTACCCGTACGCCGGTGAGTTCGCCGCCCCGCAGCACATCGACGTACAGCGGGACGGCAGCTGGTCCGTGCCGGTGGCCAAGGACGCGTACGCCTTCACGGTCACCGGGCCGAACGGCTTCCGGCGCGAGTTCGCGGGTGGCAAGGACGGCGCAGCGGGCCTCGCGTCCGAGATCGGCCGGTCCGGTCACGGAAAGGGCCGGCGTGAGCTCCACCTCACCCTGACCAACCGGGGCCGCAAGGAGCTCGTCTACACCGTCAAGCCGGTCGGATACGTGGACGAGGACGACGCCCGGAAGCGGACGAGGACCGTCCGAGTCAAGGCGGGAAGCCGTCGCACGGTCGCCTGGCACACGGACGACGAGCACGGCTGGTACGACATCCAGGTGACGGCCGCGGGCGACACGGCCTTTCGGCGGCGTCTGATGGGCCACATAGAGAACGGACGCGCGAGCGTATCGGGCTGAAGCCCCCGTTCTGAGGGTGTGCGAGGTCCCGGTGGGGCCTCGCACACCCTTTGTGCCCTTGTGAGGAAGCCCACGAACCGGACCAACGATCTCCAGCTCCTGTCAAAGTATCTCTGGCGCTTATGTCATCGCTCATGCGTTCTTTGCGGGCTGTTCAGGTCATTCAAGACTGTTCCCGATAAAGATCCACGAACCACCCCAGGGAGCCGGTCAGTGGCAGCACTCGCACGGTGGTGCGTTCAGCACCGCCTCCTCGCGGTACTGCTCTGGCTCCTCACTCTCGGCGGCGCCGCGAGCGCCGCGGCCCTCGCCGGATCCGCGTACTCGAACGACTACGAGGTGCCCGGCACCGAGTCCGGCCGGGCGACCCAGCTCCTGAACGAGGGATTCGAGGGCCTCGGCGGCGACAGCAACACCGTCGTCTGGCGGACCGAGGCGGGCACGACGGTGCGCGCGGCCGACGTCGAGCAGACGATGACCGACACCCTGGCCACGATCGAGAAGATGCCCGCGGTGGCCTCCGTCGGCAGCCCGTACGGGGAGCGCGGCGCCGCACAGATCAGTGCCGACGCACGCATCGCGTACGCGACCGTCACCTTCCATGAGCAGGCCGACGCCATCGACAAGGCGGACGCGCAGGCCCTCGTCGACACCGCCAAGACCGCCGACTCGGACAGCCTGCGGGTCGAGCTCGGCGGCAGCGCCGTCGGCCTCACCGAGTCCAAGAGCGCGAAGACCGCCGAGATCGTCGGGGTGGCCGTCGCCGCCGTCGTGCTCTTCCTCGCCTTCGGCTCGCTCGCCGCGTCGCTCCTGCCCATCGCCACCGCACTGGTGTCGGTCGGCACGGCGTACGCGGGCATCGTGCTGCTCGGGCACCTCATGACCGTCGCGGACTTCGCGCCGATGCTGGGCACCCTGATCGGACTCGGCGTCGGCATCGACTACGCGCTGTTCATCGTGACCCGGCACCGCAAGGGCCTCAAACAGGGCCTTCCGGTGGCCGTCGCCGCCGAACGCGCGGTCGTCACCACCGGGCGCGCGGTCGTCTTCGCGGGCGCCACGGTGTGCATCGCGCTGCTCGGCATGCTCATCCTGCGGCTCAGCTTCCTCAACGGCGTCGCCATCGCAGGATCGCTGACCGTGCTCCTCACGGTCGCCGCGTCGGTGACCCTGCTGCCCGCCCTCCTGTCCTGGATCGGGCCGCGCGCGCTCAGCCGCCGCGAACGGCACGCCCTGGCCGAGCACGGCCCGGCCCCGGAGCTGCCCACCGGGCTCGCCGCCCGCTGGTCCGCCTTCGTGGAGCGGCACCCGAAGCTGCTCGGCGGCGTCGCCGTCGCCGTGATGGCGCTGCTCGCCCTGCCCACGCTCTCCCTCCACCTGGGCACCTCCGACCAGGGCAACAACACGGCGTCGGCCACCACACGGCAGGCCTACGACCTCCTCGCGGACGGCTTCGGCCCCGGTGTGAACGGCCCCCTCACCCTCGTCACGGAGGTCCACGGAGCGGGCGACCGGCTCGCCCTCACCGACCTCGGCCCCACACTCGAATCGACCAAGGGCGTCGCCTCCGTCAGCCCCGTCACGTACGACGCCGACGGCACCGCCGCCCACATCACCGTCGTACCGGACTCGTCCCCCCAGTCCGAGCGGACCAGCGATCTCGTCGACCGGCTGCGTGACGACGTGCTCCCCAAGGCCGCGGCCGACACCTCGCTCGACCTCCAGGTCGGCGGTGTCACGGCGAGCTACGACGACTTCGCGGAGATCATCGTCGGCAAGCTGCCGCTCTTCGTGGGCGTGGTCATCGGCCTCGGCTGCGTCCTGCTGCTGCTCGCCTTCCGGTCCATCGGCATCCCACTGAAGGCCGCCGCGATGAACGTGGCCGCGGTGGCGTCGGCCTTCGGGGTCGTCGTCGCGATCTTCCAGTGGGGCTGGGGGAGCGAGCTGCTCGGCCTTGGCTCTGCGGGCCCGATCGAACCCTTCCTGCCCGTGATCATGGTGTCGGTCCTCTTCGGGCTCTCGATGGACTACCAGGTCTTCCTGGTCAGCCGGATGTACGAGGAGTGGCTGGAGACCGGCGACAACCGACGGGCCGTCCGCGTCGGCCTCGCCGAGACGAGCCGTGTGATCAACTCCGCGGCCGTGATCATGATTTCGGTCTTCCTCGCCTTCGTCCTGAGCGGCGACCGGGTCATCGCGATGTTCGGCATCGGCCTCGCTGCCGCCGTCGCGCTCGACGCGTTCGTCCTGCGTACGTTGCTGGTGCCGGCCCTGATGCACATGCTGGGCGGCGCCAACTGGTGGCTGCCGCGCGGCCTGGACCGCTGGCTGCCGCGCATCAGCATCGAGCCCCCGGAAAGTCGTTCGAGTACGGCCGCCGTGAGTGCGAGGATCCCGGGACGACGGGGCACGGGGGACGACTCGGACGCCGTGCCGGACGGACTGGAGGAGCGGGATGTTCGCGATATCGCTGGGCGAGGGCGCTGAGCTGAGGCCCATCGAGCCGTGGCAGGCACCGGAGTTCCTCGCGCACGTCGAGCGCGCGCGGGAGTACGCGGGGCCGTGGGTGCCGCTGACCGTGCTGGCGAAGGACCTCGAATCGGCCCGGAAGCTGCTCCAGACGTACGCCGACAAGCAGGCCGCCGACACGGGCCGCCTCTGGGGCATCTGGCTGGACGGCACGCTCGTCGGCGGAGTGCTCTTCCGGATCTTCGACACGGCCATGGAGAGCTGCGAGCTCGGCGTCTGGCTGGAGCCTTCGGCCGCCGGGCGAGGTCTGATCACCCGGGCGAGCCGGGTCCTCATCGACTGGGCGGTGGACGAGCGCGGCATGCACCGCGTGGAGTGGCTGGCCTCCACGGCGAACGGCCCCAGCATCGCCGTGGCCAAGCGGCTCGGGATGACGAAGGACGGCGTGCTGCGGGAGTGCTTCCCCTGGCAGGGGGTGCGGCACGACATGGAGGTGTGGTCGGTGCTCGCACCGGAGTGGCGGAAGGCGCGCGAGGCCCGTGAAGCGGCGGGCGCCGGGGGTTCGACGGACCGGGATCCGGCTCGTTAAGAAAGCTCTCAGACTCCGTCCGTACGGTGCGGGGCATGGGAACTAAGACAGAGGACGAGATCGCGGCCGAGGCGGCCGCGAAGCCCGCAGAGCCGGAGGCCGCGGAGAGCAAGGAGGCCACCAAGGCGGACGCCACCAAGGCGGACGCCGTGAAGGTGGACAAGACCGCGGCGGCCGATGACGCCGTCGAGGTCGACGACGCCGATGACACCGACGACGCCGATGAGCTCGTCGTGGTCGAGGAGGTCGCTCCGGCCAAGTCCAGTGGCGTGTTCCAGGGCGCGGCGGCCGTCGTCTCCGCCGCTCTCGGTCTGATCGGCCTCTCCGGTGGCTGGCTCGGCACGGTGGCCGCCGCACGCTCGAACATCGTCGGACAGCTGGAGACCAAGCAGTCGGCGAGCGTGGCCGACCAGATCCAAGCGCTGTACGGCGACTCCTGGCAGATCACGGCGCTGATCGCCGGAGCCTTCGCGCTCGCCGCGCTGGTCGTCGGGTTCGTCGTCCTGGTGAGGCCCGCGTTCGGGTCGCCGGACCAGGTGCAGGCGCCGTGGATCAAGTCGGTGGCCTGGGCGGGTGTCGCCCTGGGCGTCATCGGCCTGCTGCTCGCCATCGCCAAGTACTCGGACCTGATCTTCGGGCTGCCGTCGACCAGTTGATGGCAGGCGGGACCGGGGTACTCAGAGGTACTCAGAACGCCGGAGGGGCTGCGCGAGCAGCCCCTCCGGCGTTTTCCGTAGGTCCGCGGCGCGTGCCTAAGGACCCCTAAGACGCCCCTAAGGCCCCCCGCCCCCTCAACATGCGGCACTCTCCCGATGTGCCACCCCTGCCTGGCAGACGAAAGTAAAGGCATCGCAGAACGGGAGCCGCGAACAGCGGATCACGAACTGCGAAGCCGGAAACCGAAGTCAGAAGCGACAGGCCGCAGGCCGCAAGCCAGAAGTCAGGGAGTTCTCATGTTCGAGTACGAAATGCACCAGCTCCGCGCCGCCGACCTCGCCCGCGAGGCCGACCGCCGCCGCCTCCTGCGCGAGGCCCGTGCGGCCAAGGCGGCGGCCCGCGCCGAGCGCCGATCGGCCCGCCACGACACCGAGGGGCAGGTGAGCCCGGCCCCGTGGAGGAACCGCTTCACCCGGGCCGCGTGATGGGAGCGGGAGCATCGGCCGGAGCGCCTGTCTCGGCCCTCGGCATATCCGCTGCCACCAGGCCCGCACCCTGTGCGATGCTCACCGCTGTGGAGACCAGGTCCGTAAGCCCCGTGTTCGTCGGTCGCACCGATGAACTGGGCGTTCTGAACAACGCGCTCGCCCGTGCCAAGGGGACGACCCCCGGCACGGGCGAGCCGCAGGCGTTGCTGCTCGGCGGCGAGGCGGGCGTCGGCAAGACCCGCCTCATCGAGGAGTTCGCCGCGGCGGCCTGCGCCGAAGGCGCCGTCGTCGCGCTCGGCGGCTGCGTGGAGATCGGCGCGGAGGGCCTGCCCTTCGCCCCGTTCTCCAGCGCCCTGCGCTCCCTGCGCCGCCAGCTCCCCGACGAGGTGGACGCCGCCGCGGCCGACCAGGAGGGCGAACTCGCCCGGCTCCTGCCCGAGTTGGGCGAGGCCCCGCAGCGACGCCGAGGCACCGACGCGCACCACGACGAAGAGGGCATGGCCCGCCTCTTCGAGCTGACCGTCCGCCTCCTGGAGCGCATCGCCGCCGACCGCCCGGTGGTCATCGCCCTGGAGGACCTGCACTGGGCCGACGCCTCGACCCGCCACCTCCTCGCCTACCTCTTCCGCACGCTGCGCAGCGGCCGCCTCGTCGTCGTCGCGACCTACCGCGCCGACGACATCCACCGCCGCCACCCGCTGCGCCCGCTCCTCGCCGAGCTCGACCGCCTGCGCACGGTGCGGCGCATCGAACTGTCCCGCTTCAGCAAGGGCGAAGTGGGCCGGCAGATGGCAGGGATCCTCAGCGCCGAGCCCGCGCAGTCCCTGGTGGACGACATCTTCGACCGATCGGACGGCAACGCCTTCTTCGTCGAGGAACTCGCGGTCGCCTCGCACGGCAGCAGCTGCGCGAGCCTCACGGACTCCCTGCGCGATCTCCTCCTCGTACGCGTCGAGGAGCTGCCGGAGAGCAGCCAGCGGGTGGCGAGGATCGTCGCCGAGGGCGGCTCGAACGTCGAGTATCCGCTGCTCGCCGCCGTCGCGGGGCTCGCGGAGGACGACCTGATCGAGGCGCTGCGGGCCGCCGTCGGGGCCAACATCCTGCTGCCGTCGCCCGACGGCGACGGCTACCGCTTCCGGCACTCCCTGGTGCGCGAGGCCGTCGGTGACGACCTGCTGCCCGGTGAGCGCTCCCGGATCAGCCGCCGGTTCGCCACGGTCCTGGAGGCCGACCCCTCACTCGTCGCCGACGACCAGCGCGCCGCCCGGCTCGCCAGCTACTGGTACCACGCGCACGACGCGGCGAAGGCGCTCCCCGCCGTCCTGCGGGCCTCCGTCGAGGCCCGCCGCCGCTACGCGTACTCCGAACAACTGCGCCTCCTCGAACGGGCGATGGAGCTCTGGGACGACGCCCCCGAGGACATACGCCTCGAACTGCGCCCCCTCGACTACGCCGAGGTCTACCCTCCCCCACCGCCTGAAGGGCGTGGGGGGACCCCCAGCGGCTGCGACCCCGCCACCACCCCCCTGCGCTATCTCGACCTCATGGCGGAGGCCGCCGTCGCCGGCCGCCTCTGCGGGGAGCGGGAACGCGCCCTGAAGATCACCAAGCGTGCGCTGCGGCTCCTCGAGGACGATCCCGACCCGCTGCGCGCCGCCTGGTTCTGGATCCAGCGCTCCCGGCTCACCCAGACGCTCGGCCGCGGCGACGGCTGGGCGGAGATCGCCACCGCGCAGGAACTGGTCCGCGGCCTGCCGCCGTCCGAGGTGCACGCGGAGGTGCTGACCAACGTCGCCTCCTGGGGCATGCTCCACAACCCCGGCGAAAAGACCCTGACGGCGGCCCAACGCGCCGTCGAGTACGCCCGGATGGTCAAGGCCGAGGAGATCGAACTCAACGCCCGGCTCATCCTCGGCGGCCTCCTGGTCGACGCGGGCGACGTCGAGGAGGGGCTCGCGGAGATGTTCGCGGTCAGGGACCGCTGCATGGCACCGCCCGGTCTGGTCTCCCGGATCCCGCACATCCACGTCAACCTGCCCTCCGTGCTCGAAGGCGCGGGCCGCTCCCTCGAATCCCTGGAGATCGGCGACCAGGGCCTCGCGCTCTGCCGGAAGTACGGACTCACCGACACCGAGAGCTGGGTCCAGGTCAACAAGGCGGAGTCCCTCGTCTCCCTGGGCCGCTGGGACGAGGCGGTCGAAGCCTCGGAAGCGGCCCGCCGCGGCGCGCTCAGCATCAAGCCCCGCGGCGGGGCGGCCCTCCAGCTCGCCTACGTCGCCGTCGGCCGCGGCGACCTGACCGAAGCCGCCGCCCAACTGGCCAAGGCCCGCGGCCACTACGGCACCCGCGACCTCATGCCGCAGCACACCCAGCCCATGGCCACCGTCGCCCTCGGCATCGCCGCGGGCGACCCCGACCGCGCCGCCGGTGTCGCCGCGGCCCGCGCCGAGCTCGAAGCGGCCCTGGCCGCGGGCTTCCCGCCCGGCAGCCAGCGCTACACCTGGCCCCTGCTGCTCGCCGCCGCCACCTCGGAGGCCGATTCGCGCGGCCTGCCCGCCGCCGAGCCCGGCCGGGCCGAGGCCATCGACAGCATCCGACGGGCCGCTAAGAACCTCCCCTCACCCGTACCGGTCTGGGTGGCCCACGAGCAGTGGGTCCGCGCGGAGCTCCTGCGCGCCGAGGACCGTGACACCCCCGCCGACTGGTCCGCCACCGTCACCGCGTTCGAACCCCTCGACCGCCCCTACGACCTCGCCCGCACCCGTCTCCGCCTCGCCGAGTCCCTCCTGGCGACCGCCACGGGTGTCGGCACCGAAGCGGACCGTGAGCGTGCCGCCGAGCTGCTGCGACAGGCCCATGAGGCCGCCGAGCGCCTGGGCGCCCGGCCCCTCGCCGAGTCGGTCTCGGGGCTCGCCCAGCGCGCCCGCCTCACCCTGAACCACCATGACCGGGCCACCCCGAGCGCCCACCTCACCCCCGTCGACCCCGCCGAGGCGCTCGGCCTCACCAGCCGGGAGCGGGACGTGCTCCGTCGCGTCGCCGCGGGCCGCAGCAACCGCCAGATCGCCGAGGAGCTCTTCATCTCCCCGAAGACGGCGAGCGTCCACGTCTCCAACATCCTCGCCAAGCTGGGCGTCGCCGGCCGGGGCGAGGCGGCGGCCCTGGCCCACCGCCTGCGCCTGTTCCCCGCGGAACGCGCCCCGTCGAACCACTCCCAGCCCACCGGCTGACCTGCGCTTTCCCGGCTCCGGTGGGTTCCGGAGGCACTCGCTTACGCTGGTAGGAGGAACCCGTCCGCCAGGAGGCGCAGTGTTCAACCCGATGGAGCTTTTCCAGCCCGGCCGCAAACACACGGACGACGAGCAGAAGCGGCTGGAGCTTAGCCGGGTCGACGTGGCCGACGGCGACCCGGGCCGCGGCCCGATAGACCTCACCTCGGGCAAGGTGGTGGTGAGGGTGCCGCAACAGGCGGAGGCAGAGGCGGAATCGACCGCCGCCGACCCGGATGGCGCCGATAGCGACCCGGACGCGGAGCCTGGGCCCGAGCCCGGCCCCGACCGCCACCCCTCGCCCGGAAAGTAGCCCGCCGGTCCGGCAGCCCTACTTCACCGTGACCTCAAGGATCTTGTCGTCCCCCTTCTCCGGGGTGCCCCGGGAATCCGTCTCGTTCGTCACCAGCCACAGCTTGTCCCCGCCCGCGGCGACGACCGTGCGCAGGCGGCCGTACTCACCCTTCAGGAAGTCCTGGGGCTCCACCGTGCCGTCCACCCCGCGGACCGGGATGCGCCAGAGGCGCTCGCCGCGCAGGCCCGCCATCCAGACCGAGCCCTCGGCGTAGGCGATGCCGCTGGGGGAGGCCTCCGAGGTCTTCCACTGGGCCACCGGGTCGTGGAAGCCGTCCTCGTCGCCCTTGCCCTCGACCTCCGGCCAGCCGTAGTTGTCGCCGGCCTTGATCTCGTTCAGTTCGTCCCACGTGTCCTGGCCGAACTCCGCCGCCCAGAGCCGCTTCTCCTCGTCCCAGGCCAGGCCCTGCACATTGCGGTGGCCGTACGAATAGACGGGGGAGTCGCCGAAGGGGTTGCCGGGGGCCGGGTCGCCGTCCGGGGTCAGGCGGAGGATCTTGCCGCCCAGCGACTTCTTGTCCTGGGCCAGGCCCGTGTCACCTGTCTCGCCCGTGCCCGCGTACAGCATCTTGTCCGGGCCGAAGGCGATCCGGCCGCCGTTGTGGACCGTGCCCTTGGGGATTCCCTTGAAGACCGTGCCGGGCGCGCCCAGCTGCTGGCCGGAGGGTTTCTTCTCGTCGTACAGCATGCGGGCGATGCGGTTGTCCGACTCGGTGGTGAAGTACGCGTAGACCATGTGGTCCGATGCGTACGACGGGGAGAGGGCCAGGCCCATCAGGCCGCCCTCCCCGGCGGGGGAGACGCCGGGGACCGAGCCGAGGCCGGTCTTCTTGCCCGTCTTGCCGTCGACGCGGGTGATGGTCCCCTCGTCGCGCGAGGACACCAGCAGGTCCCCGTCGGGGAGTGGTGCGAGGCCCCACGGCGACTTCAGGTCCTCGGTGAGCGTCCTGGAGACCGACGCCGAGCCCTTTTCCGGCGGGGCGTCGCCGGCGCGCGGCTTTCCCGTGGACGCCCCGTCCGACGGCGCGGGGCTCGACTCGGCGCTCTTCCCGTTGTCCGGCGCGTCCGAGTCCCCGGACGAGCAACCGGCCGTGAGCACCGTGAGCACCAGGGCGGTGGCGGCCAATGCGGCCGTGACAGCAGGTCGTTGCACGATCAGGTTCCCTTCGACGCAGCGCTTCTACTGTTCATACACCGCTCGGTCCCCTCAGGTTCCCACCCCGCTTCACCGAACCGCGGACGTCATTCCCACGAGCCCATCGCCGACGGCAGCGCGGCGATCTCCGCCAGGTCCGCCCCGGTGAGCCGTATCGACGCCGCCCCCGCGTTCTGCACCGCCCAGCGCTCCCGCTTGGCCCCCGGGATCGGCACCACGTCGCGGCCCTGCGCGAGCACCCACGCCAGCGCCACCTGCGCCGGGGTCGCCCCGTGCCGCTCGGCCACCCGGCGCAGGCCCACCACCAGCGGCTGATTGGCCGCCATCATCTCGGCGGTGAAACGGGGGTGCCGGGCCCGCACGTCGTCCGGCTCGAAGCCCTGCCCCGGCGTCAGCGTCCCGGTGAGGAAACCGTTGCCCAGCGGCATCGCCGCCAGGAAGCCGATCCCGCGCGTCGCACACCACGGCAGCAGCGTCTCCAGCGCCTCCGGTGACCACACCGACAACTCGGCCTCCACCGCGCTGACCGGGAAGACCTGCTGGATGCGCGCCAGCTGCCGGATCGTTCCCTCGTGCAGCCCCCTGCCCTCGCGCCGCGAGGCACGGGCCCCCACCGCGCACAGCCCGAGCGCCCGCACCTTCCCCGCGGCGACGAGCTCGGCCATCGCGCCCCAGGTCTCCTCGACGGGCACCTCGGGATCGGCGCGGTGGAGCTGGTACAGGTCGATCGTCTCGGTCTGCAGCCGCCGCAGCGACGCGTCGCAGGCCCGCTTCACATAGCCGGGGCGGCCATTGGCGACGATGTGCTGCTCGCCCACCAGGAGCCCGCACTTGGTGGACACGAAGGCCTCGGAGCGCCGCTCCTTCAACGCCCGCCCCACCAGCAGCTCGTTGGTGAACGGCCCGTACATGTCCGCCGTGTCCAGCAGAGTAGAGCCCTGGTCGAGCGCGGCGTGCACGGTGCGCAGCGACTCCTCGCCCCGCTGCCGTGAGCCGGTGTACGCCCAGCTCATCGGCATGCAGCCGAGCCCGACCGCACCCACCCCGAGCGCTGCCGCGCCGATCGTTCTGCGGTCCACCTGGCCGTGCCCTCCACCTCATGTCCGAGCGGCCCCCAACGTAACCTCTGCCTCCCCCTACGCGGCGTGCGGCCTCCGCGCATTAGCCTCCTGACCATGACGACTGATGTATGGCTCCCTTATGCCGCGGACGAGATCGAAGGCCTGCCCCCGGCGGCCGACGCCGGGATCAACTACCGCTTCTGGGACGGCGGCCCGGACTTTCCCGCGGACCCCGCGGACTGCGCCTTCTATGCGGTGCCCTATCTGAAGGGGCCGGAGATCGCCGTACGGCCGCTGCCGGAGATGACGTCCGTGCGTGCCGTACAGACACTCTCCGCGGGGGTCGATCAGATGCAGTCCGGGCTCAAGTTCCTCGCGCCCGGAGTGCAGTTGTGCAACGCGAAGGGGGTGCACGAGGCCAGCACGGCCGAGCTGACGCTCGCCCTGATCCTCGCGTCCCTGCGCGGCATCCCCCGATTCGTGGAGGGGCAGCGGGAGGAGGACTGGCGGTCCGGGTTCTACCCGGCGCTCGCCGACAAGTCCGTGCTGATCGTGGGGTACGGATCGATCGGTTCCGCCATCGAGGACCGGCTCACCCCCTTCGAGTGCGCGCGGGTGGCGCGCGTCGCGCGCTCTGCCCGTGCCACGGAGCGCGGCCCCGTGCACCCGCTCGCCGAACTGCCCGCTCTGCTGCCCGACGCCGACGTGGTCATCCTCTCCACGCCCCTCACCGACACCTCCCGTGGCCTGGTGGGCGCCGACTTCCTGGCCCGCATGAAGGACGGCGCGCTGCTCGTGAACGTCGCGCGCGGCCCCGTCGTCGACACCAAGGCGCTCCTGGCCGAGCTCGAGAGCGGCCGGATCACCGCCGCCCTCGACGTCACCGACCCGGAACCGCTGCCCGCAGGTCACCCCCTGTGGCAGGCTCCTGGAGTGCTCATCAGCCCGCATGTGGGCGGATCGACCTCCGCCTTCCTGCCCCGCGCCAAGCGCCTGCTCGCCGCGCAACTGACCCGATACGCCGCCGGGGAACCCCTCGACAACGTCGTCCTGACGACCGAGTAGCACACCAAGCCCCGGTCGCTCAGGGATCGTTCGAGCACACTCCGCACCTGTTTGTGTGCGCCCCGTGTTCGCAACCCTTCCGGCCGTTACGGAGCGTAGAGAAGCTATGTCCCTGAGTGACGAGACTGGTGTATCGTCCCGACAGGGGCTGCGCCGTGGACAGTTCGTCGGCGCCGGGGACGAGACATCAGACGCGAGGGGGGCGACGGGCGATGGACGGCCAATGGGCGAACCATCCGACGCGGCGAGGCCGCCGACGACGACTCTCACACGCACCGGCCCACAGCCGGACGCGTACCGATCGCGCACACGACGTTCCGGAGTCGACGGGTCACGAGAGGCGGACGGACACGGACGCGGCACGGATCAGGGCGGCACGGTGAGCACCCGCCCGTCACCCGCCACCGCCCTGGAGGGCGGCGGAGGTCTGACGGCGCCGATGCCTCCACGCGCGCCCCTGACCCGGCGTCCCGTCTCCGGCGGCGGCGCGGGCATGGTCTCGCAGATCGCACTCCTCGTGGTCTGCGGCGGGTACGCCACCGGGGCCGCGCTCGGCTGGGGATCCTCCCGGGCCGCCCTGATCATGGGCGACTTCGGTCTGAGCATCGCGGCGGCGACCGCCGCGGTCTCCTGTTTCCGCTACTCACGCACCCGTCGCAGCCGCTTTCGACCCGCATGGCTGCTGTTCGCGCTCTCCTCGGCGATGGCGGCCCTGGGCAACGGCGTATGGGGCTGGTACGAGGTCGTGCTCGAGGAGCCGGTGCCCAGTCCGGGCCTCGCCGACCTGTTCTTCCTCTGCTTCGCGCCGCCCGCCATCATCGGCCTGCTCGTGCTCGCCAAGCGCCCGGTGACCAAGGCCGGTTGGGTCTGCCTCTCGCTCGACGCATGGCTCATCGGCGGCTCACTTCTCACGCTCTCCTGGAGCCTCGCGCTCGCGCACACGGCACAGTTCGAGGGCCAGAGCGTCGCGCACGCCGCGCTCTCCCTCGCCTACCCGCTTCTTGACATCGCGCTGGTCAGCATGGTCCTCGCGCTGCACTTCAGACGGTCCTCCGCCAACCGCACGGCGGTGAACACGGCGATCGGGGCCCTCGCGCTGACCGTCATGTGCGACGCGATGTTCACCTCGCCCCTGCTGCACGCCAGTTACCGCTCGGGGCAGATGCTGGACGCGGGCTGGTTCGCCGGCTCCCTGCTCCTCGCGTACGCGCCCTGGGCGGCCCCCTGGCACAAGCACGCGGACGACACGCAGCAGCACGCGCGCGTGCAGCACGACGCCGCCCCCAAGGACGCGCGGACCGCCGCCACCCGTCCGATCGCCGGATCGCTGGCGGCGCTCACGCCGTATCTGGCCGCCGCCGTCTGCACGTTGGGGATTCTCTACAACGTGCTCAGCGGTCGCAGCGTCGACGAAGTCGTGCTCTTCACCGCGGGCACGGTCGTGCTCGCCCTGGTCGTGCGCCAGGGCATCATGCTCCTGGACAACATCACCCTCACCCAGGAACTGGCCCAGAAGGAGAACCACTTCCGCTCCCTGGTCCAGGGTTCGAGCGACGTCATCATGATCGCCGCTCCGAACGGCATACTCCACTACGTCAGCCCGGCCGCCTCCGGGGTCTACGGCCGAGAGGCCGACGACCTCGTCGGCTCCGAACTGGCCTCGCTCATGCACCCCGAGGACCTGGGCCGCGTCGTCCACGAAGTCCGCAGATTCCTCACCGCGAACCCCGTCGAAGAGCCCACGACCCGCATCGAGTGCCGCTTCAAGTCCGGTGACGGCGACTGGCTGAACGTGGAGTCGACGGTCAACCGCCACCAGGGCGGCCTCATCTTCAACAGCCGCGACGTCACCGAACGGGTCCGGCTCCAGGCGCAGTTACAGCACAACGCCGAGCACGACCCGCTCACCGATCTGCCCAACCGCGCCCTGTTCACCCGCCGGGTGGGACAGGCGCTCACCGGGCGCCGGGTCACCGACCGGGGCACAGCCGTGCTCTTCATCGACCTGGACGGCTTCAAGGCGGTCAACGACACCATCGGCCACCAAGCGGGAGACGAACTCCTGATCCAGGCGGCCCGCCGCCTTCAGGAGGCCGTCAGGTCCGGGGATTGCGCGGCCCGGCTTGGCGGCGACGAATTCGCCGCGCTCATCGTGGGCGACGGCACCCGCGACCAGGCCGCACGCGAGCAGCACATCTACGAGCTGGCCGACCGTCTCAGAATCACCCTCTCCCAGCCCTACGCGATCGACGGCAACGACGTGCGCGTGGCGGCGTCCATCGGCGTGGCCTTCGCCGAACCGGGCATCGGAGCGGGCGAGCTGCTGCGCAACGCCGACCTCGCGATGTACCGCGCCAAGGCCGCGGGCAAGGGCCGCGTCGAGCTGTACGCACCCCAGATGCAGGCCGACGTCGTCCGCAAGGCCGAGCTGGCGACACGGCTGCGCACCGCGCTGCACGACGGTGAGTTCGCGCTGCTCCACCAGCCGGTGGTCTCCCTGGACGACGGACGGATCACCTCCGTCGCCGCCCAGGCGCGCTGGCGCTCGGCGCAGGGCATCCTCTTCACGCCCGCCGAGTTCCTGCGCGTGGCCGACAGCTCGGACGCCCAGGAGGGTGCCCGGACCGCCGAGCTCGGCCGCTGGATGATCGAAGAGGCCGTCCAGCAGGCCGCCGAGCGCGGCCGTACGGGCCATGCGACGCCCGTCGCCGTCCGCATCAGCGCGCGGCGCCTCCTGGACCGCTCCATGCCGCTGGGCTCCATCGAGGCGCTCCTCACCCGGTACGGGCTGCCCTCGGGGGCGCTCATCATCGAGCTCGCCGACAGCGACCCCCGGGTGTCCCTGGACGACCTGGAGCGCCGGCTGACCTCCCTGCGCAGACTCGGCGTACGCATCGCCCTGGACGGCTTCGGGAGCGGCTATGCCGCCATCACCGCGCTGCGGCGGCTCCCCGTCGACGTACTGAAACTGGACCGCAGTCTCATCGAGGGTGTCGTCGAGTCCGCGCGGCTGCACAAGATCACCTCTGGTCTGCTGCGCATCGCCACCGATCTGGGGCTGCGCTCGGTGGCCGACGGCGTCGACCTTCCGGAGCAGGTCATCGCCCTGCGCGCGATGGGCTGCACGCACGGGCAGGGCATGGCGTTCTCCGGGCCGCTCGACGAGTACCGCCTGCGCCGTGCGCTGTCGCTCGGGCGGTATCCGCTGCCGCACGGGCCCGCGGAGCCGGTCCTTGCGGGCGGCCCCCCGGTGGCGTTCGGGGGAGGTGTCCCATCCTTCGTCCGCTCACATAATGAGACCCCCGTCCCACCTACTTGACAGGCATAGTGCGCCGGGGAGAGGGTCAATGCCATGCGCACCCGAATTCTCGTACTTGGAAAGCGCGTCGGCTGAAGCTGGGACTCACCGGTCCGAACACCGGAATCCCTGCACCCGCTCCGACGCGCTCCCCTCGCTTGCCTCACGGCACGAGGGGTTTTTTGTTGCACCGGCACCTGCCAAATCCCCGCAAACACCCCGCAAAAACCCTCAGCTTCGAGAAGAGAATGCCGATGACCGAGCAGGCCACCGGGGCCCACCATCCGCAGCCGCGGCCCCGATCCTCAGGACAGCAGTCCGCCCCCGTCGAGCACGTCACGGGTGCGAAGTCCCTCATTCGTTCTCTCGAGGAAGTC
The DNA here is from genome assembly GCF_040636975.1 of Streptomyces sp. NPDC032198. Taxonomy (NCBI): domain Bacteria; kingdom Bacillati; phylum Actinomycetota; class Actinomycetes; order Kitasatosporales; family Streptomycetaceae; genus Streptomyces; species Streptomyces sp. NPDC032198. The sequence continues at coordinate 219,674 of NZ_JBEZVL010000011.1, read as the reverse complement.
GGGGCCGACACGGTATTCGGCATTCCCGGCGGTGCCATCCTTCCCGCGTACGACCCGATGATGGACTCCACCCGAGTCCGTCACGTCCTGGTCCGGCACGAGCAGGGCGCCGGCCACGCGGCCACCGGATACGCGCAGGCCACCGGCAAGGTCGGGGTGTGCATGGCGACGAGCGGCCCCGGTGCCACCAACCTCGTCACCCCGATCGCCGACGCCCACATGGACTCCGTGCCCCTGGTCGCGATCACCGGCCAGGTGGCCTCCAAGGCCATCGGCACGGACGCCTTCCAGGAGGCGGACATCGTCGGCATCACGATGCCGATCACCAAGCACAACTTCCTGGTCACCAAGGCCGAGGACATCCCGGCGACGATCGCGGAGGCCTTCCACATCGCCTCCACGGGCCGCCCCGGCCCTGTCCTGGTCGACATCGCCAAGGACGCCCTCCAGGCGCAGACCACCTTCCAGTGGCCGCCCACCCAGGACCTGCCCGGCTACCGCCCGGTGACCAAGCCGCACGCCAAGCAGATCCGCGAGGCCGCCAAGCTGATCACCGCCGCCAAGCGGCCCGTCCTCTACGTCGGCGGCGGCGTCATCAAGGCCCAGGCCACCGCCGAGCTGAAGGTCCTGGCAGAACTCACCGGAGCGCCCGTCACCACCACACTGATGGCGCTCGGCGCATTCCCCGACAGTCACGAGCTGCACGTGGGAATGCCGGGCATGCACGGAGCGGTCACCGCCGTCACCGCGCTGCAGAAGGCCGACCTGATCGTCGCCCTCGGAGCCCGCTTCGACGACCGCGTCACCGGCAAGCTGGACAGCTTCGCGCCCTTCGCGAAGATCGTCCACGCCGACATCGACCCGGCCGAGATCGGCAAGAACCGCGCCGCCGACGTGCCGATCGTCGGAGACGCCCGCGAGGTCATCGCCGACCTGATCCAGGCGGTCCAGGCCGAGCACACCGCCGGGGTGCGGGGCGACTACACCGCCTGGTGGACCGACCTCAACCGCTGGCGCGACACCTACCCCCTGGGCTACACCCAGCCCGAGGACGGTTCGCTCTCCCCGCAGCACGTCATCGAGCGCGTCGGCAAGCTCGCCCCGGAGGGCACGATCTTCGCCGCGGGCGTCGGCCAGCACCAGATGTGGGCCGCCCACTTCATCGACTACGAGAAGCCCGCCACCTGGCTGAACTCCGGCGGCGCCGGGACGATGGGGTACGCGGTCCCGGCCGCGATGGGCGCCAAGGCCGGTCGGCCCGACCGCACGGTCTGGGCGATCGACGGCGACGGCTGCTTCCAGATGACCAATCAGGAACTGACCACCTGCGCTCTGAACAACATCCCGATCAAGGTCGCCATCATCAACAACGGCGCCCTCGGCATGGTCCGCCAGTGGCAGACGCTGTTCTACAACCAGCGCTACTCCAACACCGTGCTGCACAGCGGTCCCGAGGACATCGGCCCCAACAAGGGCACCCGCGTCCCGGACTTCGTGAAGCTGTCGGAGGCGATGGGCTGCGTGGCGCTGCGCTGTGAGCGCCCCGAGGACCTCGACAAGGTCATCGCCGAGGCCAACGCCATCAACGACCGCCCCGTCGTGGTCGACTTCATCGTCCACGAGGACGCCCAGGTCTGGCCGATGGTCGCCGCCGGCACCTCGAACGACGAGGTCATGGCCGCCCGCGGGGTCCGCCCCGACTTCGGCGACAACGAAGACGACTGAGACCGAGAGCGAAAGAGAGACCAAGAGTCATGTCCACCAAGCACACGCTCTCCGTCCTGGTCGAGAACAAGCCCGGTGTCCTCGCCCGGATCACCGCCCTGTTCTCCCGCCGCGGCTTCAACATCGACTCCCTTGCCGTGGGCGTCACCGAGCACCCCGACATCTCACGCATCACCATCGTCGTGAACGTCGAGGACCTGCCGCTCGAACAGGTCACCAAGCAGCTCAACAAGCTCGTCAACGTCCTGAAGATCGTCGAACTCGAACCGTCCGCGGCCGTCGGCCGCGAACTGGTCCTCGCCAAGGTCCGCGCCGACAACGAGACGCGTTCACAGATCGTCGAGATCGTCCAGCTGTTCCGCGCCAAGACCGTGGACGTCTCGCCCGAGGCGGTCACCATCGAGGCCACCGGATCCAGCGACAAGCTGGAGGCCATGCTCAAGATGCTGGAACCCTTCGGCATCAAGGAGCTCGTCCAGTCCGGCACCATCGCGATCGGCCGCGGCTCCCGCTCCATCACGGACCGCAGCCTGCGGGCGCTCGACCGCTCGGCCTGAACCAGCCGGACGAGCCGCCGGTCCCGCCCGCATGGCGAGACCTGAAAACTTTCTTCCCTTCGCCCGCCGTACGGTGGGTCGCAACACCAGCACACATAGGAGATTTCCAGTGGCCGAGCTGTTCTACGACGACGACGCCGACCTGTCCATCATCCAGGGCCGCAAGGTCGCGGTCATCGGATACGGCAGCCAGGGCCACGCCCACGCGCTGTCGCTCCGTGACTCGGGTGTCGACGTCCGTGTCGGTCTGCACGAGGGCTCCAAGTCCAAGGCCAAGGCCGAGGAGCAGGGCCTGCGCGTGGTGACTCCCTCGGAGGCCGCCGCCGAGGCCGACGTCATCATGATCCTGGTCCCGGACCCGATCCAGGCCCAGGTCTACGAGGAGTCCATCAAGGACAACCTCAAGGACGGCGACGCGCTGTTCTTCGGTCACGGCCTGAACATCCGCTTCGGCTTCATCAAGGCCCCCGAGGGCGTCGACGTCTGCATGGTCGCCCCCAAGGGCCCGGGCCACCTCGTCCGCCGTCAGTACGAGGAGGGCCGCGGCGTTCCGTGTATCGCGGCCGTCGAGCAGGACGCGACCGGCAACGGCTTCGCGCTGGCTCTCTCGTACGCCAAGGGCATCGGCGGCACGCGTGCGGGCGTCATCAAGACGACCTTCACCGAGGAGACCGAGACCGACCTGTTCGGCGAGCAGGCCGTGCTCTGCGGTGGCACCGCGGCGCTGGTCAAGGCGGGCTTCGAGACGCTGACCGAGGCCGGCTACCAGCCGGAGATCGCGTACTTCGAGTGCCTCCACGAGCTGAAGCTCATCGTGGACCTCATGTACGAGGGCGGCCTGGAGAAGATGCGCTGGTCGATCTCCGAGACCGCCGAGTGGGGCGACTACGTCACCGGCCCCCGCATCATCACGGACGCCACCAAGGCCGAGATGAAGAAGGTCCTGACCGAGATCCAGGACGGCACCTTCGCCAAGCAGTGGATGGACGAGTACCACGGCGGTCTGAAGAAGTACAACGAGTACAAGACCCAGGACGAGAACCACCTCCTGGAGACCACCGGCAAGGAGCTGCGGAAGCTCATGTCGTGGGTCAACGAAGAGGCCTGAGGCACTTCGGAAACGCCGGAGGGAGTGATCTCCCTCCGGCGTTGTCCACCTCGTCCAGCCACGGACGAGTGATCCTTCCGCGGAGGCGTAAGACGGCCTCCGCCGCGCCACTACACTGCTTTCAACAAACGCGTCAGGCCCACAGCGTCGTGCGTCTTCCACGCGGCTAGCACCCTCCACCGCATGCGGCCGTCGGGACGGCCGTCCGCATTGGACTTGTGAGGACTCACGTGAGCACTGCTGCCAACGGCAAACCGGTCGTACTCATCGCTGAAGAGCTGTCGCCCGCCACTGTCGACGCCTTGGGCCCGGACTTCGAGATCCGTCAGTGCAACGGCGCGGACCGCGCCGAGTTGCTGCCGGCCATCGCCGACGTCGACGCGATTCTGGTCCGCTCCGCGACCAAGGTCGACGCCGAGGCCATCGCGGCCGCCAAGAAGCTGAAGGTCGTCGCCCGCGCGGGCGTGGGCCTGGACAACGTGGACGTCTCCGCCGCCACCAAGGCCGGCGTCATGGTGGTGAACGCGCCCACCTCGAACATCGTCACCGCAGCCGAGCTCGCCTGTGGTCTGCTCATCGCCACCGCGCGCAACATCCCCCAGGGCAGCCAGGCCCTGAAGGCCGGCGAGTGGAAGCGCTCCAAGTACACGGGCGTCGAGCTCGCCGAGAAGACCCTCGGTGTCGTCGGCCTCGGCCGCATCGGCGCGCTCGTCGCCCAGCGCATGAGCGCCTTCGGCATGAAGGTCGTCGCGTACGACCCGTACGTGCAGCCCGCGCGTGCCGCGCAGATGGGCGTCAAGGTCCTCACGCTCGACGAGCTGCTCGAGGTCTCCGACTTCATCACCGTGCACCTGCCCAAGACCCCCGAGACGGTCGGTCTGATCGGCGACGACGCGCTGCACAAGGTCAAGCCCGCCGTCCGCATCGTGAACGCCGCGCGCGGCGGGATCGTCGACGAGGAGGCGCTGTACTCGGCGCTGAAGGAGGGCCGCGTCGCGGGCGCCGGTCTGGACGTGTACGCGAAGGAGCCCTGCACGGACTCCCCGCTCTTCCAGTTCGACCAGGTCGTCTGCACGCCGCACCTCGGTGCCTCGACGGACGAGGCGCAGGAGAAGGCCGGTGTCTCCGTCGCCAAGTCGGTGCGCCTGGCACTCGCCGGTGAGCTCGTCCCGGACGCGGTGAACGTCCAGGGCGGCGTCATCGCCGAGGACGTGCGTCCCGGTCTGCCGCTCGCCGAGAAGCTCGGCCGGATCTTCACCGCCCTCGCGGGCGAGGTCGCGGCCCGCCTCGACGTCGAGGTGTACGGCGAGATCACCCAGCACGACGTGAAGGTGCTCGAACTGTCCGCGCTGAAGGGCGTGTTCGAGGACGTCGTCGACGAGACCGTGTCGTACGTGAACGCGCCTCTCTTCGCCCAGGAGCGTGGCGTCGAGGTCCGCCTCACCACGAGCTCGGAGTCCCCGGACCACCGCAACGTGGTCACGGTGCGCGGCACGCTGACCGGCGGCGAGGAGATCTCGGTCTCCGGCACGCTGGCCGGACCCAAGCACCTCCAGAAGATCGTCGCCATCGGCGAGTACGACGTGGACCTGGCCCTGGCCGAGCACATGGTCGTCCTCCGTTACGCGGACCGTCCCGGTGTCGTCGGCACCGTCGGCCGTGTCCTCGGCGAGTCGGGCATCAACATCGGCGGCATGCAGGTCGCTCGCGCCGACGTGGGCGGCGAGGCGCTTGCCGTCCTGACGGTGGACGACACGGTGCCGCAGTCGGTGCTGAACGAGCTGGCCGCTGAGATCGGTGCGGAGTCCGCGCGTGCGGTGAACCTCACGGACTAGGGCTCCAGAGCCTCGGGCGCCGTCATCACCGGCTTCGCCCTCAAACGCCGGGCGGGCTGGAATTCTCCAGCCCGCCCGGCGTTTGTCCTGCGGTCCTAGACCAGTACCTTCTCGGGCTCGGGCTCCGTTGTCTTCGCCGGCTTGATCTTCCGCAGGGTCACCGCCGACAGGGCTGCCGCGAGCAGAAGTACCGCCGCCCCGCTGAGTGCCGCGACATGCATGCCGCTCGTGAACGCCTCCCGGGCCGTGTCGGCCAGGGCCGAGGCCGCCTTGTCCGGCATCTCGCGGGCCACCGCGAGCGCGCCGCCGAGCGTCTCGTGGGCCTCGGCCGGGGCCGCGTCCGGGATCTCGTCGCGGTAGACCGCGTTGCCGATGGAGCCGAGCAGCGCCATGCCGAGCGCGCCGCCGAACTCCTGACCCGTCTCCAGGAGCGAGGAGGCGGAGCCCGCCTTCTCCGCCGGGGCCGAGCCGAGGGCCAGGTCGGTGAGCTGGGAGCCGATGATCACGGCGCCGCAGGCGATGAGCCCGGCGGCGCCGAGGACCGTCCACAGCGAGTCCGTGCCGGTCAGGGTCAGCAGGCCGAACCCGCACGCCGAGACGGCGAAGCCGGACGAGACGACGTAGGCGCGGTTCATCCCCCGCTGCACCAGGGCCGTGGCGACCGGGGCGGCGAAGCCGATGAGGACCGAGGGGAGCAGCGCCCACAGCGCGGCCTCCATGGCGCTCATGCCGAGGACGGACTGCAGGTACTGCGTGGTGAAGAAGGCCGAACCCATCATCGCCAGCGAGGAGATGAGGTTCAGGAGCACGGCGGGGGCGAAGCCGCGGCCGCGGAACAGCGCGGGGGAGATCAGCGGGGACTCCGTGGTGCGCTGGCGGTGGACGAAGAGGGCGGCGAAGACGAGACCGACGGCGAGCGAGGCGACGTACGAGGGGGCGAGTCCTTCGGCGGCGATCTCCTTGAGGCCGTAGACGACGGGCAGGACGGCCGCCATGGACAGCGGCACGCTCAGCAGGTCGAAGCGGCCCGGCTTCGGGTCCTTGGACTCCGGGATGAGGACCGGCGCGAGGACCAGGAGCATCACCATCGCGGGCAGGTTGACCAGGAAGACCGAGCCCCACCAGAAGTACTCGACGAGGACGCCGCTCATCACCGAGCCGAGCGCGACGCCGGCGACCATCACGCCGGTCCAGATGCCGATCGCCTTCGCGCGCTGTCCGGCGTCGCGGAACATCGTGCGGACGAGCGCCATCGTGGACGGCATCAGGGTCGCGCCGCCGATGCCGAGGACCGCGCGGGCCGCGATGAGCATCTCGGCGCTGTTGGCGTAGGCGGCGGTCAGGGAGGCCGCGCCGAATGCCGCGGCACCGAACATGAGCAGCTTGCGGCGGCCGATCCGGTCGCCGAGCGACCCCATCGTCATCAGCAGCCCGGCGAGCACGAACGCGTAGATGTCGAAGATCCAGAGCTGCTGGGTGCCGCTCGGCGCCAGGTCGGCGCTGATCGCCGGGATCGCGAAGTAGAGACCGAGACGTCCATCGAGACCAGCAGCAGCGGCAGCATCAGGACGGCGAGAGCGGTCCACTCCTTGCGGCCCGCGTGCTCCGGGACCGCCGAATTCGCTTGTTCGTGCGTCGAGTTCGTCATGCCGAGGACTGTACGAGCGTCTTAAACGTATGTCTAGTACGGCTGTGTAAAACGCCGGTCTGGGACGAACGTATGGATCGGGGGTACGCTGGCCCGCATGGGACACCGTGAGGATCTGCTCGAAGGCGCCAAGCGCTGCCTGCTGGAGAAGGGGTTCGTGCGTACGACGGCCCGCGACATCGTGAAGGAGTCGGGGACGAATCTCGCGTCCATCGGCTACCACTACGGCTCCAAGGACGCCCTGCTCGTGGAGGCGTTCATCGCCCTGGTCGAGAAGGCCGACGGCTTCGACGAGGCTCCGGCCGGGGACAGCGGGGCGAAGGGGGACGGCCCGCGGGACGGCTCGCTGGAGCGGTTCGAGCAGGTCTGGGCGAACATCCTGCGCGGGTTCCCCCAGTCGCGCTCCATCTGGATGCTGACCTTCGAGGTCATCACGCAGGGGGAGCGCCTCGCCGGGGTCCGTGACCTGCTGGTCAAGGCGCAGGGGGAAGGGCGCAGCGGGCTCGCCGCGCTGTTCACCGGGATCGAGGAGAGCGTCATCCCGCAGGACCTGGTGGAGACGGAAGGCCGCTTCTACACGACGCTGCTCAACGGCCTGATGGTGCAGTGGCTCTTCGACCCGGAGTCGGCGACGACCGCCGAGCAGCTCACCGAGGGCATGCGGCGCGTGATGGGGCGGATGTCCGGGGCCTGACATGCCGGTGCGGGCGGCATCGCGCCGCCCGCACCACGGTGGATCCGCGTCGGATCAGCCGCCGATGGCCCACTTGAGGCACGCCTCGGGAACGTAGCCCTTCACGTTCGTGCCGTCCGTGATGCCGTACTGCCACTTGGTGCTCGTCTTGCCGCAGAGCGTGTACTTCTGCCCCGTGATCGACTTGCCGTCGTTGCAGAGGAAGCCCTTCTTCCCCTTGTTTCACTGGCCGCGGGCGGTGGCGGACAGCTTCGCGTGGGTGCGCACCTTCACGGTCTGAGGGTGGTGCCGACGAGAGCGGCGGCGGCGACTGCGGGGCCCAACAACTTGAACCTCATCGGGTGTTCGCTCTCCCCTGTGGAGTTGTCTGCGTGGTCGGGCAAGACGGTACCGGTAATGATCACGCCGATCGGCTTCTGTGGCCGGGCTCTTACAGTCGTGACGCCTTCAGGATCATGTGCAGCAGCAGCCGGTCCTCGCCCTCGTCCAGGTCGAGGCCCGTGAGCTGTTCCACGCGCGAGAGGCGGTAGTACAGCGTCTGGCGGTGGATGCCCAACTCCGCGGCCGTACGGCCCGCCTGGCCCGCGCAGTCGAGGTACACCTCGGCGGTGCGGGCCAGTTCGCGGTGGGCGGGGGAGAGCAGCGCGCGGGCCACCGGGTCCTCGGTGGCCTCCGCGGGGAGGGACGTCAGGAGTCGGTAGGGGCCGACCTCCGACCACTGGGCCACCGGCGCGAAGCGGGGTTCGGCGCGGGCCGCGCGGGCCGCCGTCGACGCCTCCCACCAGGCGGCGCCGAGCTCGTCGAGACCGTGCCGGGCGTTCGCGATGCCCGCCGCCGCGTTCTTCGCCGGTTCCAGGAGCCGGGTGGCCGCCGACACCGCCGGGGTGAGCACGTCCGCCGAGCGCAGCCGGACCAGGACCGCCAGGCTCTGGCCCGCCGTGCCCCACGGCACCGTGCACAGGGCGGTCGCCCCCTGCACCGTACGGACCGAAGGGGCCGAGTCGGGGTCGGCGGAGGGCCAGGGGGCCACGCAGACCACCGCGTGCAGGCCCTCGCCGCGCGGGCCGAGCGCCGTGCGCAGGTCGGCCACGGCCATGTCCCGCTGCCAGCCGCGCTCGGCGGTCAGGACGGCACGGAACTCCCGGGTCAGATCGGCGCCGGCCTGCACCTCGTCGGCGAGCAGCGCGCCGATGCGGGTGGCGACCTCCATGGCCGCGGACAGCTGGGCGTCCGTCGGCCCCGGCTCGTCGTCCAGCAGCCATACGTAGCCCAGAGCGAACCCCCGATGCCGTACGGGAAGGCAGATCCGCCCGCGGAGGACGCCCGCCTCCGGGGTGGGCGGGATGCGGACCGGGGCCGTCGCGCGGGTGATGCCGAAGCCCTCGAACCACGTGCGCACGTCGGCCGTGGAGCGGCGCGTGAGGATCGAGCGGGTACGCACCGGGTCCAGGGCCGCCGCGTCGAAGTCGCTGTCGCCGCCGCTGTCGTGCGCGCCGAAGGCGATCAGCTCGAAATCGCGGTTCTCCAGCGTCGCGGGCGCGCCGAGCAGGGCCGAGATCTCATCGACCAGTTCCTGGTAATCGCCTTTCACGCTGTCCATTCTGACGTAGTTCGCCCCTGCCTTCAGACAGATGTCTGAGATCCAGGGCACGGATGCGTGACAGGTGTCGATGGCCCAGGATCGGAGGGATCCTTAAGTTTCACGGTGGTTCTCCGTGCCGTACCGGTTCGTTCCGCATGGCCAGGTACGGCCCCGTTCTACTCTCCGTGGAGGTGCCCGTGCTGGGTCCCGTGATCCTCGCCGCGTCGCGCAGCGACCAGATGCGCCGATTCGTTTCGGCTGCGCCGGGCACCAAGCAGGTCGTCGGCCGTTTCATCGCCGGTGAGACCGTGGACCAGGTCGTGCCGATCATCACGGACGCCGCCGACAAGGGCCTCGAGGTCACCCTCGACGTCGTCGGCGAGGACATCACCACGCCCGAGCAGGCCGCCGCCGCGCGCGACGCCTACCTGGAGCTCGTCGGGCGTCTCAAGGACCTGGGTCTTGGCGCCAAGGCCGAGATGTCCGTGAAGCTGTCCATGTTCGGCCAGTCCCTCGAAGGCGGCCACGAGCTCGCCCTCGCCAACGTCCGCCCGGTCGTCGAGGCCGCCGCCGCGATCGGCACCACGGTCACCCTGGACGCCGAGGACCACACCACCCTCGACTCGATGTTCGCCATCCACGAGGAGCTGCGGAAGGACTTCCCGCAGACCGGCTGCGTCATCCAGTCGTACCTCTTCCGTACCGAGGACGACGCGCGCCGCCTGGCCGCCGCGGGCAGCCGCGTACGCATCGTGAAGGGCGCCTACAAGGAGCCCGCCGAGGTCGCGTACCAGGACAAGGCGGAGATCGACAAGGCGTACGTGCGGATCATGCGCATCCTCATGGAGGGCGACGGGTACCCGATGATCGGATCCCACGACCCGCGCCTGATCTCCATCGCGCAGGAGCTCGGACGGCGCGCAGGGCGCAAACTGGACGAGTACGAGTTCCAGATGCTGTACGGCATCCGCAGCGACGAGCACCTGCGGCTCGCGGCCGAGGGCCACCGGATGCGCGTGTACACCGCCTACGGCACCGACTGGTACGGATACTTCATGCGCCGCCTCGCGGAGAAGCCGGCCAACCTGCTCTTCTTCGCCCGCTCCATCCTCACCAAGGGCTGAGCTCCCTTTCCCCCGACCCCCCTTAAGGAGATACGGAACTCATGGACTCTGTGACCCAGGTCCCCGCGCCGGTCAACGAGCCGGTGCACGGCTACGCCCCCGGTTCCCCGGAGCGCGCCCGCCTCGAGACCAAGCTCAAGGAGCTCTCCGAGAACCCCATCGAGCTGCCGATGACCATCGGTGGCGTCAAGCGCCTCGGTGGCGGTGAGCCCTTCAAGGTCGTGCAGCCGCACAACCACCAGGCCGTCATCGGCAACGGCCGCGGCGCCACGCGGCAGGACGCCCAGGACGCGATCGACGCCGCCCTCGCCGCCGCCCCGGCGTGGCGCGCGATGGCCTTCGACGACCGCGCCGCGATCATCCTGCGCGCCGCCGAGCTGCTCTCCACGACGTGGCGCGAGACGCTCGCCGCCTCGACGATGCTCGGCCAGTCGAAGACCGCCCAGCAGGCCGAGATCGACACGCCCTGCGAGCTCGTCGACTTCTGGCGCTTCAACGTCAAGTACGCCCGTGACCTGCTCGCCGAGCAGCCTCCGGCGAACTCGACCGGCGTCTGGAACCGCCTGGACCACCGCCCGCTCGAGGGCTTCGTCTACGCGATCACCCCCTTCAACTTCACCGCCATCGCGGGCAACCTCCCCACCGCCCCGGCCCTCATGGGCAACGTGGTCGTGTGGAAGCCGTCCCCGACGCAGACGCACGCCGCCGTGCTGCTCATGCAGCTCCTTGAGGAGGCCGGTCTTCCCAAGGGCGTCATCAACCTCGTCACCGGTGACGGCATCGCCGTCTCCGAGGTGGCCCTGACCCACCGCGACCTGGCGGGCATCCACTTCACCGGATCCACCCCGACCTTCCAGCACCTGTGGAAGACGGTCGGCGAGAACATCGCCAACTACCGCACGTACCCGCGTCTGGTCGGCGAGACGGGCGGCAAGGACTTCGTCGTCGCGCACCCGTCCGCGGACCGCGCCGTCCTCAAGACCGCGCTGACCCGTGGCTCCTTCGAGTTCCAGGGCCAGAAGTGCAGCGCCTCGTCGCGTGCCTACGTCCCGGCCTCGATCTGGAACTCCGGTTTCAAGGAGGAGTTCGCGGCCGAGGTCGACGGCATCAAGATGGGTGACGTCACCGATCTGTCGAACTTCATCGGCGCCGTCATCGACGAGCGTGCGTTCGCCAAGAACAAGGCGGCCATCGACCGTGCCGCGGCCGACCCGACCTGCACGATCGTCGCGGGCGGCACGTACGACGACTCGGTCGGCTACTTCGTCCGTCCGACCGTCGTCGAGTGCTCCGACCCGGCCAACGAGGTCTTCACGACCGAGTACTTCGGCCCGTTCCTCGCGATCCACGTCTACGAGGACGACAAGTACGAGGAGATGCTGACCCAGATGGAGTCGGCCTCGGACTACGCCCTCACCGGCTCGGTCATCTCCAACGACCGCGCCGCGGCGGCGTACACGATGGAGAAGCTCCGCTACGCGGCGGGCAACTTCTACATCAACGACAAGTCGACCGGCGCCGTCGTCGGCCAGCAGCCCTTCGGCGGCGGCCGTGCCTCCGGCACCAACGACAAGGCGGGCGCCCCGCAGAACCTGCAGCGCTGGACGCTGACCCGCGCCATCAAGGAGACGCTGGTCCCGCCGACGGAGTACGGCTACCCGCACATGGGCTGACGCCCCCAGGGGCTCGACGCCCCTCCCTGAATCCCGCCTCCGACCTGGGCCCCACCCCGGTCGGAGGCGGTGCTGTTTCCCGTCATCGTGCCGGGCCGCCGAGGCGCCGTGCCAGGAAGCCGTCGATCAGACCGGCGATCTGCCCCGCGTGCGTCTCCAGGGCGAAGTGGCCGGCGGGCAGGAGGTGCACCTCGGCCTCCGGCAGGTCACGGAGGAAGGCGAGGGCGCCGTCCCGCACGAAGATCTCGTCGTGGGCACCCCAGGTCGCGAGCAGCGGGACCTGGGACGCACGGAAGTACTCGTGGAACGCGGGATACAGCTCGATGTTGCTGCCGTAGTCGCCCATCAGCGCCAGCTGGATCTCGTCCTGGCCCTCGCGCGCCATCAGCGCGGTGTCGTGCAGCCAGGCGTCCGGGCTGACCAGGGTCGGGTCGGGAACGCCGTGCGTGTACTGCCACTTGATGCCTTCGGGGGAGCGGATCTCCCGTACGGCCGCGGCGTTCTTCTCGTTCGGCTCGGCGATGTACGCGAGGACGGGCGCCCAGGCCTCGGTGCCCAGGCCCTCCTCGTAGGCGTTGCCGTTCTGCGTGACGATCGCGGTGACGCGCTCGGGGTGCGCGAGCGCCAGGCGCAGGCCGATGGGCGCGCCGTAGTCCTGGATGTAGAGCGCGAAGCGCGTCAGGCCCAGCTGTTCGGTGAACTCCGCGGTGATGGCGGCCAGTTCGGCGAACGTGTACGTGAACTCCTGTGCCGGGGGAGTGGCGGAGCGGCCGAAGCCGATGTGGTCGGGGGCGATGACGCGGTAGCGGTCGGCGAGGAGCGGGATGAGGTCGCGGAACATGTGCGAGCTGGTGGGGAAGCCGTGCAGCAGGAGGAGGACGGGGGCGTCGGCGGGGCCCGCCTCGCGGTAGGCGATCTCGTGGCCCCGGACGGTGGTGGAGCGATAGTGGGTCCTGTTGCTCATGTCTAACCCCTCAAGCGCGTTTTGGTGGTTGCTTGTGGGTTGAGTAGAGCACGGGGCCTTGTAACCAGTCAAGGACGTTTAGGGGGTTAGGTTGTGTGCGGGGGTGTCCGGTGGCGGTCAGGCGTTGGTCTTGCCCGCCGCCGCGGAAATGACCTCGTCCAGGACGTCCCTGGCCCGCAGCAACTCCTCGACCATGCCGTCGATCCGGGCCCGCTCCACCGACAGCTCCTCCACCAGCCACGGGGTGGCCGTCTGCGACGGGCCGCCGTCCTGGTCGCGCATGCACGGCAGGAGCTGCACGATCTTCGCGCTGCACAGACCCGCCGCGAACAGCTCCTGGATGTGGACGACCCGGTCCACCGCCGTCTCCGGGTAGTCGCGGTGGCCGCCCGGCGTGCGGTCCGCGTACAGCAGGCCCTGCTTCTCGTAGTAGCGCAGGGACCGCTCGCTCACAGCGGTACGCTTCGCCAGCTCGCCGATTCTCATGTCCCGCGACCCTCCGCACTTGAATCTGACACCGGTGTCAGCTTCTACCGTTCCGGCATGACGAACATCAAGCTCCTCACACCGTATTCCGCGCCCACCGCCCACGGCCTGCGGCTGCCCAACCGCATCGTCATGGCGCCCATGAGCCGCCACCGTGCCGCCGACGACGGCACCCCGCTGCCGGTGGTCGCCGACCACTACGCCCAGCGTGCGAGCGCGGGCCTCATCGTCACCGAGGGCATCTGGCCCGCGAGCAGCGGACAGAGCGACTGGCGCATCCCGGGGCTCGAGACTCCCGCCCACATCGCGGGCTGGCGCGCGGTGACCGCGGCGGTGCACCAGGCAGGCGGCAGGATCTACGCCCAGCTCATGCACGGCGGCCGCAAGGGGCACCCCCTGGCCCGGATCGACGGCGACCTTCCCGCGGGGCCGTCCGCGGTGCTCGTCCCGGGCCGCGTCCACGTCAGCGGCGGAGGGAAGGCCGATCCGGTCGTCCCGCGCGAGATGACCCGCGACGAGATCCACACCGCCGTACGCGATCACGTCACCGCGGCCCGCAACGCCATCGCGGCAGGCTTCGACGGGGTCGAACTGCACGGCGCCAACAGCTACTTGATCCACCAGTTCCTCGCCGACAACACCAACGTCCGCGACGACGAGTACGGCCGCGGCTCGATCGCCGACCGCATCCGCTTCGCCGTCGAGGTGACCCGCGCCGTCGCCGACGCCATCGGTGCCGGACGCCTCGGCCTGCGCCTCTCCCCGGGCAACCCGCAGTTCGAGATGGCGGAGGCGGACCCCGGTCCCGTCTACCGCGCCCTCCTGGACGAGATCGACGGCCTGGGCCTCGCCTACCTCCACCTCACCGACAACGCCGACTACCCGGCCCTCACCGACCTGCGCTCCCACTGGCACGGCACCCTCATCGCCAACGTCGGCGAGAACGGAGACCCGACCACACGCGAGGCCGGCGAAGCGGTCCTCGTCAGCGGCCGGGCCGACCTCGTCTCGTACGGGAGGGCTTTCATCTCCAACCCCGACCTGCCGGAGCGGTTCGCGGTGGACGCGCCGCTCCAGGAGATCGACGCGGCGCACCTCTACACCCACGGGGCCGAGGGATACACCGACTACCCGTCCCTGGAGAGCGAGTTGGTCTCCGCGCAGGCCTTCGCTCAGACCTCCACCAGCACCTGATCCAGCGATTTCCGTACGAGGTCGGGTACCTGGCAGTCCGGCGCCGGATAGCCCACGGGGATCACCGCGAACGCCTTCTCGTTCGCGGGACGGCCAAGGACCTCCGACAGGAACCGCATCGGGCTCGGCGTGTGGATCAGCGCCGCGAGGCCTGACAGGTGCAGCGCGGACAGCAGCATCCCCACGGCGATGCCGACCGACTCGTCGACGTAGTAGTGCTTGTGCTTGGTGCCGTCATCCCCGAGCCAGTACCGCTGCTGGAAGACGACGATCAGCGCGGGCGCGTCCGTCAGATGGGCCTTGGTCTCGTCGGTGCCGAGTGGACGCAGCGCCGCGAGCCACTCCTCGCCGAGCCGCCCGTCGTACGAGATCTGCTCCTCGTGTTCGGCGGCCTCGCGGATGCGTCGGCGGACCTCGGGATCCCGTACGAGGACGAACGTCCACGGCTGCTGATGCGCACCGGAAGGTGCTGTCGCCGCGCACGCGATGGCGTCCCGCACGGCCTGCTCGGGCACGGGGTCGGGCGCGAACTGCCGCACCGTCCGCCGCTCCCTCATGCGCTCGCGCAACTCGGCTGCCTGCGCCAGGGATTGGGCTTCGGGCATGCGCTCGGGGCGGTAGGGCGTGGAGCGGTAGGGCTCGCCGTGGATGGGGGTCCATTCCTGCTGGTGCTCGGTCTCAGACATGGGCCCGATTCTGCTGCGGGTGGTGGTGTCGGCGCCATGGTGCAGACCAATTCCGGCCGCGGGGGGCGTGGCGGGGACGGGGTTCTCCTCAGCTCCAGCCCGCCACGATGAGTGAGAGCCCGATGGTGAAGCCTCCCGCGAGCAGGCCCAGGTACAGGCCGTAGAGCCTGCGCAGCCGGTGGGCGAGGAACCCGAAGGCCCCGAAGGCGAGGCCCACCGTGAGGGTGCGGGAGCCGCGGGAGAGCGCTGACTGGGCCAGCCAGTGCTGCGGTGCGATGTCGGCGCGGCCCGCCTCGCGTGCGTACACCTTGAAGGGGATGCCGTTCCAGGGCTGGTGGCGGACGGCTGCCGCGCCCTCGACGCCGAGTTCGGCGCGCACCTCGGCCCGCATCCGGTCCGTGGTCAGGGGGTGCGGCAACTGCACGCCGGAAGCGGCCAGTTGGAGGGCGAGGAGGCCGCCTGCCAGGCTGCCCGCGAGCGCCATGAGGGACAGCTTCAGGGCCCGGCGCGGTACCGCGACGCAGGCGATCGCCAGGAACAGCTCCGGCATCAGGGGCCAGCTCAGCGCCTCCGCGAAGGCCCAGGCGAAGGCGGCGGCGAGGCCCCAGCGGGAGGCTGCGACCGCGGCGATCCGCTTACGCGCGGCGGAGTCGCGAAGGGGTTCCTCGGCCGTACGCCGATGCAGTGCGGCCACGGCGTCGCGGGCCTGCTCCGGGGTGGCCGAAGCGGGCAGCGGCTCGCCCACCGCGACCCGGACCAGGGCGGGGCGGAGCCTGCCGTGCTTCGGGAGGAGGCGGTCCGTGCCGGCGATGGCCACCGGGACGACGGGTACGTCCGCGTGCCGGGCCAGGATCAGGGCGCCCTTGTGGAAGGCGCCCAGCTCACCGGCCCGGGCGCGGGTGCCCTCGGGGAAGAGGACCACGGCTCCGCCCGCGCGCAGGCCGTCCGCCCTGGAGAGCAGGTCGTCCATGCCGCCCCCGGTACGGCGCACGGGGAACCCCGCGGCAAGGCGGCTGCAGATCCGCCTGCGCCAGGGCGAGGCGAACCAGTAGTCGGCCGCCGCGCCGATCGCGGGGGAGTGCCGTGCGTCCAGTGCGGCGAGCAGGGCCGCGGTGTCCGCGTGGGACGAGTGGTTCGCCACGACCACGCAGCCACCGGGCGGCAGTTGCCCGCGCCGCTCGACACCACCGGTGAGCGTAAGGAGAGCCCACCACAGACCACGCCGAACCCGCGCGGCACCCCGCTTCGGCCCCCGCCTGACACGGGCTCCGCCGAACGCGCCCTCAACCGCCGGACGGGCTGGCTGGCCCGGCCCGTTGAGCGTGGAGCGGGCTGGATGCCCCGCCTCGCTCGTGTCGACCGAACGCGTCCCCGTACGAACCCTCACAGCGTCACCACCATCGTCAGGAGCAGGGCGACCAGCCGCGCCCCGCTTCGGGCGCTGCCGCTCGCTGACTCCGCCGGGCTCGTCCTGAACCGCCGGGCGGGCTGGATGCCCCGTCGCGCTCGTATCGACGGAACGTGTCCTCGTACGGATCCTCACAGCGTCACCACCATCGTCAGGAGCAGTGCGACCAGCAGTGAATCGATGCGGTCGAGCAAGCCGCCGAATCCCGGGAGCCAGCTGCCCGCGTCCTTTACTCCGGCCTCGCGCTTGACCATCGACTCCAGGAGATCCCCGAGCACGCAGCCCACCAGCACCGCGGCCCACAGGAGCAGGGAGAACGCGCCCACCGCGGCCAGCGCGGCGGCCGTCGCGGCAGCCGCGCCCGCGACGCCCGCCCATGTCTTGTTGGGGGAGAGCGGTGAGAGCGGCCGGGACAGGAGCCCCCTGCGGCCCAGTGCCGTACCGCCGCACCACGCACCCACGTCCCCGAACGCCACCGCGACGCCCACCGCCACGGCCGTGTCGCCGAGCAGGACGAGGCCGCTCAGCGAGACCGGGATCCACAGGAGCCCGAAGACCGTCCGGCTCGCCCGGGTGAAACCCTGCGCGGCGTCTCCGCAGAAGAGGGCCGCACCAGCGGCGGCGATCAGCAGCACGCCCGCCGTCCGGAGGTCGAGCGCTGCGGGCGCGGCCCAGGCAACCCCCGGCACCGCCACCGCGGCCACCCCGAGCACCGCCCGCTCGCCCCGCGGCAGCCCCGCCATCCGCGCGTACTCGCCCACGGCGACCACCCCGAGCCCGGCGGCCAGCGCGAACGCCCCCGCCCGGCCCAGGAAGAACGCCCCGAGGAACAGCGGCGCCGCCAGCGCCCAGGTCCGCCACCGCTTGCGCAGCTCGCCCCGCATCCGCACCCGCGAGGGCAGCGCGGCGACCGCCACCCCGCCCGCGCCGAGAACCCCGGCGACCACGGGCAGGGCCCGCCCCGCGGCCTCCCCGGCGATGAACGCGGCGCTCATCGCTCGCCCCGCGTCGTGCCGGTCGTACCCAGCTCACGCCACAGCCGCCCGAGCCGCAGCCCCGCGGTGAGGGCGGAGCCCGTCGCGATCACCGCGAGCACGGGCACCGCCCACCCCGAAGCCGCCGCGAGGACGGCCAGGGCGCAGCGCTCCGTCTTGCCGACCGGGCCCCCGTTCAGGCGGGGCGCACCGGCCGCCGCACCCGCGAGCGACACCCACGAAGGCAGCGTCGCCGCGAGCCCCGCCGTCGCCACCAGCCAGAGCGGGGCCAGCGTCAGGAAGCCGGCCATGACCAGCAAGTCGGCGGCGCGGTCGCCCAGTTCGTTCATCAGCGCGCCGCGCCGCGTCATGCGGCCCGTGTCGCGGGCCAGTGCCCCGTCGAGGTTCGCGAAGGCGAGGCGGGCGGCCAGCAGCACGGCCACCGGGAGCGCCGCGAGCGGCACCGGCAGCCAGGCGAGTGACGCCGCCGCGCCCGCCGCGCAGAGCACACCGGCCACGGTGAGGGTGTCGGGCGACACCTCGCGGCGGGCGAGCGCGCCGCGTACGCCGGACAACCGGTCCGCGTACCAGGGCTTGAGAGCGTAGAGGCCGTTCATGGCACCGACTCTGCCGCGGCCCGGCCGCGGGCAAATCGGGGTGCGTACTCAGATATGCCCTGAGTACGGTGGACGGGTGACCACGCTGCGCACCGCCCATACCTGCGATCTCGATCCCGCCGAACTCCGCGCGGCCCGCGCCCTGATGGACGAGGCGTTCGACGGGGACTTCAGCGATCACGACTGGGACCACGGCCTCGGCGGCATGCACGCCCTGGTGCACGACGGCTCCGGCCTTCTCCTCGCGCACGGCTCCGTGGTCCAGCGCAGGATCCTGCACAACGGCCGTTCGCTGCGCATCGGTTACGTCGAAGCGGTCGCCGTCCGCCCCGACCGGCAGCGGCAGGGCCTGGGCGGGCAGGTGATGGCCGCCCTGGAGCAGGTGATCGACCGGGCGTACGCGTTGGGCGCCCTCTCGGCGTCGGACGCGGGGCAGCGGCTCTACCTCGGACGCGGCTGGCGGGAGTGGAAGGGCGCGGTCGGCACCCTCGGCCCGGAGGGCGTGGTCCCCATGCCGGACGAGGAACCCCCGCTGCTCTGGGGAGCGGGCGCCGCCCTCGACCCGGTGCACGAACTCCTCATCGACTGGCGCGACGGAGACATCTTCTAGCCGCTGAGCGGGTTCTGGCCGCTGAGCGAGCCCGCGGCTACACGGCTCCGGCCGCCCGCACGATGATCTTGCCCAGGTTCTCGCCCCGCAGCATCCCCAGGAACGCGTCCACGATGCCGCCGAAGCCGTCGACCACGGTCTCGTCGAGGCCGATGCGCCCGCTCTGCAGATGCGGCACCACGAACGCGTTCAACTCCTCCTGCACGTCGCGGTAATTGCTGACCAGAAAGCCCTCCATGCGCAGGCTCTTCTCGACGATGTCGGGGAGGTTGCGCAGGGCGTACGGCGTGTCGGTGCTGTTCTTCTGGGTCATCGTGCCGATGCGCACGATCCGCCCGTACGCGCGCAGCGAGGAGATCGCGGCTTCGAGGTGCTCGCCGCCGACGTTGTCCATATAGAGGTCTATCCCGTCGGGTGCCGCCTTGGCGAGCAGCTCGGCCGTCGCGCCCGTGTGGTAGTCGAAGCCCGCGTCGTAGCCGACGTGTTCCGTCAGATACGCGGCCTTCGCCGCCGTCCCCGCGCTGCCGACGAGCCGCCCCGCGCCCATCAGCCTGGCGAGCCGCCCGGTGGCCGTGCCCACGCCGCCCGCCGCCGCGGAGACGAACACGTCCTGCCCCTCGCGGAGTTCGGCGATGCGGGTGAGGCCGACGTACGCGGTCAGGCCGGTGCCGCCGAGGATGCTCAGGTGCGCGGAGAGCGGTACGCCGTCGAAGTGGGGGACGGCGCGGGCCTCGCCGGGGGTGACGACGGTGTGGGTGCGCCAGCCCTGCCGGTGGAAGACGATGTCGCCCTCGCGGAGCGCGGGGTCGCGGGACTCGACGACACGGCCGAGGGTGCGGCCCTCCAGGGGTGCGTTCAGTGCGAAGTCCCCGTCCATCATTTCGCGGTGGTAGGGATCCACCGACCAGTAGAGGTTCTCCACCAGGGCGGTGCCTGGTGTCGGTTCGGGCAGCGGGGACTCGACGAAGGCGAAGTGGCCGGGGGTGGGGAAGCCGTGGGGGCGGGCGGTCTGGTGCACGGTGAGTGCGGTCTCGGTCATGGCGGTGACCGTACGGAGGAATGCGGGGGCAGGGGAGAGGGTTGCGCTCATGGAACGGCCCGACCCATGAAGAGCCCTCATAGAAGCAGGTGAGACCCCCGATGGCTGCTCCCACGGACGGCACGACCGGCAACGCGAACAGGACCGCCACGTACGGCGCGACCGGCACCGCGAACGGGACTGCCGCCGCCACCGACCTGGCCCCGCACGAGCTGCGCATCCTGGTGGCCGTCGACCGGGAGCGCGGCTTCTCGGCGGCGGCCAAGGTGCTCGGGGTGACCCAGTCCGCGGTCTCGCACTCCATCCGAGGGACGGAGCGCAAGGTCGGAGCGGTGCTCTTCGAGCGGGGCCGCAAGGGCGCGACGCCGACCGCGGCCGGTGCCTCCGCCGCCGCCCACGCCCGGCGCGTCCTGCGGCTCCTGGACGCCCTGGCCGCCGAGGCCCGCGGCGCCGAGCGGGGCACGGTCGCGGGACCGCTGCGTATCGCCGCCTTCCGCAGTGTGGCCCTGCACCTGCTGCCGCCCGTCCTGGAACGCCTCACCGCCCGCCACCCCGGCATCGAGCCGCAGGTGCGCGTGGTCCGCGAACTCGGCGCGGGCACCGCGGGCGAGGTCGCCGAGGGGCGCGCGGACGTGGGCATCGCGACGATCGGGGCGACCTCGCCCGTGCCCGCGGGGCTCATCGGCGACGTACTCGTGGAGGAGCCCTACTCACTGGTGCACCCGGCAGGGCACCCCGACCCGCGGTCCCTGCCGCTGGTGGACTGGCACGAGAACTGCGGCTCCTACACCCGGGCGTGGTGGGCCGGGCAGGACTGGATCCCCAAGGCGACCGTGCTCACCGAGGACGACGGAGCAGTGCTCTCGATGGTGAGCAGGGGTCTCGGTATGGCGATCATGCCCGCGCTCTCCCTGAACGGAGCACCGGGCGGAATCGAGATCACCGATCTCGGTCCGGAGCGCCCGTCACGTTCCGTGGGCTACGTCACCACGCCCGAGCTGGCCGCCACCGTCGCCGTCCGCGCCCTGATCCGCGAGCTCAGAGCCGCCAGTCAGGGGGCAGGGGACGAAGCCCGTCTCAGATAGTAGGAAGTCCGAGTAATTGTGGAGACAGACGCTCCGTCCTCGCTTAGCTTTGTAGGAGCCGAACGTCTCGCTGGATCAAGCGAATGGCGGTCGTGAGCTGGAGCCCCACGCAGGCAACCCCTGCTGCTCCACAGCTCCCCGCCTTGGGGGTCTCCCCACGCCCATTAGGCAGTGGGGGAGTCTCGAAATCAGCCTGCCCTTCCCTCAAGGAGTGGATCTCTCATGGCCGAGACGACCGCACGCCGAGTCCGACACGCCTCCCGCAAGACCGATTCCGAGCGCAAGAACGCCGCAGCCGCGCTGCAGCGCGCCCTCGACCGCAGGGACAACGGCGGCGAGACGGGTCACTGACCCGCCCGCGCCCCCAAGCCCTACTTACCGCGCACCACCTCGAAGTGGTCCACGCGCTCTCCGCTCTCGGCGAGCGCGGAGACCGTCAGCTTCGGGTGCGCACCGGCCGACACCTCCACCGCGAGGAACGAGAAGCCGGTGTAGCGCACCCGTGACCACTCCACCGTGTCCGGGTCGGGTCGACGGGCCTTCGTCCAGTGGAACGACGCGATCGCATCCCGGTCGTGGACGTTCCCCTCGAAGCTGTCCTGCACGCCCGCCGGGAAGCTGTAGAGGTCCTTGCCCGCGCCGCCCGCGGTGACGTACACGATGCCGTCGCGCGTCGGATCGGTTGACGCGCCGACCGGCACGGGCTTGCCGACCTCGCCGTTCCGGACCGCGTCGGTCCGCTCGTAGACGTGGTTGTGGCCGTTGATCACCAGGTCCACCTGGTGCTTGGTGAACAGCCCGAGCCACGCGTCGCGCACCCCTCCGTCGGAGGCGTGCGTCGCCGTCGAGTACATGCAGTGGTGGAAGAAGACCACGACGAAGTCGATGGCGTCATCCGCGCGCAGCTCGCCCAGACGCTTGTCCAGCCAGGCGGTCTGCTTGCCGTCCGTATAGCCCTTGTTGGCGGGGATCTCGTACGAGACGTCGTTCGCGTCGAGAGCGACGACGCCGACATTGCCGTACGTGAAGGAGTAGACGCCCGGCGCGCTCTTCGGGTCGAAGCCGTTCTCCGGGAGCGACCAGCGGGCGGACTGGCCGCCGTAGCCGTTCGGCGAGTACCACGCCTCCATGTCGTGGTTGCCGGTCGTCACCATCCACGGAACCGACTTCGCCACGGACTCCGTCTGCGCCAGGAAGGTGTCCCACACCCGCGCGTCGTACGTGTCGGACTCCTTCCCGTGCCCGGTGCTGTCCGCATAGCAGATGTCGCCCGCGTGCAGATGGAAGGACGGGTTCTGGCCCAGGATCAACTGGTCGTTGGCGAGCGCGTCGTAGCTCACGCCCTGGTCGCCGAAGGCCGTGAACACGAACGTCTCCGGCGTCGCCGGGGCCGTGCGGAACGAGCCGATCGTCGCCATCCGCTCGGGCGAGGCGGGGTCGAAGCCGTCGTGGCCGACGCCGTAGTAGTACGTCGTGCCGGGCCGCAGGCCGTCGAGCGCCGCGTGCAGGTAGTACTGCTCGACCTTGGGCAGCTTCTTCGACAGGGACGGGGTGTGCAGATCGCGCACCTCCGCCTCGATCTTCCGGCTCAGCTCCCAGGGCTTCGGACCCACCCGCAGATACGGGGATTTCACCGCGAACGGCACCTGCCAGGAGACCCGCATCTGTGTCTTCGGGTCGGCCCCGAAGGCGAGATGCCGGGCGAAGGGGGCCACCATCCGGCCGTCGACCTTGACCGGGGCGGCGGGCGAGGACGGTGCGGTGACCGCGGTGAGCGGGCTCGACGCCGACGCGCTCTGACCGTGGGCGCTGCCCGAGCTGCCGGCGAGCAGGCCGATGCCGCCGACGGTGCCGGCGGTGGCGAACGAGCCGGCCAGGACTCTGCGCCGGGAGAACTTCGCGCGCAGGTACTCGTGCTGCTCCGGCATGCTCATCCCGGCCGCGAGCCGCTCGGGTATGCCGACATGGGGAGTGTCCATGGCAGGAAACTTCCCAGTGACCTCCAACTCCCGCCGGACCTGAGGATGAAGAGCGGGTGGCCATGCGATGGCGCCCCAGTGGCGTGACCAGGAGTGTCCGCATGTCGGACTACGCGTGTCATCCCCTGGGACGGCGAGTAGGGTGCTCGCATGTCTCGCAGCATCAATCTCGCAGTGATCCCCGGTGATGGAATCGGCCAGGAAGTCGTGGCCCAGGGGCTCAAGGTCCTCAATGCCGTCCTCCCGCAGGATGTGAAGCTGGAGACCAAGGAGTTCGACTTCGGCGCCAAGCGCTACCACGCGACCGGTGAGACCCTCACCGACGCCGACGTCGATGCCCTCAAGCAGTACGACGCGATCCTCCTCGGCGCGATCGGTGACCCGTCGGTCCCGTCGGGCGTCCTGGAGCGCGGCTTCCTGCTGAAGCTCCGCTTCCTCTTCGACCACCACGTCAACCTGCGGCCGTCGAAGCTGCTCCCGGGTGTCGCGACCCCCCTCAAGGGCGAGCCCGAGATCGACTTCATCGTCGTACGCGAGGGCACCGAGGGCCCGTACACGGGCAACGGCGGCTCGATCCGCACCGGGACCCCGCACGAGGTCGCCACCGAGGTCTCCGTCAACACCGCCTTCGGTGTGGAGCGCGTGGTCCGTGACGCCTTCGCCCGCGCGCAGGCCCGCCCCCGCAAGAAGCTGACGCTGGTCCACAAGAACAACGTCCTCGCCTACGCGGGTCACCTCTGGACGAACGTCTTCAACGAGGTGGCGAAGGAGTTCCCCGACGTCACCACCGACTACATCCACGTCGACGCCGCGACGATCTACCTCGTCACCGACCCGGCCCGCTTCGACGTGATCGTCACCGACAACCTCTTCGGCGACATCATCACCGACCTCGCCGCGGCCGTCTCCGGCGGCATCGGCGTCGCGGCCTCCGGCAACATCAACCCGAGCCGCGAGTTCCCGTCGATGTTCGAGCCCGTGCACGGCTCGGCGCCGGACATCGCGGGCCAGGGCAAGGCCGACCCGTCGGCCACCGTCCTGTCCGTCGCACTGCTCCTGCGTCACCTCGGCTACGAGGACCAGGCGGCGCGCATCGAGACCGCGGTCTCCACCGACCTGGCGGAGCGCGGTGACACGGTCCGCACCACCGAGCAGATCGGCGACGCGCTCGCCGTACGAGTAGCGGGCTGACCCGGCAGCTCATCCTTTTGGCACAGAAGCCGCCGGGTCTGGTTCACCACCCGGCGGCTTCTCGTATGCGGCTCCGGGTGCCACCATCGACACCTGGGCCGCATTCACGCTGTTTCTTCCTCGGCCCCCCGCGAGCGATAATCGAACGTGGGGCCGCGGAATGCAGGGTTACTCGGACGTCCTAGTACGAGAAGTACAGGCGTGAGCGCGGTCCGTCACCATCACACCGTGAAGGACTAGTACTCATGACGACGACGCCGACACCCACGATCGAGCTCAAGCCCACCTCCAGCCCGCTGTCGAAGGCGGAGCGCGAGGCGATCCTGGCCAACCCCGGGTTCGGTCGCCACTTCACCGATCACATGGTGACGATCAAGTGGACGGAGGGCCGCGGCTGGCACGACGGCCAGCTCGTGCCGTACGGGCCGCTCTCCCTCGACCCGGCGACCAACGTTCTGCACTACGCGCAGGAGATCTTCGAGGGCCTGAAGGCCTACCGCCGCCCCGACGGCTCGGTGGCGTCCTTCCGCCCCGAGGCCAACGCCGAGCGCTTCCAGCGGTCGGCGCGGCGCCTGGCGATGCCGGAGCTGCCGGTCGAGACGTTCATCGAGGCGTGCGACGCGCTCGTGAAGGCGGACAAGGCGTGGGTGCCGGCGCACGGCGGCGAGGAGTCGCTCTACCTGCGCCCGTTCATGATCGCGAGCGAGGTCGGGCTCGGCGTGAAGCCGGCCAACGAGTACCTGTTCATCGTGATCGCCTCGCCCGCGGGCGCGTACTTCCCCGGTGGCGTCAAGCCCGTCTCCATCTGGCTGTCGGAGGACCGCGTGCGCGCCGTCCCCGGCGGCGTGGGCGACGCCAAGACCGGCGGCAACTACGCGGCGTCCCTGCTCGCGCAGGCCGAGGCCGCGGAGAAGGGCTGCGACCAGGTCGCCTACCTGGACGCCGTGGAGCACAAGTGGGTCGAGGAACTCGGCGGGATGAACCTGTACTTCGTGTACGGGGACAAGATCGTCACGCCGACGCTGACCGGCTCGCTCCTCGCGGGCATCACCCGGGACTCGCTCCTGACGGTCGCCCGTGACCTCGGCTACAAGTCGGAGGAGGCGCGGGTGTCGATCGACCAGTGGCAGGCGGACACGTCCGAGGGCACCCTGACGGAGGTCTTCGCGTGCGGCACCGCGGCCGTGATCACGCCTGTGGGCACGGTCAAGTGCCGCTCGGGCGAGTGGACCCAGAGCGGCGGCCGGCCGGGCCCGGTGACGATGAAGCTGCGCGAGGCGCTGCTCGATGTCCAGCGCGGCACGGCGGAGGACCGCCACGGCTGGATGCACGACCTCGGCTGAGGGCTCGCAGCTCTACGTGACTCAAGGCCGGGCCCGGAAGTGCTTCTTCCGGGCCCGGCCTGTGCGCTGCTCCTTACGGACGGCTGCGGGGCCGCTCGGAGGGGGTGTGGTGGGACAGTGGGGGGATGTTGCGTGGGATCTTTGATGGGGATGCCGAGTTGTATGACCGGGTTCGGCCCCGGTATCCCGACGGGCTGGTGGAGGCACTGGTCCGGCAGGCGGACCTGGGTCCCGGCAGCAGCGTGCTCGAAATCGCTCCCGGCACCGGGCAGTTGACCGTGCCGCTCGCGCGGACCGGCAGCGCTCTCACCGCCGTGGAGCTGGGCCCCGCCCTCGCCGCCGTGGCCCGGCGCAATCTCGCGCCGTATCCGCGGGCCCACGTGGAGGTGGGCGAGTTCGAGACCTGGCCGCTGCCGGAGGAGCCGTACGACCTGGTGGTCTGCGCTACCGCCTTCCACTGGCTCGACCCCGCAGTGCGGGTGGCCAGGGCGAGGGAGGCCCTGCGGCCCGGCGGGACCCTGGCCGTGGTCACCACCGAGCATGTCGCCGGGGGCAGCGCGGAGTTCTGGATCGAGGTCCAGCGCTGTTACGAGCGCTGGGACCCCGACGCGACCGAGCCCGGCCTGCGGCTGACCCCGGAGAGCGAAGTCCACGCCGATACGGGCGAGTTCGACCGCGCGGACGGGCTCGGCCCCGTCACCGTCCGGCGCTTCGCGCGGGACATCACGTACACCGCCGACCAGTACCTCGACGTCCTGCGCACCTACTCGGGACACCGCGCTCTCGACGAGGAGACCCGGGCCGGACTGCTGGGATGTGTAAGGGAGTTGATCGACGGGACCTACGGCGGCTCCATCACCAAGCGGTACCTGCACGAGCTGATCACGGCGTCGGCACGCTGACCGCCGCACCGTCCTCCGTGCCCTCCGCGGCCACCGGCGCAGGCGCCCGCTTCCGCTCCAGGATCACGTACACCACCCCGCCCACCACACCCGACAGCAGGAAACTGCAGTCCACCCCGCCGGTGAGGGAGAGCAGCGGACCCTCGTAGGAGGGAAGCGAGACCGCCGAGAGACCGACCGCCGCGCCCAGGGCCCAGCTCACCGTCGCCGGGATGTTCCAGCCCGACCGGTACCAGTAGATCCCGCCCCTGGAACGGCGGTTGAAGACCTGGAGCGCCTCCGCGTCGTACACGCCCCCGCAGCGCGCGAAGCCGATCAGGGTGATCACCGCCCACGGTGTGCCGATCGCCGTGAGAAGGAGGACGAAGGACGTCATCGCGTCCTGCGCCTCCCACGCGTAGTGCCCCACGAACACGCACCCCGCGGCGACCACTGCCACCGTGTACGTCGCGCGGGCCCGCGACGCGCGCGGCAGGATCGCGTCCAGGTCAAGGCCCATCGAGTACAGCATCAGACCCGCGTTGCCCACCGAGCCCGCGGACGCGGCCAGGAGGAGCGGGACCAGGTACCAGGCGGGGGAGGCCGAGACCAGCGGCCCCGCGTAGTCGAGCGCCGCACCCGCCGCGTACGCCGTGAACGTACCGAAGAGCTGCGGCACGAGCAGCCCGGCAAGCAGTCCGGCCCAGGACGCCCGCAGTACCGTCCGCGAGCTGTGGCGGGTCGGGGAGACGTAGCGCGTGTAGTCGCCCAGGAGCGTGATGAACGCGATCGGGCCGCTCAGGCCCGCCGCCACGAGCGAGAGGAGCCACGTCGGCCAGAACGAGCCCAGGAGGTAGCCGCCGGTGTCGGGCAGTGCCGACGTCGTGAAGTCGGGGGCGTAGGCCACGGCCCCGAGGATCAGCAGGGCCGTCATGCCGACCGCGAGGACGCGTGACAGGCGCAGCAGTACCCGGTAGCCGTACACCGCGCCCGTCACCGTGGCGGCGGCAAGGAGCGCGTACACGATCCCGTACGAGAGGCCGCTCGGCGGGAGCCCCGTCAGGCGGTGCAGGACGCCGACCATCACGTCGCCGCCGATCCAGATGGTCAGCGCGGTGTAGCCGAGGGAGAGCAGGAGGCCGACGACCGAGCCGACCAGGCGGCCCCGCACGCCGAACTGGGCCCCGGAGGAGGTGGAGAGATTGGTCCCGGTGCGGAGCGAGACCAGGGCCAGCGGTGCGGTCAGGGCCGTGCCGATGACCGTGCCCGCCACCACCGAGGTGACCGACGCCCACCAGCCGAGGCCGAACGACACCGGCAGCCAGCCGAAGACGATCACTCCCAGGCAGAGGTTGGAGCCGAGCAGGATCGAGATGAGATCGCGGGGACCGCTGGTGCGTTCCCCGTCCGGGATGGTGTCGACTCCGCGCTGTTCTATCGGCATGAGGGTGCCCCTGACGCTCGATCGTGGCGGCCTGCGCACACAGGCCGCCGTTCGACTGTTTGAGTGCCGCTCAATGTGACCTGACCCCAGCTCGTACGTCAATGCTTCCGTTGCGTGGATCTCGTGGTTAGAGTGGTGTTCAAACGATGGAGGTGTGGTGGCGTGCGGCTTACCCCCACGGAACGCGACCGGCTGCTGCTCTTCGGGGCGGCCGAGCTGGCCAGGGCCCGCAAGGCGCGCGGCCTCAGACTCAACGTCCCCGAGGCGACCGCGCTGATCGCGGACACGGTGTGCGAGGCGGCCCGCGACGGGGCCAGGCTCGCCGAGGCGATCGAGCGGGCGCGCTCGGTCCTCGGGCCCGACGACGTCCTGCCGGGCGTCGCGGACGTGGTGACCGAGGTGCATGTGGAGGCCGTCTTCGACGACGGCTCCCGGCTCGCGGTCGTCTCGCAGCCGATCGGGGAGGGCCTCGGCAGTGCGGCCCCGGGCGCGCTGCTGCCCGGACCTGAGCACGCGGAGCTCGCGCCCGTCGTGACGCTCACCGTGCACAACACCGCCACCGTGCCCGTCTCCGTGACCTCGCACTTCCACCTCTTCGAGGCCAACCCCCGGCTCGACTTCGACCGCTCCGCCGCGTACGGCATGCGGCTCGCGGTGCCCGCCGGGTCCTCCGTGCGGTTCGGCCCCGGCGAGAGCGTCGAGGTCGGGCTCGTGCCGATCGGCGGCGAACGGATCGCGATCGGCTTCGCCGGTCTGGTGGACGGCCCACTCGACGCACCCGGCGCCAAGGAAGAGGCCCTGCGCAGGGCCGTGGCCTGCGGCTACCTGGGAGCAGGCGAAGGGGCAGGCGAAGGGGCAGGCGAAGGAGCCGACGGAGGAGCAGACAGAGGAACAGGCCGAGGAGCCGACGGAGGGGCTGACCGATGAGCATCGATCCTTACGCGTACGCGGCCACCCACGGCCCCCGCGCTGGCGACCGCGTCCGGCTCGGCGACTCGGGCCTGACCGTCCGGGTGGAGTCCGACGCGCAGAAGTACGGCGACGAATTCCTCGCCGGCTTCGGCAAGACCGCCCGCGACGGACTGCACCTGAAGGCCGCCGCGGTCCGTGAGACCTGTGACGTCGTCATCAGCAACGTGCTCGTCATCGACGCGGTGCAGGGCATCCGCAAGGTGTCGATCGGAATCCGGGAAGGCCGGATCCACGCCATAGGGCGGGCCGGTAATCCCGACACCCTCGACGGCGTCGACGTCGTCGTCGGCACCGGCACGTCGATCGTCTCGGGCGAGGGACTCATCGCCACCGCCGGTGCCGTGGACACCCACGTCCATCTGCTGTCGCCGCGCATCATGGAGGCCTCGCTGGCCTCCGGGGTCACCACGATCATCGGCCAGGAATTCGGGCCCGTGTGGGGTGTCGGGGTCAACTCGCCCTGGGCGCTGAAGCACGCGTTCAACGCCTTCGACGCCTGGCCCGTCAACATCGGCTTCCTGGGCCGGGGTTCGTCCTCGCACGACGCCCCGCTGATCGAGGCGCTCGCCGAGGGCGGCGCCTCGGGCTTCAAGGTGCACGAGGACATGGGCGCGCACACCCGCGCACTGGACACCGCACTTCGGGTGGCCGAAGAGCATGACGTCCAAGTGGCCCTGCACAGCGACGGGTTGAACGAGTGTCTCTCCGTCGAGGACACCCTGAAGGTCCTGGAAGGCCGCACCATCCACGCCTTCCACATCGAGGGCTGCGGCGGCGGGCACGTCCCGAACGTGCTGAAGATGGCCGGCGTGCCGAACGTCATCGGCTCCTCCACCAACCCCACGCTGCCCTTCGGGCGCGACGCGGTGGCCGAGCACTACGGGATGATCGTCTCGGTCCATGACCTGAAGACCGACCTGCCCGGCGACGCCGCCATGGCCCGTGACCGGATCCGGGCCGGGACGATGGGCGCCGAGGACGTGCTGCACGATCTGGGTGCCATCGGGATCACCTCGTCCGACGCGCAGGGCATGGGGCGCGCGGGCGAGACCGTACGCAGGACCTTCGCGATGGCCGGGAAGATGAAGGCGGAGCTCGGCCCCATGGACGGGGACGGTGAGACCGACGACAACGCGCGCGTCCTGCGGTACATGGCCAAGCTGACCATCAACCCCGCCATCGCCCACGGCCTGGCCCACGAGGTCGGCTCCATCGAGGTCGGCAAGATGGCCGACGTCGTCCTGTGGCGGCCCGAATTCTTCGGCGCGAAGCCGCAGTTGGTGCTGAAGTCCGGATTCCCGGCGTACGGCGTCGTCGGTGACCCGAACGCCGCGACCGACACCTGTGAGCCGCTCGTCCTCGGGCCGCAGTTCGGCTCGTACGGCGCGACGCCCGCCGACATCTCGGTGGCCTTCGTCGCGCAGGCCGCCGTCGACCAGGGCAACGACCAGATGCCCACCCGGCGGCGCCGGGTCGCCGTGCGGGGCACCCGGGGTATCGGCCCCGCCGACCTGCGGCTCAACTCCCGTACCGGCTCCATCGACGTCGACCAGCGCTCCGGCCTGGTCACGCTCGACGGTGACCCGGTCAGGTCCGAGCCCGCCGACTCCGTCTCGCTCAACCGCCTCTACTTCCTGTAGCGCTTCCGCCAGTCCTCTCCAGCTTCCGCCAGTCCTCTCCATAGGAATCACGATGACCTTCCACATGCCCGCCGAGTGGGCCCCGCACGAGCGCACCTGGATGGCCTGGCCGGGCCCCAACCCCACCTTCACGGACGAGCGCGAGCTCGCCGAGGGCCGGGCCGCCTGGGCGGGCGTGGCCCGTGCCGTACGCCGCTTCGAACCCGTCACGATGGTCGTCGGGACCGGCCAGAGCGAGTCGGCCCGCGCGCTCCTCGGCCCGGACATCGAGCTGGTCGAGCGCGATCTGGACGACGCGTGGATGCGGGACATCGGCCCCACCTTCGTACGCGACGGCGATCAACTGGCCGCCGTGGACTGGGTGTTCAACGGCTGGGGCGGCCAGGACTGGGCCCGCTGGGAGCACGACGCGAAGATCGCCCGCCATGTCGCCGACCTGGCCAACGTGCCCGTCCACTCCTCGCCCCTGGTCAACGAAGGCGGCGGCATCCACGTCGATGGCGAGGGCACCGTCCTGCTGACGGACACCGTCCAGCTCGACCCGGGACGCAACCCCGGCCTCACCCGCGAGCAGGCCGAGGAGGCGGTCCACGCCCGCATCGGCACGCGAAAGGCGATCTGGCTGCCGCGCGGCCTGACCGGTGACTACGGCCGGTTCGGCACCCGGGGGCACGTCGACATCGTCGCCGCCTTCGCCGCGCCCGGCGTCGTCCTCGTCCACTCGCAGCAGGACCCCGCACACCCGGACCACGAGGTCAGCAAGGAGATCATCGGGGTCCTCGGCGGGCAGACCGACGCCCGGGGCCGCGCCCTGCAGATCGTCGAGGTGCCCGCGCCGACCGTCCTCACCGACGACGAGGGCTGGGTCGACTACTCCTACATCAACCACTACCTCTGCAACGGCGGCGTCGTCCTGTGCGCCTTCGACGACCCGCGCGACGAGATCGCGGCGGGCATCTTCCGCCGTCTCTTCCCGGAGCGGACCGTGACGCTCGTGGACGCCCGTACGATCTTTGCCGGGGGTGGTGGCATCCACTGCATCACCCAGCAGCAGCCGAAGATCTAGCGTCAGAAGGTCTGGCGTCGAAAGCCCCGACCTCAGAAGATCTGGCGTCGGACAAGTAACCGCAGGAGTCCCCGTGGCCCAGGCCGCCCGCCGGAAGAACGCACCACCGCGCGAGGACGTGCTGGCCACTGCCATGGAGATGATCGCCGAGCGCGGCCTGGAGAAGCTGACCATGGCCGCGCTCGGGCGTGAGGTCGGCATGAGCAGCGGCCACCTCCTCTACTACTTCCGCACCAAGGACGAGCTCCTCCTGCGCACCCTGGAGTGGAGCGAGTCCGCGCTCGGCGCCGAGCGCGGCCGGCTGCTCGCCCGGCAGGGCACGGCCCGCGAGCGGCTCGACGCGTACGTCGACCTGTATGTCCCCGACGCCCCCGGCGACCCCCACTGGACGCTCTGGCTGGAGGTCTGGAACCGCTCGCTGAACGCCGACGACGACGAGCGCGACCGGCAGGTCGCCATCGAGAGCGCCTGGCACCGCGACCTGGTGGCGCTGCTCGCCGAAGGGGTGTCGCGGGGCGAGTTCGGGGCCCTGGACCCCGACCGGTTCGCGGCCCGGCTGCGGGCGCTGCTCGACGGGTTCTCCATCCATGTGGCGATCGGCTTGCGCGGCACAGGACGCGAACAAATCCTCGCGCACGTACGGGAGTTCCTGGACGGAGCGCTCACCTCCGGCGCATAGGACCCGGGGGGCTGGGGGACCTGTACGGCCCGTAGAACCCGTAGGACTCAAATACCCCCGTCCAGGCTGTACGCATTTCTGCGTATTGTGCGCCTCCTGGTGGTTTTCCTGTGCCACATCCACTGACCCGGCGGCGCACCGCAACCATCGGGCCATCTCGCGCATCACAGACATTGCACGCAGTGGCCAGGCACCGGCCCCGCACGCCACGAATGCCATCAACACCGAGAAAACACGGGGGATTTGACCATGCACAGCACCAAGCGCCGCGCCGCCCTGACGGCCGCCGCACTCGTCGCGGCCGTCACGGCCACAACGTTGCCCGCCGCCCTTGCCGCACCCGGCGCCGCCGACACGCCCCGCACCGAGCGGGTCAGCGTCGCGGGGGACGGAGCGCAGGCCGACGGGGCGTCGGAGTACCCGGACGTCAGCGCCGACGGGCGGTACGTCGTCTTCTCCTCGGAAGCGAAGAACCTCGCGCCCGGCGACACCGACACCTGGCCCGACGTCTACGTACGCGACCTCCAGCACGGCACGGTCGAACGGGTCAGCGTGCAGGACTCCGGCGCCGAGTTCACCGACTTCGTGAGCCAGCGGCCGACCATCAGCGACAACGGCCGCTACGTGACGTTCGCCGCCGTCACGTACGAAGAAGGCGAGTACTACAGCGGCATCTATGTGCGGGACCTCAAGACGAAGCGGACCGAGCTCGTCAGCCTCTCGGACGCGGACAAGCCGGTGGAGGGGCAGAGCACGACGGCCGCCGAGACGAGCGAGACCGGCCGGTACGTCACGTTCGTCTCGTCGCTCAAGGACAACGGCGACTACGTGGACGGGATGAACAGCGGCGTGTACGTCCGCGACCGCGAGAAGGGGACCACCAAGCGGATCAGCGAGATCGTCACCGGCGCGGCCAGCTCCTCGTACTTCATCTCGCAGTTCACCGTGAGCGCCGACGGCAGCCACATCGCCTACTCGATGGGCCAGCAGCGCCCCGGCCTGGACGGGCGCACCTACCTCTACGACAGGAAGACCGGCCAGAGCAGGCGTCTCGACCTCACGCCGTCCGGCGCCGACCGCGAGGTCGGTGTCAACTCGCTGACCAGGGACGGGCGGTACGGCGTCTTCACCGCGCGCTCCGGCGACCTGGTCCCCGGCGACACGAACGAGAAGTACGACGTCTTCCGCATCGACCTGCGCACCGACGTCATCGAGCGGATCGTGTACGCCGCCGACGGCAGCCAGCCGGACGGCAACTCGATCGAGGCCAAGATCACCCCGGACGGCCGCCGCGTCGTGTTCGTCTCCAGCGCCTCGGGTCTCGTCGCCGGCGATCCCGGCAGCGCCTCCCTCTACGTACGCGATCTGCGCACCGGCAAGAACCAGCGCGTGGACGTGCCGCAAGGCGGCGGCGACGCCGACTCCGCCGTGTCCCACTACGGGCTCAGTGCGGACGCCCGGACCGTCGCGTTCACCTCGGACGCCACGAATCTGGTGCCGGACGACACCAATGGCGCGCGGGACGTCTTCGTGCGTCACGTGCGCTGACACGGCCCTACGGCGTGCGGGCGGCGCATCCACGCGCCGCCCGCGTCGTGGTGCTCGGACCGTCCAGGCGCGCCCGCATCGTGAGACGGGGCAGCGCGGTGTGTGCGGGCTGTGGCAGGCTGCGACCGTGCTCTCGTTCGCCATGATTATTGGCAGCAGGCGCGCCGGTCCGCAGTGACCGTCTCGTACCACCATGTACGGGCGGACACCGTCGTCTCTCGACCCGCGCGCAAACCTCTCGTACCCACGAGGGGTTTTTTCGTTTCCAGGCCCAACATCAGCCGGACGCGGAGCGCGAGGGATCATTGAGGCGGTGGAGCCGGTCATTCCGGTAGACCGAGATCCGACACAGGAGCCAGATCAGCATGACGGAAACCAGCACACCCGACGATTCGTTCCACGTCTTTGACACCACGCTGCGCGACGGAGCACAGCGTGAGGGAATCAACCTGACCGTCGCGGACAAGCTGACCATCGCCCGGCACCTGGACGACTTCGGCGTGGGCTTCATCGAGGGCGGCTGGCCGGGCGCCAACCCCCGCGACACCGAGTTCTTCGCCCGCGCATCGCAAGAGATCACCTTCCGGCACGCCCAGCTCGTCGCCTTCGGCGCCACCCGCCGCGCCGGTGGCTCGGCGGCATCGGACCCGCAGGTCAACGCCCTGCTGGAGTCCGGCGCCCCGGTCATCACGCTGGTCGCCAAGGCTCATGACCGGCACGTCGAGCTCGCCCTGCGCACGACCCTGGAGGAGAACCTGGAGATGGTGCGCGACACCGTCTCCTACCTCCGCGACCAGGGGCGGCGCGTCTTCGTCGACTGCGAGCACTTCTTCGACGGCTACCGCGCCAACGCCGAGTACGCGAAATCCGTCGTCCGCACGGCCTCCGAGGCGGGCGCCGACGTCGTCGTCCTGTGCGACACCAACGGCGGCATGCTCCCCGCCCAGGTCAAGGCGATCGTCGGCACCGTGATCGCGGACACCGGCGCCCGGCTCGGCATCCACGCGCAGGACGACACCGGCTGCGCGGTCGCCAACACCCTCGCCGCCGTCGACGCCGGCGCCACCCACGTGCAGTGCACCGCCAACGGCTACGGCGAGCGGGTCGGCAACGCCAACCTCTTCCCCGTCGTCGGCGCCCTCGAGCTCAAGTACGGCAAGCAGGTCCTGCCCGAGGGCGCGCTGCGCGAGATGACCCGCGTCTCGCACGCCATCGCCGAGGTCGTGAACCTCACCCCCTCCACGCACCAGCCGTACGTGGGCGTCTCGGCCTTCGCCCACAAGGCGGGCCTGCACGCCTCCGCGATCAAGGTCGACCCGGATCTCTACCAGCACATCGACCCGGACCTGGTGGGCAACCGCATCCGGATGCTGGTCTCGGACATGGCGGGGCGCGCCTCCATCGAGCTCAAGGGCAAGGAGCTCGGGATCGACCTGGGCGACGACCGGGAGCTGGTGGGCCGGGTCGTCGAGCGGGTCAAGGAGCGCGAGCTCAAGGGGTACACGTTCGAGGCCGCCGACGCGTCCTTCGAGCTGCTGCTCCGCGAAGAGGTCGAGGGCCGCGCCCGGCGCTACTTCCGCGTCGAGTCCTGGCGGGCCATCGTCGAGGACCGGCCCGACGGCACGCACGCGAACGAGGCCACCGTGAAGCTGTGGGCCAAGGGCGAGCGCATCGTCGCCACGGCGGAGGGCAACGGCCCGGTCAACGCGCTCGACCGCTCGCTCCGGGTCGGCCTGGAGCGGATCTACCCCCAGCTCGCCAAGATGGAGCTCGTCGACTACAAGGTCCGCATCCTGGAGGGCAAGCACGGCACGTCGTCCACGACCCGGGTACTGATCTCCACCAGTGACGGTGACGGCGAGTGGTCGACGGTGGGCGTCGCGGAGAACGTCATCGCTGCGTCGTGGCAGGCACTGGAAGACGCGTACACCTACGGACTGCTGCGGGCGGGCGTCGAGCCGGTCGAGTAGGACGTCCGGCGGAGGCGGTCGTCGACCGCCGTCGGGGGCCCGACTGAGTTAGCTTCGAAGTATGAGTATTGGGGCGAAGCGAATATTTGTCGCGCTGTCCGGGCTCCTCGTGTCCCTGGGTGCCGTGTCGTTCACGGCGGCGCCCGGGGCCGCGGCCGCCACCAGTGTCCCGGCCGTGGCCGACGCCTGGAAGAAGAGCCCGGTGTACGTGGATCCGGCCGCCTCGGACCAGCTGTCCGGGGTCGAGGCGAACGCCCTCGCGGAAAAGATCAAGGACGCCGACAAGCCCGTGTTCGTGGCGGTGCTGCCCACCGACTTCCCCCGCCAGGACCTCTTCCAGAAGCTGCGCACCGAGACCGGCGTGACGGGCGTGTACGGAATCAGGCTCGGTGACAGGTTCGACGCGAAGGCCGACCGGCAGGTCCTGAGCAACGCCGCCGTCTCCAACATCGTCACGACCTACGGCGGCGTGGCGGACACGAACACCCAGCTCAACGCCTTCGTCGACCAGGCGGTGAAGGACGCCCGCGGCACGGCGCCCGCTTCCTGGGGCGGCTCCGGTTCCGGCGATGACTCGTCCACGGGTGCGCTGATCGGCATCGGCGCGGTGCTGGTCGCGGGAGGCGCGGTCACGTACGCGGTGGTCCGGCGCAACCGGCGGCGGAAGGCCGAGGAGCAGCGGGCCGCGCTGGAGAAGCTGCGGGTCGTGGTGGACGAGGACATCACGGCGTACGGCGAGGAGCTTGACCGGCTCGACTTCCACCCCGCAGAGGCGGGAGCGGACGACGCGATGCGCGCGGACTACGAACGGGCCCTCGACTCGTACGAGAACGCGAAGTCGTTCATGGCGGCTGCGGAGCGGCCCGAGCAGGTGCGGGCCGTCACCCAGTCCCTGGAGGACGGCCGCTTCTCGCTCGCCCTGCTGGCCGCGCGCCGGGAGGGACGGCCGCTGCCGGAACGCCGCGCCCCGTGCTTCTTCGACCCGCGCCACGGCCCCTCGGTGAAGGACGCCCCGTGGGCGCCGCCGGGCGGGGCCGAGCGGACGGTCCCGGTGTGCCTGGCGGACGCGACGCGCCTCGCGGACGGGGAGGAGCCGATGTCGCGGACGGTGGCCACGGACTCGGGGGAGCGCCGCCCGTACTGGGAGGCGGGCCCCGCCTACGGCCCCTGGGCCGGCGGCTACTTCGGCGGCGGCCTGCTGCCGGGCCTGCTCGTCGGCACGATGCTGGGCGGAATGATGGCAAGCCCGGCGTACGCGGCGGACTACGGCTCGGGGTACGGGGACTTCGGCGGCGGCGCCGGTTACGACGGCGGCGACTACTCGGGCTCGGACTTCGACCCCGGGGACTTCGGAGGGGGCGGCGACTTCGGGGGCGGCGGCGATTTCGGCGGTGGCGGGGACTTCGGGGGCGGGTTCTAGGGCCGGGGGCGGGGCCAGGCAGGGTTGACGTTTCACCCAGCTCACGAGACGATACGTCTCGTCCCGTTAGGTATGCGTCACCCTGGAGGTATCCCCATGCGGCAACGGCAGCAATGGCAGCGGCAACGTCAGCAGCAGTACGTCGAAGTCGCCCCCGGCACCAAGCTGTGGACGGAGCGGCGCGGTGACCCCGAGGCCCCCGCCCTGCTCCTGATCATGGGCGCCCAGGCCTCCGGTCTCGGCTGGCCCGACACCTTGGCCGACGATCTCGCCACCCGGCATCAGGTCATCCGCTACGACCACAGGGACACGGGCCGCTCCACCTCCACCTTCGACCAACACCCTTACCCCATCACGGACTTGGCGCAGGACGTCGTAGCGGTCCTGGACGCCCTGGGAGTGAAGCGCGCGCATCTGGTAGGCATGTCCCTCGGCGGCATGCTGACCCAGCTGGTCCTCGCCGACCATCCCGAGCGCGTCCTCAGCGCCACGCTGATCGGCACCTGCGCGCTCAGCGACACCCCGTACGCGGCCCCGGACGGAACCGAGGTCCCCGTGGCCGAACTCCCCGGGATAGCCCCGGAAGTCCTGGAGCTGTGGTCCCGCCCGGTGGAGGACGCGGGCCTTGAGGCCGAACTGGACCGCAGGGTGGAGCACTGGCGCGTCCTGAACGGCCGCCAACTCGACGCGGACGGCGTGAACGATGCGGACGACGCGTACTTCCGTGACCTGGAGCGCCGCATCATCGAGCACACCGGCACCCACACCGCCTCGACGGCGCACGCCCGGGCCGACGACTCCCACATGCTCCGCACCGGCGCACTGGCCGAGACGAAGGTCCCCACGCTCGTCGTCTCCGCCCCGGCCGAGCCGGTGTTCCCGCCCCCGCATCCGCACCACCTGGCCCAGGTCGTCGGCGGCGGCACCGCGCACCTGGTGGAGATCCCGGGGATGGGCCACGCACTGCCCCCGGCGGTCCAGGGCCCCCTCGCGGAAGCGATCCTGACCCACACCGCGTCCGTCCGGCCCTAGGGTCTCGCGCCGCGCCGTTCCGCCGCCGCGTGCCACCACCGCGGTGGCGAGGGGCCGACGACGCGGGACGTGGGCTGACTCGGGTGCAGGCCCAGCGGGCGGAGCGCGTCGGCCCACACGTGAATCACGTAAGAGCCGTGCCAGTGGCCGTCGGGCCCGGGGCCGCACATGAGGTCCCCGTACATCTCGTCCGGCGCGAACGGCATCCAGTCGATGCCCCGCTCACGCAGTCAAGCGCGGACAGCGGCCAACGGCGCCGGGCAGCCGCGCACGTTCTCGTACGCGGCGATGGTGATCCACTGGTGCGGGTCGGGGCTCATGCCCGCAATGGTGCCAGACAGCAAGGCAGGCTCACCCGGCCCGATTGCCCGATCACGCCGTCAGCCCCGCCCCCAACCCCGTGAGTCCGGCGGACAGTTGCCAGAGGCGGGCCGCCGCCTCGGGGTCCGTCGCCCATGGTTTGACGCCGCCGATCAGCATGTCCTCCGTCATGGCGGGCTCCGCGACATCGCAGTCCTGGCAGTACGCGCCGCCATGGGCGTCGAGCAGCGGTGACGTGGCGGCCCACACGGCGGTGGCCGCGCCCTGCGCCGGGGTCTTGAAGCCCTGCGCAGGTGTGCCGTCGGCGGTCACCCAGCCCTGCGCGATCTGTTCCTCGCGGGGGATGTGGCGCTGGAGGGGCGTGAGGATGCTGCCGGGATGGACGGCGAAGGCCCGCGGCCCGCTGCCTCCGGCGCCCAGGGAGTCCAGGTGCACGGCGAAGAGCGCGTTCGCCGTCTTGGACTGGGCATAGGCGAGCCAACGGTCGTACCCCTCGCGGAAGTGCGGGTCCGCCCAACGGATGTCGGAGAGGAAATGGCCGGAGGAGGCCACGGACACCACCCGTGCCGTGCCGTGACGCAGCGCCGGGTAGAGGAGGTTGACCAGGGCGAAGTGGCCCAGGTGGTTGATCGCGAAGTGGGACTCCCAGGTGCCGTGCGGGCCGACGCGGGTCTCGGGGCAGGCCATCACGCCCGCGTTGTTGACGAGGATGTCGAGGGTGCGGTGCGACGCGAGGACGCCTTCGGCGAAGTGCCGGACGCTGTCCTGGTCCGCAAGATCCATGCCTCGCACGTCCACGCGCTCGGTGCCCCGCAGGGCCTCCTCGGCGACACGGGGCCTGCGCGCCGGGACGATGACGTGCGCGCCCGCCCGGCTGAACGCCCGGGTGATCTCCAGGCCGAGCCCCGAGTAGCCGCCGGTGACCAGCGCGGTCCTGCCCGAGAGGTCGATGCCGTCCAGCACGTCGTCCGCCGTGCTCAGGGCGCCGAACCCGCTGCCGATCCGGTGCTGTTGGTGCTTCTGTGTGGTCATGCGCCCGACGCTAGAAGCTGGACCGCGCTCTAGGGCAAGGTGAGCTGGTCCGGCACATCCCGAGAGTGGAAGCGGGACGAGATGAGCGAGCACGGCACGAACAACACCACCACCTGGCCCCTGCTCGACAGCGCCCACGCGGCACTCCGTGCTGCCGTCCGAGGGGTAAGCGACGGGGACTGGGACCGCCCGACGCCTTGCGCGGAGTGGAACGTCACCCAGGTACTGCAGCACGCGGCGGGCGACCAGCTCGGCTACGCCTCGTCCCTCACCGGAGGCCCCGGCCCCGCGGAGAACCCCTTCGCACCCTCGGGCAAGCTGACGGACTCCCCTCGGGCCGTACTGGAACCGGCGCTCGCCGCGGCGGCCGACGCGTGGGCGAAGGTCGACGCGACGGCCCAAGAGGTACGGGTGCCGCTGCCGCCCGGCACCATGACGGCCGCCCTGGGCGTGGGTGCCTGCGCCCTCGACGCGGCGGTCCACGCGTGGGACATGGCAGTGGCCACCGGCCAACCCTCCCCGCTCACACCCGAGTTGGCGCGCCCCCTCCTGGAGGTGGCCCGCCAAATCGTCGAGCCCGTACGAGGCTTCGCCTTCGCCCCGGCACTGACGGAAGAGGAGGGCGGCCCGGCGAAGGGAGAAGCCGCCGAACTGCTGCGCTACCTCGGCCGCAGCCCCGACTGGGCGTAACCGGCTGCAACGAGACCACCCACCCACCCCGGGTAATCGGGTGGGTGGGTGGGTGGGAAGCATCCGTCGCGAAGCGGCGGCACGGAGAAGGGCCCAAGGCTCAGGAGCCAGAACGAATCGCGGAGATGTCGAAGCTCAGCTTGATCTTGTCCGAGACGAGCACCCCGCCCGTCTCCAGCGCCGCGTTCCACGTGAGGCCCCACGCGGAGCGCAGGATCTCCGCCTTGCCCTCGAAGCCGACCCGCTCGTTCCCGAAGGGGTCCGTGGCGGAGCCGTTGAACTCGAGGTCGATGGAGAGCGGCTTTGTGGTGCCGAGGATCGTCAGGTCACCGGTGATGCGGTAGTCGTCGCCGCCAAGGGCCTCCGCCTTGGTGGAGCGGAAGGTCATCTCCGGGAACTCGTCGATCTTGAAGAAGTCCGCGCTCTTCAGGTGACCGTCACGGTCGGCGCTGCCGGTGTCGATGCTCGCCATCTGCACGTCGATGGAAGCCGTCGACGCTGACGGGTCGGTGCCGTCCAGGTGCAGCGTGCCGGCGACGTCGGTGAAGGAGCCCTTGACGTTCGTGACCATCGCGTGGCGGGCGACGAAGCCGATCGACGTGTGCGAGGGGTCGATCGCGTACTCACCGGTGAGGGCCGCCAGCTCGGGGTTGACCGGGGCGTTCGTCGTGGCGGTGGCAGTGGCGGTTGCGGTGTCGGTTTCGTTCTTGCGGCCGAAGAGACCCATGACTGCTCCTAGGGGACGAGCTGCGACCGGGGAGGCCGAGCTGCGAGCTACGGGGGATCTGTCTGTTGAATGTTCAACGAGATTGACTCTAACGCGATTCGGTTCAATATTCAACATAAAGCGGAGCGTGTTGCCGCGATCACGCGAAGAGGAGAGCCGACTGTGAGGTGTCTCTCACGTGACGCTTTGTGGAATCCCTACAGCCGGACATGGCTCTGAGCAGTCACTTCGGGCGCACTGGAGTGAGCTTCTGTTCGGGGGTGCCAGGAAAACGGGCCGGAGACTGTTCAAAGTCGACGGTCCGTTTCTATGGGCCCCCTTCGTAAGGTCACTACATGACCGTTTTGGACGACACCGCTTCTTCTCCCGAGGGCGAGCCCACCGACGCGCGTGGGCGCGTGGCAGAGCTGCACGCGATCCGTGCGGAGGCGCTGCGTGGCCCGAGTGAGAAGGCGACCGAGGCCCAGCACGCCAAGGGCAAGCTGACCGCGCGTGAGCGGATCGAGCTGCTGCTCGACGCGGGGTCGTTCCAGGAGGTCGAGCAGTTGCGCCGGCACCGGGCGACCGGGTTCGGCCTGGAGGCGAAGAAGCCCTACACCGATGGTGTCATCACCGGCTGGGGCACGGTCGAGGGCCGCACGGTCTTCGTCTACGCGCACGACTTCCGCATCTTCGGCGGCGCGCTCGGTGAGGCGCACGCCACGAAGATCCACAAGATCATGGACATGGCCATCGCGGCCGGTGCCCCGCTGGTCTCGCTGAACGACGGCGCCGGCGCGCGTATCCAGGAGGGTGTCTCCGCGCTCGCCGGCTACGGCGGGATCTTCCAGCGCAACACCAAGGCCTCGGGCGTGATCCCGCAGATCAGCGTGATGCTCGGCCCGTGCGCGGGCGGCGCGGCCTACAGCCCGGCGCTCACCGACTTCGTGTTCATGGTGCGGGAGACCTCGCAGATGTTCATCACCGGCCCGGACGTGGTCCGCGCGGTGACCGGCGAGGAGATCACCCAGAACGGTCTGGGCGGCGCGGACGTGCACGCCGAGACCTCGGGCGTGTGCCACTTCGCCTACGACGACGAGGAGACCTGCCTCGCCGAGGTCCGCTACCTCATCGCGATGCTGCCCTCCAACAACCGCGAGAACCCGCCCACCCACGAGTCCGACGACCCGGCGGAGCGCCGCTCGGACGTCCTGCTTGACCTGGTCCCGGCGGACGGCAACCGCCCGTACGACATGGCCAAGGTCATCGAGGAGCTCGTCGACGACGGCGACTTCCTGGAGGTCCACGAGCGCTGGGCCCGCAACATCATCTGCGCCCTGGCCCGCCTGGACGGCAAGGTGGTGGGCATCGTCGCCAACCAGCCGCAGTCCCTGGCCGGCGTCCTGGACATCGAGGCCTCCGAGAAGGCCGCCCGCTTCGTCCAGATGTGCGACGCCTTCAACATCCCGATCGTGACCCTCCTTGACGTGCCCGGCTTCCTGCCCGGCGTCGACCAGGAGCACGGCGGCATCATCCGCCACGGCGCCAAGCTCCTCTACGCCTACTGCAACGCCACCGTGCCGCGCATCTCGCTGATCCTGCGCAAGGCCTACGGCGGCGCGTACATCGTCATGGACTCCCAGTCCATCGGCGCCGACCTGACCTACGCCTGGCCCACCAACGAGATCGCGGTGATGGGCGCCGAGGGCGCCGCCAACGTCATCTTCCGCCGGCAGATCGCGGCGGCCGAGGACCCCGAGGCCATGCGGCAGAAGATGGTCAAGGAGTACAAGGCCGAGCTGATGCACCCCTACTACGCCGCGGAGCGAGGCCTGGTCGACGACGTCATCGACCCCGCCGCCACCCGCGAGGTGCTCATCAGCTCCCTCGCGATGCTCCGCAACAAGCACGCTGACCTGCCGTCCCGCAAGCACGGCAACCCCCCGCAGTAATCCTGCAGTAGCCCACAAGGAGAACGCTGCACATGAACACTCCCGACATCCGCGTCGAGAAGGGCCACGCCGAGCCCGAAGAGGTCGCCGCCATCACCGCGATCCTGCTGGCCCGTAGCGCCGCCGCCACCGCGCAGGCGCCCACGCCCCGCCGAGGCCGCGACAGGGCCGGCTGGCGCCGCCTGGAGCGCACCCCGGGCTTCCGCGCCCCGCACAGCTGGCAGGGCTGAGCCCCGCCGCACGGCAACTGACAGGGCCCCGCACCACTACTGGTGCGGGGCCCTGTGCCGTGCTGCGGACGCGCCCGCAGAGAAACACGATGGGCCCCGCACCACCTGAGAGTGCGAGGCCCATCGACGTAAAGTCAGAAGCCGCTAGCGCAGCCGTGCCATCAGCGCGTGCTCCACGAGCGTGATGAGGCCGCTCTTCGCGTCGGCGCGGTGCCGCGCGTCCGTCGTGATGATCGGCGTGTCCGGCCCGATCTGGAGAGCTTCGCGCACCTCGTCCGGCGTGTACGGCTGGTGGCCGTCGAAGCCGTTGAGGGCGATGACGAAGGGCAGGCCGCTGTTCTCGAAGTAGTCGACGGCGGGGAAGCAGTCGGCGAGCCTCCTCGTGTCGACCAGGACCACCGCGCCGATGGCGCCGCGGACGAGGTCGTCCCACATGAACCAGAAGCGGTCCTGACCGGGTGTACCGAAGAGGTACAGGATCAGGTCCTGGTCCA
Source organism: Streptomyces sp. NPDC032198 (assembly GCF_040636975.1). NCBI lineage: Bacteria > Bacillati > Actinomycetota > Actinomycetes > Kitasatosporales > Streptomycetaceae > Streptomyces > Streptomyces sp. NPDC032198. The sequence goes on along the minus strand of NZ_JBEZVL010000011.1, from coordinate 176,075 downwards.
GGGTGATGCGGCCGAAGTCCATGGCCACCGTGGTGGTGGTCTTGTCTCCGGTGTGGGTGAGGTCGTCGATGCCCGCGGAGGCGGACGTCATGACGGCCTCGGTGCGCAGCGGGTTGATCTCAGAGACCGCTCCGACGAACGTGGTCTTGCCCACGCCGAAGCCGCCCGCCACCACGATTTTCGCGCTGGTGGTGGAGCGGGCTGTTGCTCCGCCGCTAGAGCTTGCGAAGTCCACTGAGCACCCTTTCGAGCAGTGTCACGTCTGGCTGGCCGCCGGCGGACTCGTCGCCGCCCGGCTGATGGATGGCGACAAGTCCGGCCTCCGCCAGGTCGGCTACGAGGATCCGGGCGACGCCGAGAGGAATGGAGAGAAGTGCCGAGATCTCAGCGACTGACTTGATCTCGCGGCACAGATTGCAGATCCGCTGATGCTCGGGCAACTGGCCCTGGAGCTGGTGCGGTTGTGCGGTGGTGTGCACCAGCGCCTCGATGGCGAGCTGGTAACGGGGCCTGGTGCGGCCGCCCGTCATGGCGTACGGGCGCACCAGGGGGTTGCTCGCGGCGGGCGCCGGTTCAGGGGCGCGTCGCTGTGGCTGCACTGGCTGGATCCTGGGGGTATGAGGCTGCTCGTACGGGCTCTGGCGGGGGCCCGGCTGCTGCGGCTGCTGGTAAGGCCTGCGGTGCTGGCTGGGCGCGGAGGGGAAGTTGTAACGGTTGGGTGCCCCGTCGTGCGGTCCCTGACCCTGGCCGTGACCAGGCGACCAGTTGGCCGATGACGAACCGTCCGGGGGTGTTCCTGAGCCTGCCACGTACTCCTCCTCCGACTGTGCCGGGCACCATCATTCTGGAGCCGCGTCCCGAAACCTTACGGCCACGGGACGCGAAAACGCACCGTACGTCTACTAGTTGAGAAGGCTCCCCTGCAGCTCCGCACGCAGGTCGGGCGTGAGTACGGTGCCGGCACGGTCGACAAGAAGTGCCATCTCGTACCCAATGAGACCGATGTCCGCATCTGGGTGGGCCAGTACGGCCAGCGAAGAGCCGTCGGAGATGGACATAAGGAAGAGAAATCCTCGCTCCATCTCCACAACGGTCTGGGTCACGGAACCGCCCTCGAAGATCCGGGAGGCCCCGGCGGTGAGGGAGGTCAGACCGGATGCGACGGCCGCGAGCTGATCGGCACGGTCGCGGGGGAAGCCTTCGGACATCGCCAGAAGGAGTCCGTCGGCGGAGACCACCACCGTGTGGGACACCCCAGGGGTGTTGTCCACGAAGTTGGTGATCAACCAGTTCAGGTTCTGCGCCGCCTGGCTCATCGGGCTCACACTAACGCTCCTGGTTGTAGGTGCTGTCAGAGCCGAAGCCCTGGCCATTCGTGGTGTCACTGCCTGCGTTGCGTCCACGCTGGACGCCGCGGCGCAGGTTGCTCAGCCGACCCCGAACGTCCTCGGGGTCGCGGGAGACCTGAGGGCCTCCCTGTGGGGTCTGTTCCGCCGTGCCCTCGACCAGATTGGCCTTGGGCACCCGCTTCGGGAGACCGGACGGGGTGACGCCACCCGCCTTGGGCTCCTTCAGCGACTCGGCGCGCTGCCAGCGGTCGTCGTTGGACGAACGCCGGCTGCTGTCGTTGTCGCCGTTCCCGGCGTCGCCGAACAGTCCGGCACCGCCGTTTCCGGTGTCTGCCGGGGCCGGGCCGCTGCCGGTCGCACCGGTGGACCCGCGGCGCGGGAGACCCGCGGCGGTCGTGTCGTGGACTGCGGACGGGCCGGGTCCGGGACGCTCGAAGCCTACGCGCTCGGCGCCGTTCGCGGGAGCCACCGGGCCAGATTCCGGTTCCGGAGAGTACTCGGTCCGATACGCACCCGAGTTGTCGTCGTAACCGTCACGCGTCGGCCAGTCGTCCTGGTGAGAGCGGTCGGGATAGGCCACGAACGGTTCGGACACGGCACCCGTACGAGCGGCGTGATCGTCGTGACCGGCCTCCGTATAGGGGGCGTCCTGGTAGCCGTCCTGCGCCGGGTAGTACGCGTCGTCGTACGCCGGCTGCGCGCCCTGGCCCTGGTTGTACTCGTCGTACGCCGGGGCCTGCTGACCGTACGCGGGGTCGTAACCGCCCTGCTGCTGGTCGAAGCCCTGCTGCTGCGGCTCCCTCTCGTCACGGAAGAGCGGACGTCCGTCGCCGGACTGCGCCTGCGCCTCCAGGGCGGCACGCCGCTCCTCACGCATCAGCGAGCGGCCCACGGGGTCGAGCTCCTGGGAGTCGGCGGCGTCGCCGTTGTAACGGCTGTCGTCGAAGCCCAGTTCGGCCGCCGTGCGCATCGGCTCGTGGTGGAAGGCGGGCTGCTCCGGGGCGTGCTGCTCCGGCATGATCGAGGAGACCGTGAACTCGGAGTCGGGCAGCTGGTGTTCGCCGCCGCCACCGTGCGTGATCCCGTCGGGGAGCATGACGAGCGAGGTCGTGCCGGCCTGCTCGCCCGAGGGGCGGAGCTGGACGCGGATGCCGTGCCGGTCGGAGAGGCGGCCGACCACGAACAGGCCCATGCGCTGGGAGATCGCGGCGTCCACCGTCGGCGGGTTGGCCAGCTTGTGGTTGATGTCCGCGAAGTCCTCGGCGGTGAGGCCGATGCCCTTGTCGTGGATCTCGATCATGATGCGGCCGTCGGGAAGACGGGTCGCGGTCACGCGGACCTTGGTCTGCGGCGAGGAGAACGTGGTGGCGTTCTCCAGGAGCTCGGCGAGCAGGTGCACGAGGTCGGTCACGGCGAGACCGTGGATCTCGGCCTCGGGGACACCGGAGAGCTCGATGCGCTCGTACTGCTCCACCTCGGAGGAGGCGGCGCGCAGCACGTCGACCAGCGGGACCGGCTGGTCCCAGCGGCGGCCGGGCTCCTCGCCGGAGAGGACCAGGAGGTTCTCGCCGTTGCGTCGCATACGGGTCGCCAGGTGGTCCAGGCGGAAGAGGCTCTCCAGCTGGTCCGGGTCGGCCTCGTTGTTCTCCAGGTCGGTGATGAGGGTCAGCTGGCCCTCGATCAGGGACTGGTTGCGGCGCGAGAGGTTGGTGAAGATCGCGTTGATGTTGCCTCGCAGGAGGGCCTGCTCGGCGGCGAGCCGGACGGCCTCGCGGTGCACCTGGTCGAAGGCGCGTGCCACCTCGCCGATCTCGTCCGTGGAGGAGATCGGGATGGGCTGTACGCGGGTGTCGACGCGGCCCGGGTCGGTGCGCGAGAGCTGGTCGACCAGCATCGGCAGGCGCTGCTCGGCGATGCCGAAGGCGGCCGTGCGCAGCTGGCGCATCGCGCGGGACATCTGGCGGGCCATGAGCCCGGCCAGGATGAAGGCGGCGAGCAGCGCGATCACGACGATGGCGCCGGTGATGTACGCGTTGCGCTGGGCGTCAGCGGCGATGTCCGACGCCTCGGTCACGGCCTTGTCGGCCAGGTCGGACTCGATGGTGCGGTACGCGTCGAACTTGGCGGACGTGGTGGCCCACCAGGCCTCGGGGGTGATGCCCTTGCCGGCCAGTGCCACCCGGGCGCTGGGCTGCGTGGACTGCAGCTGCGCCATGGCGGCGACCATCGCCTCGGACGACGGCGGCGGGACGAACGTCTCGCCCTTTGCCTTCGCGGCGGCCGCGGCCTGCTTGGCCTGCTTCTCGCCGTCGGCCTTCAGCTGCTTCTTCGCGGCCTCCAGCTTGGCGACGTCACCGGGGGTGCCACCGCCCGTGTACTCCTCGATGGCGATGCCTTCGAGGTAGGCGTACGAGGAGATCGCGACCCGCTGCTTGGCGAGGCTGGTGGCGGTGGGGCCGGGCTTGACCAGCAGGTGCGTGCCGAGGGAGCGCTGCAGGGAGAGCGCGGCCTTGGTCAGCGAGATCGCGTAGACGGTACGGCCGTAGCTGGTGATGTTTCCGGTGCCCAGACCGAGCTCGTTGGCGAACTCCATCAGGGGGTGCTGGATGGCTACGTAGCCCTCTTCGGTCTGCGCGCCGGAGAGCTTGGAGGTGTACGCGGCCTGGCGCAGCGCCTGCAGACCCGGCTCCACCTTGTGGAAGCCGTCGAGGCGGCGCTTGAGGCCTTCCTTCTGCGGCATGTTCTCCGCGGCGGCGTCGAACTCGTCAGCGGCCTTGTCGGTGGCCTTGCGGGCCTTCACGACGACCGGGTCGTTCTTCTTGCCGCGCAGCAGCGGGGCCGCGGAGAGGTCGCGCTCCTCGATGAGGCGGTTGCCGTAGTTCAGCGAGGCCTGCACGAGGCGGGCCGTGTGCTCGGCGTCCTGGGCTTCGCTCCAGGTGTCGATCGAGCCCTTGACCTGGAAGCCGCCCATGACGAGGCCGACCAGCACGGGTATGAGGAGGATCGCGTTCAGTCGGGTCGGCACGCGCCAGTTGCGCGGGGACATTCTGCCGCCGGTGGGCGCCGGCGGCTCCATGCCCTGCACATCGGTGGGGGACGCCGCTGTGCGCGGCGGCGGGGTGAAGTTGCCCCGCGTATCCCGCGTATGCGGCGGTGCGGGGCTCGGCTTGCTTCGCCTCACTCGACCAACAACCTCTCGGCGGCGGGACCTACACCGGTCCCGCTGTCGTCTCCAAGGCCCGTGCTACTGGGCAGTTCAGCGCATTCCAGCACGTCAGGGGGTCCTCTACCAAACAGTGGGAAGCGCAAGTTCCGAGTGGTGTAAGCCTCAGATAAAACGGTCAAAAAGAGCGAGCCCCGCCAAAAGGCGGGGCTCTCGTGCGCGCAGCGACACCGAATGACCGCGACGCGTGTCGGCGCCCGGGCGAATTCTCTGTCGAAACGTTATGAACAGAGCGGCCACCCGTGTCAAAGGACACAGACCGCTCTGTGGAATCTACGGTAACTGCCGTACTGCCTCGTCTACTTGAGTCGTGCCATAAGTGCGTGCTCGACCAGCGTGATCAGGCCGCTCTTTGCGTCCGCACGGTGTCGGGCGTCGGTGGTGATGATCGGCGTGTTGGGACCGATCTGGAGAGCTTCGCGCACTTCATCGGGGGTGTAGGGCTGGTGGCCGTCGAAGCCGTTGAGGGCGATGACGAAGGGCAGGCCGCTGTTCTCGAAGTAGTCGACGGCCGGGAAGCAGTCGGCGAGACGGCGGGTGTCCACGAGCACGACCGCGCCGATGGCGCCGCGGACGAGGTCGTCCCACATGAACCAGAAGCGGTCCTGACCGGGTGTACCGAAGAGGTACAGGATCAGGTCCTGGTCCAGGGTGATGCGGCCGAAGTCCATGGCCACCGTGGTGGTGGTCTTGTCTCCGGTGTGGGTGAGGTCGTCGATGCCCGCGGAGGCGGACGTCATGACGGCCTCGGTGCGCAGCGGGTTGATCTCAGAGACCGCTCCGACGAACGTGGTCTTGCCCACGCCGAAGCCGCCCGCCACCACGATTTTCGCGCTGGTGGTGGAGCGGCCCGAGCCGCCGCTGCTAGAGCTTGCGAAGTCCACTGAGCACCCTTTCGAGCAGTGTCACGTCAGGCTGACCGCCGGCGTTCTCGTCGCCGCCGGGCTGGTGAATGGCGACGAGCCCGGCCTCGGCCAGGTCGGCCACGAGGATCCGGGCCACGCCGAGCGGCATGGAGAGCAGGGCCGACACCTCGGCCACCGACTTGACCTCGCGGCAGAGGTGGCAGATGCGCTGATGCTCGGGGAGCAGCCCCATCAGCTGCGCCGGGTCGGCCGTCGTGCTCACCAGCGCCTCTATCGCGAGCTGGTAGCGGGGCCTGGTCCGGCCGCCGGTCATCGCGTAAGGACGCACCAGCGGCTGGTCGCCTTCATAGCCGTACGACGCCTGAGAGCCGTACGGATCGTGAGAGGCGTTGGGCGGGGTCATGGATCCTCCGGGCGGGACAGCAGGTGGTCTGCGTGCCGTCTGATAGAGCCGGTGGGGGGCACCAGGTTGGCCGGACGGTGGTCAGTACGTTCGGTCGGTGGGGCGGCCGATGGAGAGAGCTAGTGCAGCAGGCTGCCCTGCAGTTCGGCCCGGAGGTCCGGGGTGAGGACGGCGCCCGCGCGGTCGACGAGCAGTGCCATCTCGTAGCCGACGAGGCCGATGTCGCACTCGGGGTGCGCGAGCACGGCGAGGGACGAACCGTCGGAGACCGACATGAGGAAGAGGAACCCCCGCTCCATCTCCACCACGGTCTGGGTGACGGCGCCGCCCTCGAAGATCCGCGAGGCCCCGGCGGTGAGGGAGGTCAGACCCGACGCGACCGCGGCCAGCTGGTCGGCGCGGTCACGCGGGAAGCCCTCGGACATCGCCAGAAGAAGGCCGTCGGCGGAGACCACGACGGTGTGGGACACCCCGGGGGTGTTGTCCACGAAGTTCGTGATCAACCAGTTCAGATTCTGTGCCGCCTGGCTCGGACTCAACTAACGCTCCTGCTGGTGAGTGGGGAAGCTGCCGGTCTGGCCGGTACCGGCCTGGCGACCCTGCTGGATGCCCCGACGGAGATTCGTCAGCCGGCCGCGCACGTCATCGGGCGCACGCGAGACCTGCGGACCTGTGCTGTCCTGCTGCTGCTGTGCGGTGCCCGCGACGAGGTTGGCTCGCGGGACGCGGCGCGGCAGGCCGGATGTGGTGACGCCACCGGCGGACGGCTGCCGGACGCGCTCGGCCTGGCGGCCCAGCTCGTCGTTGGGCGAGGTGCGCCAGGAGGAGGCGCTGCCGTTGGTGACGCTGTTGATGTTCCCGCCGCCGGTTCCGTTGGACGCGGGGGCGGGTGCTCCGGACGGGCGCTGGGGCGCGGCCGGGTGCTGCGGCTGCTGCGGTGTCTGCGAGCCCTGCGTCCCCGGCCTCGACGGGAGAGGCGCGGAGGGCGACGAGGAGTGCGGTCGCTGCGGCCGCTGGGGCTGCTGCTGCTCGGGCGCGCCGGGCGCGGGGGAGCGGTCGCCGCCCTGCGGACCCTGGTGCCCTTGCTGCTGCTGTTGCTGCTGGAACCAGTTGGTCTCCAGCGTGTCGAACAGCGGGGTACGGCCGTCGCCGGGACCGGCGGGCGGCAGGCCCTCCGGCTGCGCGGGCTGCTGCGGCAGCTGGTTCTGCTGAGTCTGCGAGGGCTGCTGCGGCACCGGCGGGATGCCGAGCGGACCGCCCTGACCCTGACCTTGCCCCTGACCGGCGGGGCCCTGCTGACCCTGGCCCTGACCGGGACCCTGACCACGGCGGGGCATGTCGCCCGCGTCACGGCCACCGCGCTGCTGCGGCGCACCGGCGCCGGGCGCCCCGCCGTTGTAGCCGGGGGCGCTGGTGCCGGGGCGCTGGAACTGGCCCGTGCCGGAGGAGTTGTCCTGGCCGCCGAAGACGTCCGGGCGGACGAACTGACCGGTGGCCTGCTGGCCTTGCTGACCCTGACCCTGGCCCTGCCCACCCTGCTGGCCCGCGTTCTGCGGCGAGCCCGTGCCGGGCGGCGGCCCGTTGAAGTCGGGCCGCTGGAACTCGGCGGTCGAACCGGGGCCCTGCGCGGCTGCGCCGGCCGAGGGGTGCGGGAACTGTCCGGTGGACTCCGGCTCCTCGTGCCCACGCGGGGTGTCGAACGGCTCGCGGGAGATCTGCGGCTGCGCGTTCTCGTCGCTCCAACTGGGCACGCGCGGCTGCGGGTTGCCCCCGGGAAGCTCGGCACGCGGACCACCGCGCGGCGGCAGCTGCGGCCTGCGCCCCTGGTCCCCGGAGTCGTTCGCGGGTCCTGCGGGGTGCACCGGATTCGTCCGCTGCTGGGGTACGGGAGGCTGCGGCGCGGAAGCCTGACCGCGGCCACCGCCCTGTCCGCCCTGGCCGCCCTGGCCGCCCTCGAAGAGGCTGCCACCGGTGGAGGCCGGGGCACCGGAGCCCTGTCCGGGCGGTCCCTGCCGGGGAGGCAGCTGGCCGGCGGGGCCCGCGGGAGCGGACGGCGAACCGGCTCGCGGCCCCGCGTCACGCGAGGGCAGCGCGGCGCGCGGACCCGTCCCGGTCACCTGACCACGAGGCGGACCGGCACCGAGCCGTCCCGCTGAGCTGGGCGCACCGTTCCCGTTCCCGTTGCCGTTTCCGGCACCGACTCCACGGCGCGCGGCCGCGGCACCGGCCGAGGCCTGCGCGGCGACCGGGCCACCGCCCTGGCCGGGACCGGGCGCACCGGGCTTGTTCGGCGCCTTCTTGCCGCCCTGGGCGACATCGATGGGCAGCATGACGAGCGCGGTGGTGCCGCCGGAGTCCGACGGACGGAGCTGGATGCGGATGCCGTGGCGCTGCGACAGACGGCCGACCACGAACAGACCCATGCGGCGCGAGACCGAGACGTCCACGGTGGGCGGCGACGCGAGCCGCTCGTTGATCGCGGCGAGGTCCTCGGGGGAGAGGCCGATGCCGGTGTCGTGGATCTCGATCAGCACACGCCCGTCGGGCAGCGCGTGACCGGTGACCTTGACCTTGGTCTGCGGCGAGGAGAACGACGTCGCGTTCTCCAGGAGCTCGGCGAGCAGGTGCACGAGGTCGTTGACCACGCGTCCGGCGACCTCGGTCGTCGGCACCGCGGAGAGTTCGATGCGCTCGTACTGCTCCACCTCGGACGCGGCGGCACGCAGCACGTCGACGAGCGGGACGGGCCGGGTCCACCGGCGGCCGGGCTCCTCACCGGCGAGAACGAGGAGGTTCTCACCGTTACGGCGCATGCGGGTCGCGAGGTGGTCGAGTTTGAACAGCGAGGAGAGCTGGTCGGGGTCGGCCTCACGTGACTCCAGCTCGGAGATGAGCGAGAGCTGACGCTGGATGAGGCCCTGCGAACGGCGCGAGAGGTTGGTGAACATCGCGTTGACGTTGCCTCGCAGGAGCGCCTGCTCGGCGGCGAGGCGGACGGCCTCGCGGTGCACGTCGTCGAAGGCCGCGGCCACCTGGCCGATCTCGTCCCGGGAGTGCACACCGACCGACTCGACGGAGGTGTCGACGTCCTGCGGGTCGGCCTCGGAGAGCTGCTTGACGAGCTCGGGCAGCCGGTCCTGGGCGACCTTGGTCGCGGTGTCCTGGAGGCGCCGCAGCGAGCGGATCATGGACCGGGCCACGACGAAGGCGCCGACGAGCGAGACACCGAGGACGAGCAGGATCAGCGCACCGTTGAGGATGGCCGCCTGCTCGGACTCGTTGCGCAGCTCGCGGGCCTTCTGCTCCATCTCGTTGAGCAGCGTGAGCTCGATCTTGGACATCGCGTCGATCTTGGTGGTGTCGGCGTCCACCCAGTCCTTGTACGAACGCTTGTCCTGGAGCTTGATGCCGCCCTCCTGCTCAAGCACACGCTTGGCGTAGGAGTCGGCGCCCTTGATGGAGGAGTTGCCGCCGTCGATGGGCTTGGTCAGCTCGTCCGGGTTTCCGGCGTAGATGCCCTTGAAGGCATCCAGCTTCGAGTTCTCCTTGTCGAGCGCGGACCAGCCGTAGCGGCGGTCGGTCTCGGAGATCTTGCCGAACGTGCTGTCGCCCGCGGGAAGCGAGGCGGCGATCACGGCACGCTGGACCGAGGCGTACTCCTTGGCGGAGGAGAAGGCCGTCAGGGCGCGGGTGCGCTGGATCATGTCCGGGTTGCTGGTCGCCTGCGCCATGTCCGAGGACAGCGAGAGCAGCTGGTCGATGAGCTGGCTGTAGGCGTCCACCGTCTGGGAGGTGGAGTTCGCGTCCTTGTAGGCGTCCTTGCGGACCTTGTTGATCTGCTGGAGCTGCTGGGTGATCTCGACGGTGTTGGCGCGGACGCCGAGGAGGCCCTTGTCGCCGTCCGTGTTGTCGAGGTCCTGCGTCTCCTGCAGGAAGCGGTTGTAGGCGCGGTCGGTCTTCTGCCGGGAGCCCTTGACCACGTAGTCCGATGCGTTCGCGCCGTGCGCGAGGGGGCCTGCCGAGCGGTCGCGCTCCTCCTGGAGCGCGGACGCCAGCTCGGTGGCGCGCTTGGTCATGTCGGTCAGCAGCTTCATGTTGTTGAGCTGCTGGATCTCGTCCATGGACTCGTTGATGCGAAGCGCACCGAGGGAGGTCGCGGTGATCACGGGGAGCGCGAGCAGCGAGACCAGTCGGGTGGAGATGCGCCAGTTGCGCAGGGCTATTCGCGAGCCGGGGCCGGTGGGCGCCTTCACGGTGCCCGTCGTGCCGCCCGATGTCGCGGTGGCCGTGGGCAGGCTCACGCCGCCGGCGGCCCCGCGGCCGTTGTCGCCGGACGGTGCCTGCCCGGGGTTCTGGGCGTGCTGGGCCGAGGAGCCGCGGTCGGTCCCGCCGCGCTCCGGCTCTGCCGCAGCGCTGCTGCCATCCCTCTTGAAACGTCCCTGCACTAGCGTCGCAACCTCTGGACCAGGCGTCCCTCCGCACAAACGGCGGGACGGTGTCGGCGTCGTGGGGCGCAGAGCGCCCCATGGTGGTCGTGAGTGACCGGCGCTGGCTCCCCTTTCCCGCCGCCACTCGGCGCTGCGTTGCGCCCCTGCGCGCCGGTTCGATCCCGCGGCGGTCCCGGGAATTCCAGCACAGTGCAGGATCTCCAACAAGGCCCGTGTGTCGCGTCGCGACCTCCGTGACTAGGCGTGAGTGGCGCGTCACGAGACGTAGAAAGTGATCCGGGGCAAAACGGTCGATTGCACCCAGGAAAGCCAGGGGTAGGGGGTGTCCCAGTGTTCATGATCGGGAGCGGAATGATGGCTTCAGTGGCGCAATGTCCGATTCCAACAAGGCCTCCACGAGCCGGAATTGACCTATTTGCCCGCTCCGTCGTGAGCAAACTCACATCAAGATCAGGGCCTCATCCGGGCTTTGGCCGGGAATTGGATGTTTAGCCTGACGCTTTACAGGGATGGCGAATCCGACAACCCGCGTCCTCCCCAGGACGCCTCAACTGACAGGGCCCGAACAGCAGATGAAGACTGTGAAGTCGGCGATGTTCCGCAACATAGCCAACCCGCGCCGCACCACCCTCGCCCACCTCACGGACGCACAGGAGGTCGCCCCGGCCGCCGAGCAGCCGGACCACGCGACGGAACTCCCGACGGTGACGGCCAACCCGAAGCGCACGATCCTGATGGACGCCCCGGAGGAGTTCACCCCGGCCGGCGTGTAATGCAGCCCGGCCGGCGTTTGAGGACGAGCGCGCAGCGCGATTGACGGGGGGGGCGAAGCCGCGGGGCGCAGGAGGCCTGGCCGTACGACGCCACGTTAGCCTGGGGTGTCAGACTCTCCCTCCAGCAAAGGGCACCGCTCTTGCGCATCGCCAGGTTCTCCATCGACGGTAACGTCGCCTTCGGCGCGGTCGAGGGCGAAAGTGCCCCCGGAACGACCGATGGGCTCGTCCTCGACATCATCAAGGGCATCCCGTTCGCGGACTTCGAGCTCTCCGGCACGAAGGTCCCGCTGAGCAAGGTCAGGCTGCTGCCCCCGGTGCTCCCCAACAAGGTCGTGGGCATCGGCCGCAATTACGCGGAGCACGCGGCGGAGCTCGGCAACGAGGTCCCCGACATCCCGGTCGCCTTCTTCAAGCCCTCCACCTCGGTGATCGGCCCCGGCGACGCCATCGCGTACCCCTCCTTCTCGCAGGAGGTGCACTACGAGGCCGAGCTGGCCGTGGTCATCGGCCGCATGTGCCGCGAGGTCCCGCGCGAGCGCGCCCGTGACGTCATCCTCGGCTACACCTGCGCGAACGACGTCACCGCGCGTGACGTCCAGCAGCGCGAGAAGCAGTGGGCCAGGGCCAAGGGCTTCGACAGCTCCTGCCCGCTCGGCCCCTGGGTGGAGACCGAGCTCGACCCCTCGGACCTCACCATCCAGTGCACGGTCAACGGCGAGCAGCGCCAGCTGGGGCGTACGACCGACATGGTCCGCTCCATCGAGGACCTGATCGTGCACATCTCCGAGGCCATGACGCTGCTCCCGGGCGACGTCATCCTCACGGGCACCCCGGCAGGGGTCGGCCCCCTCAACGTCGGCGACGAGGTCGCCGTCACCATCGAAGGCATCGGCACTCTCACCAACAAGGTGATCAAGCGTGGCTAACGCGACTCCCGTACGCGTACGTTTCTGTCCCTCGCCGACCGGCAACCCCCACGTGGGTCTGGTCCGCACCGCTCTCTTCAACTGGGCCTACGCCCGGCATAACGAGGGCGTCCTGGTCTTCCGCATCGAGGACACCGACGCGGCTCGCGACTCGGAGGAGTCGTACGAGCAGCTCCTCGACTCGATGCGCTGGCTGGGCTTCGACTGGGACGAGGGCCCCGAGGTCGGCGGCCCGCACGCGCCGTACCGCCAGTCGCAGCGCATGGATATCTACCAGGATGTCGCGGCCAAGCTCCTGGACGCGGGCCGCGCGTACTACTGCTACTGCTCCACGGAGGAGCTGGACGCCCGCCGCGACGCCGCCCGCGCCGCCGGCAAGCCGTCCGGCTACGACGGCCACTGCCGCGACCTGACCGCCGAGCAGCGTGCCGCCTACGACACCGAGGGCCGCAAGCCCATCGTCCGCTTCCGCATGCCCGACGAGGCGATCACGTTCACGGACCTGGTCCGCGGCGAGATCACCGTCCAGCCGGAGAACGTCCCGGACTACGGCATCGTCCGCGCCAACGGAGCACCGCTCTACACGCTGGTGAACCCGGTCGACGACGCCATGATGGAGATCACCCACGTCCTGCGCGGCGAGGACCTGCTCTCCTCGACCCCGCGCCAGATCGCCCTCTACAGGGCCCTGGCCGACCTGGGCATCGCCAAGGAGACCCCGGCCTTCGGCCACCTCCCGTACGTCATGGGCGAGGGCAACAAGAAGCTCTCCAAGCGTGACCCGCAGGCGTCCCTGAACCTCTACCGCGAGCGCGGCTTCCTCCCCGAGGGCCTGCTGAACTACCTGTCCCTCCTGGGCTGGTCGTTCTCCGCGGACCAGGACGTCTTCTCGATCGAGGACATGGTCGCCAAGTTCGACCTCGCGGACGTGAACGCCAACCCGGCCCGCTTCGACCTGAAGAAGGCCGAGGCGATCAACGCCGACCACATCCGCATGCTGGACGTGAAGGCGTTCGCGACGGCCTGCGAGCCCTGGCTGAAGGCCCCGCACGCCAACTGGGCGCCCGAGGACTTCGACGAGGCGGCCTGGGAGGCCATCGCCCCCCACGCGCAGACCCGCATCAAGGTCCTCTCCGAGATCACGGAGAACGTCGACTTCCTGTTCCTCAAGGAGCCGGTCGAGGACGAGGCGTCCTGGACGAAGGCCATGGGCAAGGGCGACCCCGCCGCCCTCCTGACGACGGCCCGCGCCAAGCTCGACGCCGCCGACTGGACGTCCCCGGAGTCCCTCAAGGAGGCCGTCCTGGCCGCCGGCGAGGAGCACGGCCTGAAGCTCGGCAAGGCCCAGGCCCCGGTCCGCGTCGCCGTCACCGGCCGCACGGTCGGCCTGCCCCTCTTCGAGTCCCTGGAGATCCTGGGCAAGGAGAAGTCCCTGACCCGCATCGACGCGGCCCTGTCGAAGCTCGCCGCGTAGCCGCACAGCACACACGAAGGACCCGGAAGCCCCAACGGCTCCCGGGTCCTTCGCATACCGTCGAAGACATGCCGATCAAAGCCGTGGTCTGGGACATCGACGACACGATCTTCGATTACGCGCACGCCGACACCACCGGCATGCACGCGCACCTCACCGCCGAAGGGCTCATCGAGAGGTACGAGACCGCGGAGCGGGCCCTCGCCCTGTGGAAAGAGGTCACCGAGCGGCACTGGGCACGCTTCAGCGCAGGCGGGATCGAGTTCGAGGCCCAGCGCCGCGACCGCGTACGCGATTTCCTGGACGCCGTGCTGACCGACCAGGAGGCGGACGCCTGGTTCGAGCGATACCTCACACACTACGAATCCGCCTGGACCCTCTTCCCCGACACCGTCCCCGCCCTGGACGCCCTCGCCGGCGACTACCGCCACGCGGTCCTCTCCAACTCCGCCCTGATCGTCCAGGACCGCAAGCTGCGCGCCCTCGGCGTGCGCGACCGCTTCGAAGCGGTCCTCTGCGCGGCCGAACTCGGCGTCTCCAAGCCCGCGGCCGAGGCATTCCTCGCGGTGTGCACGGCGATGGGGCTGCGGCCCGACGAGATCGCCTACGTGGGGGACCAGCCGGAGATCGACGCCAGGGGCGCGCGCGACGCGGGTCTCCTCGGGATCTGGCTCGACCGCAACAGCACGGCGCAGGAAGGCCCGTCGGGCGTGCACCGCATCACGTGCCTCTCCGAGCTCCCCCCGCTGCTCCGCGCCGATACCCGTTTTGGAGCGCCGTCCAACGTCGGGTAATGTTCTTCCTGCGCCGCCCGAGAAGGCCGAAAGGTCCGAACAGGAAGCGCAAGTCGAGCAAAACTCCTGCAAGGGGTTGCGTATCGATGGCCTATGGTGTAATTGGCAGCACGACGGTTTCTGGTTCCGTTAGTCTAGGTTCGAGTCCTGGTAGGCCAGCTCGCAGAGCTTATCTGCAACGCCCCCGTTGTGTAGCGGCCTAGCACGCCGCCCTCTCAAGGCGGTAGCGCCGGTTCGAATCCGGTCGGGGGTACAGATCCTTCCCATGGAAGCAGTCCGGGTCGCACCCACTGCAGCCGATGCAGGATCGCTAGGGCCCCCGTTGTGTAGCGGCCTAGCACGCCGCCCTCTCAAGGCGGTAGCGCCGGTTCGAATCCGGTCGGGGGTACGCAGGGTCTGGCTGGTCTAGACCACAGTGGGCTATGGTGTAATTGGCAACACGACGGTTTCTGGTTCCGTTGTTCTAGGTTCGAGTCCTGGTAGCCCAGCGCAGCACGACAGGACAAAGCAGTACAGCAGGACAAGCTAGCCCCCGTTGTGTAGCGGCCTAGCACGCCGCCCTCTCAAGGCGGTAGCGCCGGTTCGAATCCGGTCGGGGGTACGCGAATGGACAAGGGGCCTTCCCGTAAGGGAGGGCCCCTTCGTCGTGCCCGCCAGTCGTGTCCGCCGTCATGTCTGCTCCGGTGAACCCTCTTGCCCGTAGCGGCGGTTGGACTCCTCGGCCTGGGCGAGCCTGCGCAGGCTCAGCAGGACCGGCTCGTACAGCACGGTGAGTGCGACCGCCGCCTCCAACTGTTCGTCGGGGGACTCGAAGCGTTCCACCAAATCCAGGTCGGCGACGGCGAGTTGGCCCGCCGAGCGCGCGTACGGCGCCAAGTCGTCGACGGCGCAGGGGTATCCGAGCCTGGCGAGCGTCGCGACCGCGGTCACGAGCATGCCGTACGCCGGTGATCGAGGACCCGAACTCTGGCCGTACCGCCAGCCGATCCGTTCCAGCAGGGCGTCGACCGTTCGCTCCGCCGCCTCCGTCGCGGGATCGCCCTCGACGGGCTCGGGCCCGTGGGGGAGTGCGTAGACCGCCGTCCCCAGACGGGAGTTGTGGTCCAGGGAGTCGTCCTCCAGGGCGGTGAGCACCTCCCGGGCGGACGCGATCGGCACCCGGCCCACCTGGATGAGCGCCCGCACCAGGCGCAGCCGCTGCAGGTGCTTCTCGTCGTACTCGGCCTGCGTCGCGCTCACGCGGCGGCCCGACGGGAGCAGGCCCTCGCGCAGGTAGTACTTGATCGTGGCCGTCGAGACCCCGCTGCGCGTGCTCAGCTCCGCCAGTCTCATCGGCTCGCGTCCCCTCTTGCGTATCCACTTGGTGAGTGGCACTATCCAATCATGGATAGCGAAACTATCCAACGCTCTCTGGAGGGGGAACCATCGTGAGCAGCAAGCCGATCGAAGGGCGCATGACCGCCGACGCGCAGGGCGGCGTCACCGTCTTCAACATCGGGATGCGCATCAACAACTTCCGCGCTGTGCGCAGCTGGTGGCCCGTCTTCCGGGCGATGCCGAGGATGCTCAGGGAGCTGTCCAAGGACCGGGAGAGCGGGATGCTGGGCTACCAGCTGCTGTTCGGCGGGACGCGGGTCCTGTACGTCGTGCAGTACTGGGAGTCCTCGGAGAAGCTGCTCGCCTACGCGTCCGCGCAGGACAAGGAGCACCGCCCCGCCTGGGCCGCCTTCAACCGGCGGGTGCGGGAGGGCAAGGGCAAGGTCGGCTTCTGGCACGAGACGTATGTCGTGCCCGAGGGCGCCCATGAGGCGGTCTACATCAACATGCCGGAGTTCGGCCTGGGTGCGGCTGTCGGCGTGGTGCCGGTGGGTCGCAGGGGAGACAGGGCCGCGGACCGCCTCAAGGTGTCTTGAGGGGACAAGCCTGAGGGACAGGCCGGAGGGGACAAGAAAAGAACGCCCGAGGGGCCGCCGCGGCGTTGAGGCGGCCCCTCGGGCGTTCTGCGTGCTGTCCGGGAGTGGTGCGTGCGGGTCAGCCCGTGCGGCGCAGGGCCTCGGACAGGCGCCCGGCGGCGTCGATGATGGCCTGCGCGTGCATCCGGCCCGGGTGGCGGGTCAGGCGCTCGATCGGTCCGGAGACCGAGACGGCGGCGACCACACGGTTCGAGGGTCCGCGCACGGGGGCGGAGACGGACGCGACGCCCGGCTCACGCTCGCCGATCGACTGGGCCCAGCCCCGGCGCCGTACGCCCGAGAGGGCCGTGGCCGTGAAGCGGGCGCCCTGGAGGCCGCGGTGCAGGCGCTCCGGCTCCTCCCAGGCCATCAGGATCTGCGCGGACGAGCCCGCTTTCATGGTGAGCGTCGAGCCGACGGGGACCGTGTCCCGCAGGCCCGAGAGGCGCTCGGCCGCGGCGACGCAGATCCGCATGTCGCCCTGCCGGCGATAGAGCTGCGCGCTCTCGCCCGTCACGTCGCGCAGATGCGTGAGGACCGGGCCCGCCGTGGCGAGCAGACGGTCCTCGCCGGCCGCTGCCGCGAGTTCCGCGAGCCGCGGGCCGAGAATGAAACGGCCCTGCATGTCGCGCGCCACCATCCGGTGGTGTTCCAGTGCCACGGCGAGACGATGTGCCGTGGGTCGTGCGAGTCCGGTGGCCGCGACCAGCCCCGCGAGGGTGGCCGGACCGGACTCCAGGGCGCTCAAGACGAGAGCCGCCTTGTCGAGAACGCCGACGCCGCTAGAGTTGTCCATGCGTCGATACTCGCGTCTCACTCTGTGAAACGCAAGTTCAATTTTCCATGGAACACGTCACCCTGTGAGTGCGATCCGCGGACCAACGGAAAGCGGCCCACGCGCGGCACGAGGGGTACGGGCGTGGACGAACAATTCTCTAGTTGGGCCGGCGCCAACACAGCCGGTCGGAGGGAAAGCGATGGGTAGGACACTCGCGGAGAAGGTCTGGGACGACCACGTCGTCCGGCGCGCCGAAGGCGAGCCCGACCTCCTCTTCATCGATCTGCACCTGCTGCACGAGGTGACGAGCCCGCAGGCCTTCGACGGCCTCCGCCAGGCGGGACGCCCGGTGCGGCGCCTCGACCTCACCATCGCCACCGAGGATCACAACACCCCGACCCTCGACATCGACAAGCCCATCGCGGACCCCGTCTCGCGGGCCCAGTTGGAGACGCTGCGCAAGAACTGCGCCGAGTTCGGCGTACGCCTGCACTCGCTGGGCGACGTCGAGCAGGGCGTCGTCCACGTGGTGGGCCCGCAGCTGGGCCTGACCCAGCCCGGCACCACCGTGGTCTGCGGCGACTCCCACACCTCCACGCACGGCGCCTTCGGCGCGTTGGCGTTCGGCATCGGCACCTCCCAGGTCGAGCACGTCCTGGCCACGCAGACGCTGCCGATGGCCCGCCCGAAGACGATGGCCATCACGGTCGACGGCGAACTGCCCGACAGTGTCACGGCCAAGGACCTGATCCTCGCCATCATCGCCAAGATCGGCACCGGCGGCGGCCAGGGCTACGTCCTGGAGTACCGCGGCTCCGCCATCGAGAAACTCTCGATGGAAGCCCGCATGACCATCTGCAACATGTCGATCGAGGCCGGCGCCCGCGCGGGCATGATCGCCCCCGACGCGACCACCTTCGACTACATCGAGGGCCGCGACCACGCCCCGAAGGGCGAGGAGTGGGACGCGGCGGTCGCGTACTGGAAGACCCTGAAGACGGACGAGGACGCGGTCTTCGACGCCGAGGTCTACATCGACGCCACCAAGCTCGCGCCGTTCGTCACCTGGGGCACCAACCCGGGCCAGGGCTCGCCGCTCTCGGCGAACGTCCCCGATCCTGCTTCGTACGAAGACGCGTCGGAGCGGTTCGCCGCCGAAAAGGCCCTGGAATACATGGGGTTGACCGCCGGGCAGGCGCTGCGCGACATCAAGGTCGACACCGTCTTCGTAGGTTCGTGCACCAACGGCCGCATCGAGGACCTGCGTGCGGCCGCCTCCATCGTCGAGGGCCGCAAAGTCGCCGACGGCGTACGGATGCTGATCGTCCCCGGCTCGGTCCGGGTCGCCCTGCAGGCCATCGAGGAGGGCCTGGACAAGGTCTTCGTCGCCGCGGGCGCCGAATGGCGGCACGCGGGCTGCTCGATGTGCCTGGGCATGAACCCCGACCAACTGGCGCCCGGCGAGCGCTCCGCGTCGACCTCCAACCGCAACTTCGAGGGCAGGCAGGGCAAGGGCGGCCGCACCCATCTGGTGTCGCCGCAGGTCGCCGCCGCCACCGCGGTGACGGGCCACCTGTCCTCGCCCGCCGACCTGACCGATGCCCCTGACGCCCCCGTCACCGCCGGAGTCTGACAGCCATGGAAGCATTCACCACGCACACCGGCCGGGCCGTTCCGCTGCGCCGCAGCAACGTGGACACCGACCAGATCATCCCCGCCCACTGGCTGAAGAAGGTCACCCGGGACGGATTTGAGGACGGGCTCTTCGAGGCCTGGCGCAAGGACGGCGAGTTCATCCTGAACAAGCCCGAACGCCAGGGCGCCACGGTCCTGGTCGCCGGTCCCGACTTCGGAACGGGCTCCTCGCGCGAACACGCCGTATGGGCCTTGCAGAACTTCGGCTTCAAGACCGTCATCTCCTCGCGCTTCGCCGACATCTTCCGCGGCAACTCGCTGAAGAACGGCCTGCTCACCGTCGTGCTCGACCAGAAGGTCGTGGACGCGCTCTGGGAGCTGACGGAGGCCGACCCGCAGGCCGAAATCACCGTTGACCTGCAGGATCGCCAAGTCCGCGCCGAAGGCGTCACCGCCGACTTCGAGCTCGACGAGAACGCCCGCTGGCGTCTCCTGAACGGCCTGGACGACATCAGCATCACGCTCCAGAACGAGCCGGACATCGCCGCGTACGAGGCGGAGCGACGCTCGCACAAGCCGCGGACCGTGCAGGTCTGACGCCCCCGCAACACCCCGGTGTACCCCCAATCGTGGACGGTTGGGGGTACATCTGTGTCCGGGCCCGGCGGGGTGCCCGATGACCTGAACGGGTGGTCTCAACTCCCTTGATTCGGACGGCAGAAGAGGCTTGAAATCCCCTTGTACTCGCTCTGACCGGGTACCCTCAGGAGGGCGCCGGATGTGGGTAGTTACCCCCTGCGGAGGCGACAACTCGCCCCAGATGGCACAATCGGTGCATGGAACGTGACAGCCAACTCGAGCTCTACGGGCTTGTTGCGGACCAACTGAAGGAAGCGCACTCACGAGTGCGTGCACTGCAAGTCCCGGAGGGCGTACGGATGGCGCTGACCCGGAAGCTGCTGGTCATTACGGCCGCGGCCAAACACGATCTCGCCGATGCGGCAAGGCGTCTGGAGCGATTCAAGGAGTCCCTCGACCAGGCTGATGAGGGCCGATTCCCCGAAGACGCCTGAGCCACAAGGCTCAAACGGCCCTTCGAGGAACCCTCGAGGAACTCATGGACAGCCGAGTTCGTTGCGGCACAAGGGTGATTAGCCCGTTTCGTGTTTGATTTGCGGTATATATCTGCCTAACGTGCGAAAAAGCCTGGCGAATACGCTCGGGCGAGGTCTCCGAAGGGGAAGACGTGAACAAGGCGCAGCTCGTAGAAGCGATTGCCGACAAGGTGGGCGGCCGCCAGCAGGCCGCCGACGCCGTGGACGCGGTTCTGGACGCAGTCGTCCGTGCCGTGGTCAGCGGAGACCGTGTTTCGGTCACCGGGTTCGGCTCGTTCGAGAAGGTTGACCGTCCGGCCCGTTACGCCCGCAACCCGCAGACCGGGGAGCGCGTTCGGGTCAAGAAGACCTCGGTTCCGCGCTTCCGCGCCGGTCAGGGCTTCAAGGACCTGGTGAGCGGCTCGAAGAAGCTCCCGAAGAACGACGTCGCGGTCAAGAAGGCGCCCAAGGGCAGCCTTTCGGGCGGCAGTGCTTCGGCGACCGTCAAGAAGGCCGCGGCCAAGAAGGCCACCGCCAAGAAGGCGACGGCGAAGAAGGCAGCCACCGCCAAGAAGGCCACCGCCAAGAAGACGACGGCGACGGCCAAGAAGGCGACCGCCAAGAAGACCACCGCCAAGAAGGCGACGGCGACGGCCAAGAAGGCGGCCACGGCCAAGAAGGCGACGGCCAAGAAGGCCGCTCCCGCCAAGAAGGCCACCGCCAAGAAGACCGCGCCGGCCACCAAGAAGGCCACCGCCAAGAAGACTGCGCCCGCCAAGAAGTCGACGGCGCGCAAGACCACCGCCAAGAAGGCGACCGCCCGCAAGAAGTAAGGGCACGAGGGCACTCACGCGCCGGGCCGGGCTCCCCACCGGGAGCCCGGCCCGCGGCGTGTGCGGGGCCCTGCGGAGGGCCGGCTCAGAACGTCTGGAGCGTCACCAGCGTGACGCGGCGCTGCTCGCCCTCTCCCTCGACCTCGATCCGCACCCGCTGGCCGGGCCTGAGCAGCCGCAGGCCGCCCGCGTCGAACGCCGGGGGGTCGAAGGGCACCGGAGTGCCGTCGTCGAGCAGCACGCTGCCGCTGCGGGTCTCGGAGTCGTACGTGTACGCGGTCGCCTGCATGGGGGAAGCGTACTCAGTCGGCGATCAGCAGCCGTGCGGCAGCCGTCGCCGTGCGCGGCCCCACGCCCAGCGCGAGCGCGGTCCGCAGGTCGTCGCCGGTGTCCACGTCCTGGCGTACGGAGTCGACACCGTCGAGCGGAAGTTCCACCGCCCCCGAGGCCGTGTGCCGGGAACGGGACGCCGCCCCGAATGCGGGGCGCAATTCCACGCCGGGGGCAGCCGACAGCAGTGTCGTACCGATTCCTGCGGCATCAGGAAGGAATGAGCGGGGGAATTGGGCCGCGCTGTCGAGCACGCGGGCCAATTCCAGGGGGCGCAGTGCGGGAAGATCGGCATTCAGCGCCGCGACGGCCGATTCGGGCCGTTCGGTGCGTACTACACCTGTTCCGTGCGCCAGAGCGGCGTTGAGGCCTCCCACGGGCTCGTCACGGACGATCCGGGCCCCGAGGGCCGCCAGCTCGCGCCCGGCGAGGCCGTCGTCCGTGACGACCACCACATCCCGCACCGCCCGACAGGCCATCGCGGCGGCCACGGTGTCCTGGGCGAAGGCCAGGGCGAGGCCCGGGCGGAGCGTGTCGCCGGTGGTGGCGGTGAGCCTGCTCTTGGCGCGCTCCAGCTGTTTCAGGGGTATCACCAGGGTCCACTGCACGGGTGGCGGCTCCGTCCTTCGCGTCGGGCCCATTGTGACCTGCTGAGCGGGGCACTACCGGGGCCGGGTTCCGGGGCCAGAAGGGGTGGCGTGCAGCGCCTCTTTACAGGGGCGGTGGTGGGAGACGGGTGGGCGTACGGTGTTCTCGACAGACAGGCAGCCTGGGGCGCCACTTGTGCGGCCGACCAGGTTCATGGAGGAAGGTGTCCGAGTGTCCCGCCGCAGAATCGGCTTCTGGTACCGCCTGGCGGCGGTCATCGCCAAACCGCCGCTGGTGGTTTTCTTCAAGCGGGACTGGCGGGGAATGGAACACATTCCGGCCGACGGTGGATTCATCACCGCCGTGAATCACAACTCGTATATCGACCCGCTCTCGTACGCACATTTTCAGTACAACACCGGACGAGTGCCGCGTTTCCTGGCAAAGGACGGCCTTTTCAAGGACGGGTTCGTCGGCAAGGTCATGAAGGGCACGGGCCAGATCCCCGTCTACCGCGAGACCACGAACGCGCTCGACGCCTTCCGTGCCGCGGTCGACGCGATCGAGCGCGGCGAGTGCGTGGCGTTCTACCCCGAGGGCACCCTCACCCGGGACCCCGAGATGTGGCCGATGACGGCCAAGTCCGGCGCCGCACGGGTCGCCCTGCGGACCAAGTGCCCGGTGGTCCCTGTCGCGCAGTGGGGCGCCAACCTCGCGCTCCCCCCGTACAGCAAGAAGCTCAGCCTCTTCCCGCGCAAGAAGCTCCAGGTGCTCGCGGGCGAGCCGGTCGACCTCTCGCGCTTCCACGACAAGGAACCCACCCCCGAGGTCCTGCGGGAGGTGACCGAGACCATCATGGCCGCGGTCACCGAACTCCTTGAGGAGATCCGGCAGGAGAAGGCCCCCGACACCCCGTACGACCCGCGCAAGGCGCGGCTGGCGCAACGCCGCAAGGCGGCGGACCGCAGCGTCCCCGAGAACAGCCCCGAGAACACCACGGAGGACAGCAAGTGACGACCCCGGTGAAGGCCGCCGTCTTCGGAACGGGCTCTTGGGGCACCGCCTTCGGCATGGTGCTCGCCGACGCGGGGTGCGACGTCACCCTGTGGGGACGGCGCGCCGAACTCGCCGACGCGGTCAACTCCTCGCACAGCAACCCGGACTACCTCCCCGGTGTCGAACTCCCGGACAACGTCAGGGCGACCACCGACCCGGCCGAGGCCGCCGCCGGCGCCGACTTCACCGTCCTCGCCGTGCCCTCGCAGACGCTGCGCGGAAACCTCGCCCAGTGGGCGCCGCTGCTCGCCCCGGACACCGTGCTCGTCTCCCTCATGAAGGGCGTCGAACTGGGCTCCGCGATGCGGATGAGCGAGGTCATCGAGGACGTCACGAAGGTCGCCGCCGACCGCATCGCCGTCGTCACGGGCCCCAACCTGGCCCGCGAGATCGCCGCCAGGCAGCCCGCCGCCGCCGTGGTCGCCTGCCGCGACGAATCGATCGCGCAGCGCCTGCAGACCGCCTGCCACACCCCGTACTTCCGCCCGTACACGAACACGGACGTCGTCGGCTGCGAACTCGGCGGCGCCGTCAAGAACGTCATCGGTCTCGCCGTCGGCATCGCGGACGGCATGGGCCTCGGCGACAACACCAAGGGCTCGCTCATCACCCGCGGCCTCGCGGAGACCACCCGACTGGGCCTGGCCATGGGCGCGGACCCGCTGACGTTCTCCGGACTCGCGGGCCTGGGCGACCTGGTGGCGACCTGCTCGTCGCCGCTGTCGCGCAACCACACCTTCGGCACGAACCTCGGCAAGGGCATGACGCTCGAGGAGACCATCGCGGTCACCAAGCAGACCGCCGAGGGCGTCAAGTCCTGCGAGTCGGTCCTTGAACTGGCCCGCAGGCACGGCGTCGACATGCCCATCACCGAGACGGTCGTGGGCATCGTGCACGAGGGCACGCCGCCGGTGGTCGCCCTCAAGGAGCTCATGTCGCGCAGCGCCAAGCCCGAGCGCCGCTGACTCTGCCCGGGCCACCGGGTACCCTCAAGCCGATATGAGCAGCGAGAACCTCCCCCAGAGCCCCGAGCCGCGCCCCGAGCAGAGCTCTGAGCTGCCGCTCCGCAAGCCGCGTGTGGCCGTCGTGTTCGGCGGCCGCAGCTCGGAGCACGGCATCTCGGTCGTCACGGCGGGCGCCGTGCTGCGCGCCATCGACCGCACCAAGTACGACGTCCTGCCCATCGGCATCACGACGGACGGCCGCTGGGCCCTGACCGCCGACGATCCCGACCGCATGGCGATCACCGAACGGCAGGTGCCCAACGTCGACGCGCTCGCCGAGTCGGCCGACGGGGGCGTCGTGATGCCGCTGGACCCCGGCAACCGCGAGGTCGTCTACAGCGAGCCGGGCTCGGTGCCCAAGGCGCTCGGTGAAGTCGACGTCGTCTTCCCGATGCTGCACGGCCCGTACGGCGAGGACGGCACCCTCCAAGGACTCCTGGAGCTCTCCGGAGTGCCCTACGTGGGCGCCGGAGTGCTCGCCTCGGCCGTCGGCCAGGACAAGGAGTACATGAAGCGGGTGTTCACCTCCTTCGGGCTGCCCGTCGGCCCGTACCTGGTGATCCGTCCGCGCGAGTGGGACCGCGACCAGCAGACCGCCCGCAAGAAGATCGCGGAATTCGCCGGCGAGCACGGCTGGCCGCTGTTCATCAAGCCCGCACGCGGGGGCTCTTCGATGGGCATCACGAAGGTCGACTCCTTCGAGGGCCTCGACGAGGCGATCGAGGAGGCCCGCCGCCACGACCCCAAGATCCTCGTCGAGTCGCTCCTGCGCGGCCGTGAGATCGAGTGCGGGGTCCTGGAGTTCGAGGACGGGCCGCGCGCGAGCGTGCCCGCCGAGATCCCGCCGGTGCAGTCGCACGACTACTACGACTTCGAGGCGAAGTACATCGACTCGACGCCCGGGATCGTGCCCGCCCCGCTGACGCCCGAGCAGACCGCCGAGATCCAGCGGCTCGCCGTCGACGCCTTCGAGGCCACGTCCTGCGAGGGCCTGGTGCGCGCGGACTTCTTCCTCACCGAGGACGGGTTCGTGATCAACGAGATCAACACGATGCCGGGCTTCACGCCCATCTCGATGTACCCGCAGATGTGGGAAGCGAGCGGCGTCAGCTACCCCGAGCTGGTGGACCGCCTCGTCCAGGCAGCGCTCAACCGCTCCACGGGGCTGCGCTAGCCCTCGGTAACGCGACCTACGCGATCCCCTTGGGGATGGCCTTCTTCACGGGGGCGGCGAAGTCCGTCAGCGGACTCACGCCGTCCCCCGCGCGCTCCTTGGGCAGCGTGACCTCCACGTACGCCTTGCGCAGCGTGGAGGTGAAGCGGAAGGAACCGTCGTCCTGCTCGTCGAGCAGCCAGTTGACGCCGTCCACCGTCACGGCATCGGCCTCGGGATCGTTCATCTTGGGCGGCCTGGCGACACCGCAGCGCAGTATGATCGCCGGGTCTCCCCACCCGGCGGTCAACTCCGACTTCGGCTCGGGATCGGCACGCTTCAGACCGTCCACCTTCTTCGGCAGCCGCTCGTCCAGGTTTCGGCACAGTTCGGTGACCTTGCCGTCCGGGGTGGGAACCGCAGCCTTCACTGCTTCGTCTGCTGAGGAGCAGCCCGCGGACGCGATCAGCAGTGCGAGCACGGGAGCTGGGACGAGGCAGCGACGCCGGCGACGGGAAATCTTCACCGGCCAAGGGTAGACGGGGGCTAGAGGTGCACGACGGGGCAGGTCAGGGTCCGGGTGATGCCGTCCACTTGCTGGACCTTGGCGACCACCATGCGGCCGAGTTCGTCGACCGTGTCCGCCTGGGCGCGCACGATGACATCGTAGGGTCCGGTCACGTCCTCGGCCTGGATCACTCCTGGGATCTTGGCGATCAGCTCGGCGACGGTCGACGCTTTGCCGACCTCTGTTTGGATCAGGATGTACGCCTGTACCACGGAACCTCCAGGGCGGCCACGAGGATCATGTGGGGAGAAGGGACGCCACGGTACCGCGTCGCCGCTTCCTGCGGGGAGACCCGGGGGAGCTGTGGCGCGCACATCGCGGTGGACGGGCAACAGAAGTTGACGGTCATATCGACCGTACCTATGACAGTGACGGCTCGCGACCGCAAGCCGAGCAGCGTGAAAGGGCATGGTGAGTCCCGGTGAAGGGAACCGTCGGCGAGTTGGGGGAGTTCGGGCTCATCAGGGAACTCACCTCTCGGCTCACCACCACCCCGGCCGTCCGGCTCGGCCCGGGCGATGACGCCGCCGTCGTGTCGGCCCCCGACCGCAGGGTCGTGGCGAGCACCGACATCCTCCTCGAGGGGCGGCACTTCCGCCGCGACTGGTCGACCGCGTACGACGTGGGCCGCAAGGCCGCCGCGCAGAACCTCGCGGACATCGCTGCCATGGGCGCCGTGCCGACCGCGCTCCTCCTCGGCCTGGTCGTGCCCGCCGAACTCCCCGCCAGCTGGCCCACCGAGCTCATGGACGGTCTGCGGGACGAATGCCAGGTCGCGGGAGCGGCCGTCGTGGGCGGCGATGTCGTACGCGGTGACACGATCACCGTCGCGATCACCGCGCTCGGCGATCTGCGCAACCACGAGCCCGTCACGCGCGCGGGCGCGGAGCCCGGCGATGTCGTCGCCGTCACCGGCTGGTTGGGCTGGTCCGCCGCCGGGCACGCGGTGCTCTCGCGCGGCTTCCGCTCGCCCCGCGCCTTCGTGGAGGCCCACCGCAGGCCCGAACCGCCGTACCACGCGGGCCCCGCGGCGGCAGGCCTCGGCGCGACCTCGATGACGGACGTGAGCGACGGCCTCATCGCCGACCTCGGCCATATCGCCGACGCGAGCAAGGTGCGCATCGACATCCGCTCCGGAGACGTCGACGTGCCCTCCCAGATGAACGACATCGGCCAGGCCGTCGGCGTCGACCCGCTGCAGTGGGTCCTCAACGGCGGCGAGGACCACGCGATCGTGGCGACGTTCCCGCCGGACGTGAAGCTGCCCGCCCGCTGGAAGGTCATCGGAGAGGTCCTCAACCCCTCCGCCCTGCCCCAGGTGACGGTTGACGGGGCGCCCTGGACCAGCAAGGGATGGGACCACTTCGGCGACAACGGCGACATGGAGTGACCGACGCGCCACCCCGCGTCCTGACCGTCGCCGGCTCCGACTCCGGCGGCGGAGCGGGCATCCAGAACTCCCTCGGCGTGCAAGGCGCTTGGGATCTTCCGGTGGATCATGGGTGGCGGTTCCGGCGGTTCCGGGGGAAGTAAGTACTTCGGCAGTAAGTACTGCGCACACGAAAGAGCCGGTCCCCCGAGGGGGACCGGCTCTTTCAGCAACCAGCTAGGTGGCCGCGCAGTGGGGCATCCCCTGCTCGTTAAGAGCTTGGGGAATTGCGTCAGCGCGAGACCTTGCCGGCCTTGATGCACGAGGTGCAGGCGTTGAGCCGCTTCGGCGTCCCGCTGACCACGGCACGAACGCGCTGGATGTTCGGGTTCCAGCGACGGGACGTACGGCGGTGAGAGTGCGAGATGTTGTTGCCGAAGCTCGGCCCCTTGCCACAGACGTCGCAGTTGGCAGCCACGGGTCACTCCAAGACTTCAGATGCACTTACGGGTAATCCCGGCATGCCGGGATCAGTGCAATGATCGTGGGTGGCGTTGCCAGGAGGAATGGCCCGATGTGTGTCGGGCAACCGGAGCAGCATACAACGACTGCTTCGATAGAACGAAACTACCATGTCTCGCCCCGGCCCCGCCCCGGGCCTTTCGCCCTTCCCGGTCTACGCTGCGTCCATTCCGGATGCCCTTAGGAGGCGAGCAGGTGCCGCAGAACCTCGACGCCGTCGCGGTGCGCGCCTGGTGCGGCCTCGCCCTGGACGCCCTGGGAGGGGCCCGCGAGGAGATCGACGCGATCAACGTCTATCCGGTCGCGGACGGGGACACCGGAACGAACCTCTATCTGACCGTGGAATCGGCGTCCCAGGCGGTCGACGCGGCCTTCACGGGCCTGGACCCGACCCACCCCACCCTGGCCGAGGCCGTGCGGGCGATGGCACACGGCGCCCTGATCGGGGCCCGCGGGAACTCCGGCACGATCCTGTCGCAGCTGCTGCGGGGCATGGCGCAGGTCCTCGGTGTCGACCGTGACACTGATCACGCCGACGGCAGGGCGCTCGCCCTCGCGCTGCGCCGGGCCGCCGAGGCGGCCTACCAGGCGGTGGCGCACCCCGTGGAGGGCACGGTCCTGACGGTGGCCACCGCCGCCGCCGACGCCGCTTCGGGCGTCGACGCTCCGGCCGACGGCGACTGCGGGGCGGTGGCGCGGGCCGCCTACGACGGTGCGTGCCGGGCCCTGGACGCGACTCCGGGACAGCTCGCGGTGCTCGGCCGTGCGGGAGTGGTGGACGCCGGGGGGCGCGGGCTCGTGGCGGTACTCGGGGCGCTCGTAGGGGCCCTGTCGGGCGAGCCGGTGCCGCGGAGGGCCGCGTCCCCGCTGCTGAGGGCCGCTGAGGCCGCGGACGGTGTGCTCGCCGACGCGGAGGCCGTCGAGTGCCAGGACGTCCCGGCCGGTGGCGCGGCCCCCGCCTTCGAGGTCATCTACCTCTTGGAGGCCGACGACACGGCCGTCGCGCGGCTGCGGACGCGGCTGGACGGGCTCGGGGACTCCCTCGTGGTCGTCGGCGGCGACGGACTGTGGAACGTCCACGTCCATGTGAACGACGCCGGTGCGGCGATCGAGGCGGGCGTCGAGGCGGGGCGGCCCCACCGCATCCGCATCACCCACTTCGGGGTGGGCGACGCGCACACCGCGGGTGCCGCGCAGCCGCCCCGGGAGCGGGTGCAGCGCGGGATCGTCGCCGTCGTACCGGGGGAGGGGCTCGCCGGGCTCTACGCCGATGCCGGGGCGACCACCGTGCCCACGCGCCCCGGAGAGCCGCCCGCCAGCGGAGAGCTCGTCGACGCGATCCGGCGCGCCCACGCGCGCGAGGTGGTGCTCCTGCCGAACGACGGCGAGCTGCGCCACACCGCTGCCGCCGCCGCGGAACAGGCCCGTAGCGAAGGGGTGCGGGTCGCGCTGATCCCCACCCGGTCCGCGGTCCAGGGCATCGCGGCGCTCGCCGTGCACGAGCCGGACCGCCGCTTCGACGAGGACGTCGTCGCGATGACTTCGGCGGCCGGCGCGACGCGGTACGCCGAACTGGCCGTCGCCGAGCGGCAGTCGTGGACCATGGCGGGTATCTGCCAGGCCGGGGACGTCCTCGGCCTGATCGACGGCGATGTCGCGCTGATCGGCGACGACACCACGCGCACCGCACGGTCCGTCCTCGACCGGATGCTGGCCGCGGGCGGCGAGATGGTCACGCTGGTGCTCGGCGACGACGTGCCGGACAGCCTCGGCGACGACCTGGAGAAGCATGTGCGCGAGGTGCATCTGGCGGTCGACACGGTGGTCTACCGCGGTGGACGCCAGTCGGCGCTGCTCCTGATCGGCGTGGAGTAGCCGCCTGAGCAGCGGATTTCAGGGACGTACGGCGAATTGTCAGTGGCGTGGTGTGCAATGGATCTCGTGCCCGCGCTCGAAGAACCCCTGAAGAAAGTGGTCGGTCCCGCCACCGCGAAGGTGATGGCCGAGCACCTGGACCTGCACACGGTCGGCGACCTGCTGCACCACTATCCGCGGAAGTACGCGGAGCGGGGCGAGCTCACACGCCTCGCCGACCTGCCGCTGGACGAGCACGTCACGGTGGTCGCCCAGGTCGCGACGGCGCGCATCCTGACGTTCAACGGCGGCAGGGGTCAGCGGCTCGAAGTGACCATCACCGACGGCAGCGGCCAGCTCCAGCTGGTCTTCTTCGGCCGCGGCATCCACAAGCCGCACAAGGATCTGCTGCCCGGCACCCGCGCGATGTTCGCGGGCAAGGCATCGGTCTTCAACCGCAAGATGCAGCTCGCGCACCCGGCGTACGAACTCCTCAAGGGAGACCCCGACACCCCCGGCGGCGCCGAAGAGGCCGTGGACTCCTGGGCGGGCGCCCTCATCCCGATCTACCCCGCCACCGCCAAGCTGGAGTCCTGGAAGATCGCCAAGTCCGTCGACGCGGTCCTGCCCAGCGCCCAGGAGGCCGTCGACCCGCTGCCGCCGAGCCTGCGCGACGGCCGGGCGCTGATCCCGCTCCCCGAAGCGCTCCTGAAGATCCACCGCCCGCACACCAAGGCGGACATCGCATCGGCCCGCGACCGCCTGAAGTGGGACGAGGCCTTCGTCCTCCAGGTGGCCCTGGCCAGACGCCGGTACGCGGACGCGCAACTCCCCGCGATCGCCCGCCGCCCCCGCGACGGCGGCCTGCTCGACGCCTTCGACGCCAAGCTGCCCTTCACCCTCACCGAGGGCCAGGAAAAGGTCTCCAAGGAAATCTTCGACGACCTCGCCACCGAGCACCCGATGCACCGCCTCCTCCAGGGAGAAGTCGGATCGGGCAAGACGATGGTCGCCCTGCGCGCCATGCTCGCCGTCGTCGACGCGGGTGGGCAGGCCGCGATGCTCGCGCCCACCGAGGTCCTCGCCCAGCAGCACCACCGCTCGATCACCGAGATGATGGGTGAGCTGGCCGAGGGGGGCATGCTCGGCGGTTCGGACCAGGCCACCAAGGTCACGCTGCTCACCGGCTCCATGGGGATGGCGGCGCGGCGTCAGGCGCTGCTGGACCTGGTCACCGGGGAGGCCGGGATCGTCATCGGCACGCATGCGCTGATCGAGGACAAGGTGCAGTTCCACGACCTGGGCCTGGTCGTCGTCGACGAACAGCACCGCTTCGGGGTCGAGCAGCGCGACGCCCTGCGCGGCAAGGGCAAGCAGCCCCCGCACCTGCTCGTCATGACGGCCACGCCCATTCCGCGCACGGTCGCGATGACCGTCTTCGGTGACCTGGAGACCTCGGTCCTCGACCAGCTCCCCGCGGGCCGTTCGCCGATCGCCAGCCATGTCGTGCCGGCCGAGGACAAGCCCCACTTCCTGGCGCGCGCGTGGGAGCGCGTGCGCGAGGAGGTCGAGAACGGCCATCAGGCGTACGTGGTCTGCCCGCGCATCGGCGATGACGTCGACGAAGCCGCTGACCCGAAGAAGGCCAAGAAGAAGGCCGAGGAGGAGGCGACCGCCGAGAAGCGGCCCCCGCTCGCCGTCATCGAGGTCGCCGAGCAGCTCGCCAAGGGCCCTCTCCAAGGCCTCAAGGTGGAGGTCCTGCACGGCCGCATGCAGCCGGACGACAAGGACGCGGTGATGCGCCGCTTCGCCGCGGGCGAGACCCAGGTCCTGGTGGCGACGACGGTCATCGAGGTCGGCGTGAACGTCCCGAACGCCACCGCCATGGTGATCATGGATGCCGACCGCTTCGGCGTATCGCAGCTGCACCAGTTGCGCGGCCGCGTCGGCCGTGGCGCGGCCCCCGGCCTCTGCCTCCTGGTCACCGACATGCCCGAGGCGAGCCCCGCCCGCGCGCGCCTGGGAGCCGTGGCCGCGACGCTGGACGGCTTCGAGCTCTCCCGGATCGACCTGGAGCAGCGTCGCGAGGGCGACGTACTGGGCCAGGCGCAGTCCGGTGTCCGCTCCAGCCTGCGCATGCTCGCGGTCATCGAGGACGAGGAGATCATCGCCGAGGCCCGCGAGGAGGCCGTCGCGGTGGTCTCGGCCGACCCGGATCTGGAGCACCTGCCCGAGCTGCGCACCGCCCTGGACGCCCTCCTGGACGACGAGCGCGAGCAGTACCTCGACAAGGGGTGACAAGGGGCGACAAGGGCTGACAGGCAGGAGGGGCCCAGGGGCTGAGAGACTGAGGCCGGATCTTCCCGCACGTTCGTTCACCGACAAGGACTCAGATGACCCGCGTGATCGCCGGTGTGGCCGGCGGACGTCGCCTCGCCGTCCCGCCAGGAACCGGCACCCGGCCCACGACCGACCGCGCACGCGAGGGCCTGTTCTCCACCTGGCAGGCCCTGCAGGGCACGCTGGACGGGTCCCGCGTCCTCGACCTGTACGCCGGGTCCGGAGCCATCGGCCTCGAGGCGCTCTCGCGCGGCGCCGGCCACGCCCTGCTCGTCGAGGCCGACGCCCGCGCGGTGCGCACCGTCCGGGAGAACGTGAAGTCGATCGGCCTGCCCGGCGCCGAGGTCAGGGCGGGCAAAGCGGCACAGATCGTCCAGGGCGGCGCCCCCGCGACCCCGTACGACCTGGTCTTTCTCGACCCTCCGTACGTCGTCACCGATGACGATCTTCGGGAGATCCTGCTCACACTCCGCGCGGGGGGCTGGCTCACGGACGATGCGCTCGTCACCGTTGAACGCAGTACCAGAGGCGGAGAATTCTGCTGGCCCGACGGCTTCGAGGCACTGAGGTCCCGTCGTTACGGCGAAGGCACGTTTTGGTACGGTCGCGCCGCCTCTACGTGCGACGACTCAGTGATCGCGCCATGACCGGACCGGAGAGCGAGGGACTTCAGTTGCGCCGCGCCGTCTGTCCGGGGTCATTCGACCCCATCACCAATGGACACCTCGACATCATCGCCCGCGCCTCCAAGCTGTACGACGTGGTGCACGTCGCGGTGATGATCAATCAGTCGAAGAAGGGCCTGTTCGAGATCGACGAGCGGATCGAGCTGATCCGTGAGGTCACCGCCGACTTCGGGAACGTCGAGGTCGAGGCCTTCCACGGCCTTCTCGTCGACTTCTGCAAGCAGCGCGACATCCCGGCCATCGTGAAGGGCCTTCGCGCGGTCAGCGATTTCGACTACGAACTGCAGATGGCCCAGATGAACAACGGCCTCTCGGGCGTCGAGACCCTCTTCGTGCCCACGAACCCCACCTACAGTTTCCTGTCCTCCTCGCTGGTCAAGGAGGTCGCCGCCTGGGGCGGCGACGTGACCCACCTGCTGCCGCCGGTGGTCCACGAGGCGCTGGTGGAGCGCATCGGCAAGAAGTGACGGACCGCCGGGCGTACTGACAGTCCGTCACCCGGTGTCGGACGGCGGCCGACTGGCCTTACAGTCGTGCCGTCCGTCTCCAACCAGCTGTAGAGAGTGGCGAGCACACGGTGGACGTGCAGAAGAAGATCGACGAGATCGTCGACGCGGTCGGCAGTGCCCGGTCCATGCCGATGTCGGCCTCGTGCGTGGTCAACCGCGCCGATCTGCTGTCGATGCTCGAAGAGGTGCGCCAGGCACTGCCCGGCTCCCTTGCCCAGGCCCAGGAGCTCATCGGCGGCCGTGAGCAGCTGGTCGAGCAGGCCCGCCAGGAGGCGGACCGGATCATCGAGACCGCGCACGCCGAGCGGGGTTCGCTGATCTCCGACACGGAGGTCGCCCGCAACTCCCAGAGCGAGGCCGAGCGCATCCTCGCCGAGGCCCGGCAGGCCGCCGACGAGGTCCGTGTCGAGGCCGACGACTACGTGGACAGCAAGCTGGCCAACTTCGAGGTCGTCCTCACCAAGACCCTCGGCTCCGTCGGCCGCGGCCGCGAGAAGCTCCTGGGCACCGGCCCCGGCCTCGACGAGCAGGGTTACGAGGACGAGGACGCCCCGCAGCGCAGCCACGACCCCGAGACGCTGCGCCGGGACGCGGACGCCTACGTCGACGCCAAGCTCGGCGCCTTCGAGGCCGTCCTCGCCAAGACCCTGGAGGCGGTCGGCCGCGGCCGGCAGACCTTGCACGGCCGGGCGCCCGCCGACGACCTCGCGGGTCTCGCCGATGGCCTTGGCCCCCAGGCGCACACCACGGACGCCGAGTACCTCGCGGGCCTCACCGACCCCGCCGCGGCTGCCGTGGCGCCCGCTCCCGCGGCCCCGCAGCCGCCCCAGGCGGCTCCGCAGATCCCGGAACAGCAGCCGTACGCGCCGCCCCAGCAGGAGCCGGATCCGTACGGCTACCAGCAGCAGGACCAGTACGCCTACCAGCAGCAGTACGCCCAGCAGGACCCGTACGGCTATCAGCAGCAGGATCCGTACGGATACCCGCAGCAGGGGTACGACCAGACCCAGCAGCAGGGGTACGGAGAGCCGCAGCAGCAGCATCAGCACCCGGCCCCCGGCGTGCTGGACGAGACCAGTCTTTTCGACACCGGCATGATCACGGCGGAGCAGCTCCGCCAGTACGAACAGGGCCGCTAGCGCCCGGCCCACGGCCCTTCCGGGACCGGATTGGGCCGAGAGCGAAAGGTCCAGTATCCTGGCTCTTCGGTCGCGCGTACGTCCGCGATCCAGGCTGCCCGGCTAGTGAGCACAGCTCACGACGGGGGCGGCCCTCCTTGAACTTCCAGGATTCGAAAGCAGGAAAAGCCCTGAGTGCTCACCTTGACCACCGCAACCCTCTCGTGTTCGACACACACGAGCTGGGTCGGCGTCCCGGTGCGCTGCAGCGGCTGACCCGTGACGTCGAGGCCCCCGGTTCTCCGGGTGCCTTCGGCATCGACGGGGTCATCGGAGTGCCGGAAGGCGCCCCGGTCGAGCTGAAGATCCGCCTTGAGTCGGTCATGGACGGGGTGCTTGTCACAGGTACCGCCCGTGCGTCGGCCGAGGGGGAGTGCGTAAGGTGTCTGGAGCCGCTGAAGCTTGACGTGGAAGCGGACTTCCAGGAGATGTTCTCGTACCCTGACGCCGACGACCGGGGCCGCACCGCGGAACCGGCCGACGACGCCGAGGACGACGAGGACAGGCTCTATCTCGAGGACGGCTTGTTCGACCTCGAGCCCGTGCTGCGTGACGCGGTAGTGCTCGCACTGCCGATGCAGCCGGTGTGCCGGGACGACTGTCCGGGCCTGTGTTCCCAGTGCGGGGCACGGCTCGCGGACGACCCGGACCACCACCATGATGCCGTCGACATTCGTTGGGCGGCACTGCAGGGACTCGCCGGGACCATCCAGGACGGCGAGAAGGACGACGTGAGCGGCGCCGAAGCCGGCGTCGACGAGAAGCAGGAGAAGTAGCCGTGGCTGTTCCGAAGCGGAAGATGTCGCGCAGCAACACGCGCCACCGCCGGTCGCAGTGGAAGGCTGCGGTCCCCACTCTGGTTTCGTGTGAGCGTTGCCAGGAGCCGAAGCTGCAGCACATCGCGTGCCCGAGCTGCGGCACGTACAACAAGCGCCAGGTCCTCGAGGTCTGAGCGGCTGGTGAGAGGCACCGTGTCTAGCCAAAAAATGGCGGAAGACGCCAACGCTGAAAAGGCTGCAAACGCCAAGAAGCAGGCGGAAAACACGGCCTCGTCCCACACGCTTTTGGAAGGGCGGCTCGGGTACAAACTCGAGTCCGCCCTTCTGGTGCGTGCACTGACCCACCGTTCGTACGCGTACGAGAACGGCGGTCTGCCGACGAATGAGCGGCTCGAGTTCCTCGGGGACTCGGTGCTCGGTCTGGTCGTCACGGACACGCTCTATCGCACCCACCCCGACCTGCCTGAAGGCCAGCTGGCCAAATTGCGGGCCGCGGTGGTCAATTCGCGTGCGCTGGCGGAGGTCAGTCGTGGCCTCGAACTCGGCTCCTTCATCCGGCTCGGCCGGGGCGAAGAGGGTACGGGTGGCCGGGACAAGGCATCCATCCTCGCCGACACCCTTGAAGCGGTGATCGGCGCGGTCTATCTGGACCAGGGTCTGGACGCGGCGGGCGAGCTGGTGCACCGGCTCTTCGACCCGCTGATCGAGAAGTCCTCGAACCTGGGCGCGGGCCTGGACTGGAAAACCAGCCTCCAGGAGCTCACCGCCACCGAGAGCCTCGGCGTTCCCGAGTATCTCGTCACGGAGAGCGGCCCGGACCACGAGAAGACCTTTACTGCTGCCGCCCGCGTCGGAGGCGTCTCGTACGGCACCGGCACCGGCCGCAGCAAGAAGGAAGCGGAGCAGCAGGCCGCGGAGTCCGCCTGGCGCGAGATCAGCGCTGCCGCGGATGAGCGGATCAAGGCGGCGGAACTCGCCGCCGCTGCTCCTGCTACCGCTACCGCGCAGGTTGACGGGGGCGCCGAAGCCCCGTCAGCCTGACACGCTTTACTGTTTGGTGCCGGTCGCCCTTGGGGTGGCCGGCACCAAGCATTTCGCCGCGTCGCGGCATTCCCGCCCATTCGATCGCCCCGGAGTAGTCCATGCCCGAGCTGCCCGAGGTCGAAGTCGTCCGGCGTGGTCTTGAGCGGTGGGTGGCTCATCGCACCGTCGCCGATGTCGAGGTGCTGCATCCGCGTGCCGTGCGGCGGCATCTGGCGGGCGGTGACGATTTCGGGCTCCGCCTCAAGGGCCACCGGGTCGGTACGGCGATGCGGCGAGGGAAGTATCTCTGGCTGCCCGTCGAGGACGGCGACACCTCGATCCTCGCCCATCTCGGCATGAGCGGGCAGTTGCTGGTCCAGCCCCAGGACGCGCCCGACGAGAAGCACCTGAGGATCCGGGTGCGGTTCGCCGACGATCTCGGCACCGAGCTGCGCTTCGTCGATCAGCGGACCTTCGGCGGGCTCTCGCTGCACGAGAACACCCCGGACGGACTGCCGGACGTCATCGCGCACATCGCGCGTGACCCGCTGGACGAGCTGTTCGACGACGCGGCCTTCCATGCCGCGCTGCGCCGCCGTCGTACGACGATCAAACGGGCCCTGCTCGACCAGTCGTTGATCAGCGGCGTCGGCAACATCTACGCGGACGAGGCCCTTTGGCGGGCGAAGCTGCACTACGAGCGCCCCACCGCCACCTTCACGCGCCCGCGCACGGCCCAACTCCTGGGCCACGTAAGGGATGTGATGAATGCGGCCCTCGCCGTCGGGGGCACGAGCTTCGACAGCCTGTACGTGAACGTGAACGGCGAGTCCGGGTACTTCGAGCGGTCGCTCGACGCCTATGGACGTGAGGACGAGCCGTGCCGCCGCTGCGGTACCGCGATGCGCCGGCGCCCCTGGATGAACCGCTCCAGCTACTTCTGCCCGCGCTGTCAGCGGCCGCCGGCCACCCTCTTGTCGTAGCGCTCGCGCGCTTCGAGTACGCCGTCCATCCGGCCCTCCACGAAGTGGATGAGGTTCATCAGGCGGTCGGCGATCTCCCGTCCCAGCGGGGTGAGCCGGTAGTCCACGCGCGGCGGGTTGGTGGGCTG
Organism: Streptomyces sp. NPDC032198; assembly: GCF_040636975.1. NCBI lineage: Bacteria > Bacillati > Actinomycetota > Actinomycetes > Kitasatosporales > Streptomycetaceae > Streptomyces > Streptomyces sp. NPDC032198. The sequence continues at coordinate 139,454 of NZ_JBEZVL010000011.1, read as the reverse complement.
CGCATCGCGGTGGACCAGGCCGTCGCGCTCCAGCGCGTGCAGCGTCTGGGACAGCATCTTCTCGCTCACGCCGTCGACCCGGCGGCGCAGTTCGTTGAAACGGAACGAGCCGTCGTGCAGCGCGCCCAGGGTGAGTGCGCCCCAGCGTCCGGTGACGTGCTCCAGAGTGCCGCGGGAAACGCACTGCCTGGAGAACACGTCGAACGCGACCTCGGCCTCGGCCCGGTCCTGAGCGGTGGAATCCATGCGGACAGCATACTCCTGCACAGCGCTAACCCACGGGGTGCGCTAACCCGCAGTTAGTGCAGGTCCGGCTCGCGACCCGCTGTCCTAGAAGCCGAAGTCCTGCGTCCACCACGGGCCGCCCGGCGCGAAGTGCGCGCCGACGCCCAGGGTCTTGTAGTCGCAGTTCAGGATGTTGGCGCGGTGGCCGGGGCTGTTCATCCAGGCGTCCATCACGGACTGCGCGTTCGCCTGGCCCCGGGCGATGTTCTCGCCGCCCAGATCCGAGATCCCGGCCTTCTCCGCGCGGTCCCACGGGGTCGCGCCGTCCGGGTCGGTGTGGTCGAAGAAGTCGCGCTCGGCCATGTCCGAGCTGAAGTCCCCGGCCAGCGAGGCCAGCGCGCTGTCGCCGCTCACGGGGGAGCAGCCCACCTTGGCCCGCTCCTGGTTGACCAGGGTGAGCACCGTGGCCTCGGCCATACTCTCGGCGGACGGCGACTTCGAGCTGGTGGCCGGCGGGGCCTTGGGCTTCTCGGACGGGGTGCGCGAGGGGCGCGGGGGCGTCGTCTTCTTCTTCTCGCCGGTCTCGGGCGCGGGCGCCTTGGACGACGGCTTCTTCGACGGCTCGGCCGAGGGCTTCTCGGCGGGCCGCGAGGGGGAGGAGGGGGCCGGGGCGTCGGGGCGGTCCGAGCCGCGGCTCGGCGGTGCCGTCTCGCGGTCGGCGGTGCCGGTGTCGCCGCCCTGGGGGGACACCTCGCTGGGGGAGCTGGCGGCGCGCACCTTGTTCGAGTCGCCACCGCCGCCCAGGGAGTAGTTGTCGGCGCCGGGAACCAGGCCGGAGGCGACTGCCACTGCGCCCATCGCCACGGCTGCCGAGACCCCGAGCAGGCCGGTGCGCACCGGTGCGGCACGGCCCTTGCGGCGGTGCGACAGGGTGGCGGGGCGGGGCTCCGGGACGCCGGCGTGGCCGCCCGCGTATGTGTCGGAGACCCCAGTGGCGCGGCCGGTGGCGGCTGCCCCTGCGCCGGAGCGTCGGTGGCGTCCCATCTCCTGGCCTTCCTCGTCCTCAGCGGTCAACGTGGCTCACCCATACGGGTGAGGCTCATCGTGTCGGGACTGTACGCGATGGCGCATGGGGACGAAGTGCTACGAGAGCAATTGGCCGGTTAGCGTGCACCCATGAACGAAGAAGTCAGAGTCACGGCCTGGGTGCGTGGCCAGGTGCAAGGCGTGGGATTCCGCTGGTTCACGCGGGCCAAGGCTCTGGAGATCGGGGGCCTGAGTGGTTTTGCTCTCAATCTGGAGGACGGCCGCGTACAGGTCGTCGCCGAGGGGCCTCGCGCGGGTGCGCAGGGGCTGCTCGACTGGCTGCGCACGGGCGACACACCCGGCCGCGTCGACGGCGTCACTGAGATCTGGGACACTCCGCGCGGCATCTACGACACATTCGCGATTCGCTGACGAAGACCCGTCGGCCGGACCCGCCCCCGTGGGGTATTGGCAACTGCCCGGGGCAGGAAAGGCCTGGTGGTTGCCAAGAACGGTCCGTCGTGGCAGGCTCCCAGGTGAAGGATGATCGACACGCCCCCAGGGCCCCGCAGCAGAGGCAGCGCCGCCGTTCCAACGGCCGCAGACCCCCGGGTTGCCCGCCAATACAGGGCGTGATCGTGTTGACCGTCAAACTTTTTGGTGAGACTCTGGAAGCCCCGCGCACCTTAGCTGTTTGGCATGTGAGAACGGCCAGCAAGACCCAGCACGAACAACGAGTGCCAAGCACCGCGGGTGCGATTCCCTCACGACCCACACCGCTTCGGTCGGTCACTCATTGTGGAGGACCATCCATCATGGCAAAGGCGCTTCTCGGTTACGTCGGCGGTTCCGACCCGCGACTTCTCGCCGAGATGCGACGGCTCCAGCAGCGCGTCCAGGACCTGGAATCTGAGCTCGTGAAGATCCAGGCCGAGAACGACGCACTCGCGGCTGCCGCTTCTCACGAATCGCTCCTGGAGAGCATCGACGTACCCCAGGCGGAGCCTGCGCTCACCTGACCACCACCTTCAGCAAGGCGCTCATCTCACACGACCACGCGTAACGCCTGATCGCGTCACGCACTCTTGGGTCGGTGGGATGCCTGTTAACGCACGTGGTCGGGCTGCCCATGTCAGCCGCTTGTCCAGATCTGCAAGGGACGCTTCGGCGTCCCTTCTTTCTTGTCGCCGTGCAGCCGTTTCCGTTACACCTGATGTGCCCTGCATGTTCCTGGGTGAAACGGTTGAAGGAAAGGTACGGCGCGCAGCGCCCCGTTGGAAGGGCGGTGGCGGGAGACGGGTGGGAGGTAGAGTCCGGCGGCGTGCACCTCAAGGCCCTGACACTGCGCGGTTTCAAATCCTTCGCGTCGGCGACGACGCTGAAGTTCGAGCCGGGCATCACCTGCGTCGTCGGACCGAACGGCTCCGGCAAGTCCAATGTCGTGGACGCGCTGTCCTGGGTCATGGGCGAGCAGGGCGCCAAGTCGCTGCGCGGCGGCAAGATGGAGGACGTCATCTTCGCCGGCACGACCGGGCGCCCGCCGCTCGGCCGGGCCGAGGTGTCCCTCACCATCGACAACTCCGACGGCGCGCTGCCCATCGAGTACGCCGAAGTCACCATCACGCGCATCATGTTCCGCAACGGCGGCAGCGAGTACCAGATCAACGGGGACACCTGCCGCCTCCTGGACATCCAGGAACTGCTCTCCGACTCCGGCATCGGGCGCGAGATGCACGTCATCGTCGGACAGGGCCAGCTCGACGGCGTCCTGCACGCCGACCCGATGGGCCGCCGCGCCTTCATCGAGGAGGCGGCGGGCGTCCTCAAGCACCGCAAGCGCAAAGAGAAGGCCTTGCGCAAGCTCGACGCGATGCAGGCCAACCTCGCGCGCGTGCAGGACCTGACCGACGAACTGCGGCGTCAGCTCAAGCCCCTCGGCCGGCAGGCGGCCGTGGCGCGCAGGGCCGCCGTCATCCAGGCCGATCTGCGCGACGCCCGCCTGCGGCTGCTCGCCGACGACCTCGTACGCCTGCGGGACGCGCTGCGCACCGAGGTCGCCGACGAGGCGGAGCTCAAGCGGCGCAAGGACACCGCCGAGGCCGCGCTGAAGAAGGCGCTCCAGCGGGAGGCCGAGCTGGAGGACGAGGTGCGCCGCCTCACCCCGCGGCTCCAGCGGGCGCAGCAGACCTGGTACGAGCTGTCGCAGCTGGCCGAGCGGGTGCGCGGCACGGTGTCCCTCGCCGACGCCCGGGTCAAGAGCGCGACCGCGGCGCCCCCGGAGGAGCGGCGCGGCCGTGACCCCGAGGACATGGAGCGCGAGGCCGCCCGGATCCGCGAGCAGGAGGCGGAGCTCGCGGCTGCCCTGGAGGCCGCGGAGCACGCCCTGGAGGACACGGTCGGCCACCGTGCCGATCTGGAGCGGGAGCTCGCGGTCGAGGAGCGCCGCCTCAAGGACGTGGCACGGGCCATCGCCGACCGGCGCGAAGGGCTCGCCCGGCTGCACGGCCAGGTCAACGCCGCGCGCTCGCGGGCGGGCTCCGCGCAGGCCGAGATCGACCGGCTCGCCGTGGCGCGTGACGAGGCGGGAGAGCGCGCGGTCGCCGCCCAGGAGGCGTACGAGCAGCTGAAGGCGGAGGTCGACGGGCTCGACGCCGGTGACGCGGAGCTCGGCGAACGGCACGACGAGGCGAAGCGTTCCCTCACCGAGGCCGAGGGTGCGCTGACCGCGGCCCGCGAGGCCGCCACCGCCGCCGAACGCAAGCGGGCCGCGGTCGCCGCCCGGCACGAGGCGCTCGCGCTCGGCCTGCGCCGCAAGGACGGTTCGGGGGCGCTGCTCGCCGCCAAGGACCGCCTCACGGGACTCCTCGGTCCGGCGGCCGAGCTGCTCTCGATCGCACCGGGGTACGAGGTCGCGATCGCGGCGGCGTTCGGCGCCGCGGCGGACGCGATCGCGGTGACCACACCGGCATCGGCGGCGGAGGCCATCCGGCTGCTGCGCAAGCAGGACGCGGGACGGGCCGCGCTGCTGCTCACGGGGGCGCCCGACGGGGAGCGCGACGTACGGACCGGTGGTTCTGAAGGGCCGCCCCTCGCCGCCGAGTTGGTGCGCGGTCCTGAGGATCTGATGCCCGCCGTGCGGCGGCTGCTGCGGGGCATCGTCGTCGTCGGCACCCTTGAGGACGCCGAGGACTTCGTCTACGCCCACCCGGAGCTCACCGCCGTCACCGCCGAAGGCGACCTGCTCGGGGCGCACTTCGCGCAGGGCGGTTCGGCCGGGGCGCCGAGCCTCCTCGAAGTGCAGGCATCCGTCGACGAGGCGGCCGCCGAGCTGGAGCAACTCGCCGCCCAGTGCGAGGAGCTGGCCCGCGTACAGCAGGAGTCCGGTGAGCGCCGCAAGGAAGTCGCCGCGCTCGTCGAGGAGTTGGGGGAGCGCAGGCGCACCGCCGACCGGGAGAAGTCAGCCGTGGCCCAGCAGCTGGGCGCGCTCGCCGGGCAGGCGCGTGGCGCCGCGGGCGAGGCGGAGCGCAGTGCGGCCGCCGCGGCCAAGGCGCAGGAGGCGCTGGACAAGGCGGTCGAGGACGCCGAGGAGCTGGCCGAGCGTCTCGCCGTCGCGGAAGAGGCGCCGGTAGAGGAGGAGCCCGACACCTCGGTACGCGACCGGCTGGCCGCCGACGGGGCCAACGCCCGGCAGACCGAGATGGAGGCCAGGCTCCAGGTGCGTACGCACGAGGAGCGGGTCAAGGGCCTGGCGGGACGGGCCGACTCGCTCGACCGGGCCGCACGCGCCGAACGCGAGGCACGCGCGCGTGCCGAGCAGCGCAAGGCCCGGATGCGGCACGAGGCCGCGGTCGCCGAGGCCGTCGCCCGTGGCGCGCGGCAGCTGCTCGCGCACGTCGAGGTCTCCCTCGTACGGGCGCAGGAGGAACGTGCCTCCGCCGAGCGCGCCAAGGAAGTGCGGGAGCGGGATCTCACCGCCGAGCGGGGCCAGGGGCGTGACCTCAAGGCGGAACTCGACACATTGACGGATTCAGTTCACCGCGGCGAGGTACTCGGTGCCGAGAAGCGGCTGCGGATCGAGCAGCTGGAGTCCAAGGCACTGGAGGAACTCGGTGTGGAACCGGCAGGACTCGTGTCCGACTACGGCCCCGACCAGCTCGTGCCGCCCTCCCCCGCGGCCGAGGGCGAGGAGCTCCCCGAGGACCCGGAGCACCCGCGCAACAGGCCCGTGCCGTACGTCCGCGGTGAGCAGGAGAAGCGGCTGAGGTCAGCCGAACGGGCGTACCAGCAGCTCGGGAAGGTGAACCCGCTGGCCCTGGAGGAGTTCGCCGCGCTGGAGGAGCGCCATAAGTTCCTGAGCGAGCAGCTGGAGGACCTGAAGAAGACGCGGGCCGACCTCCTGCAAGTGGTGAAGGAGGTCGACGAGCGCGTCGAGCAGGTGTTCACCGAGGCCTACCGGGACACCGCCCGTGAGTTCGAGGGCGTGTTCTCGCGGCTCTTCCCGGGCGGCGACGGGCGGCTCATCCTGACCGACCCCGACAACATGCTCACCACCGGAGTCGACGTCGAGGCCCGCCCGCCCGGCAAGAAGGTCAAGCGGCTCTCGCTGCTCTCCGGCGGTGAGCGGTCGCTGACCGCCGTCGCGCTGCTCGTCTCGATCTTCAAGGCACGGCCGAGTCCCTTCTATGTGATGGACGAGGTCGAGGCCGCGCTCGACGACACCAACCTGCAGCGGCTCATCCGCATCATGGAGGAGCTGCAGGAGGCCTCGCAGCTCATCGTGATCACGCACCAGAAGCGGACGATGGAGGTCGCCGACGCGCTGTACGGCGTGTCCATGCAGGGCGACGGCGTCTCAAAGGTGATCAGCCAGCGGCTTCGGTAGCCCTTCACGGGCCGTCCTTCATAACTTCAAGACTTGAACGAACCACTCCCTACGGGTGCCTGAAGTTCACAGGAACCCAGGTATTGACTTCGAAACTTGAAGGCATAGTCTCTGCAACGTTGCTTTTACCTTCAGGTGGTGGGCGGCGTGAAGTTGTGCGCCACTTGAAGTGCTCACCCCCACCCCCGGCGATGCTGCCGGTGGCCCGAGGAGTCCATGTGACCAGCACAACGAAGGCGCCGCAGCCCGGCCACGGCAGAGAGGCCCACCCGGACCATCTCGGCCATGTCATCTTCATTACGGCGGCAGCCGCGATGGGTGGCTTCCTTTTCGGTTACGACAGCTCGGTGATCAATGGCGCCACCGTCGCCATCCAGCACCGTTTCGACGTCGACGCCAACATGCTCGGCTGGATCATCGCGACCGCGCTGCTCGGCTGTGCCGTCGGTGCCGCGATCGCCGGACGGATCGCCGACCGCATCGGCCGCATCCGCTGCATGCAGATCGCCGCCGTCCTCTTCGCGGCGAGCGCCGTCGGATCGGCCCTGCCGTTCGCGGCGTGGGACCTGACGATGTGGCGCTTCATCGGCGGCATCGGCATCGGCATGGCGTCCGTCATCGGCCCGGCCTACATCGCCGAGGTCGCCCCGCCCGCGTACCGAGGCCGCCTCGCCTCCTTCCAGCAGGCCGCGATCGTCATCGGCATCGCCGTCTCCCAGCTGGTCAACTGGGGCATCCTCAACGTCGCCGACGGCGACCAGCGCGGCGAGCTCCTTGGCCTGGAGGCCTGGCAGCTGATGCTCGGCGTCATGGTCATCCCGGCCCTCCTCTACGGGCTGCTCTCCTTCGCCATCCCCGAGTCGCCGCGCTTCCTGATCTCGGTCGGCCGCAACGTCGAGGCGAAGAAGGTGCTCGGCGAGGTCGAGGGCACCAACATCGACCTGGACGCGCGCGTCTCCGAGATCGAGGAGGGCATGCGCCGCGAGCACAAGTCCTCGTTCAAGGACCTGCTCGGCAAGGTCGGCTTCCTGCCGATCGTCTGGATCGGCATCGGCCTCTCGGTGTTCCAGCAGCTCGTCGGCATCAACGTGATCTTCTACTACTCGAACCAGCTGTGGCAGTCGATCGGCAAGGACCCGAGCAGCTCGTTCCTGTACTCGTTCGAGACGTCGATCGTGAACATCATCGGCACGGTCATCGCGATGGTCTTCGTCGACCGCATCGGCCGCAAGCCGCTGGCCATCATCGGCTCCGCCGGCATGGCGCTCGCGCTCTTCACCTGCGCCTGGGCGTTTTCGTACCGCACCGGCTCCGGCGACAACGTCTCGCTGCCGAACGCGCAGGGCCTGACCGCGATCATCGCCGCCAACGCCTTCGTGCTCTTCTTCGCCCTCTCCTGGGGCGTGGTGGTCTGGGTGCTGCTCGGTGAGATCTTCCCGAACCGGATCCGCGCCGCCGCCCTCGGTGTGGCCGCGTCGGCCCAGTGGCTCGCGAACTTCGCGATCACCAAGACGTTCCCGAGCATGTCCGAGTGGAGCCTGACCGGCTCGTACATCATCTACGGCGCCTTCGCCGTGATCTCGATCCCCTTCGTCATGAAGTTCGTCAAGGAGACGAAGGGCAAGACCCTGGAGGAGATGGGCTAATCCCCGCTGCCCCTCCTCTGAGGAAGCTGCCCCGGTTCAAGGACCTATTCCTTGAGCCGGGGCAGTACGTTTTCGCAGAAGTGGTGCAGGCTGCGCCATCCCTCGTCGACCGGCATCCCGCCGGAGAGCGGATGCAGCACGAGATTGGCGGCACCGTCCTGCACGTACGCCACGCACTCGTCGGGCGTCAGGACGCGGTAGACGCCCTCGGCGCGCAGCTCCTCGACCGTGGTGGCGCCGGACTTCACGGCTGAGCGGATGTCCTTGGACTGCCAGGAGGCGTACGTACGGGCCTCGTGCAGGAAGTGCTCGCCGTGCTCGGCCCAGGTGCGGTCCGGGTCGTCCGCGATGTGCAGCAGCGGCGTCTCGGCGGCGGGCATCATGGTCCAGCCCTTGGTGCCGTACTCCGCGAGGCGTTCGTTGTAGTAGGCCTCGAGCTCCGGCAGATGGGCGCTGGGGAAGAACGGCAGGCCGAGCCGGGCCGCGCGACGGGCCGCCGCCTGCGAGGAGCCGCCGACCAGGAGCATCGGATGCGGCTGGGTGTACGGACGCGGGGTGACGCGCGCGGTGCGGCCGCGGAATTCGAAGGGCTCGCCCGTCCACGCCTGCAACAGGGTCTCCAGGAGCTCGTCCTGGAGCTTTCCGCGCCGCTTCCAGTCGACGCCGAACGCCTCGTACTCCTCGGGCCGGTAGCCGATCCCCGCCACCGTGACGAGACGGCCGCCGCTGAGCAGGTCGAGTACGGCGATGTCCTCGGCGAGCCGCAGCGGATCGTGCAGCGGGCCGATGATCGCGGAGACCGTGACCGCGATGCGCCGGGTCGCGCCGAAGACCGCGCCGGCGAAAGTGAAGGGCGAGGGCAGCCAGTTGTTGCCGACGCCGTGGTGTTCCTCGGTCTGCACGGTGGAGATGCCCCGGTCATCCGCGTACGTGGACATCTCCAGTGCGGCCTTGTAGCGGTCGCTCAGGGAGCCGGGCGTCGCATCCGGATCGACGAGGTTGAAGCGTACGACTGTGACGGGCATGGAAAACGTCCCCCTTCACCATGGGCGGGCGAAGAGGGACGTTAGATGACGCAGTGTCAGATGACCAGTGTCCGGGGGCAGTTGCTCCGGATCAGGCCGAGACCAGCTCGGTCTCGCCCTCGCCGTTGCCCTTCGGGCTCTCGGGAGTCACGGCGGCCGGGGTCCTCGGAAGAACCGCGTACAGGGCGGCGGCGATGAGGATCGTGGCGAGCCAGCCCAGGCCGTTGCGGCCGATCCAGGAGGTGGCGAGCGGGCCGCTGAACCAGTCGACCTTCGTGAAGAGCAGGCCCATCACCAGGGCGATCGCCCACGCGCTCATGGCCTGCCAGGCGAAGCCCGCCTTGTACCAGTACGCGCTGGTGCGCCTGGTGTCCATCAGCGCCTCGGCGTCGTACGTCTTCCTGCTCAGCATGTCGACGCCGAAGACGCCGATCCAGGCGGAGAACGCGACCGCGAGCAGCGTCAGGAAGGAGATGAACGAACCGATGAAGCTGGTGGCCACGTTCATCAGGAGGTAGCCGAAGACCAGGCTGATGATGGCGTTGATGGAGACGGCCCAGGCGCGCGGGACCTTGATGCCGAGCGTCATCGCGGTGAAGCCCGCGGAGTACATCGACATCGAGTTGATCAGCAGCATGCCGATCACGGCCATCACGAGATACGGCACCGCGATCCACGTCGGCAGGAGCTGGCCGAGGAAGGAGACCGGGTCCGAGGCCTTGGAGAGGCTCGGCGTGCTGACCGCCATGACGGCGCCCATCAGGACCATCGGGACGACGACGATGCCGGCGCCGCCGATCGCGTTGCCCACCAGAGCCTTGCCGGAGGCGTTGCGCGGGAGGTAGCGCGTGAAGTCGGGGCCCGTGGGGACCCAGCTGATGCCGCCCGCGGCGATCACGCCGACGCCCGCGACCATCGCCGCGGTGGAGCCCGCGGACTGCGAGAAGACGTCCGACCAGGGGGTGTTGGCCACCAGGTAGACCAGCACGAGGACGCTGAACGCGCCGAAGAGGTACGTCGCCCACGTGTTGCAGACGTGCAGCACCTTGCGGCCCAGGCCGCTGATGACGAACGTGCAGGCGACGAAGGCGATCAGCGTCACGACCGTCAGCCACTTGCTGGACTTCACGCCGAAGCAGATGTCCAGGACGGTGATGATCGCGTACGCGCCCGTGACCGCGTTGATCGTCTCCCAGCCCCAGCGGGCGACCCAGATCAGTGCGCCCGGGAAGAGGTTGCCGCGCTGGCCGAAGACCGCGCGCGAGAGCGTCATGCCGGGGGAGCCGCCGCGCTTGCCCGCGATGGAGATCAGACCGACCAGGCCGTAGCTGAGGAGGGGCGAGACGAGGGCGACCACCAGGGCCTGCCAGAAGTTCAGGCCGTTCGTCACGATGAGACCGGCGCCCATGGTGAGCAGCAGGACGCTGATGTTGGCCGCCACCCAGGTGGGGAACAGCTCGCGGGTCCGGCCGGTGCGCTCGGAGTCGGGGACGGGCTCGAGGCCGCGTGTCTCCAGGGCGCCTTCGTTTTCGGCGGTGGTGCTCATGGGGTGGGGTCCGTGCCTCTCGCTCGGATCGCAACGCCGCGATCCGTCCGTGGGGGTGATCGGGTTGGACTCTACGCGCGTTGATGCGGAGAGCTCCATCGTACTTTAGTCCGAGTAGTGCCCTCTATGAGCTTATGTTCTTTGGAGGAAGCTACAGCTTGGGCCCCTGTTGCCCCCATGGCTGATACTGGGTGAGTTATGGAAATCGTCATCCTTGCTGTAGTCATCGCCGTGGTCGTGATCGGCGCGCTCGGCGGGCTCGTGATCGGCAGCCGCAAGAAGAAGCAGCTGCCGCCGCAGGCCCCGTCGTCCACGCCCACCATCACCGCCCCTCCGGCCGAGCCGCACGTCGGCGACGAGGCCGAGACGCCGCGCGACGAACCGCGCCGCACGATCGAGGAGGTGGAACTCCCGCTCGCCGAGCCGTCGGCGTCGGCCCCCGTGGTCGTCGAAGAACCGGCCGCACCGGAGATCGAGACCCCGGAGCCCACGGCAGGTCGCCTGGTCCGGCTGCGCTCGCGTCTCTCGCGCTCGCAGAACGCACTCGGCAAGGGGCTGCTCACGCTCCTCTCCCGCGAGCACCTGGACGAGGACACGTGGGAGGAGATCGAGGACACGCTCCTCACCGCCGACGTCGGCGTCGCCCCCACCCAGGAACTGGTCGAGCGGCTCCGCGAGCGCGTCCGCGTGCTCGGCACCCGCACCCCGGACGACCTGCGCACGCTGCTGCGCGAGGAGCTGGTCGCGCTGGTCGGCCCGGACTTCGACCGCACGGTCAAGACCGAGTCGGGCCTGGAGACGCCCGGCATCGTGATGGTCGTCGGCGTGAACGGCACCGGCAAGACCACCACCACCGGCAAGCTCGCCCGTGTCCTGGTCGCCGACGGCCGCTCCGTGGTCCTCGGCGCGGCCGACACGTTCCGCGCGGCCGCCGCCGACCAGCTGCAGACCTGGGGCGATCGCGTCGGCGCACGCACGGTCCGCGGCCCCGAGGGCGGCGACCCGGCGTCGATCGCCTTCGACGCGGTCAAGGAGGGCATCGCGGAGGGCGCCGACGTCGTCCTCATCGACACCGCGGGGCGCCTGCACACCAAGACCGGCCTGATGGACGAGCTCGGCAAGGTCAAGCGCGTCGTCGAGAAGCACGCGCCGCTGGACGAGGTGCTGCTCGTCCTGGACGCCACGACCGGGCAGAACGGCCTGGTGCAGGCGCGGGTCTTCGCCGAGGTCGTGGACATCACCGGCATCGTCCTGACGAAGCTGGACGGCACGGCCAAGGGCGGCATCGTCGTGGCGGTCCAGCGCGAGCTGGGCGTGCCGGTGAAGCTGATCGGCCTCGGCGAGGGCGCGGACGACCTGGCGCCGTTCGAGCCGGAGGCGTTCGTGGACGCGCTGATCGGCGAGTAGGCAGCCGCCTTCTCGCCGTACGCGAAGAAATGCCCCACCCCGGGGTGCAGCCGGGGTGGGGCATTTCCGTGTGCGGGCGGTGACTACGCCGGTGAGCGGTGGGCCACGTACGCCAGGGTCCCCAGGACGAGCCGTGCCTGCGGGGGATGGGTCGCCGAGTCGAGGTCCGGGGGGCGGAGCCAGCGGACCGGGCCGAGGCCCCCGCGGTCGGACGGCGGGGCCGTGACGTGCGTGCCAGGACCCAGGCCGTGCAGGTCGATGCCGGCGTCGTCCCAGCCCATGCGGTAGAGCAGCTGGGGGAGTTCGACGGCGGCGCCGGGGGCGACGAAGAAGTGCGCGCGGCCGTCGGGCGTCGCCGCCACCGGGCCCAGCGGCAGGCCCATGCGCTCCAGGCGGACCAGCGCCCTGCGTCCGGCCGCCTCGGCCACCTCGATGACGTCGAAGGCGCGGCCCACGGGCAGCAGTACGGCGGAGCCCGGGAACTGCGCCCAGGCCTCGCTCACTTCGTCGAGCGTCGCCCCGGCGGGGACCTCGGGCGCGAACTCCAGGGGGTGGGCGCCGGGGGCCGCGCAGGCGGCCGCACCACAGGAGCAGCGGCCGTCCAGGGCGCGAGCACCGGGGACCGCGGCCCATCCCCACAGCCCGGTGTACTCGGCCACCGCTGTGCAGTCCGACGTGCGGCCGCGCCGCCGTGAACCGGTGCGAGGCTTGTCGGTTCCCCGGATGCCGCCGATCGTGAAGCCCATGCCCCCTCCAACGGGTCGAGCGCAGTGTGGTTACGTGACGGAATCGGATCGTGACCCTGCGTTCTTGTGCGGTCGCCCGGCGGTCCCAGGGGGGTGCGCCCTGACATTCACGCCCCCAAGTGCTCCCTTCCGCCTACCTTCGGTCGTCCACTGTCAAGTCAATCGCTTGTCGCGGGGCAGGAGTTCATTCGAAGGGGTGGCGAATGGTGGCGTTTCCGCGATCGCCCTCGCCGGAGGGGTGATCGTAGGATTACTTTCAGTACACGGACCTCGAATGCCGTGCACTCGTGGGTATGCCGGAGGCAAGTCGGTTTCCTGTTCGATGGGTGACGTTCTCCGGACGGAGAGCCGCACCGCGCGGCATTCTGGTAGGGCTTGGCGTGAGACCGCGCGATAAGTGTCTTGAGGGATGGGGGCGTTCCAGTGGGCGGCAATGGCGGAAGTGGTGCGAACGCTGAGAAGCGCCCCAACGAGCTGCTCAATTCCTGGTTCGTGCGCAGTGGCTGGTCGAAGGGCGAGCTGGCGCGCCAAGTGAACCGCAGGGCCCGGCAGTTGGGTGCGCACCACATCTCCACCGACACCTCCCGGGTGCGCCGCTGGCTGGACGGCGAGAATCCTCGCGAGCCCATCCCGCGCATCCTCTCCGAGCTGTTCTCCGAGCGGTTCGGCTGCGTCGTGGCGGTCGAGGACCTCGGGCTGCGCGCCGCGCACCAGTCGCCCTCCGTCTCGGGCGTCGACCTGCCCTGGACCGGACCCCAGACCGTCGCGCTCATCAGCGAGTTCTCGCGCAGCGACCTGATGCTGGCCCGGCGCGGCTTCCTCGGCACCTCGCTCGCGCTCTCCGCGGGCCCCTCCCTCATCGAGCCCATGCAGCGCTGGCTGGTCCCGGGGCCGACGTCCCCGGTCGGCGACCCGGAGCCGCCCGTCCCGTCCCGCAGGCCCGGACGGCTCTCCAAACCGGAGCTCGACCTCCTGGAGTCCACGACCGTGATGTTCCGGCAGTGGGACGCCCAGTGCGGCGGCGGACTGCGGCGCAAGGCGGTCGTCGGCCAACTGCACGAGGTGACGGACCTGTTGCAGGAGCCCCAGCCGGAAGCCACGTCCAAGCGGCTCTTCAAGGTCGCGGGCGAGCTGGCCGAACTGGCCGGCTGGATGAGCTATGACGTCGGGCTCCAGCCCACCGCCCAGAAGTACTTCGTGCTGGCCCTGCACGCCGCGAAGGAAGCCGGCGAGAAGCCCCTCGGTTCGTACATCCTCTCCAGCATGAGCCGCCAGATGATCCACCTCGGGCGGCCCGACGACGCGCTCGAACTCATCCATCTCGCGCAGTACGGCAGCCGTGACTGCGCGAGCCCGCGCACCCAGGCCATGCTGTATGCGATGGAGGCCCGCGCCTACGCCAGCATGGGCCAGCCCGGCAAGTGCAAGCGGGCCGTGCGCATGGCCGAGGACACCTTCGCCGACGCCGCCGACTTCGACGAGCCCGAGCCCGACTGGATCCGCTTCTTCTCCGAGGCCGAGCTGAACGGCGAGAACGCCCACTCGTTCCGTGACCTGGCCTATGTGGCGGGCCGCAGCCCCACGTACGCCTCGCTCGCCGAGCCCGTCATGGAGCGCGCCGTCGACCTCTTCGGCAAGGACTCCGAGCACCAGCGTTCGTATGCCCTGAACCTCATCGGGATGGCCACGGTCCACCTGCTCCAGCGCGAGCCCGAGCAGAGCACGGTCCTCGCGCACGAGGCCCTCACCATCGCCAAGAAGGTCCGCTCCGAGCGGGTCAACACCCGCCTCCGCAAGACCGTGGACACCGCCGTGCGGGACTTCGGCGACCTCGCCGAGGTCGTGCAGCTGACCGACCAGCTCGCCATCGACATGCCGGAAACCGCGGAGGCGGTCTGACGGCGCCCCACCAGAACTCCGGCCGCGGCCGGTCCATCCCGAACTGCCCGACTCGGCTCCCCCACGCCAGGTCAATCGGATGGCCGCCGCGGTCGGTTTGCGTTGTGTGCGCAGGGTATGAAATCGCGCCCCGCCTGACCCGGCAGTTCATGGACGCGTAACACGCACGACCTCTTCGTCACTGCGGCGAAACATCGAGGGGCGCCCCCCGAAACGGCGCTGGGCCAATCTCATGGCGCATAACGGCCCACCCCCTCTTGCCCCGCCCGCACGGGCCGCATACGACGACGAGGAGACGCCGATGCCCCCAGGCATCACGATCGCCGCAGACGCCCCGCAGCTGTCTGCCGCCAACACAGGGTTCATGCTCATCTGTTCCGCCCTGGTGATGCTCATGACGCCGGGACTCGCCTTCTTCTACGGAGGCATGGTCCGCGTCAAGAGCACGCTGAACATGCTGATGATGAGCTTCATCAGTCTGGGGATCGTCACCATCCTCTGGGTGCTGTACGGCTTCTCCATCGCGTTCGGCACCGACCACGGCAGCCTCTTCGGCTGGTCGTCCGACTACGTCGGGCTGAGCGGCATAGGCCTGACCGAGCTGTGGGACGGCTACACCATCCCGGTCTACGTCTTCGCGGTCTTCCAGCTGATGTTCGCGATCATCACGCCCGCGCTGATCAGCGGCGCGCTCGCCGACCGCGTGAAGTTCACCGCCTGGGCGCTGTTCGTCGCGCTCTGGGCCACGGTCGTCTACTTCCCGGTCGCGCACTGGGTGTGGGGCACGGGCGGCTGGGCCTTCGAGCTCGGCGTCATCGACTTCGCCGGTGGCACGGCCGTGCACATCAACGCCGGTGCCGCCGCGCTCGGCGTGATCCTGGTCATCGGCAAGCGCGTCGGCTTCAAGAAGGACCCGATGCGGCCGCACAGCCTGCCGCTCGTCATGCTCGGCGCCGCACTCCTGTGGTTCGGCTGGTTCGGCTTCAACGCCGGATCGTGGCTGGGCAACGACGACGGCGTCGGCGCGATGATGTTCCTGAACACGCAGGTCGCCACCGCCGCGGCCATGCTGGCCTGGCTCGCCTACGAGAAGATCCGGCACGGCGCGTTCACCACGCTCGGTGCCGCTTCGGGTGCCGTCGCCGGTCTCGTCGCGATCACCCCGTCCGGCGGCTCCTGCTCGCCGCTCGGCGCGATCGCCATCGGTGCCATCGCCGGTCTGCTCTGCGCCATGGCCGTCGGCCTGAAGTTCAAGTTCGGCTACGACGACTCCCTCGACGTCGTCGGCGTCCACCTCGTCGGCGGTGTCGTGGGCTCGCTGCTCGTCGGCTTCTTCGCCACCGGTGGCGTCCAGTCCGACGCCAAGGGCCTCTTCTACGGCGGCGGCCTCGATCAGCTGGGCAAGCAGGCCGCCGGAGTCGGCGCCGTCCTCGCGTACTCCATGATCGCGTCCGCGATCCTCGCCTTCCTGGTCGACAAGACCATCGGGATGCGGGTCAGCGAGGACGAGGAGGTCGGGGGCATCGACCAGGTGCAGCACGCCGAGACCGCGTACGACTTCAGCGGCGCGGGCGGTGGCACGGCGCCCCGTACCGCCGCTGTGCCGGGCCCGGTCCAGGAGGCCGGCAAGGCTGCGAACGAGAAGAACAAGAGGGTGGACGCATGAAGCTCATCACCGCGGTCGTCAAGCCGCACCGGCTCGACGAGATCAAGGAGGCCCTCCAGGCCTTCGGAGTCCAGGGCCTGACCGTCACCGAGGCCAGCGGCTACGGCCGCCAGCGCGGTCACACCGAGGTCTACCGTGGCGCGGAGTACACCGTCGACCTCGTGCCGAAGATCCGGATCGAGGTCCTGGTCGAGGACGACGACGCCGAACAACTCGTGGATGTCGTGGTGAAGGCCGCCCGAACCGGCAAGATCGGGGACGGCAAGGTCTGGAGCGTCCCGGTCGAGACGGCGGTCCGGGTGCGGACCGGCGAGCGCGGACCGGATGCGCTCTGAGCCCGGGTCGGACCAGGGCTGGGCGAACTGAGCGGAACTGAGCGGGACTGAGCGGGACTGACAGGAGCTGCTGGGTGACGAGTGTGGATGTACGTGGTGAATCGGACTCGGAAGACTCCGGACCCAGCGGCTATGCGGCGGCCCGGCTGCGCCTCCTTCAAGGGGAGGCGCAGTCCGGGCCGCCGCGCCGTTCGGCCCTCGCCGACCTCACGGACGACTGGCTGACCGGACTGTTCACGGCCGCGGGTGCGCCGCGGGGGGCCGCACTGGTGGCCGTGGGCGGGTACGGCAGGGGCGAGCTCTCGCCGCGCAGCGATCTCGACCTGCTGTTGCTGCACGACGGCAGCGTGGACGCCGGCGAGGTGGCGGCCCTCGCGGACCGCATCTGGTACCCCATCTGGGACCTCGGGCTCGCGCTCGACCACTCCGTGCGTACGCCCGCGGAGGCACGCAAGACCGCCGGCGAGGACCTCAAGGTGCAGCTGGGTCTGCTTGACGCGCGGCACGTCGTGGGCGATCTCGGGCTGACCGCCGGATTGCGTACGGCCGTGCTCGCCGACTGGCGGAACCTCGCGCCGAAGCGGCTGCCGGAGCTGCGCGAGCTGTGCGAGGAACGGGCCGAGCGGCAGGGGGAGTTGAGCTATCTCCTGGAGCCGGACCTGAAGGAGGCCCGGGGTGGCCTCCGGGACGCGACCGCGCTGCGGGCCGTCGCCGCCTCGTGGCTCGCGGACGCGCCGCGGGAGGGGCTCGCCGATGCCCGGCGTCGTTTGCTGGACGTGCGGGACGCGCTGCATCTGACCACGGGGCGCGCCACGGACCGGCTCGCTCTTCAGGAGCAGGATCAAGTCGCCGCCGATCTGGGCCTGTTGGACGCGGACACCTTGCTGCGACAGGTGTACGAGGCCGCGCGCACCGTTTCGTACGCGAGTGATGTGACGTGGCGCGAGGTGGGCCGGGTGCTGCGGTCCCGGTCCGTGCGGCCCCGGCTGCGGGCCATGCTGGGCGGCGGCAAGGGGGCGGCGGCCGAGCGGTCGCCGCTGGCCGAGGGGGTCGTGGAACAGGACGGGGAGGTCGTCCTCGCCCGGGCGGCCCGGCCCGAGCGGGATCCCGTGCTGCCGCTGCGGGCCGCCGCGGCTGCGGCCCAGGCGGGGCTGCCGCTGTCGCTGCACGCGGTGCGCAGGATGGCCGCCGCGGTGCGGCCGCTGCCCACGCCGTGGCCCGCGGAGGCCCGGGAGCAGCTGGTGACGCTCCTCGGAGCGGGGCGTCCGACGGTCGAGGTGTGGGAGGCGCTGGAGGCCGAGGGGCTGATCACCCGGCTGCTGCCCGACTGGGAGCGGGTGCGGTGCCGGCCGCAGCGCAATGCCGTCCACACGTGGACGGTCGACCGGCACCTGGTGGAGACGGCGGTGCAGGCGGCCGAGCTGACGCGCCGGGTGGGTCGGCCCGACCTGCTGCTTGTGGCCGGGCTGCTGCACGACATCGGGAAGGGCTGGCCGGGGGACCACTCGGTGGCCGGGGAGATCATCGCCCGTGACGTCGCCGCCCGGATCGGGTTCGACCGGGGGGACGTGGCCGTCCTCGCGACCTTGGTGCGCCACCACCTCCTTCTGATCGAGACGGCCACGCGGCGTGACCTCGATGACCCGGCCACGGTGCGGTCGGTCGCGGACGCGGTGGGTTCGGCGGGGACCTTGGAACTGCTGCACGCCCTGACGGAGGCGGACGCACTGGCCACCGGGCCCGCGGCCTGGTCCACGTGGCGGGGTTCGCTCGTCGCCGACCTGGTGAAGCGGGTCGGGGCGGTGCTGTCGGGGGACGAGCCGGAGGGCACGGAGGACGTCGCTCCGACCGCCGAGCAGGAGCGGCTCGCGGTGGAGGCGTTCCGCACGGGTGGGCCGGTGCTCGCGCTGCGGGCGCAGACGGAGGGGCCGGGGGACGCGGCTTCGGAGGCGTCCGGGGGCCCTGAGCCGCTGGGCGTGGAGCTGGTCATCGCGGTGCCGGAACAGCCCGGCGTGCTGTCCGCGGTCGCGGGGGTGCTCGCCATGCACCGGCTCGCGGTGCGGACCGCGGAGTTCCGGGGGATGGGGGTGCCCACCGGGGGCGATGGCTCCGTGCTGCTCCTGAACTGGTGGGTCGCCGCGGAGTACGGGTCGCTGCCGCAGGCCGCGCGACTGCGGGCGGATCTGGTGCGGGCCCTGGAGGGTTCGCTGGACATCGCGGGGCGCCTCGCCGAACGGGACGCGGCGTACCCCAGGCGCCGGGGCACGGTCGCGCCACCGCCTCGCGTCACGGTGGCATCGGCGGGCTCCCGCCTCGCGACGGTGATCGAGGTGCGGGCCCAGGACGCCCCGGGCCTGCTGCACCGCATCGGCCGGGCGCTGGAGTCGGCGGGGGTAGAGGTCCGCAGCGCCCACGCGTCGACGCTGGGCGCGAACGCGGTGGACGCGTTCTACGTGACGGACTCGGGAGCACCTTTGCCGGGGGAGCGGGCGGCGGGGGTGGCCCGGGCCGTGGAGGAGGCGTTGAGGGGGTAGTTGCCCCCACCCGCCCCGATGCCGTACGCACTTCCTGCCCACCCCCGGCGCCCCGGGGCGATCGGGTGGGTGGGAAAGGCTTGTTCGGTGTGAAGGCGGACGCAGGGCGACCGGCCACGAGGGAGGGGCGCGCGGCTTGCCCCCGGCACGCGGGACTGCGGCAGGGGAACGCCCCGCCGCAGGGTGTGGAAGTCCCGCCCGGACGCTGCGCACCCAAGCGCCCAGTGGTGCGGATACCCTGGAGGGCGACCCATCCGCCCTCCCCCACGCTCAGCTCCGCGCGAGCGGGGGGCGCCCCCTTCGACCCGAGGATTCGCGACCGCCGTGTTCGACACTCTCTCCGACCGCCTCGCAGCGACATTCAAGAACCTCCGGGGCAAGGGCCGCCTGTCCGAGGCGGACATCGACGCCACGGCGCGCGAGATCCGCATCGCCCTGCTCGAGGCGGATGTCGCCCTTCCCGTCGTCCGGGCCTTCATCAAGCAGGTCAAGGAGCGCGCCACCGGGGCCGAGGTCTCCCAGGCCCTGAACCCCGCCCAGCAGGTCATCAAGATCGTCAACGAGGAACTCGTCGGCATTCTGGGTGGCGAGACCCGGCGGCTCCGGTTCGCGAAGAACCCGCCGACCGTCATCATGCTCGCGGGCCTGCAGGGTGCCGGTAAGACCACCCTCGCCGGAAAGCTCGGCCTCTGGCTGAAGGGGCAGGGCCACTCCCCGCTCCTCGTTGCGTGTGACCTGCAGCGGCCCAACGCCGTGAACCAGCTCTCCGTCGTCGCCGAGCGCGCCGGCGTCGGCGTCTTCGCGCCGGAGGCGGGCAATGGCGTGGGCGACCCCGTCAAGGTCGCCAAGGACTCGATCGAGTTCGCCAGGACCAAGCAGTACGACGTCGTCGTCGTCGACACCGCCGGCCGCCTCGGTATCGACCAGGAGCTGATGCAGCAGGCCGCGGACATCCGCGACGCCGTCAGCCCCGACGAGGTCCTCTTCGTCGTCGACGCCATGATCGGTCAGGACGCCGTCAACACGGCCGAGGCCTTCCGCGACGGCGTCGGCTTCGACGGCGTCGTCCTGTCGAAGCTCGACGGCGACGCCCGCGGTGGTGCCGCGCTCTCCATCGCGCAGGTCACCGGCCGTCAGATCATGTTCGCCTCGAACGGCGAGAAGCTGGACGAGTTCGACGCGTTCCACCCGGACCGCATGGCGTCCCGCATCCTCGGCATGGGCGACATGCTCACGCTGATCGAGAAGGCCGAGCAGACCTTCTCCCAGCAAGAGGCCGAGAAGATGGCCGCCAAGCTGCAGGGCAGCAAGGGCGGCAAGGACTTCACGCTCGATGACTTCCTGGCCCAGATGGAGCAGGTCAGGAAGATGGGCAGCATCAGCAAGCTGCTCGGGATGATGCCCGGCATGGGGCAGATCAAGGACCAGATCAACAACATCGACGAGCGGGACGTGGACCGCACCGCCGCGATCATCAAGTCGATGACGCCCGCCGAGCGTGCGGACGCGGCGATCATCAACGGCTCGCGCCGGGCTCGTATCGCCAAGGGTTCCGGCGTCGAGGTCAGCGCCGTCAAGAACCTGGTCGAGCGCTTCTTCGAGGCCCGCAAGATGATGTCGCGGATGGCCCAAGGTGGCGGAATGCCGGGTATGCCCGGGATGCCGGGCATGGGTGGCGGCCCGGGCAAGCAGAAGAAGAAGCAGAAGCAGGCCAAGGGCAAGCGGAAGTCGGGCAACCCGATGAAGCGCAAGCAGGAGGAGCAGGAGGCCGCCGCCCGCCGCGAGCAGGCCGGTCAGGAAGGCGGCGCCTTGGGCCTCCCCGCCGGACAGCAGGGGCAGAATTTCGAGCTGCCGGACGAGTTCAAGAAGTTCATGGGCTGACACCTCATCCCGTACGCCGCCTGGGGCGCCCCTCTGCCGAGAGGGGCGCCCCAGGCGTTTTCGGAGCAGGTGCCCAGCCCCTGTTTGTGTCGTAACGTCCGAATATGAGCAACCCTGTGCCGCCGCGCCGGGCGCCCGACCAGCCGTGGCGCTCCGAGGGCGCACCGCCGCCCGAGCCCACGCCGCCGCCGAAGAAGAAGATGCCGGGCGGGTGGGGCGGACTCATCCTCACCGCGCTCATCGTCTATCTCATCGCCAACCTCGTCCTGTCCTTCTTCAACGACGGCGACGAGCCGACGATCTCGTACACGGAGTTCAGCAAGCAGGTCGACTCCGGGAACGTCACGAAGATCTACTCCAAGGGCGACGCGATCCAGGGGCAGCTCAAGAAGGAGCAGGAGAAGCCGGGCGACGAGAAGGGGAAGTACACCAAGTTCACCACTCAGCGCCCCGCCTTCGCCGACGACAAGCTCTGGGACGACCTCACCAAGCACGACGTCACCGTCACCGCCGAACCCGTCGTCCAGGAACGCAGCTTCCTCTCCAACCTGCTCATCTCGCTCGCCCCGATGCTGCTCCTGGTCTTCCTGTGGATCTTCATCGCCCGGCGGATGAGCTCGGGCATGGGCGGCGGCGCGGGCGGGATGCTGGGCCGCAAGGCGCCACCGAAGCCGGTGGAGCTCGAACCCGGCGACAAGCGCACCACCTTCGAGGACGTGGCGGGCATCGACGAGGTCGAGGGCGAGCTCAGTGACGTCGTCGACTTCCTGAAGAATCCCGCCGCCTATCGCGAGATGGGCGCCAAGATGCCGCGGGGCGTGCTGCTCGCGGGCCTGCCCGGCACCGGCAAGACGCTGCTCGCACGGGCCGTCGCCGGTGAGGCCGGGGTGCCCTTCTTCTCGGCGTCCGCCTCGGAGTTCATCGAGATGATCGTGGGCGTCGGCGCCTCGCGCGTACGTGAACTCTTCGCCGAGGCCAGGAAAGTCGCGCCGTCCATCATCTTCATCGATGAGATCGACACCATCGGACGGGCGCGTGGCGGCGGCAGCGGGATGGGCGGGCATGACGAACGTGAGCAGACGCTGAACCAGATCCTCACCGAGATGGATGGTTTCTCGGGCTCCGAAGGCGTCATCGTCCTCGCGGCCACCAACCGCGCCGACATCCTCGACCCCGCCCTGACCCGCCCCGGACGCTTCGACCGGGTCGTCACCGTCAGCCCGCCCGACCGCGGCGGACGCGAGGCCATCCTCAAGATCCACACCCGTGAGATCCCGATGGCGGGCGACGCCGACCTCGCCCAGGTCGCCCGTACGACACCGGGGATGACCGGCGCCGAACTCGCCAACCTCGCCAACGAAGCCGCGCTGCTCGCCGTCAAGCGCAAGCAGAGGGAAGTGACGCAGGCCGACCTCTCCGAGGCGCTCGAAAAGGTCCAGCTCGGTGCCGAGAGGCCGCTGGTCATGCCGGACGAGGAGCGGCGCCGCACGGCGTACCACGAGAGCGGGCACGCCCTGCTGGGCATGCTGCAGCCCGGCGCCGACCCTGTCCGGAAGATCACCATCGTGCCCCGGGGCCGCGCGCTCGGCGTCACCCTCTCCACCCCGGACTCCGACAAGTACGCGTACACGGAGGAGTATCTGCGCGGCCGCATCATCGGCGCCCTGGGCGGCATGGCGGCCGAACAGGTCGTCTTCGGCGTCGTCACGACGGGCGCCGAGAACGACCTGGAGCAGGTCACCAACATCGCCCGCGGCATGGTCGCCCGCTGGGGCATGAGCGAACGCGTGGGCCGGCTCTCCGCGCTGCCGAGCGACGCCCAACAGGCGTACGGGCTCTCGGCCGCCCCGGCCACCCTCGACACGATCGACCACGAGATGCGGCGGATCGTCGACGAGTGCTACGAGATCGCGTGCCGGCAGCTGACGGACCACCGGGGGCAGCTGGACGCCCTGGCCGCCGCGCTCCTGGAGAACGAGACCCTGGAGGAGGAGGCCGCCTACCGGGTCGCCGGCGTCACACGGCTCACCAAGGACGCCGGCTAGCCCTCTTCGCGGGCGAAACGGCCCCGACCGCCTGCGGACGGCGCCGGGCGGGAGCCGGCCCGCTACCGCGTACGCGCGATCAAGTAGCGGAAGACGTTCGGCATCCACACGGTCCCGTCCCGCCGCTTGTGCGGGTGCAGGGCCTCCGTCAGCTCCTTGTCGACCTGAACCTGATCCGTCGCGCCCACCGCCGCGTCGAACAGTCCGGTGGAGAGCAGACCGCGCACCGCGCTGTCCGTGTCCGCGTACCCGAACGGGCACGCGACGCGCCCCGAGCCGTCCGGCTTGAGGCCCGCCCGCTGGGCGACCTCCTCCAGGTCGTCCCGGAGCGCGGAGCGCCAACTTCCCGCACTACGGAGCGGGTCGGCGAGCTTGGCCGCCACCTTCAGTACAGAAGAGGTCGTGCAGCGCTCCGGCGGACCCCATCCCGCGAGGACCACGGGGGTGCCGCGCCCGGTCAGCGCCACGGTGGCCTCCAGAAGGCCGGAGAGGCCCTCGGAGTCGCCCGCCACACAGCCGATCGGCTGGAACGCGGTCACCATGCTGAAGGCGGGTACGTCCGGCCCCGCGACGTCGGCGGGGCCGCCCTCGACGAGCCGGGTGCCGCCGTGCGGCCGTTCGTCCGAGCCCGCGTCCGGCAGCAGGCGTTCGCGTGCCAGGGCGAGCCGTTCGGGTGCCGAGCAGTCGACACCGGTCACCGAAGCGCCCCGGGAAGCCGCCATCAGGAGGGCGAGCCCGGAACCGCAGCCGAGACCGAGAAGCCGTGTTCCGCTGCCGACGTCGAGTCGTTCGTACACCGCTTCATAGAGCGGGACCAGCATCCGTTCCTGGATTTCCGCCCAGTCACGCGCGCGTGCGCACCGGTCCGCGCCGCGGGGGGTCGAGCCCGCGCGGGGGAGGTGCGACTGCGCGAGTGTAGGTGTCATCGAAAGCGCCCCAATCCGACGAGAGTTGCTGGAGTGTCGTATTCAAACGGTTCGTCCGCGCCCATGCAGTGCGCTCGCACTCCCCCCGTATGCCAGAGAACTCCGCATCCGTCGCGGCGTCCAGAGGTTGTGGGGCAATGCTTGTGTGCCACCGTCGTGCGCCCCCTGGGAGGACCCGGGAACAATTCAATTCACGCTCTCGGGAGGCTCGCCGTACCATGCGCGCCATGGCTAAGGCACCCGTTCTCACGCCCCGGGCGGAAGACTTTCCGCGCTGGTACCAGGACCTGATCAACAAGGCCGAGCTGGCCGACAACGGTCCGGTGCGCGGCACCATGGTGATCCGGCCGTACGGCTACGGTCTCTGGGAACGCATGCAGCAGGACATGGACGCGCGCATCAAGGAGACGGGCACCCAGAACGCGTACTTCCCCCTCCTGATCCCGCAGTCGTACCTGACCCGCGAGGCCGAGCACGTCGAGGGTTTCGCCCCCGAACTGGCCGTCGTCACGCACGGCGGGGGCAAGGAGCTCGAGGAGCCGGTCGTCATCCGCCCCACCTCCGAGACGATCGTCAACGAGTACTTCTCCAAGTGGGTGCAGAGCTACCGTGACCTGCCGCTCCTGATCAACCAGTGGGCGAACGTGGTCCGTTGGGAGCTGCGGCCCCGGCTCTTCCTGCGCACGTCGGAGTTCCTCTGGCAGGAGGGCCACACGGCCCACGCGACGTACGAGGAAGCACGCGACTTCGCGGCCCGCATCCACAAGGACGTCTACGGGGCCTTCATGCGGGACGTCCTCGCGATGGACTTCGTGCTTGGCCGCAAGACCGCCCGGGAGCGCTTCGCCGGCGCCATCAACACCCTCACGCTCGAAGGCATGATGGGCGACGGCAAGGCCCTCCAGCTCGGCACCAGTCACGAACTCGGTCAGAACTTCGCCAGGGCCTTCCACACCCAGTACCTCTCCAGGGAAGGCAAGCAGGAGCTCGTCTGGCAGACCTCCTGGGGCAGTACGACGCGCATGATCGGCGCCCTGGTGATGATGCACGGCGACGACAGCGGACTGCGGGTCCCGCCGCGCCTCGCGCCGGTCCAGGCCGTGGTCCTCGCCATCAAGGGCGACGACGCGGTGCTCGCCACGGTCCGCGAGATCGGCGACCGCCTCAAGGCCGCGGGCGTGCGCGTCCAGGTCGACGACCGCACGGACACCCCCTTCGGGCGTCGAGCCGTCGACTGGGAGCTCAAGGGAGTGCCGGTCCGCGTCGAGGTCGGCCCGCGCGACCTGGAGAACGGCACCGCGATGCTGGCCCGCCGCATCAGGGGAGGCAAGGAGCCGGTCGCGATCGACTCGCTGGCGACGCTGCTGCCCACCGTCCTCGAGGAGGACCAGAAGCTGCTTCTCGATCAGGCCCGCGAGCGCCGGGAGTCCCGCACCTCGGACGTCACCACCGTCGGCCAGGCCGTGGAGGCCACGGCCGCCGGCGGCTGGGCCCGCATCCCCTGGGCCACGCTCGGCCCGGAGGGCGAGGCGGAGCTCGCGGAACACTCGGTGTCCGTACGGTGTCTGGTCACGGAGGACGGGGCGGTGCCGGACGCCGACGAGACCCCGGGTAACGTCGCTGTCGTGGCCCGCGCCTACTGACGAGCGCTCCTCCGGTAGCGGTGCGCTCGATCCCGGCTCGTACGCCTGCCGGTTGACACGAGCTCGGGTGTGCGCAGTTCCTCTACGCGCGGGCGCGTACGCGCTACTACGTACCGGCTTGCCACGAGCTGCGAGGCTTCTGGGCAGATCAGCGCACCCGCCCTCGTCCGGACGCATCAATGGCACATCAAGGGCAACTGACGGGTACGTGCAAATTATTTGGGATGCCCCGGAATGGAACCCCTGGGCATTCCGGCTCGTTGTTCACGACGTGAGCACGACACCACCTGTTCTCGCCGCAGAGCTGGCACAGGCGTGGGCCGATATTCAGCGGCACCACCCCGAGCTGCCCGATCTTGCCGCGCCCGAATCCCTGATCGGAGAGTCGTCGTCCGCCTGCGGCGCCGAACTCTCCTTCGAGCGACTGCTCCACGAGGCAGTCCATGGCATCGCCGCGTCACGCGGCGTACGCGACACCTCACGCGCGGGCCGCTATCACAACCGCAGATTCCTCGCGATCGCCGAGGAACTGGGCCTCGACCACCCCGAGGAGCCGCATCCCAGCAGCGGCTTCTCGCTGGTCACGCTCAACCCCGAGGCGCGCAAGCGCTACCGCCCGACGATCGAGCGGCTCCAGCGTGCCCTCAAGGCGCACACCGCGGCGACCGCCGCCGACACGGCACGCAGCTTCCGGGGCCCGGCCGCCCGGCACGGCTCCTCCGGGGGCGGCGTCCGGGTCAAGGCGGTCTGCGACTGCGGACGCAACGTCCGCGTGGTCCCTTCGGTGCTCGCCCAGGCGCCCATCGTCTGCGGCGGCTGCGGCAAGCCCTTCCGTATCCCGGAAGTGGTAGGCGCCGTGGCCCGGTGACCGGCTGAGCTGGAGCTGCGTCGCCCGGGGCGCCCGGACTGGTTTCGGACGCCCCGCCGACGTATGGCACAATGGCTAGCTGTACTCGACAGCCGCATAGGAACCCTCTCGCCTCCGGCTGACGCGTCCATCGGGCACCCCGAGTACCGCAACCCCACGTGGCATCTCGTTGTGCCCAACCACGTCAAGACCAGGAGACACCACTCCAGTGGCAGTCAAGATCAAGCTGAAGCGTCTGGGCAAGATCCGTTCGCCTCACTACCGCATCGTCGTCGCCGACTCCCGTACCCGCCGTGATGGTCGGGCCATCGAGGAGATCGGCCTGTACCACCCGGTGCAGAACCCGTCGCGCATCGAGGTCGACTCGGAGCGCGCGCAGTACTGGCTCTCCGTCGGCGCTCAGCCGACCGAGCCGGTCATGGCGATCCTGAAGCTCACCGGTGACTGGCAGGCGCACAAGGGCCTTCCGGCCCCCGCGCCGCTGCTCGTCGCGGAGCCCAAGGACAAGCGCGCCGCGTTCGAGGCCTTCACCAAGGGCCTCGAGGGCGACGACGCCAAGGGTGAGGCCATCACCCAGAAGGCCAAGAAGGCTGACAAGAAGGCGGACGCGGCCGAGGCCGCGCCCACCGAGTCGACCGAGGCCTGAGCATGCTCGAGGAGGCTCTCGAGCACCTCGTGAAGGGCATTGTCGACAACCCCGACGACGTGCAGGTCGCCTCGCGCAACCTGCGCAGGGGGCGTGTGCTCGAGGTCCGGGTTCACCCGGATGACCTCGGCAAGGTGATCGGCCGCAACGGCCGTACCGCGCGCGCTCTGCGGACCGTCGTGGGCGCCATCGGCGGCCGCGGTGTCCGCGTCGACCTCGTCGACGTGGACCAGGTTCACTGAACCACAGGTAGCACCGGCACGGGCCGGGGAGGGCTTCTGGCCTTCCTCGGCCCGTAGTCGTCTGTAGGCATCCGTAGTACGTCCGCGGGCGTCTGTAGTCGCCGACGGGACCCCTCCGTAGGCACATGACAGGAGAGAGCAGTGCAGCTGGTAGTCGCGCGGATCGGCCGCGCCCATGGCATCAAGGGTGAGGTCACCGTCGAGGTGCGCACCGACGAGCCGGAGCTCCGGCTCGGGCCCGGCGCCGTCCTCGCCACCGACCCCGCCTCCACGGGGCCGCTGACCATCGAGACCGGCCGGGTGCACAGCGGCCGCCTCCTGCTGCGCTTCGAGGGCGTACGCGACCGCACGGGCGCCGAGGCGCTGCGCAACACGCTGCTGATCGCGGAGATCGACCCGGAAGAGCTTCCGGAGGACGAGGACGAGTACTACGACCACCAGCTGATGGACCTCGACATCGTCACCAAGGAGGGCGTCGAGGTCGGCCGGATCACCGAGATCTCGCACCTGCCCTCGCAGGACCTGTTCATCGTGGAGCGGCCCGACGGCAGCGAGGTGATGATCCCCTTCGTGGAGTCGATCGTCACCGAGATCGACTTGGAGGAGCAGCGGGCGATCATCGACCCGCCGCCCGGCCTGATCGACGACCGCGCGGAGATCGCGTCCGCCAGGGACGACGAGTCTCCTTCGGACAAGGCTCCTTCGGGGGACGGCGCCTGATGCGGCTCGACGTCGTCACGATCTTCCCCGAGTACCTGGAGCCCCTGAACGTCTCCCTCGTCGGCAAGGCACGCGCGCGTGGCCAGCTCGACGTGAACGTGCACGACCTCAGGGAGTGGACGTACGACCGGCACAACACGGTCGACGACACCCCCTACGGCGGCGGCCCCGGCATGGTCATGAAGACCGAGCCCTGGGGCGCGGCCCTCGACGACGCGCTCGCCGACGGCTATGAGGCGGGCGCCCACGGGCCCGTCCTGGTCGTCCCCACGCCCAGCGGGCGGCCCTTCACCCAGGAGCTCGCCGTCGAGCTCTCCGAGCGGCCCTGGCTGGTCTTCACGCCCGCGCGCTACGAGGGCATCGACCGCCGCGTCATCGACGAGTACGCGACCCGGATGCCGGTCTACGAAGTGTCGATCGGCGACTACGTCCTCGCGGGCGGCGAGGCGGCCGTCCTGGTCGTCACCGAGGCAGTGGCCCGGCTGCTGCCCGGAGTCCTCGGGAACGCCGAGTCCCACCGCGACGACTCCTTCGCACCCGGCGCCATGGCGAACCTCCTCGAAGGCCCCGTCTACACGAAGCCTCCGGAGTGGCGCGGTCACGGCATTCCGGACGTGCTCGTCAGCGGTCACCACGGCAAGATCGCGCGCTGGCGCAGGGACGAGGCGCTGCGGCGCACGGTCCGCACCAGGCCCGATCTGATCGAGCGCTGCGACCCCGCCGCCTTCGACAAGAAGGACCGCGAGATGCTCTCGATCCTGGGGTGGCGGCCGGGCCCCGACGGCCGATTTGGGCGAGACCCCGAGGCCGTGGAACAATAGGCCGCTGCTGTACGTCCAGCGTGCGCCCCTGCCACAGGGGGAAAGACGCCCGCCCGACGCGAACAGCTATCGAATCCTCATCACGAACTTCCCGCTGATGACCTGTGGCATCAGTGAAGAAAGCAGACGATCATGGCTAACCTGCTCGACTCCGTCGACAGCGCTTCGCTGCGCACCGACATCCCGGCCTTCCGTCCGGGTGACACCGTCAACGTCCACGTGCGCGTCATCGAGGGCAACCGCTCCCGTGTGCAGCAGTTCAAGGGCGTAGTCATCCGTCGCCAGGGTGCCGGCGTGCGCGAGACCTTCACGGTCCGCAAGGTCTCCTTCTCCGTCGGCGTGGAGCGCACCTTCCCGGTGCACACCCCGATCGTCGAGAAGATCGAGCTCGTCTCCCGTGGCGCCGTGCGTCGCGCGAAGCTGTACTACCTCCGTGAGCTGCGCGGCAAGGCCGCGAAGATCAAGGAGAAGCGCGACAACTGAGCTCGCGCACGGGTCCACAGCGGAGCCGGATAGCATCTGGCCCCGATGGACACCGAAGCACAGCACATGGAGCGCGACCGCTCCTCCCCACCCACCGACTCCCCGAGCGCCGAGCGCGACGGAGGGTCCGAGGGGACGGAGGACCGGTCGCGCTCCGCTTTTATGTCGTTCGTGTCCTGGGTGCCCGGCGGCAGGATCACCCTGACGCTGCTCATCTGCATGGTGTCCCTGCTGCTCGTCAGCACCTTCGTGATGCAGCCGTTCCAGATCCCCAGCACCTCCATGGAGCCCGCGTTCCGGGTCGGAGACCGGGTACTCGTCAACAAGTTGGCGTACCGTTTCGGTTCCGAGCCGCAGCGAGGTGACGCGGTCGTCTTCGACGGCAGCGGCTACTTCGGGGATGCCGACTACATCAAGCGGGTCGCAGGGGTGGGCGGAGACCGGGTGGTCTGCTGCGACGAGCGGGGGAGGATCAAGGTGAACGGCGAGCCCGTCGACGAGCCGTACCTGTACCCGGGGGACACCCCCTCAAAGGCGCGCTTCGTCGCGGTCGTCCCCGAAGGCACCCTGTTCGTGCTCGGTGACCACCGCAGCCACTCCAGCGACTCCCGCGACCACCTGGGCCAGCCAGGCGGCGGCATGATCCCCGTCGACTCCGTGATCGGCAGGGCCGACTGGATCGCCTGGCCCATCGGCCACTGGACCTCCCTGGAGCGTCCCGACAGCTACGCGCGCGTGCCGGCACCAGGCGGCGCGCATGGGTAACCGCGGGCGGACCCGGGCCGCCAGTCACCGGACCGACACCCGGCTGCCCACCGGCTCCCGGCCCACCACCGGCCCCGTACTGCCCGGAAGGGCCGAGCGGCGCAAGCTCGCGCGGAAGGTCAAGCGGCGCAGGCGACGCTCGGCGATCAAGGAGATACCTCTCCTCATAGGCGTCGCGCTGCTGATAGCCCTGGTCCTGAAGACCTTCCTGGTGCAGGCCTTCGTGATCCCCTCGGGCTCGATGGAGCAGACGATCAAGATCGGCGACCGCGTCCTCGTCGACAAGCTCACCCCGTGGTTCGGTGCCAAGCCCGAACGCGGCGATGTCGTCGTCTTCAAGGACCCCGGCGACTGGCTCAAGGACGAGCAGGCCAAGAAGAAGGACGACCCCGTAGGCGTCAAGCAGGTCAAGGAAGGCCTCACCTTCATCGGGCTGCTGCCCTCCGACGACGAACGCGACCTGATCAAGCGCGTGGTCGGCGTCGGCGGCGACACCGTGAAGTGCTGCGACAAGAACAAGAAGCTCACGGTCAACGGAGTCCCGCTCACCGAGCCGTACATCAACCCGGGTGACGATCCCTCATCGTTCAACTTCGAGGTGAAGGTCCCCAAGGGGCGCCTCTTCGTCATGGGTGACCACCGCTCCGACTCGGCCGACTCCCGTTTCCACCGCACCGAGAAGTTCAGCGGCACCGTCTCCGAGGACAGCGTGGTCGGGCGGGCGCTCGTCATCGCGTGGCCCTTCGACCACTGGCGCAAGCTGGAAGAGCCCGATACGTACGCCTCTGTGCCCGACGCGCGTGCGGGGTCGGACACCGCCCTCGGGGCGTCGCATAGGCTGGCCCCCGGCGATCGATACGGATTGACCGGACTCCCGACCCCTGCGGAACTCCCGCTCGTTATGGGAGTGGTGGGCCTGCATCGCATCAGGAGCGGGCAGCGGCACGGACTGAGGAGTGGATGTGGGGGATGTGGCGGTCGGCGCACGGTCCGGGCACGGTGGGCCCGAGGAGCAGCCAGGGCGATCAGACGAGCCGGAACCCGGGGCCGCGCCGGACGGCGTGAACCCCGGGAATGACACCGCGGGCGCCCGTCCCGCACCCGATGAGACGGACGGGAAGCCCGCCAAGGGAGCGAAGAAGCCCCGCTCCTTCTGGAAGGAGCTGCCGCTCCTCATCGGCATCGCGCTGATCCTGGCGCTGGTGATCAAGACCTTCCTGGTGCAGGCGTTCTCGATTCCCTCGGACTCGATGCAGAACACGCTCCAGAAGGGCGACCGCGTCCTGGTCGACAAGCTGACACCGTGGTTCGGCTCGGAGCCGGAGCGCGGCGAGGTCGTCGTCTTCAACGACCCGGGCCACTGGCTCGACGGTGAGCCGACGCCCGACCCGAACGCGATCCAGCGGGTCCTCGGCTGGGTCGGGCTGATGCCGTCCGCCGACGAGAAGGACCTGATCAAGCGGGTCATCGCGGTCGGCGGCGACACGGTGGAGTGCAAGGGCACCGGCCCGGTGAAGGTCAACGGCAAGGCGCTGAACGAGCCGTACGTCTTCGAGGGCAACACCCCGTGCAGCGTCGACGACCAGGGCGGCCAGTTCAAGGTCACCGTCCCCGCAGGCAAAATCTGGGTCATGGGTGACCACCGGCAGAACTCGCTGGACTCCCGCTACCACCAGAACCAGCCCGGCGGCGGCGCCGTCCCCGTGGACAACGTCGTGGGCCGCGCCATCGTGATCGCCTGGCCGCCCACCCGCTGGGCGACGCTGCCCAAGCCGGACACCTTCGACCAGCAGGGCATCAACGCCGCGATGAGCGCGGCGCCCGCGGCCCTCGGCCTCGCGGGTGCGGTGCCGGTCGTGCTCTGGCGCAGGCGTCGGCTCACGGTGGCCGCTGCCCAGGCCGCGAGGGTTTCTGGCGGAGGTACCGCCGGGTAGGGTGCCGTCCCAGATCACCGATCTTCCGTGCTCCTGTTCGTAGGGGCGCGGGGTCGTCTCCGATATGGGGGAGCACTGGGATGAGCAGGACACCACGTACGGACGAGGGCCACGGACGGCTCGGCAGCGTGCTGTCGGGACTGGCCGTGGCCCTTGGCTGTGTGCTCTTCCTGGGAGGCTTCATCTGGGGCGCCGTCCTGTACCAGCCGTACACCGTGCCCACCGGGTCGATGACGCCGACGATCGGCGCGGGCGACCGGGTCCTCGCCGAGCGGATAGACGGCAGCGAGGTGCGCCGGGGCGACGTCGTCGTCTTCCGGCAGGCGAGCTGGGGCGACCTGCCGATGGTCAAGCGTGTGGTCGGCGTCGGCGGAGACCGGATCTCCTGCTGCACGGACGGCAAGCTGATGGTCAACGGCAAGCCCGTCGCAGAACCGTATCTTCCCGAGGGTGAGGGCGCCGCGGCCACCGGAATCCCGGCCACCACGGTCCCCAAGGGCAACCTCTTCCTGCTCGGTGACGAGCGCAGCGGCTCCCTGGACTCCAGCGTGCACCTGGGCGACTCCAACCACGGCTCCGTGCCGCGCGGTGCGGTCGAGGGCCGGGTCGACGCGGTGGCCTGGCCGACGGAGAGGCTCGGGACGCTGGAGCGGCCCGCGGGCTTCGCGGACATGCCGGGCGGAATCTCCGAGCCCGGGCCCGTGCGACTCATGGTGTGGGCCGTGGTGGCCGGTGCCGTCCTGGTCCTGGGCGGCGCCGCGTATGGCCCGGTGGCCAAGCGGATGCGGCGCGGGCGTGAGCGTCCGCAGAGCCGCGACCGCTCGGGGGAGAGCGCCCATGTCGGCTGAGCAGTCCCGGCCTGGGGTGGAGCCGAAGGCGCCGCGCAGGGTCGCGCGGGTGGTGCTGCTCGATCCGCAGGACCGTATCCTCCTGCTGCACGGCCACGAGCCGGAGGACACGGCGGACGACTGGTGGTTCACGCCGGGCGGCGGTCTGGAGGGCGACGAGACGCATGAACAGGCCGCGCGGCGAGAACTGATGGAAGAGACGGGCATCTCCGAGGTCGAGCTCGGTCCTGCCCTGTGGCAGCGCCTCTGCTCCTTCCCCTTCGCCGGACGGCGCTGGGACCAGGACGAGCGGTACTTCCTGGCGCGTACGTCTCAGACGTACACGCAGGCCACTGGGCTGACGGAGCTGGAACGACGGAGTGTCGCGGGAGCGCGCTGGTGGACGTGCCAGGAACTGACCGAGGCACATGAGACGGTGTATCCGACCAGGCTCGCCGAGTTGCTTCGCAGGCTGCTCGACGAGGGTCCTCCGAGCCGGCCCGAGACGCTCGACACGGAAATCGTGTAGAGGCTTCAGGGGCTGACGCACAATAGGGGGACGCACGGCTGAAGGGGAACATGCCATGAGCGCCGAGGACCTCGAGAAGTACGAGACCGAGATGGAGCTGAAGCTCTACCGGGAGTACCGCGATGTCGTCGGTCTGTTCAAATATGTGATCGAGACCGAACGGCGCTTCTATCTCACCAACGACTACGAGATGCAGGTGCACTCCGTCCAGGGTGAGGTTTTCTTCGAGGTATCCATGGCGGATGCCTGGGTGTGGGACATGTACAGGCCCGCACGGTTCGTGAAGCAGGTACGCGTCCTCACGTTCAAGGACGTAAATATCGAGGAGCTCAACAAGAGCGATCTTGAGCTGCCGGGCGGCTGAGTTCACCGGCACGGGTGAGCGAGTTATCCACAACGCGTGAGTCGTCCACCAAGATCCACAAGGTCCGGGGCTGAGTCCCAGTGTGGGTGTCGGAGGTGGTTCCGACATGAACGCACGTGGGGCAGTCGGGCGGTACGGCGAAGATCTGGCCGCGAGGCGGCTGGGCGAAGCCGGGATGACGGTTCTGGAGCGCAACTGGCGCGGCGGCAGAACCGGCGAGATCGACATCGTGGCCTTGGACGGCGAGGCGCTCGTCGTCTGTGAGGTCAAGACGCGCAGAGCCCGCCTGGTCGGCCCGGGGATCTTCCAGCACCCGATGGAGGCCGTGGGCCAGGCCAAGGCGGAGCGGCTGCGGCGGCTCGCCGAGCGCTGGATCGAGGAGCGCGGCGGCCCACCACCCGGCGGTGTGCGCATCGACCTGGTCGGCGTGCTCATCCCACGCCGTGGCGCCCCCGTCGTGGAGCACGCGCGGGGGGTGGCCTGATGGGATTCGCGCGTACGTGTTCCGTGGCTCTGGTCGGCGTCGAAGGCGTGGTCGTCGAGGTGCAGGCCGATCTGGAGCCGGGCGTCGCGGCGTTCACGCTGGTCGGGCTCCCGGACAAGAGCCTCACGGAGAGCAAGGACCGGGTCAGGGCCGCCGTGGTCAACTCGGGCGGGGAGTGGCCCCAGAAGAAGCTCACAGTGGGCCTCAGCCCGGCCTCGGTGCCCAAGAGCGGCAGCGGATTCGATCTCGCGGTGGCCTGCGCGGTGCTCGGTGCGGCCGAGCGGATCGATCCGCGGACCCTCACCGACATCGTGATGATCGGCGAGCTGGGACTCGACGGGCGGGTGCGGCCGGTCAGGGGCGTGCTGCCCGCGGTCCTCGCGGCGGCGGACGCGGGCTATGAGCAAGTCGTCGTACCGGAGTGCACGGCGGCCGAGGCGGCGCTGGTGCCGGGGGTCTCGGTGCTCGGGGTGCGCAGCCTGCGGCAGCTGATCGCCGTGCTGACCGATGAGCCGGTGCCGGAGGAGGAGCCCGACGTGCCGGGGCGGCCCGACCCGATGCTCGCGGGGCTCTGTGTGCCCGGGACCGGTATCGGCACGGGGCTCAGCGGCGGTCTGGACGACGCCCTCGCCCTGGACCTCGCTGACGTCGTCGGACAGACCTCCGCCCGGACCGCCGTGGAGGTGGCGGCCACGGGCGGGCACCACCTCTTTCTGCAGGGCCCGCCGGGCGCGGGGAAGACGATGCTCGCGGAGCGGCTGCCGGCGATCCTGCCCCGGCTGACCCGGGAGGAGTCCCTGGAGGTGACGGCCGTCCACTCCGTGGCGGGCATGCTGCCGCCGGGCAAGCCGTTGGTGGACACCGCGCCGTACTGCGCGCCGCACCACTCCGCGACGATGCAGTCGCTGGTGGGCGGCGGCAAGGGAATCGCACGGCCGGGGGCGGTGTCGCTGGCTCATCGTGGCGTGCTCTTTCTCGACGAGGCGCCGGAATTCAGCACCCAGACCCTGGACTCCTTGCGCCAGCCCCTGGAGTCGGGCCATGTGGTGATCGCTCGCAGCGCGGGAGTGGTGCGACTGCCCGCGAAGTTCCTGATGGTGCTCGCGGCCAATCCCTGTCCCTGCGGTCGGCACACCCTGCTGGGCGACGGCTGCGAATGCCCGGCATCCGTCATCCGCCGCTATCAGGCGCGGCTCTCGGGCCCGCTGCTCGACAGGGTGGACCTGAAAGTAGAGGTGGAGCCGGTGACGCGATCCGAGCTGGCCGGGTACGGCACTCCGGGGGACTCCACACAGACGGTCGCCGACCGGGTGCGCGGCGCGCGGGAGCGAGCCGCGGCCAGGCTGGCCGGCACCGGCTGGCGGACGAACAGCGAGGTGCCGGGCCATGCCCTGCGCACACGGTGGCCCGCCGAGCCGGGTGCCCTGGACGCCGCCGAACTCGACCTGGAGCGTGGCTTCCTGACCGCCCGGGGGCTCGACCGGGTCCTGCGGGTCGCCTGGACCGTCGCGGATTTGGCAGGCCGTGACCGGCCAGGAGCTCAGGACGTCGCCCTGGCGCTGCAGCTGCGTACGGGGGTGTCGCGGGGCGTTCCGATGGCGATCGGGGCGCTGACATGACCGAGGCTGCGGACCCCTCCTCGGAGGAAGAGCGGCTGGCGAGGGTCGCGCTGACCCGGATCCTCGAACCGGGGGACGAGGTGGGCGGGCGGTGGCTGCGCGAGGCCGGGGCCGTGGAAGTGGTGCGACGGCTGGCCGAGGGGGAGGAGCGGCTCGACAGGGTGACACCGGCCCGGTGGGAAGGGCTGCGGGCGCGGGCCACGAACGCGCGGCCCGAGCGGGACCTGGCGGTGGCGCGGGACGCGGGGGTGCGGTTCGTGTGCCCGGGGGAGGCGGAGTGGCCCGTCCAGCTGGACGACCTCGGGGACGCGCGGCCGGTGGGGCTGTGGGTGCGGGGGCAGCCCAGCCTGCGGATCTGGGCGCTGCGGTCGGTGGCGGTGGTCGGCGCGCGGGCCTGCACGGAGTACGGGGCGCATATGGCGGCCGGGCTCGGCGCGGGGCTGGCCGAGCGGGGCTGGGTGGTCGTGTCGGGCGGCGCCTATGGAGTGGACGGAGCCGCGCACCGGGGAGCGCTGGGGGCCGGCGGGGCCACGGTCGCGGTGCTCGCGTGCGGGGTCGACCGGGCCTATCCGCGAGGACACGCCGAGTTGCTCAGGAGGATCGCGGAACAGGGTCTGCTGGTGGGGGAGTTGCCGCCCGGGGACCATCCCACACCGAGCAGATTCATCCTCCGGAACCGCGTGATCGCCGCTCTGACCCGGGGGAGTGTCGTCGTCGAGGCCGCTTACCGCAGTGGTGCGCTCGCCACGGCGCGCAGTGCGCGGGAGCTGGGACGGTTCACGATGGGGGTACCGGGCCCCGCGACGAGCGGGCTCTCCGCCGGGGTGCACGAACTGTTGCGCCGGGACGGAGTCCTGGTGACCGACGCGGCGGAAATCGTCGAGCTGGTGGGCGACATGGGCGAGCTGGCCCCGGAGCGGCACGGCCCCGTCGTACCGCGCGATCTGCTCGCCCCCGATGCCGCGCGCGTCCTGGCGGCGCTGCCCGCCCGGGGCAGCGCGTCGCCCCGGGAGATCGCGCTCGGAGCGGGCACGGTGGTGGACGTGGCGATCGGTCGGCTGTACGAGTTGCGCTCTCTCGGGTTCGTCGAACGACACGGCGACGGCTGGCAGTTGACACGCCAGGCGATTGTGTCGGTCTCGCCAAAGGGGGAGGGTCCGTGACCGAACGTGTTCGGCCGTCTGGATGAACCCCCGATGGCCTTGGGAATGGCCGCAGTTGACGCTTTGCGGTCGTCACGCACGGCGACGGGAGGTGCTCGGTGGGGCGGCCAGCGGAACGTATCTGCGTACGCGGGATCCCTTACTGTTCGCACACTGCGACACTCCAGTCACGCTACGCTCACAAGGATTCCGACGCGGACAGGCAACCACAGGCAAGCAGACGGACAACCTCATTCACTTCACGCAAGCTCACCACCTCCCGGGCGCGGGCGAATCCATCGGCCCGCACGACCTCACCACTTCACGGCAGAACGGCTCAAGGCAACACATGCCCCAGCACACCTCAGGGTCCGATCGGGCGGCGGCGGTTCCGCCCGCTGCCCGTAGCGGCGAGCGGGAGCGGCCCCCCGCCCCCTCGTCGCTGGACGAGCTGTGGCGGTCGTACAAGGACACGGGGGACGGACGGCTGCGCGAGCAGTTGATCCTGCACTACTCACCCCTGGTGAAGTACGTCGCGGGCCGGGTCAGCGTGGGGCTTCCGCCCAATGTCGAGCAGGCGGACTTCGTGTCGTCCGGGGTGTTCGGGCTGATCGACGCGATCGAGAAGTTCGACATCGAGCGGTCCATCAAGTTCGAGACGTACGCGATCACCCGCATCCGGGGCGCGATGATCGACGAACTCCGGGCGCTCGACTGGATTCCCCGGTCCGTGCGGCAGAAGGCACGCAACGTCGAGCGGGCCTACGCCACGCTTGAGGCGCAGCTGCGGCGCACGCCGTCGGAGAACGAGGTCGCCCACGAGATGGGCATCGCCGTCGAGGAACTCCACACCATTTTCAGCCAGTTGTCGCTGGCGAACGTGGTGGCCCTGGAGGAGCTGCTGCACGTCGGTGGCGAGGGCGGCAACCGGCTGAGCCTGATGGACACCCTCGAGGACACCGCGGCCGACAACCCCGTGGAGGTCGCCGAGGACCGCGAACTCAGGCGGCTGCTCGCGCGCGCGATCAATACGCTCCCGGAGCGCGAGAAGACGGTCGTCACGCTCTACTACTACGAGGGACTGACGCTCGCCGAGATCGGAAACGTGCTCGGGGTGACGGAGAGCCGGGTGAGCCAGATCCACACGAAATCCGTGCTGCAGCTGCGGGCGAAGCTGGCGAGTTTCGGCCGCTGAGCGCGCTGAATCGTCCCTGCCCCGGCCTGTGCCGTGCGGCACGGCCGCCGGGTTCCAGGGGGTGGATCGACTCCCGTCCTGGCGGCCACGTCCGTAGAGTGGAGGGCGTGCCAAGGATTCGAGCGGCCTCTGTGGCCGAGCACCGGTCGATGCAGCGCGGCGCCCTGCTGGACGCTGCGCGGTCCCTGCTGTCCGAGGGCGGTACGGAGGCGTTGACCTTCCCCGCCCTCGCTGAACGCACGGGGCTCGCACGGTCGTCCGTGTACGAGTACTTCCGGTCGCGTGCCGCGGTCGTGGAAGAGCTGTGCGAGGTTGACTTCCCCGTCTGGGCGGCGGAGGTCTCCGCCGCGATGGAGGGGGCGGACTCCGCCGAGGGCAAGGTCGAGGCGTACGTCCGGCGACAGCTCGACCTGGTGGGGGACCGGCGCCACCGGGCCGTAGTCGCGATCTCCGCGGCCGAGCTGGACGCGGGCGCGCGGGAGAAGATCCGGGCCGCGCACGGCGGGCTCGTCGCCATGATCGGCGAGGCGCTGCGCGAGCTCGGGCACGCGGAGCCCCGGCTTGCGGCGATGCTCCTCCAGGGCGTCGTGGACGCGGCCGTGCGGCGCATCGAGCTGGGCGCCGCGGAGGACCCCTCCGCCATCACCGAGGCAGCCGTCGCCATGGCCCTGCGGGGCGTCCGGGGCTGAACCCTCGCTCACCGAAGCGGGGCAGCGGGATGCCGCGTGCTCGCAGCGGGGCGCTGTGCGCCCGTAGCAGTGTGTTGTGCACCCGCAGCGGCGCCTCGCACCCACGGCGGGGCAGTACGTGCCCCTGCCCAGCCCCGCCCGGAGCCCACCCCCCCCACGCCCACGGCAACACCCGCGGCAGCGGCACGTCGGTCATCGGCAGCAAGCGGGACGTTCCGCGGCGCAGCAGCCATGGTGGTAGCAGCGACAACGGGTTCAGGTATGTCTTGGCCCTCAGCAGGCCCCAGTGGAGGCAGCTGCTCGCGCAGTGGGTCCTGGGGAGTTCCAGTACCCCCAGCGCCTCGCCCGGCGTCACCTCGGCGCCCTTCTTGACCGTGGCCCGCACCGGCTCGTACGTCGTGCGCAGCGGTGGATCACCCGTGCCCGTCAGTTCCACCGCGACCACTCCCCGGCCGGCCACCCGACCCGCGAAGGAGACCTTGCCCGCAGCCACGGCCCGGACCACCGAGCCCGGCGGCGCCCCGAGGTCCACGCCCCGGTGCCCCCGGCCGTACTCCGTCGCCGGGGGCTCCCAGCCCCGTACGACAGGGGGCCGCACCCCCACGGGCCACACCCCCGCCACCTTCGGCACCGGCTCCCTGGCAGTACCAGAACCAGCACCAGCAGCCCCAGCCGGCAGCACCCCCGCCGTGATCACCACCACGGTCAGCACCACCAAGCTCAGCCCGATCCGCCGCCTCTGCCGTACCCCTCGTCGCATGTGAGACATGGCAGAACCGTCCCGCGCCGGGCCGTTCCGCGGGGATCATGGCGCGGATCTGTGGATGACCAGCCGCTTGTGGACAGCGGCGTCACCCGCTGCCTCGCGGGTCCCGTACACTTCTTGTGGCGATCCGGGTCACCGGGTCGACTTCGCACGCCCCGACATCAGGCCCTCAAAAGCCGGATGCCAGCGCCTCTCGGTCCTTTGTGGCACGGCGCATCGCGGGCGTCAGGCGCGACCGCCATCCGGCGGACGCGGCACAACCGAGAACACCAAGGAGTACGGCCATGGCCGTCGTCACGATGCGGGAGCTGCTGGAAAGCGGCGTCCACTTCGGTCACCAGACCCGTCGTTGGAACCCGAAGATGAAGCGCTTCATCTTCACGGAGCGCAACGGCATCTACATCATCGACCTGCTCCAGTCGCTGTCGTACATCGACCGCGCCTACGAGTTCGTCAAGGAGACCGTCGCCCACGGCGGCACGGTCATGTTCGTCGGCACGAAGAAGCAGGCGCAGGAGGCCATCGCCGAGCAGGCGACCCGCGTCGGCATGCCCTACGTGAACCAGCGCTGGCTGGGCGGCATGCTCACCAACTTCTCGACCGTCTACAAGCGCCTGCAGCGCCTCAAGGAGCTCGAGCAGATCGACTTCGAGGATGTGGCCGCGTCCGGCCTCACCAAGAAGGAGCTGCTCGTCCTCTCCCGCGAGAAGGCCAAGCTGGAGAAGACCCTCGGCGGTATCCGCGAGATGTCCAAGGTGCCCAGCGCCGTCTGGATCGTGGACACCAAGAAGGAGCACATCGCGGTCGGCGAGGCCCGGAAGCTCAACATCCCGGTCGTCGCCATCCTCGACACCAACTGCGACCCCGACGAGGTCGACTACAAGATCCCGGGCAACGACGACGCGATCCGCTCCGTCACCCTGCTCACCCGCGTGATCGCCGACGCCGTCGCCGAGGGCCTCATCGCCCGTTCCGGCGTGGCCACGGGCGACCAGAAGCCGGGCGAGAAGGCCGCCGGCGAGCCGCTCGCCGAGTGGGAGCGCGACCTGCTCGAGGGCGAGAAGAAGGCCGACGAGCCCAAGGCTGACGAGGCCAAGGCCGACGAGCCGAAGGCCGAAGAGGCCGAGGTTCAGAAGTCCGCCGAGACGGAGAAGGCCGCCGACGCCGAGCAGGCCGAGGCCCCCGCCGAGGTTGCCGCCGCCGAGGCCCCCGCCGCGGAGACCGAGCAGGCCTGACCTTCACAGGTTCGGTAGTTGACGGCGGGGGCCAGCAGGCCCCCGCCGTTCACCCGTAGATCTTTCAGACCTCCGAAAGAGAATTTCAGGATCATGGCGAACTACACCGCCGCTGACGTCAAGAAGCTCCGTGAGCTCACGGGCGCCGGCATGATGGACTGCAAGAAGGCGCTCGACGAGGCCGACGGCAGCGTCGACAAGGCCGTCGAGGCCCTGCGCATCAAGGGCCAGAAGGGCGTCGCCAAGCGCGAGGGCCGCTCCGCCGAGAACGGCGCCGTGGTTTCCCTCATCGCCGACGACAACACCTCCGGCGTCATCGTCGAGCTGAAGTGCGAGACGGACTTCGTCGCCAAGGGCGAGAAGTTCCAGGCCGTCGCGAACTCGCTGGCCGCGCACATCGCCAAGACGTCCCCGGCCGACCTCGAGGCGCTGCTCGCGTCCGAGATCGAGTCCGGCAAGACCGTCCAGGCGTACGTCGACGAGGCCAACGCCAACCTCGGCGAGAAGATCGTCCTCGACCGCTTCGCCCAGTTCGCGGGCACGTACGTCTCGGCGTACATGCACCGCACCATGCCCGACCTGCCCCCGCAGATCGGTGTCCTGGTCGAGCTGGACAAGGCGGACGCCGACCTCGCCAAGGGCATCGCGCAGCACATCGCCGCCTTCGCGCCGAAGTACCTCTCCCGTGAGGACGTTCCGGCCGAGGTCGTCGAGTCCGAGCGCCGCGTCGCCGAGGAGACCACCCGCGCCGAGGGCAAGCCCGAGGCCGCGCTGCCCAAGATCGTCGAGGGTCGCGTCAACGGCTTCTTCAAGGAGGCCACCCTCCTCGGTCAGCCGTACGCGCTCGACAACAAGAAGTCCG
Organism: Streptomyces sp. NPDC032198; assembly: GCF_040636975.1. Taxonomy (NCBI): domain Bacteria; kingdom Bacillati; phylum Actinomycetota; class Actinomycetes; order Kitasatosporales; family Streptomycetaceae; genus Streptomyces; species Streptomyces sp. NPDC032198. The sequence goes on along the minus strand of NZ_JBEZVL010000011.1, from coordinate 97,831 downwards.
TCCAGAAGGTTCTGGACGAGGCCGGTGTCACCCTGAAGCGCTTCTCGCGCATCAAGGTCGGCATCTGAGTCCGTACCGCGATCGACGGTAGACCCCGCTAGGGTCGACAGCGGTCGCCCGCGTACCCACGCAGTACGCGACGTACGACCGCAGGATCTGACGAGGAGGCCATTGCCGAGCATGGGATGCGAACAACACCCCACCGGCAGTGGCCTTCTTCGTATGTGCGCCGAGCAAAAAGAAGCGAGAACTCCATGACCACCAAGGCCGACACAAACAGTGGTGACGACAAAGTCGCCGGTCGTTTCCTGCTGAAGCTCTCCGGTGAGGCATTCGCCGGCGGGGGCGGCCTTGGCGTCGACCCCGACGTGGTGCACGCCATCGCCAAGGAGATCGCCGCGGTCGTCCGGGACGGAGCCCAGATCGCGGCCGTCATCGGTGGCGGCAACTTCTTCCGTGGCGCCGAACTCCAGCAGCGCGGCATGGACCGGGCCCGTTCCGACTACATGGGCATGCTCGGCACGGTCATGAACTGCCTTGCCCTGCAGGACTTCCTGGAGAAGGAAGGCATCGAGTGCCGCGTCCAGACCGCCATCACGATGGGTCAGGTCGCGGAGCCGTACATCCCGCTGCGCGCCGTCCGGCACCTGGAGAAGGGCCGTGTGGTCATCTTCGGCGCAGGCATGGGCATGCCGTACTTCTCCACCGACACGACCGCGGCGCAGCGCGCCCTGGAGATCGACGCCGAAGCCCTGCTCATGGGCAAGAACGGCGTCGACGGTGTCTATGACTCCGACCCCAAGACCAACCCGGACGCGGTGAAGTACGACGCGCTCGGGTACGGCGAGGTCATCACCCGCGACCTGAAGGTCGCCGACATGACCGCGATCACGCTGTGCCGCGACAACAAGTTGCCCATCCTGGTCTTCGAGTTGCTCTCCTCCGGAAACATCGCGCGTGCCGTCAAGGGTGAGAAGATCGGCACACTCGTGGGCGACGGGGGCACCCGCGCCTGATCTCGGGGACGCCCTCCGAGGGATGGACAAAGCCCTGCCGGTCGGACACGGTGCAGGGAAAGAGACGCGACGCAGCCGACACCCCATGGACTCCCCCTACTTCACCGTGTGGGGGCGCCCCAGCCCACTCACAACACGCAGGAGCAAGTGGTGATCGAAGAGACCCTCCTCGAGGCCGAGGAGAAGATGGAGAAGGCCGTCGTGGTCGCCAAGGAGGACTTCGCCGCGATTCGCACAGGCCGTGCGCACCCGGCGATGTTCAACAAGATCGTGGCTGACTACTACGGCGCCCTTACGCCGATCAATCAGCTGGCCTCGTTCTCGGTGCCCGAGCCGCGGATGGCCGTGGTGACCCCGTTCGACAAGAGCGCGCTGCGCAACATCGAGCAGGCGATCCGCGACTCCGACCTCGGCGTCAACCCCAGCAATGATGGAAACATCATCCGGGTGACGTTCCCCGAGCTGACGCAGGACCGCCGCAAGGAGTACATCAAGGTCGCCAAGACCAAGGCCGAGGACTCCAAGATCTCGATCCGCTCCATCCGCCGCAAGGCGAAGGAAACGTTCGACAAGGCGATCAAGGACGGCGACATCGGCGAGGACGAGGGCCGTCGCGCGGAGAAGGAGCTCGAGGACGCGACCGCGAAGTACGTCGCTCAGGTGGACGAGCTGCTCAAGCACAAGGAAGCCGAGCTGCTCGAGGTCTGAGGGCTGAGGGCTCGAAGTCTGAGGACTGAGGAATCCGATCCGTGAACGACTCTTCCTGGGGGGCGCCTCCCAGAGCCGGGTACTGGGGGCCGCCCGACCAGGGCCCTGCTCAAGGGGCTGCCCCGGCAGGTCCCGCGTACGATGCGCATGACGCCCTGTATCCAGCAGAGACGCAGCCCATGCCCATCGTGCCTGACATGCCTGAAGTACCCCAGGAGCCCATGCCCAGCGCATCACAGCCCGCCCCCGAGGCGCCGCGCACGCCTCAGACGCCTCAGGCACCACAGGTGTCTCAGACGCCTCAAGCGCCGCAGAAGAAGAGCGCGGGCCGTGATCTCGGGGCGGCCATAGGAGTCGGCGTGGGGCTCGGCGCGGTGATCATCGCGTCGCTCTTCATCGTGAAGGCCGTCTTCATCGGCGTCATAGCGGTCGCCGTCGTGGTCGGCCTCTGGGAGCTCACCTCGCGGCTCCAGGAGCGCAAGGAGATCAAGGCGCCGCTGGTCCCGCTGGCGGTGGGCGGCGCCGCCATGGTCGTCGCCGGATACGTCCGTGGGCCCGAGGGCGCCTGGGTCGCCATGGCGCTCACCGCGCTCGCGGTGCTCGTCTGGCGGATGACCGAGCCGCCCGAGGGCTATCTGAAGGACGTCACGGCAGGCGTCTTCGCGGCGTTCTACGTCCCGTTCCTCGCCACGTTCGTGGCGATGATGCTCACCGCGGACGACGGCGCGATGCGGGTGCTCACGTTCCTGCTCCTGACCGTGGTCAGCGACACCGGGGCGTACGCGATCGGCTGGCGCTTCGGCAAGCACAAGCTCGCCCCGCGCATCAGCCCCGGCAAGACCCGCGAGGGCCTGGTCGGAGCGGTGACGTTCGCGATGGCGGGTGGCGCGCTGTGCATGGAGTTCCTGATCGACGGCGGCACGTGGTGGCAGGGGCTGCTCATCGGCCTCGCGGTCGCCGCGAGCGCGACGCTCGGGGACCTGGGCGAGTCGATGATCAAGCGTGACCTCGGCATCAAGGACATGGGCACGCTGCTGCCGGGACACGGCGGCATCATGGACCGCCTCGACTCACTGCTGCCGACCGCACCGGTGGTCTGGCTGCTGCTGGTCATCTTCGTCGGGTCCGGCTGACCTGCGCTTGTGTACGTGAGGGGCTCGCCGTCCAGCTGGACGGCGAGCCCCTTTTCGCATGCCGCGCGCAGTGTGCCGTACGCCGCTTACTTCAGCTTGTGGCACGCCTTCTGCGAGAGGTTCTTCCACTGCACACAGACCAGCGTGCCCTTGCGGAGCTTGGGCCCCGTGGTGGTCCCGACCTTGCCCCACTCGACCTCGGCGGCGTTGCCGTGCGGAACCGAGTGGGCCTTGCGCCAGCTCTTGCCGACGTGGGTCGAGCCGCCCGGCTGCTTGTACAGCCAGCGGGCCTTACCCGCCTTGTACGGAGACCTGGCCGACTGGACGTAGTTCAGGCCACGCTTGGTGGACCCCTTCTTGTTCCAGTAGAAGAAGGAGACCGAGTAAGCGCAGGTCCTGCCGCTCTGCTTCACGCAGCGCACTTCCTGGTGCTTGCTGACCGCCGCGGCCCGGACCCCGGTCCCGGCGTGGGCCGGTGCCGCGGTCGTCACGGCGAGCGCCGCGGTGGCGCCGATCAAGAGCGCCTTCCCCGTTTGATTCAACACGTGCTGATTACCTCCAGCGAAGTTGATGTTGTCAGGGAAGACTCTAGTGATCTATGTCAGGCACATGACAGACCTTCGGCCGACCGGTTCTCAGCGCCGCCGTGGGTGGACAGGGGAGGGCTCTCATCGTCTGCGACACTGGAAGGACCATGCCTGTACCCGGAGAACTCACCTTTGTCGCGCCCCGCGGAGCCAAGAAGCCGCCGCGGCATCTCGCCGACCTCACGCCCGCCGAGCGCAAGGAAGCCGTTGCCGCTGCCGGCGAGAAGCCGTTTCGCGCCAAGCAGCTTTCGCAGCACTACTTCGCGCGGTACGCGCACGACCCGGAGCAGTGGACCGACATTCCCGCCGGTTCACGTCAGAAGCTTCAGGAGGCGCTGCTTCCCGAGCTGATGTCCGTGGTGCGGCACATCAGCTGTGACGACGACACCACGCGCAAGACGCTGTGGCGGCTCTTCGACGGGACGCTCGTCGAGTCCGTGCTCATGCGCTATCCGGACCGCGTGACGATGTGCATCTCGTCGCAGGCCGGGTGTGGGATGAACTGTCCGTTCTGTGCCACCGGGCAGGCCGGGCTCGACCGGAATCTGTCGACCGCCGAGATCGTGCACCAGATCGTTGACGGGATGCGCGCGCTGCGGGACGGGGAGATCCCTGGAGGGCCCGCTCGGCTCTCCAACATCGTGTTTATGGGGATGGGCGAGCCTCTTGCCAACTACAACCGGGTGACCGGGGCGATTCGCAGGCTGACCGATCCCGAGCCGGACGGTGTGGGCCTCTCGCAGCGTGGCATCACCGTGTCGACCGTCGGTCTGGTGCCCGCCATCCACCGGTTCGCCGACGAGGGCTTCAAGTGCCGCCTCGCCATCTCGCTGCACGCGCCCGACGACGAGCTCCGCGACACCCTCGTACCCGTCAACACGCGCTGGAACGTGCGTGAAGTGATGGACGCCGGGTGGGAGTACGCCGCCAAGTCGGGGCGTCGCCTCTCCATCGAGTACGCGCTGATCCGCGACATCAACGACCAGGCCTGGCGCGGTGACCGCCTCGGGCGGCTGCTGAAGAACAAGCCCGTGCACGTGAACCTCATTCCGCTGAACCCGACGCCCGGGTCGAAGTGGACGGCCTCGCGGCCCGAGGACGAGAAGGCCTTCGTGGACGCCATCGCCGCCCATGGCGTGCCCGTCACGGTTCGTGACACCCGTGGCCAGGAGATCGACGGGGCGTGCGGTCAGCTCGCCGCGTCGGAGCGCTAGCCCGCCGGGCGATAGGCTGGCCGAAACACATCTTCATAGCCGGAACACATCTTCATATTCCGACAGGGGAGCGCCACAGCGCTGAGAGTGCGGCAGCCAAGGACAGGTTGGCCGCAGACCCTCTGAACCTTGCCCGGGTCATTCCGGGTAGGAAGTTCGGACATCACTCAAGCTGTTGCGCCCTGCCCGCGGACCGGTCCGATCCGGTCTGTTCCGCGGGCAGGGCCGCGTCTCTTCCTGGTCACTCCAGGAGGAATGAACTCAGTGAGCACCACCAAGAAGGTCACGGTCACCGCGGTCGCGGTGAGCATCGGGCTCGTCGCGCTCTCCGCGTGCGGCAGCTCGTCGGACAGCGGCGACAAGGCCGACTCCAAGAGCGTCACGCTCGTCAGCCATGACTCCTTCAACGTCTCCAAGGACGTACTGAAGGCGTTCGAGAAGAGCTCCGGCTACAAGGTCAACGTGCTGAAGGACGGCGACGCCGGTGCGGCCGTGAACAAGGCGATCCTGTCCAAGGACAACCCGCAGGGCGATGTCTTCTTCGGCGTCGACAACACCCTGCTCTCGCGCGCGCTCGACAACGGTCTCTTCCAGTCGTACGAGGCCAAGGGCTCGGAGAAGGTCGGGCCGGAGTTCCGGGTCGACGGGGACAAGCACCGGGTGACGCCCGTCGACAGCGGCGACATCTGCGTCAACTACGACAAGAAGTACTTCGCCGACAAGAAGCTGGCGCCGCCGAAGTCCTTCGCGGATCTGACCAAGCCCGCCTACAAGGACCTGTTGGTCACCGAGAACGCCTCGACCTCCTCGCCCGGCCTCGGATTCCTGCTCGGCAGCGCCGCGCAGTACGGCGACGACGGCTGGCAGGGCTACTGGAAGAAGCTCAAGGCCAACGGCGTCAAGGTCGTCGACGGCTGGGAGCAGGCCTACAACGAAGAGTTCTCCGGGTCCGCCGGCGGCAAGAAGGCCAAGGGCGACCGGCCGCTCGTCGTCTCGTACGCCTCGTCGCCGCCCGTCGAGGTGCTCTACGCCAAGCCGCAGCCCAAGCAGGCGCCGACCGGCGTCGCGACCGGCACCTGCTTCCGGCAGGTCGAGTACGCGGGTCTGCTCAGCAACGCCAAGAACGAGAAGGGCGGCAAGGCGCTGCTCGACTTCCTGATCGGCGCCGAGTTCCAGAAGGACATGCCGCTGAACATGTTCGTGAACCCGGTGCGGGAGAAGACCGAGCTGCCCGAGCTGTTCGTCAAGCACGGCGTGAAGGTCGACGACCCGGAGACCATGGACCCGAAGAAGATCGCCGACAACCGTGATCAGTGGGTCAAGTCGTGGACCTCGCTCGTACTGAAGTAAGCGGATCCCCTAAGGGGAGCGCTTCCCGTAAGGGGCGCTCGCGCGGGGGCGCGGCGCGGCTCGGTCTGATGGCCGTGCCCGTCGCGTTCTTCGCGGTCTTCTTCGCCTATCCGGTCGCCGCGATCGTCGCGCGCGGCTTGAAGGTGGGCGGGGCGTGGCAGTTCGGGCGGATCGCGGAGGTCGTCGGGCAGTCCGACGTCCGGCACGTGCTGTGGTTCACCACCTGGCAGGCGCTCGCGTCGACCGCGCTCACGCTGCTGATCGCGCTCCCCGGCGCGTATGTCTTCGCGCGCTTCGAGTTCAGGGGCAAGCAGGTGCTCCGGGCGGTCGTCACGGTGCCGTTCGTGCTGCCGACGGTCGTCGTCGGGACCGCGTTCCTCGCGCTGCTCGGCCGGGGCGGGCTGCTCGACGAGATGTGGGGCGTGCGCCTCGACACGACTGTGTGGGCGATCCTGCTCGCGCACGTCTTCTTCAACTACGCCGTCGTCGTACGGACGGTGGGCGGGCTCTGGTCGCAGCTCGACCCGCGCCAGGAAGAGGCCGCGCGGATGCTCGGCGCCTCGCGGTGGACCGCGTGGCGGACCGTGACGCTGCCCGCGCTCGGGCCCGCGGTAGCCGCCGCCTCGCTCATGGTCTTCCTGTTCACCTTCACCTCGTTCGGTGTGGTGCAGATCCTCGGCGGGCCCGCGTACTCGACCCTCGAGGTCGAGATCTACCGGCAGACCGCCCAGCTCCTCGACCTGTCCACGGCCGCCGTCCTGACGATCGTTCAGTTCGTGGCGGTGGGCTTGATCCTCGCCGTGCACGCGTGGACGGTGCGCAGGCGGGAGAGTGCGCTGAAGCTCGTCGACGCGTCCGGGGTGGCGCGGCGGCCGCGCGGCGCGGGGCAGTGGGCGCTGCTGGGCGGGGTCATGCTCACCATCGCCGTGCTGATCCTGCTGCCGCTCGGGGTCCTGATCGAGCGGTCACTGAGCACCCCCGACGGCTACGGCTTCACCTACTACAAGGAACTGACATCGGCGGAGGGCGGGGCCTTCCTCGTCCCGCCGATCGAGGCCGTGTGGAATTCGCTCCAGTACGCGCTCGCCGCCACCGCCATCGCCCTGGTGGTCGGCGGGCTCGCGGCGGCGGCGCTCACCCGGAGGGCCGGCCGCCTGGTGCGCGGCTTCGACGCGCTGCTGATGCTGCCGCTCGGGGTGTCCGCGGTGACGGTCGGCTTCGGGTTCCTGATCACGCTGGACAAGCCGCCGCTGGACCTTCGGTCCACGTGGATCCTGGTGCCGCTCGCGCAGGCGCTGGTGGGCGTGCCCTTCGTCGTACGCACCATGCTTCCCGTCCTGCGCGCGGTGGACGGACGCCTGCGCGAGGCGGCCGCCGTGCTCGGAGCGTCGCCGCTGCGGGCGTGGCGTGAGGTCGATCTGCCGATGGTGAGACGGGCACTGCTGATCGCCGCCGGGTTCGCCTTCGCCGTGTCCCTGGGGGAGTTCGGCGCGACGGTGTTCATCGCGCGGCCGGACAACCCGACCCTGCCGGTCGCCGTGGCCCGCCTCCTGGGGCGGGCCGGTGAGCTCAACTACGGGCAGGCGATGGCACTTTCGACGATCTTGATGGTGGTGTGCGCGGTGTCGCTGCTACTGCTCGAACGCCTCCGTACCGACCGCACGACTGGGGAGTTCTGATGGGTGTGGGTGTGGGTGTGGGTGTGGGGTCGGGGCAGGGTGCGGGGCTGCTGACTCTGGCTGATGCGACCGTTCGGTTCGGGGCGCGGGCCGTGCTCGACGGGGTCGGGCTTGACGTCGAGGAGCACGAGATCGTGTGCGTGCTCGGGCCGAGCGGCAGTGGCAAGTCGACGCTGTTGCGGGCCGTCGCCGGGCTCCAGGAACTCGACGGCGGGCAGGTTCTGCTCGACGGCCGGGACCAGCGGGGGGTGCCCGCGCACAAGCGGGGCGTCGGCCTGATGTTCCAGGATCACCAGCTTTTCCCGCAGCGGGATGTGGCGGGCAATGTGGCCTTCGGGCTGCGGATGCACGGCGTATCGCGGGGTGAACAGGCCGACCGGGTGGCCGAGTTGCTCGAACTCGTGGGGCTGCCGGGTGCGCAGCGGCGGGCCGTCGCCTCGCTCTCGGGCGGGGAGCAGCAGCGGGTCGCTCTCGCGCGTGCGCTCGCGCCCAGGCCGCGCCTGCTGATGCTCGACGAGCCGCTCGGGCAGCTCGACCGTTCGCTGCGGGAACGCCTTGTCGTCGAACTCCGTGAGCTCTTCGACGAGTTGGGTACGACGGTCCTCGCGGTTACGCACGACCAGGGTGAGGCGTTCGCGCTCGCGGACCGGGTCGTGGTGATGCGGGACGGGCGGATCGCCCAGTCCGGTACGCCCCTTGAGGTCTGGCGGCATCCTGCGGACGAGTTCGTGGCGCGGTTCCTCGGCTTCGACAACGTCGTCGACGCGACGGTGGCGGGGGAGGTGGCGGACACCATCTGGGGCAAGATTCCGGTGCCGGTCGCGGGGGCCTCGGAGGGGGTGAGGGATGGGCGGTGCCGGGTGTTGGTGCGGCCCGCCGGGGTGCGGCTCGTGGGCGCGGACGAGGGGCTGCGGTGCGTGGTGACGGCGCGGACGTTCCGGGGGACCCATGTCGCCGTTCACCTGGAGCCTGCGGAGGGGCCGCGGCTCGAGGCGGCCTGTGCGTTGCGGGATGCGCCTGGGGTGGGGGAGACGGTGGGGGTTGCGTTCGACGCGGGGGATGTCGTGGTTCTGGGCTGAGGCGGGGCGGGGTGCGGGTGGGCGGGCGGTATTGAGGTGTGGGTGTCTGCGGGGTGTGCCTAGGGTTCGGCCCATGAAGACAGGGGAGTACGACCGCCAGTGCGCCGAAGTCGCTGTTCACCGGCTCCGCCGAGTTCGTCCTCAAACGCCGGACGGGCTGAACAGCTCACCGGACGGGCTGGAGAAGCTCACGCCGGACGGGCTGCAAAGCTCACCGGACGGGCCGGAAAAGCCCCCCGGGCGGGGGGCTGGATAGGACAGGACGTCAGTCCGTCGGGAGTGATGCCAAGGTGGCCGGGGCGTCCTCCACCTTGTCCACCAGCGCGATCCTCGACTCCATCGTGCGGCCCCGCGCCAGCGCCTGCAGCAGGGGCCAGGCCGGGAGGTGGTTCGTCCAGTGGTCGTGGTTGACCAGGATCATGGGGGCCGGTTCGCCGCGGGACTCGTAGTAGTTCGGGGTGGCCGCGTCGAAGATTTCCTGGAGCGTGCCCGCCGCGCCGGGGAGGAAGATCACGCCCGCGTTCGAACGGGCCAGCAGGCCGTCCTCGCGGGTGGCGTTGGCGAAGTACTTGGCCAGGTGCGTGGCGAAGGCGTTCGGCGGCTCGTGGCCGTAGAACCACGTGGGGATGCCCACCGACGCGCCGCCGGACGGCCACCGCTCGCGGACGTCGAAGGCCGCCCGCGCCCATTCGGCGATCGACGGGCTGAAGGACGGCGCCTTGGCGAGCAGTTCGAGCGCCTCGTCCAGCATCTCGTCGCGGAAGACGGACGCGTACGCGCCCAGGTTCGCCGCCTCCATCGCGCCCGGACCGCCACCGGTGGCGACCGTGAACCCGGCGCGGGCGAGCGAGCGGCCGAGCCGGGCCGCACCCTCGTACTCCGCGGTGCCGCGGGCCATCGCGTGGCCGCCCATCACGCCCACCACCCGCGCGCTGACGAGCAGTTCGTCGAGTGCGTCCGAGATCGAGTCGTCGTGGATCGCGCGGAGCATCGAGGAGAAGACGTCGCCGTCGGCCTTGGTCTCCTGGAACCACGCGTACGCACCGGCGTCAGGAGTCGCCTCGTACCCACCGTCGGAGAGCCCCGCGAAGAGTTCTTCCGGCGTGTAGAGCAGGCCGCGGTACGGGTCGAACGGCAGGCCGGGTACGGGTGGGAACACCAGCGCCCCGGCGGCCCGCATCGCGTCCACCGCGTCCTGCTCCATCGGGCAGCCGAGGAATACCGCGCCCGTGGCGTCGCAGGCCCGCAACGCGGACGTACGCGCCGTCAGGTCTATGGCCTGGACGCGGCACCCGGCGAGCGAGCCGCTCGCCGCGACCTCGTCGAACTCCTCCAGCGACTCGATCTCGCGGTCACCGCCCGGCAGTTGGGGCGAGGGCGCGGTGCCGGACGCGGACGTCGTGGACGCGGATGCGGATGCGGGAGTCGGCTGCATTCGCCCATGCTAAGCAGGCGATGCCGGGCGGTGAACCTCAGCCCAGAGCTGCGCATCCCGGTTCCACGCCCGCGGACCCCAGCCCCGCGGACCGCAGCCCCGCGGACCCTCAGCCCTGGACCTCGGACGGGTCCATCCACATGATCTCCCAGGTGTGGCCGTCCAGGTCGTCGAAGGCGCGGCCGTACATCATGCCGTAGTCCTGTGTCTTGCCCGCCGTGCCGCCGGCCGCCAGCGCCTTGTCGACCAGCTCGTCGACCTTCTCGCGGCTCTCGGCGCTCAGACACAGCAGCGTCTCGCTGGTCGACCTCGGGTCCGCGATCTGCTTCTCCGTGAACTGCTGGTAGTGCTTCTTGCTCAGCATCATCGCGACGATCGTGTCGCTGATCACGACGCAGGCGCAGTCGTCCGTCGTGAACTGCGGATTGATCGTGTAGCCGAGCTCCGTGAAGAACTTCTTCGAGCTGTCGACGTCGTTCACGGCGAGGTTCACGAAGATCATCTGCTGGTACATGAGGTGTCTCCCGTTGCGGTGAGTTCAGCGTGGTGCGTGCGTCCCGTGTCTTACGGAGGGGTAGACGTACGTTCGACGCGGAACTCATCGCTTGTCGCGGATTTTCTTTTCGCCTCAGCTCGCCGGGACGCCGGCCGCCTCCCTCCGCGTGCCGGGCGCGGGCTCTCAGCCCGCCAGCGGTAGCGCCGCCAGCTGCGCGACCACCCAGGTCAGCGGGCCGAACACGGCCGCGAGCGCGCCGGCCCGCAGTGCGGCGGTGCCGCGCAGCATCGATGCCGGAGCTCCGAGCTGGAGCAGCGCCGATGTCGTGTCCGAGCGCGCGTGCTTGGCCTCGATCGCGGCCGTGGCCAGGGTGAGGACGGCGCAGCCCGCCACGAGCAGCGAGCCGAGCGTGGTCAGCGGGCCGATGTCCGGCCGGTCACCGGAGTAGAGCGTGAGCGCCGCGTACGCCGCGGAGCCCACCACACAGAGCACCCCGAGCGGCCGCCCGATCCGTCGGGCCTCCTCCTGCAGCCCACGCCCGGCAAGGAGCCGCATCGCGCCGGGCCTGACCGCCTGCAGGATCCGCCCGCAGAGATGGGTGAGGCCGGGTCCCGCGAGGGCGAGGGCGAGCGCCGTCAGCGCCCATCCGGCGAGCACACCCGCGGGGCTGCCGGTCAGGCCGCCCGGCATGCTCAGGTCCGAGGCGCCGGGGGAGCGGCTCGCGTACGTCTCGACGGCGAGGCCCGCGGCGAGGAGCGCGACCCCCCAGGGCAGTCCGCTCGGCGGGGCGGCGGGTGCGTTCGGGTCCGCCGGCTCCACCTGCCCGGCACCGTCGCGCGCACCGGACCTGGCGCCGGACTTGGCTCCCGGCTTGCCGCCCGGCTTGGCGGTCCTGGGCCGCAGTACGGCCGCGCTGGCCGCGGTGGCGGTCAGCGGGACCAGGGCGAGCAGGGTGAGCGCCGCGCCGATGGGCAGCGGCTGCCCGGCGGCGAGCAGGCCCGCTGACGCTCCGTCGAACGGCAGGCCCGTCAGATCGCCCCGCAGGTGCAGGAAGAACAGGAGCGCGACCATCGAGCCGAGCGTGCACGCCACGGCCGTGGAGATCGCGGCGAGCACCGAGAGCCTGGCCGGACCGAGCCCGACCGCGGAGAGCCCGGAGCGCGGCCTGGTCGACGGGTCGGTGCGCGCGACGGTGACGGCGAAGTACACGGTGGCGGCGACCGGCGCGGCGCACCAGGCGAGCCGCAGCACGGCCCCGCCGGACGCGTCCGGGTGCCCCATCGCGTACCCCAGCGTGCACAGCAGCAGGAAGCCGGTGCCCGCCGACGCCGCGGCGACGAGCAGCCTGCGCAGCTGGACCAGGGGATGAGCCCCGCGGGCTAGACGGAGAGCGAGCACGCTGCCCGGCCTTCCGCATCGTCGGAATCGCCCTCGGCGGAAGCGGAAGCGGAGCCACCCCCGCCACCCCTGCCACCCCCGCCATCCGCGGCTTCTCCGGCCTCCGCACCACCCTCGGCGCCCGCGCTGCCCGCACCACCCTCGGCCCCGCCCCTCGCCGCGAGCCCACCCGATCCCGGCAGGTGCACCGTGTTCACGCGCCTCCCGTCGAGCAGCGTGACCGTCCGGTCGGCGAGGGCGGCGACCTCCGCGTCGTGCGTGGCGAGGACGACCGTGATGCCGTGCGAGCGGGCCGCGGTCGTCAGCGTGCGCAGGACGTGGGCGCGGTCGGCGCGGTGCAGCGGCGCGGTCGGCTCGTCGGCGAAGATCACGGACGGCATCGTGACCAGGGAGCGGGCGATGGCGATGCGCTGGCGCTGGGCCTGGAGCAGCGCGTGCGGCCGCTTGCGGGCGCAGTCACCGATGTCGAGGCGGTCGAGCCACTCCTGGGCGGAACTCCTGGAGACCTTGTGCGACGTGCCGCGCAGCATCAGCGGCATCGCGACGTTCTCCCAGGCCGTGAGCTCGGGCACGAGGTGCGGCTCCGGGTCGATCCAGCCGAAGCGGTCGCGGCGAAGGCGTTCGCGGACCACCGGCCCCATCGTGTGCACCGGCGTGCTGTTGAACCAGACCTCGCCCTGCTGGGCCAGGAGCTGGCCGGAGAGGCAGCGCAGCAGGGTCGTCTTGCCGCTGCCGCGCGGGCCGGTGACGGCGAGGATCTCGCCCTCGCGCACACCGAGCGATACGCCGGTGAGCGCGGGCGAGCCGTTGTGTGAGACGTGGAGGGCGCGTGCCCACAGCACGTCGTTGTCCGGCGGGGCCACCATCACGTACACCTCGGTTCAGATCAGTTTGCCTCCCCCGTACGGGGGAACGAAGGCGGGGCCGATCGGTCACTGGGCACGCTAGGGATCCAGGCCGCGCTGCCTGGAAACGACGCGGCCCGGGGGCGCCCGTTCTCACTCGAACGGGCGCCCCCGGGGCCGGTGTTGATCACTCGATCACACTATGGATCCCTGAGGGACGTCGTGCTTCCCTGTGGATCCACGCGGACCTCCGTGGATCAGAGCTTCGTCCACGCCTCCGTGAGGACGTGGCGCAGGATGCCCTCGATCTCGTCGAAGGTCTCCTGGGTGGAGATCAGCGGCGGGGCGAGCTGGACGACCGGGTCGCCACGGTCGTCGGCGCGGCAGTACAGGCCGTTCTCGTACAGCGCCTTGGAGAGGAAGCCGTACAGGACGCGCTCGGTCTCCTCGTCGTTGAACGTCTCCTTGGTGGCCTTGTCCTTCACGAGCTCGATGCCGTAGAAGAAGCCGTTGCCGCGGACGTCGCCGACGATCGGCAGGTCGTGCAGCTTGCGCAGGGTCTGGTAGAACGCGTCCTCGTTGTCGAGTACGTGCTGGTTCAGGCCCTCCTTCTCGAAGATGTCGAGGTTGGCGATGCCGACCGCGGCCGAGACCGGGTGGCCGCCGAAGGTGTAGCCGTGCAGGAAGGTGTTGTCACCCTTGTAGAACGGCTCGGCGAGCTTGTCCGAGATGATGCAGGCGCCGATCGGGGAGTAGCCCGAGGTCATGCCCTTGGCGCAGGTGATCATGTCCGGGATGTAGTCGAACTTGTCACAGGCGAACATCGTGCCCAGGCGGCCGAAGGCGCAGATGACCTCGTCGGAGACGAGCAGCACGTCGTACTTGTCGCAGATCTCGCGGACGCGCTGGAAGTAGCCGGGCGGGGGCGGGAAGCAGCCGCCCGCGTTCTGTACCGGCTCCAGGAACACGGCGGCGACCGTCTCGGGACCCTCGAAGAGGATCTCCTGCTCGATCTGGTCGGCGGCCCAGCGGCCGAAGGCCTCGGGGTCATCGCCGTGGATCGGGGCGCGGTAGATGTTCGTGTTCGGCACCTTGTGCGCGCCCGGGACGAGCGGCTCGAAGGGGGCCTTGAGCGCGGGCAGACCGGTGATGGACAGGGCGCCCTGCGGGGTGCCGTGGTAGGCGACCGCGCGCGAGATGACCTTGTACTTCGTGTGGTTGCCGGTGAGCTTGTGGTACTGCTTCGCCAGCTTCCACGCGGTCTCGACGGCCTCGCCGCCACCGGTGGTGAAGAAGACCTTGTTGAGGTCGCCGGGCGCGTGGTTGGCCAGACGTTCCGCCAGCTCGACGGCCTTCGGGTGGGCGTAGCTCCACACCGGGAAGAAGGCCAGCTCCTGAGCCTGCTTGTACGCGGTCTCGGCGAGCTCGTGACGACCGTGACCGGCGTTGACCACGAACAGGCCGGAGAGGCCGTCGAGGTACTTCTTGCCCTTGTCGTCGTAGATGTAGGTGCCCTCGCCACGCACGATGGTGGGCACGGGTGCGTTCTCGTAGTCCGACATGCGGGTGAAGTGCATCCACAAGTGGTCGTACGCGGTTTGGCTGAGGTCCTTGCTCACGGCTATCGGGTTCCCCACATATAGGTCTGCTTCTTGAGCTTCAGGTAGACGAAGCTCTCGGTGGAGCGCACGCCGGGGAGGGCGCGGATGCGCTTGTTGATCACTTCGAGAAGGTGGTCGTCGTCCTCGCAGACGACCTCCACCATCAGGTCGAAGGAGCCCGCGGTCATGACCACGTACTCACACTCGGCCATGGCCGTCAGCGCCTCCGCGACCGGATCCAGATCGCCCTCGACGTTGATGCCGACCATTGCCTGCCGCCTGAACCCCACGGTGAGCGGGTCCGTGACGGCGACGATCTGCATCACGCCCTGGTCGAGCAGCTTCTGGACGCGCTGGCGCACGGCCGCTTCGGAAAGGCCCACGGCCTTGCCGATGGCGGCGTACGGACGGCGTCCGTCCTCCTGAAGCTGTTCGATGATCGCCAGGGAGACGGCGTCGATGGACGAAGAACCGTTCCCTTGTCGGGAACTGCTGGAATCTGCGCTGCGACTGGCCACGACCCCATGGTGCACAGGACTCGTCGGTTCCGCAAGGTCAGATCGATGTAATTCGTTGTCTGGAGCTTCAATCGTCACGGATTTCGCAGTTCTGGGCCGCTGGGTATGTTGAAAGCGTCGGTACACCGACTAGGGTGGGTGTCTCATCCACTGGACATCTGACTGGAGGGCCGGACGTGACCACCGAGCTGCGCCGTCTGCGTAACTACATCAACGGCGAATTCCGGGACGCCGCCGACGGGCGGACCACCGAGGTGGTCAACCCCGCCACGGGCGAGTCCTACGCCACCGCCCCGCTGTCCGGGCAGGCCGACGTCGATGCCGCCATGGAGGCGGCCGCCGCCGCGTTCCCCGCCTGGCGTGACCTGACGCCCGCCGAGCGGCAGAAGGCCCTGCTGAAGATCGCCGACGCCTTCGAGGAGCGCGCCGAGGAGCTCATCGCGGCCGAGGTCGAGAACACGGGCAAGCCGACCGGGCTCACGCGGTCCGAGGAAATCCCGCCCATGGTCGACCAGATCCGCTTCTTCGCGGGTGCGGCCCGGATGCTCGAAGGCCGCGCCGCCGGCGAGTACATGGAGGGTCTGACCTCCATCATCCGCCGCGAGCCGATCGGCGTCTGCGCGCAGGTCGCGCCCTGGAACTACCCGATGATGATGGGCGTATGGAAGTTCGCCCCGGCGCTCGCCGCGGGCAACACCGTCGTCCTCAAGCCCTCGGACACGACCCCCGCGTCGACCGTCCTGATGGCGGAGATCATCGGCTCCATCGTCCCCAAGGGCGTCTTCAACGTCGTCTGCGGCGACCGTGACACGGGCCGCGCGATGGTCGAGCACCACACCCCGGCGATGGCCTCCATCACCGGTTCCGTGCGCGCCGGCATGCAGGTCGCCGAGTCCGCGTCCAAGGACCTCAAGCGGGTCCACCTGGAGCTGGGCGGCAAGGCGCCGGTCGTCGTCTTCGAGGACGCGAACATCGCCAAGGCCGTCGAGGACATCTCCGTGGCGGGCTTCTTCAACGCGGGCCAGGACTGTACGGCCGCCACGCGCGTGCTCGTCCACGAGTCCATCCACGACGAGTTCGTGACCGCGCTCGCCAAGGCCGCGGCCGACACGAAGACCGGCCAGCCGGACGACGAGGACGTGCTCTTCGGCCCGCTCAACAACGCCAACCAGCTCAAGCAGGTCTCCGGCTTCATCGACCGCCTTCCGGCGCACGCCAAGGTCGAGGCGGGCGGCCGACGCGTCGGCGAGAAGGGCTTCTTCTACGCCCCGACCGTCGTCTCCGGGCTCAAGCAGGACGACGAGATCATCCAGAACGAGGTCTTCGGGCCGGTCATCACCGTCCAGTCCTTCACGGACGAGGCGCAGGCCGTCTCGTACGCGAACGGCGTGGACTACGCCCTGGCCTCCTCGGTCTGGACGCAGAACCACTCGCGCGCCATGCGCATGTCCAAGGTCCTCGACTTCGGCTGCGTCTGGATCAACACGCACATCCCGCTGGTCGCGGAGATGCCGCACGGCGGCTTCAAGAAGTCCGGCTACGGCAAGGACCTTTCGGCCTACGGGTTCGACGACTACACGCGCATCAAGCACGTGATGACGTCCATCGAGGACTAGTTCGCGTACGCCGGGGTGCTCGCCGCCGGGCACCCCGGCATTAATCGTGTGACGCCCTTTCCGCCCCCGCGTACCGTTGTGTACGCGGGGGCGGCTCCGTGGTGTGCTTCCTTCTTACTCATCTCTGCAAAAGATCCGTAGCGCACCCACTCCCCGCTCCCGCCTTTCTGTACCTACGGGGGTGGGACCTGATGATGACGACGGCCGACGACCTCGCCGGGCTGCTGCTGCGCCGCCGGCAGAGCGTGCGCGTTCCCGCCGGTCCTGCTGTCGGACGGTCCGCCGAGACCGATGCCGCCGTGGTCGTCCTTGAGGCCGAACTCGCCGACCGCGGGCACCTGTTGACGGTTCCGCTGCGCCGCGCGCTCACCGCGCTCTCCGTCCCCGACCTCGCCGCGACCGGCATGAAGCTGATCGCCGACGTCGACGCGCTGATGGGCTCCGACCGCCATCACGCCCCGCTGTTCCAGCGCTTCCCCGACGACATCCCGTACCAGCCCGCGTACGACCGCTACACCGCCCTCATCGTCGAACACCTCGCCGCCCAGCCCCACCAGCCCTGCATGAACTGCGCGGGCACCAAGGCACGCGTGCGCGCGCTCGCGCCCTGCGCGCATCTGCTGTGCGACGACTGCCACCGCAAGGAGCTGGACACGGGCTGCTGCGACCTGTGCTGCGTCTGGTACGCCTGCCCGGTCTGCGAGAACCGCTACGAGACGGACGGGCCCACCGACCCGTGGCTCGACACCGGTGCCGGCCTCGGCGGTGACGGCGGCGAGATCCTGCGCGCGCTGACCCTGGCCGCGCCGGGCGACGCCGCCGCCGAACTCGCCGCCCTGCTCGCCCGCCGTACGCCCCTGAACCCCCAGGACCACGACGACCTGGTGCTGCTCCTGGGACACCTGGACCCGGCCGACGCCGCCGACCGGCTCCCGGCCGCCATCCCCCTGCGCGAGAGCAAGGCCCTCGCCCTCGCGCCGCTGCTGGACGTGGACGTGCCGGAGGTGCGCGCGCTCGTCGGGACGTACGCGGACACCGCCACCGACGTGCTGCGCATCCTCGTCGTACGGTCCGGGGGCGATCCCGACCTGCTCGAACTGCCGCGGCTGCGCGGGCTCCCGCGTCCCGTCCGCCGTGAACTCCTCGCCCTGCTGGACGGCTTCGACCTCCGCCGCCTCGCCGAGGACATGGCCCGCAACCCGCGTGCCTGGAAGCGGGTCGGGGAAATCCTGCACCCCTTCGAGCAGGCACACCGGCACGCGCGCGTGGCGCTCGCCTTCGCCGTCCTGCGCGGGACCCGCATCGGCGACACCGCGCTCTCCGAGGTGCTGCTCGCCGAGGCCGCACGCCACGAGGACGTCCGCATCGAGGGCGACCGGCTGCGGATCTCCACCTGGCAGGGGCGCGTCGAGGAGGCCATCGGCCGCTGGGACACCACGGCCGCGGCCGGGCTGCTGCGCGAGCGCCCCGGTGAACTCCTGCGCCGCCTCGACCTGTTGCTCGCCCGGTCGGGCGCCGAGACCCTGCCGGACGCGGTCGGCGAGGCGCTCGCGGACGCCCTGCCGCACACCGCTCCCGGGCCGCTGCTCGGTGCGTACGGCCGCATGAAGGTCCGTGCCGTGCCGGGGCACCGCCGCGTCTTCTTCCCGCGCGGGCGCATCACCCGGGCGTACGCGGTCGACGACGACCGGCCGCCGCTGCCGTCCCGGGTGGCGGGGCGTGCCGGTGAGCTGATCGAGGCGGAGGCGGTGCGGCGGCTCGCCGCGGGGCGGGGCGAGCGGGCGGTTGAGGGCGAGCGGGCGGGACAGAGCGAGCGGTACGACGTGGCCGTCCTCGACGCCGCGCTCGCCGATCTGCCGGTGCCGTTCGCCGAGCGCGCGTCGGCGGCCTCGCTGGTCGCGGTGCCGCGCGGCAGCTCGCTGCCCATGCCCGCGGACAGCGAGACCGTGCGGCTCTTCCTGCACTGGCTACAGCCCAAGGGCGTGCGCGTCGACCTCGACCTGTCCGTCGCGCTCTACGACGACCTGTGGCGCTTCATCGGCCTGTGCGACTACACGCACCTCACGTACGCGGGCGGCGCCGCACGGCACTCCGGCGACCTGACGTCGGCGCCCGCCCCGCACGGCGCCACCGAGTATCTGGACCTGAACCTGCCGCGCCTCGCCGACGTGGGGGTGCGCTTCGTGGTGCCCGCGGTCCTCTCGTACAACAACGTGCCCTTCGATGAACTCCCGGACGCCTTCGCGGGGTTCATGGCGGTACGTGGCGGGAAGCGGGCGGAGTACGACCCGCGCACGGTCCGGCAGCGCTTCGACCTCGCGGGGGACGCGGCGCTGCGCGTGCCGATGATCGTCGACCTGCGGACGCGGCAGGCCTGGTGGGCCGACGTCACCCTCGCCACGGGCGAAGGGAACCACGCCGTGTGGCGCTACCGCAAGCAGCTGGGCCGCATGGGCAACGACCTGCTCGACACCTTCCAGCCGCGCGGCCGGGCCACCCTGTGGGACCTCGCCTGCTGGACGGCGGCGGCGCGCACCGACGGCCCGGTGTACGTGCGCGGCCGTGGGCACGTCCTGTGGGGCTACCGCCGGGCCGGGGACGAGCCGCGCGCCGACTTCGCGCTGCGGGTCCGCGACGGCTGGGAGCCGGACGAGCTGCGCGCGGAGCCCGAGCCGGAGCTGGCGGGCCGCCGCGCTCTACTGGCGCTACTGCACGGCGAGTTGGAGGGCACGGACGGGGTCACGTCGGGCACGGTGTATCGCCTCTACCCGGGCCCGGTCGACGCCTCTGTGCTGGAGCGGATCACCGCGGGGGATCTGGCGGGGTGGCTGGCGCCGGTGTGAGCGGCGGTAGCCGGACGGCCGCGGCTGCCGTCCGTTACGTAGGCGGGTACGTAGGCGGGTACGTAGGCGGGCGATCGACAGGGTGTCGCTTCCCGACCGCTCGGCTCGACGCAGCGTCCATTGCCTGTACGTGACACGCAGGCGCATGCTGCCGGGGTGCGAGCGAACCCCAGTGCCTCCTCAGTCTCCCGCCGGTCCCTGCTGCGTGCCATCGGCGGCGGGGCGGCCGTCGGCACGCTCGCGGGCTGCGGCGTGCCCGCCGCGTACATAGGGCCCGGCGAGCGTGCCGCCGGGGACCGTTCGCGCCGGGACAAGTCGCTGACCTTCGCGAACTGGCCGCTGTACATCGACACCGACGACGATGACTCGACGAAGCGGCCCTCGCTCGACGCCTTCGAGAAGCGGACCGGCATCGACGTCCGCTACACGGAGGAGATCAACGACAACGACGAGTTCTTCGGCAAGATCAGCCCGTCCCTGATGAACCACCAGGAGACCGGCCGCGACCTCATCGTCATCAGCGACTGGATGTGCGCGCGCTTCGTGCGCCTGGGCTGGGTCCAGGAGATGGACAGGGCCAGGCAGCCGAACGTCACCAAGTACCTGGACCCGCTGCTGCGTTCGCCGCACTTCGACCCGGGGCGGGGGCACACCGTTCCCTGGCAGTCGGGCATCACCGGCATCGCGTACAACAAGCGCAGGCTGGGCCGGGAGATCAAGCAGGTGTCCGACCTGTGGGCCGACGATCTCAAGGGCCGGATCACGCTGCTGTCCGGGCTCGATGAGTCCTTCGCGCTGCTGATGCAGGGCGACGGGGTCGACATCACGAAGTGGAAGGCCGCCGACTTCGACCGGGTGTGCGACCGGGTGGAGAAGCTGGTCGCCTCGAAGCACATCCGCCGCTTCACGGGCAACGACTACATCAAGGACCTCTCCAGCGGCGACGTCCTGGCCTGCCAGGCTTACAGCGGGGACGTCATCCAGCTCCAGGCGGACGACCCGGACATCGAGTTCGTCGTCCCCGAGGAAGGGGCGGAACTCTGGGCGGAATCCCTGATGATCCCGAACCTGGCCCGCCACAAGCAGAACGCGGAACGGCTCATCGACTACTACTACGAGCCTGAGGTCGCCGCCGAGCTCGCCGCCTGGGTCAACTACGTCTGCCCGGTCCCCGCGGCCCGCGACGTCCTCGCCTCCTCCAAGGACAAGGACCTCGCGGCCCTGGCCGAGGACCCGCTGATCTTCCCGGACGACACCATGCGCAAACGGCTCGCGATCGCACGGGACATCACGTCGGAGGAACGCACGGATTTCGCAAAGCGGTGGAACGCGATCGCGGGGTTGTAGGGGGGCTTCGGGGGCCGCGCTGTTCAGGACCGGCGCCAAGGCCGCCGGCGCAACGTCCTCCGGACGGTGTCGGTTGCGTCTTCTCGGAGCATCCACCAGTACGTCAGCTTGTCTTGCACGGTCATGCGTACCGTCTGCCATTTGAACCATGGGGGAAGCCGTCGGAACGGTACGAAGCCCAGGGTGTCCCTGAGGGCGTGCTCGGCGAAGCCACCGGGGCCCTCGGCGCGTAGTGCCGCGTACAGCTCCGGGGTGAGTGCGCCGTTGAGGCGGGCCGCGGCGCCTGCCGCGGTGAAGCCGAAGCCTCGCTGGCCGTGGTCCGGGAGGTGCATCGCCCGGACTATGCGGGGGGAGGCCTCGGTCAGGGGGCAGTTGAAGGCGAGGCCGATGGCTGCCGTGCCGAGGCTTCGTTCGCCGCGGTCGTAGGCCGCGTCCCACTCGGCGGGGTCGTCCAGGCCCAGCAGGCCCTCGCCGCTCTCCCAGTTCCACTTGGCCGCCATGGCCCTTCCTCCTTCCTGTGCCCGGATGCGAGCAGGGGGCGGGTAGATGCCCGTGCTCGATTTGAACACCCATGAGTCTCGTTCCGTTTCATAGGTAACTGCATGGCTCGTGCGGCCTTCCTGTTCGGGTGCCGCGGAAAAGGACGAACTTGATGATCAAGCGAACCGGCCTTCTCGTGGGGCTTTCCGCTCTGCCCGCCGCCCTCCTCACCGTGGCCCTCGCGTCCCCGGTGTTCGCGGCGGACCCTCCCGCCTACCAGATCGACCTGGCGCAGCTGAACGACTCCGGTTCCTCGGGAACAGCCCTTCTGAGCCTGCGTGGCAACGCGCTGACCGTGTGGATCAAGTCCGAGGGCATGGTGCCGGGACAGCCGTCGGCGCAGCACCTGCACGGGTCCACCGACGGGCACGACTTCCAGTGCCCGGACGACGGTGACGACACCAACGGTGACGGCATCCTCGACAACACCGAGGCCACCGTCCACTACGGCGACATCAATATCTCGCTCACGGAATCAGGGGGCACCGACGCGGGCAGCGGGCTCGCCGTGGACCGGATGCCGGTGGCCGACGCGCAGGGCAAGGTCTCCTACAAGCGGACCATCACCGTGGGGCAGGACGTGGTCGACCACATCAAGGACCTGCACATCGTGCAGCACGGCGTCGACCGCAACGACAACGGCAAGTACGACTTCGAGGGCGCCGGCAAGAGCGAACTCGACCCGAAGCTTCCCCAGGAGGCCACCGCCCCGACCAACTGCGGTGTGGTCAAGGGCGCGGCGGTCGGGTCCGTCCCCGTCGGTGGGGTGGAGACCGGGGGTGGGGGAGAGGGCCGTCAGTCCTCCGGTGTGGTGACCGGGGCCGCGGGGGCCGCTGCGGCGATGGCCGCCGGCGTGCTGGTTCTCAGGCGACGACGCAGGGAGATCGCCGCCGTGGCCGTGCGGAACGGTGACGCCGCGTGAGCCGCTCGGCCTGGCGCATGTGGACCGGGGTCCGGCGCGCCTCCGCCGCCGTGGTCGCCGCCGTCGCGGCCGCTCTGGTGCTCACCGCCTGCGCGGGTCAGGAGGGCCCGGCTGCCTCGCCCGCGGCCCCACGCCAGAGCGCGGCGCGAGACGGCACGACGGCCGCCCCCACGCCGTCGACGGGATCGGGCAAGGCGGCCCCCGCGGCCCTGGACCGGTCGGTTCCGCAGCGGGTCGCCATCCCCTCCCTGGGGGTGTCGAGCGCGTTGGAGCCGCTGGGCCAGGGCGGCGACGGGGCGATGACGACGCCGAAGGACCCCGATCTGGCGGGCTGGTACGAACCGGGCCCCACCCCCGGCTCCCGGGGCCCGGCGGTGATCGCCGGACACGTGACCTGGAACGGCGAGGACGCCGTCTTCAAGAAGCTGAAGACGATGAAGGCCGGGGACACAGTGGAGGTGACACGCGAGGACGGGAAGACGGCCACCTTCACCGTGGACAGGGTCGAGGAATACCCGAAGAAGGAATTCCCGACCCTGGACGTCTACAAGAACATCGACCACGCGGGGCTTCGCCTCATCACCTGCGGCGGCGATTTCGACGCGGACCGGCACTACTACCCCAACAACGTGACGGTGTTCGCGAGCATGACGGGGGTCAGCCCTGGCTGAGCGCGGCCAGCGCGATCCGCTCGGCGACCGGGTTCATGCCCGTGCCCTTGGCGTCCGTCGCGTTGACCGAGTAGGCGAGGCTCCGAGAGCCGTTCTCGGTGGAGGCGATCATGTTCGAGTAGCCGTAACGGGCACCGGTCTTGAGCCAGACCACCGTGTCGTCGTCGAGTTCCATCCGCTGGAGCCCCGCGCCGAAGACGGCGTCGGGGACGCCCGGCGCCAGCTCGGGCAGCGTGAACATCTCCTTCAACTGGGCCCGGGGCACGACCTCTCCGCCGAACAGCGCCTGTGTGAAGACCTCCAGATCGGCCGTGGAGGAGATCATGTCGCCTGCCGCGAAGCGGTCCGACTGGTTCCACTCGGTGACGTCGACGAGCCGGGTGCTGCCGTCCGGCTGCTTCATGCTCTGGTAGCCGCGGTTGTGCGGGCCGTGGATGCGCGGGTCGGCGCCGGGAAAGTACGTGTCGCGCATGCGCAGGGGCTTGAAGACCCGCTGGGCGGCCTGGTGGGCGTACGTGTCGCCGGTGACCTTCTCGATCAGCATGCCGAGCACCGTGTAGCCGATGTTGCGGTAGTGCTGCTCGTCGCCGGGGTCGTGCTCGGGGCCCTTGGAGATGGCCGACGCGACGACCTTGCGGTAGTCCAACGTGTCGTAGCGGTGGGCGTATTCGTCGTCGAAGCCGTCGCCCGATCGCAGGCCGCTGGTGTAGTTGAGGAGGCTGCGGACGGGGATGGGCTTGAACTTCGGCTTCTGTCCCGGTCCCTGCCCCGACCCCGGCCCCTGCTTCGGGTTCTGCTTGGGGAACAGGTCCGGCATGTAGTGCTGCACCGGCTTGTCGAGGTCCAGCTTGCCCTCGGCGGCCAGTTGCAGCGCCACGGCCGCGGTCACGATCTTGGTGGTCGACCCGGCGCGGAAGCGCCCGTGAGGGTCGGCCTTCCGCCCCGTGACCAGGTCGTGTACGCCGGAACTTCCGCGCCAGGTTCCGTCCGAGCCGCCCACGCGGACCAGGGCGGCGGTCGCGTCGGCGTTCGGGAGCCCCTTGATCGCCTCGCGCAGGGCCTTGCCGTTGGGCCTTCCGTCGGGAGCGGGGTCCCCGGTGGCGTGCTGAGCGGCCGGGGCGTGCGCGAGGGCCGGGGCCGTCGCGGCGCCGGTCAGGCCGAGGACGAGGGCGGCGGCGAGGGCGGTACGGGCGCGGAACTGCACGGCGTGACTCCAGGATGGGCGCGATGGGGTGCTGGTGATTCCCATCCTGGTGATCGGGCGGGTGCCCTGGATCCTCACTGGGGAGGGGCGGGGCCCGGTGTTCTCTGAGGGACAACTGCCTTGCTCGTCAGGGAGGTTGCCGGGGTAGTCCCCTAAGGGGTGTCCGCTCCCTAAGGGGTGTCCGCCCCCTAAGGGGCGTCCGCGCGCTCCTGTGCCGCCATCACCTCGTCGCCGTGGTCGAAGGCCCAGGCGCCGAAGGCCTCGATCGGGTCGAGCAACGTACGCCCCAGGGCGGTGAGTTCGTACTCGACGCGGGGCGGCGACTCCGCGTACGACTGCCGTGCGACCAGGCCGTTGTACTCCAGGCGGCGCAGGGTCTCGGTGAGGATCTTGGGGCTGATGCCGCCGATCCGGCCGCGCAGTTCACCCGGGCGGCGCGGTCCGTGCCGCAGGGCCCAGAGCGTCACGGCGTTCCAGGTGTTGGCGAGCAGATCGAAGGCGAGCCGGGCCCGGCAGTCGGCGAGCAGCCCGTCGTCCGCCGTGTTCGCCGCGCTCGCCGTGTTCACCGCGTCCGCCGTCTGCGTCATCTTCGTCGTGTGCGTCACGTACCGAATGGTGCCCGAGCGCTTTCCTACTGTCGTTCCCATGCGCGGCCCGGAAGCCCGGGGCGCGAGGACACGAGAGGGGACAGCCATGCGGATCGGCGTCATCGGTACGGGCAACATGGCGGACGCGCTCGGCACCCACTGGGTGCGCGCGGGCCACGAGGTGGTGATCGGCGGACGGGACGAGAGCCGGACGGCGGCGCTCGCCGCCCGCATGGGCGCGGCAGGGCATGGGACGCCCCGCGCGGCGGCCGAGTCCGGGGACGCGGTACTGCTCGCCCTGCCCTACGAGGCGGGCGTGGATGTGGTGAGCGGACTTGAAGCCGCCCTGCGCGGGCGGGCGTTGATCGACTGCTCCAATCCCGTGGGGCCGGGCTTCGTCCTGCTCACCGAGGGCGGTCCGTCCGCCGCGCGGCGGCTCGCCGACGCGGCGCCCGGAGCCCACGTCGTCAAGGCGTTCAACCTCTGCCACGAGGACGTGTGGCGGATGGACCCGCCGGTCTTCGACGGCCGGCCGCTCGCGGTCCCGGTCTGCGGGGACGACGCGGGCGCGCTGGATCTCGTACGGGAGCTGGTGAAGGACGTCGGCTGCACGCCGGTCACCGCGGGCGGTCTGGAGCGGGCCGGCCTGGTCGAGGCGACGGCGGCGCTGTTCATCGCGCTGTGGGTGCGGGAGGGGGCGGACGCGCAGGCCATCGCACCACCGCTGGCCTTCGCGGCCGGCGACCCTCGGCGGGCAGCCCTCACGTCGCCATGAGAAGAAGGACGAGAACGATGCCGACCACCAGCGCGATGGTCAGCATGAATCCCGCCGGATGCCGTGGATTGAGCCGGTGGTTCCGATGGCCCCGCGCGTCACGCTCGTACACGAAGAGCGGTTCGTCCCGCCTGTCGTCGTCTCTGTTCCCCATGCCCACAAGCTAGTTGAGTGACCGCCCGGCTACGAGAGTGCGCTGTCGGACACACCGCGCAGCGCGTGCAGCGTGTCGACGCGGTTGGTCGTGATCGAGTCCACGCCGATGTCGATGAGGCGGCGCATCGAGCGCTTCGTGTCCGGGGTCCAGGCCGAGACGAGCAGCCCCTCGTGCTGTACCCGGTTAACGAGATCGCGGTTCAGGAGCGAGAAGCGGTAGTTGAGCCAGCGGGGCCTGATCGCGTCGAGCACACCGGCGCGGGGCGGGGCGAGGGACGTCCAGGTCAGGGCGATCTCGGCGGCGGGATCGGCGGCCCGCACCGCCAGCATCGTCCGGGCGCCCGCGCAGTAGTACGTGCGCTCGGCCGCCCCGCAGTCGGCGATGGCGCCGACGACGGTACGGACGGACGCGGGGGTCGCACCCGGCAGATCCACCATGAGCCGGTGGCCCTCGGTCGCCGCGACGGCTTCTTCGAGAGTGGGTACGCCGTCCTCGGTGAGGCCGCGCAACTCGTCCACGGAGAGCGCGGACAGGGGGCGGTCGAGGTCCCACAGCCGCTTGAGGGACGCGTCGTGCAGCAGGACGGGCACGCCGTCACGGCTGAGACGGACGTCGATCTCCACCGCGTCCGCGCCCTGGTCGAGCGCGGAGCGCAGGGACGGGAGGGTGTTCTCGCGGACGCGGTAGGGATCGCCTCGATGGGCCACGGCTGTCACGGTGCGCATGGGCCCATTGTGGTGCCGTGCTAGGGGGCGAGCCAGGTCCGCGTGTACGTGTCGATCTCCGCGACGATCTTCGCCTTGCCCGCCGGGTCGAGGAACGACGCCTCGACGGCGTTCTTCGCCAGGTCCGCGATGCCGCGCTCGTCGAGGTCGAGGAGGCGGGCGGCGACCGCGTACTCGTTGTTGAGGTCGGTGCCGAACATGGGCGGGTCGTCGGAGTTGATGGTGACCGGCACCCCGGCGGCGACGAACTGCTTGATCGGGTGCTCGTCGAGGGTGGCGACGGCGCGCGTCGCGATGTTCGACGTCGGGCAGACCTCGAGCGGGATGCGGTGCTCGGCGAGGTGGGCGAGCAGCTTCGGGTCCTGGGCTGCGCTGGTGCCGTGGCCGATGCGCTCGGCGCGCAGGTCCGTGAGGGCGTCCCAGATCGTCTGCGGGCCCGTGGTCTCGCCCGCGTGCGGGACGGAGTGCAGGCCGGCGGCGATCGCGCGGTCGAAGTACGGCTTGAACTGCGGTCGCGGCACGCCGATCTCGGGCCCGCCGAGCCCGAAGGAGACCAGGCCCTCGGGGCGCAGCTTGTCGGTGGTCGCGAGCCGGACCGTCTCCTCGGCGGCTTCGAGCCCCGCCTCGCCCGGGATGTCGAAGCACCAGCGCAGTACGACACCGAGCTCGTCCTCGGCCGCCTTGCGGGCGTCCTCTATGGCGTCCATGAAGGCGCGGTCGTCGATGCCGCGGCGCACGGAGCTGTAGGGGGTGACGGTCAGCTCGGCGTAGCGGATGTTCTGCCGGGCCATGTCACGGGCGATCTCGAACGTGAGCAGGCGTACGTCGTCGGGGGTGCGGACCAGGTCCACGACCGAGAGATACACCTGGACGAAGTGCGCAAAGTCCGTGAACGTGAAGAAGTCGGCGAGCGCTTCTACGTCCGTGGGCACCTTGGAGTCGGGGTGGCGGGCGGAGAGGGCCGAGACGATGCGGGGGGATGCCGAGCCGACGTGGTGCACATGCAGTTCTGCCTTGGGCAGTCCGGCGATGAAGGCATGTGGGTCGTGCTGCTGGCCTGCTGTACGCGGATCGGTCACGGTTTCCTCCCCAGGAACGGAATTGATCGGCTGATCGGTGGGTCGGGGATCATCGTAAGTGGCGTGCCTTCGGGCGTGAGCGGTGGCCGTAGCATGACGGAACGTACGAAAGAGGTGACGCGGCATGTCCCAGGGTTCCGATGCGCCCGAGGGGCGGGACCCTTGGGCTCCGCCGGAGGAGGAAGCGGCGCCGGGGGTGTCCTCGGCGGGCGGTTCCGGGGGCCCGGGGGCCTCGGGGGCGGGGTCCGGGCCTGCGCCGCTGCCGCCGCCGCTGCCGCCGTCGCTGGAGAAGCGGGATCCTTGGGCGCCGCCGGAGGATGTGGGGCCTACGGGGTCTGCGGGGCCTGTGGGGCCTATGGGGCAGTCCTCGGGGTGGTCCGCGCCGTCCGTGCATGATCAGTCGACGATGGCTTCGGGGCAGCTGGGGCCTTTTGCCCCGCCTCAGCCGGGGGCTGGTGCTGGCGCTGGTGCTGGGGAGCCTGTGCCGCCGCCCCCGATCGGGCCCGAGGGACCTGGGCAGGTGCCTTACGGCTACCCCGGGTTTCCGGCTCACCAAGGCACTCCGGGGCCGTACGGCTATCCCGGCTACCCGGGGCAGCAGGGCGGGCAGGTGCAGGGTCCTCCCGGTTACGGCTGGTCCGCGATGCCGATGGCGCCCGCCAACGGGATGGGCGTGACCGCCCTCGTCCTCGGGATCATCTCGGCCGCCGTCTTCTGCCTGTGGCCCCTGGCGATCGTGCTCGGCATCCTCGCGATCATCTTCGGGGCGATCGGGCGGGGCAGGGCGCGGCGCGGCGAGGCGACGAATCCCGGGCAGGCGCTGGCCGGGATCATCTGCGGGATCGCGGGCATCGTCCTGGGGGTGGCGCTGCTGGTCGTGCTGATCGTGGTGCCGGACGATGCGTTCGAGGAGGACGGGGCTTCGGGCACCCCCGGCCACTCGACGACGCAGGCCGCCGCCCGCTCCTGATCTCGGCGGTTCCTAGCAGGGGCCGCCTCCAGTGCTGCCGCTTCGGGGGGCCCGCAGCGCTGCTGCTTCCGGGCGCCTTCAGTACCGCCGCTTCGCGGCGGATCTTTCCCCGCCCACCCACCCGTTTGCCCTGCGGTGAAGGGTGGGCGAAGGAACTCACCCGATGCGGGGTGACAGGGCGGGTGGGCGGGAAAGAATCCGCCGCGAAGCGGCGGTCCAGGGCGGAGGGCTGACCAGCCGGGAGGCCGCTCCCACGCCAGGGCAATCACCTCCGCGCCAGCGAAGCTGCCCCGCCAGGGAGACCACCCCGCCTCAGCAACGCAGCCCCCGCGGCAGCGAAGCCCCCGCCAGGGAGACCGCCCCGCCTCAGCAACGCAGCCCCCGCGGCAGCGAAGCCCCCGGCAGAGGGACCGCCCCCGCGTCAGCGAAGCCGCCCCCGGCAGGGGAGGCCCCCAGCCGGGACCGCCCCCGCGTCAGCAAAGCCGCCCCCGGCAGCCAAGGCCCCCCGCCCCCCTCAGCGAAGCCGCTCCCGTGCCTCCATCAAGGCGAAGCCCAGCAGGTTCGGGCCCCGCCACCTCTCCGGGTCCTGGGCCCCCTCGTCGTCGGCCGGCAGGCCTATGCCCCAGATGCGGTCCAGGGGGCTCGCCTCCACCAGTACCCGTGCCCCCGTGCCGAGCAGGAACGAACGCAGGGCGTCGGCCGACCCGAACTTGTGCACGCTGCCCTCGACCACGATGCCGAACCGCTCGCGCTCCCATACCGTCTCGTCGAAGCCCCGCACCAGGCGCCCCGCATTCTTCGCTTCGGCGGGCGTACGCGCGGCAAGGACCGCGGTCTCGGCCTCCGCGTCGGAGAAGAGGCGCGCCTTGGCGGCCATCATCCAGTGCTCGGCCGTCCCGTACTCCACCCCGTCCACGGTGAACGGCGACGGCCACCACTGGCTCAGGCAGCTCGGACCGAGCGTCCCGTCCTGCCGTGGACGGTGGCCCCAGAAGTGCAGATACTTCACTCGCTCGCCTGACCGCACGGCCCCGACCAGCGCGTCCACCGAGTCGATCTTCGTCATGCACGCGAGTCTGGCACGCACCACTGACATTCCGTCCTGGGTTTTCCAGGAGGACTCGACACCTGGTCGACAGATTCCGTCGCGTAACCAAAAGGCAACAACGGAATCACTTGTTGGAGTACCACTGCTCTGTCAGGATCGGCACTCAAATCGATCTGGAGCTACGCCGACCCCCTGGGACGGGGACGACGGCGGAGGAGAGCGTCATGCACAACTTCCAGGCGCAGGACCACTTCGCGGAAGGCGCGCAGTACATCGCGGGACGGCTGACCAAGGGCACCTCAGGGCGCTCCCACGCCGTCGTCGACCCAGCCACCGGTGACGAGGTGCACCGGTACGAACTCGCGGGCGAGAAGGACGTCGACGCAGCCGTGGCCGCCGCCGCGCACGCCTTCCCCGAGTGGGCGGGCGCGACCCCCGGCGAGCGCTCCGACGCCATGCACCGCTTCGCCGGCGTACTGGCCGAGCGCGCGGAGGAGTTCGCGCAGGCCGAGTCACTCCAGTGCGGCAAACCCATCAAGCTCAGCCGGGAGTTCGACGTACCGGGGACTGTCGACAATGCCGCCTTCTTCGCCGGGGCGGCACGGCACCTCCAGGGGCAGTCGGCCGGTGAGTACTCCGGCGACCACACCTCGTACGTACGGCGTGAGCCCATCGGTGTCGTCGGGTCCATCGCGCCCTGGAACTACCCCCTCCAGATGGCCGCCTGGAAGGTGCTTCCCGCCATCGCCGCGGGCAACACGATCGTCCTGAAGCCCGCCGAGCTCACCCCCTTCACCTCGCTCCTCTTCGCGCAGGCCGCCACCGAGGCGGGCATCCCGGACGGCGTCGTCAACATCATCAGCGGGGCCGGGCGCGACGCGGGCGAGCGGCTCGTGGGCCACCCCGACGTGGCCATGACCTCCTTCACCGGGTCCACCGGCGTCGGCAAGCGCGTCGCCGAGATCGCCACCGCCACCGTGAAGCGGCTGCACCTGGAGCTCGGCGGCAAGGCACCCTTCGTCGTCTTCGACGACGCCGACCTCGAAGCCGCCGTGCACGGCGCGGTCGCCGGCGCGCTCATCAACACAGGTCAGGACTGCACGGCCGCCACGCGCGCGTACGTGCAACGGCCGCTCTACGACGCCTTCGTGGAAGGGGTCGCCGAGCTCATGGAGAGTGTCCGGCTCGGTGATCCCTTCGCCGAGGACACCGACCTCGGGCCGCTCATCTCGCACGTCCACCGCGACCGCGTCGCCGGTTTCGTCGACCGGGCACGCTCCTACGCGCGCGTGGTCACCGGCGGCGAGGCACTCGACCACCCCGGTGCCTTCTACAGGCCGACCCTCATCGCCGACGCCGCGCAGGACAGCGAGATCGTGCAGTCCGAGGTCTTCGGGCCTGTTCTTGTCGTGCTGCCCTTCGACTCCGACGAGGAGGGGATCAGGCTCGCGAACGACACTCCGTACGGCCTTGCCGCCTCCGCCTGGAGCCGTGACGTGTTCCGCGCCAATCGGGCGACGCGCGAGATCAAGGCGGGCTGCGTGTGGGTCAACGACCACATCCCGATCCTGAGCGAGATGCCGCACGGCGGATACAAGGCATCCGGCTACGGCAAGGACATGTCCG
Organism: Streptomyces sp. NPDC032198; assembly: GCF_040636975.1. NCBI lineage: Bacteria > Bacillati > Actinomycetota > Actinomycetes > Kitasatosporales > Streptomycetaceae > Streptomyces > Streptomyces sp. NPDC032198. Next base: position 66,662 of record NZ_JBEZVL010000011.1, on the reverse strand, counting down.
CCTACTCCTTCGAGGAGTACACGCAGATCAAGCACGTCATGTTCGACAACACGGCGGTCGTCCGCAAGGACTGGCACCGCACGATCTTCGGGGACCGATAGCCGACAGCTGGAAGGCCGTCCGACCAGCGGCCGCCCATCCTCCCGAAAGGGCAACCACGCGCATGGAGCAGTACGAGCCCAACCGCCTCTCCCCGGCCCAACTGGCCGCCATGCACCGCAGCCTCAGGAACGGCAGGGCCTCCCTCACCCGCCGGTCCATGCTGCGGGCCTCGGCGGGCGGCGCGTTCGCCGTCGGCGGTCTCGGGGCGCTCAGCGCCTGCGGGATCCCGGCCGCGAGCAAGGGCCAGGGCGACGTCTCGTCCGAGGACCACTCGGCCAAGGAGAAGCAGATCACCTTCTCCAACTGGACCGAGTACATGGACGTCGACGACGACGAACGCCGCCCCACCCTGGACGCGTTCACGAAGCGCACCGGGATCAAGGTCAAGTACACCGAGGACATCAACGACAACGTCGAGTTCTTCGGGAAGATCAAGCCGCAGCTCGCGGCGGGCCAGGACACCGGACGCGACCTCATCTGCGTCACGGACTGGCTGGCGGCCCGGCTCATCCGCTTCGGCTGGGTCCAGAAACTGGACCCGGCCAACCTGCCGCACGCGTACACGAACCTGGCCGCCCAGTTCCGCAACCCGGACTGGGACCCCGGGCGGTCCTACTCGTATCCCTGGACCGGCATCTCCACCGTCATCGCGTACAACAAGAAGGCGACCGACGGCGAAGAGATCACCTCCGTGTCGCAGCTCCTGGACAACCCCAAGCTCAAGGGGCGCGTCGGGTTCCTCTCCGAGATGCGCGACAGCGTCGGCATGACGCTCCTCGACATGGGCAAGGACCCCTCGAAGTTCACCGACGACGACTTCGACGCGGCCATCGCCCGCCTGCAGAAGGCCGTCGACAAGAAGCAGATCCGCCGCTTCACGGGCAACGACTACACCTCGGACCTCGACAAGGGCGACCTCGCCGCGTGTCTGGCCTGGGCCGGTGACATCGTCCAGCTGAAGGCCGACAACCCGGACATCGACTTCCACATCCCGGACCAGGGCTACATCACGTCCACGGACAACCTGCTCGTCCCGAACAAGGCGCGCCACAAGGCCAACGCCGAGCGGCTCATCGACTACTACTACGAGCCCGAGCCCGCCGCGCGCCTCGCCGCTTACATCAACTACGTCTGTCCCGTGGACGGCGTACGGCCCGCGCTCGCGAAGCTCGACAAGGACGCCGCGGACAACCCGCTGATCCTCCCGGACAAGGAGATGGCCGCGAAGTCGCACGGGTTCCGCTCGCTGACGCCGAAGGAAGAGACGGCGTACGAGGAGAAGTTCGCCAAGCTGACCGGTGCCTGACCACTCGGTTCCTGACCACTCACCACTCTTCCCTCGACTTCTTCGGCCCCCTCGACCCCCTGGACGCACCATGACGACTGCTACAGAACACGGCGGCGACGTCCGCCTCACCGGGATCAGCAAGACGTACGGCTCCTTCAAGGCCGTCCGACCGCTTGACCTCACCGTGCCGCAGGGCTCCTTCTTCGCGCTGCTCGGCGCGTCCGGCTGTGGCAAGACCACCACCCTCCGCATGATCGCGGGCCTGGAGGAGCCCAGCTCGGGCACCGTGCACCTCGGCGAGCAGGACGTCACGGCGCTGCCGCCCTACAAGCGGCCCGTCAACACGGTCTTCCAGTCGTACGCGCTCTTCCCGCACCTCGACATCTTCGAGAACGTCGCCTTCGGCCTGCGCCGCCGCGGCATCAAGTCCGTGAAGGGCAAGGTCGGCGACATGCTCGACCTCGTCCAGCTCGGCGAGCAGGCCCGCAAGAAGCCGCACCAGCTCTCCGGCGGCCAGCAGCAGCGCGTCGCCGTCGCCCGCGCCCTGATCAACCACCCCAAGGTGCTCCTGCTCGACGAGCCGCTCGGCGCACTCGACCTGAAGCTGCGCCGCCAGATGCAGCTCGAACTCAAGCGCATCCAGACCGAGGTGGGCATCACGTTCATCCACGTCACGCACGACCAGGAGGAGGCCATGACGATGGCCGACCAGGTCGCGGTGATGAACGCGGGCCAGGTCGAACAGCTCGGCGCCCCCGCCGACCTCTACGAGAACCCCCGCACCACCTTCGTCGCCAACTTCCTCGGCACCTCGAACTTCATAGAGGCCGAGATCGCGGGCCGCAGCGGCGACGACCTCACCCTCAAGGCCGGCGACGGCAAGCTCATCCTGCCCGCCGCCCGATGTACCGCGCCCACCACCACCGGCGGCAAGGTCATCCTCGGCGTACGCCCCGAGAAGATCTCCCTCACGCACGCCGACGAGGCCGGGCAGATCCCCGAGGGCCGCAACCGCATCACGGGCCGCATCGCCGACAGCAGCTTCATCGGCGTATCGACGCAGTACGTCGTCAACAGCCCGCTCTGCGAGGACTTCGAGGTCTACGCCCAGAACATCGAGCGCGACACCCGCCTCGTCCCCGGCGTCGAGGTCGTCCTGCACTGGAACCCCGCGCACACCTTCGGCCTGGACGCCGCCCAGGACATCGACGCGGGCGTCGAGAAGGTCGAGGAGGACGCCTCCGCATGACGATCACCCTCACCAAGGCGCCCCCGGCGCAGGAGCCGGACGAGCCGCCGCGCAAGATCCGCAAGCGGGGCCGCCTCGTCCCCTACTGGCTGCTGCTCCCCGGCATCCTCTGGCTCGTCGTCTTCTTCGCGCTGCCGCTCGTCTACCAGGCATCGACGTCCGTCCAGACCGGCTCCCTGGAAGACGGCTTCAAGGTCACCTGGCACTTCGCCACCTACTGGGACGCCCTGAACGACTACTGGCCGCAGTTCCTGCGCTCGGTGATGTACGCGGGCTCCGCCACGATCCTGTGCCTGCTGCTCGGCTATCCGCTCGCGTATCTCATCGCGTTCCGCGCGGGCCGCTGGCGCAACCTCATCCTGATCCTGGTCATCGCGCCGTTCTTCACCAGCTTCCTCATCCGTACGCTGGCGTGGAAGACGATCCTCGCGGACGGCGGCCCCGTCGTGGGCGCCCTCAACACGCTGCACGTCCTGGACGTCACCAGCTGGCTCGGCGTGACGGACGGCGACCGGGTCCTCGCCACTCCACTGGCGGTGATCTGCGGACTCACGTACAACTTCCTGCCGTTCATGATCCTGCCGCTCTACACCTCCCTGGAGCGCATCGACGGCCGCCTGCACGAAGCCGCCGGCGACCTCTACGCGAAGCCGTCCACGACCTTCCGCAAGGTGACCTTCCCGCTCTCCATGCCGGGCGTCGTCTCCGGCACGCTGCTCACCTTCATTCCGGCGGCGGGCGACTACGTGAACGCGGATCTGCTCGGATCCACCGACACCCGCATGGTCGGCAACGTCATCCAGACGCAATTCCTGCGCATCCTGGACTATCCGACGGCCGCGGCCCTTTCCTTCATTCTCATGGCGGCCATCCTCGTCATGGTCACCTTCTACATCCGCAAGTCCGGGACGGAGGATCTCGTCTGATGGCTGCCTTCTTCCGCTGGCTCCGCGGCAAATTCGTCGTCATCGCGGGTCTGCTGACGCTCGCGTATCTGCTGCTCCCGAATGTCGTCGTGACGGTGTTCTCCTTCAACAAGCCGAAGGGGCGCTTCAATTACGCCTGGCAGGAATTCTCCCTCGACGCCTGGAAGGACCCCTGCGGCGTCGCCGACATGTGCGGCTCGCTCTCGCTGAGCCTGCAGATCGCGACCTGGGCGACGATCGGCGCGACCGTGCTCGGCACGATGATCGCCTTCGCGCTCGTCCGCTACCGCTTCCGGGCGCGCGGCGCGGTCAGCTCGCTGATCTTCCTGCCGATGGCGATGCCCGAGGTCGTCATGGCCGCGTCGCTGCTCACGCTCTTCCTCAACATGGGCGCGCAGCTCGGCTTCTGGACGATCCTCATCGCCCACATCATGTTCTGCCTCAGCTTCGTGGTGACCGCCGTCAAGGCGCGCGTGATGTCCATGGACCCGCGCCTGGAACAGGCCGCGCAGGACCTCTACGCGGGCCCCGTGCAGACCTTCGTCCGGGTCACGCTGCCGATCGCCGCACCGGGCATCGCGGCGGGCGCGCTGCTCGCGTTCGCGCTCTCCTTCGACGACTTCATCATCACGAATTTCAACGCGGGCTCCACCGTGACCTTCCCCATGTTCGTCTGGGGATCGGCGCAGCGCGGTACGCCCGTTCAGATCAATGTGATCGGTACGGCGATGTTCCTCGTCGCCGTTCTCCTGGTGCTCGGCGGCATGATCGTCTCCAAGCGCCGCAACAAGCAGGCCCGGTAATACCCGGCCGTTCCGAAGGAGTGGAAATCATGGCCCCAAGCGCCATGACCCGTTGGACCAAGTCCCTTTCCGACGCCCAGCCGGTCTCGTACTGGCTGGACGACCCCGGCAAGCCACGCGCCGAACCGGCCCTCACCGGTGACGTGCAGTGCGACCTGCTCGTCGTCGGCGGCGGCTACAGCGGCCTGTGGACCGCGCTCATCGCCAAGGAACGCGACCCGGGCCGCGACGTGGTCCTGGTCGAGGGCCGCGAGGTGGGCTGGGCCGCCTCCGGCCGCAACGGCGGCTTCTGCGCGGCCTCCCTCACCCACGGCATCGCGAACGGCCTGTCCCGCTGGCCGGACGAGATCGCCAGGCTGGAGGAGCTCGGCGCCCGCAACCTCGACGAGATCGAGGCGGCCGTCAAGCGCTACTCCATCGACTGCGACTTCGAGCGCACCGGCGAGATCGACGTGGCCACCCAGCCACACCAGCTCGCCGAACTGCGCGAGATGTACGAGGAGATGGCGGAGCACGGCCTCGCGGACGGCTCCGAGCTGCTCGACGCGGACGCCCTGCGGGAGCACGTCGACTCGCCGACCTTCCTCGGCGGCCTCTGGGACCGCGAGGGCGTCGCCATGCTCCACCCGGCGAAGCTGGCCTGGGGTCTCAAGCGCGCCTGCCTGGAGAAGGGCGTACGCGTCTACGAGCACACGCCGGCCCTCGAACTCGTCTCGTCCGGCGCCGGAATGGCCGTACGCACCCCCTACGGCCGGATCCGCGCCCGGCAGGTCGCGCTCGCCACGAACATCTTCCCTTCGCTGGTCAAGCGCGTCCGCGCCTACACGGTCCCGGTCTACGACTACGCGCTGATGACGGAGCCGCTGACCGAGGAGCAGCTCGCGGCCATCGGCTGGAAGAACCGCCAGGGCCTGGGCGACAGCGCCAACCAGTTCCACTACTTCCGGCTCTCCGCCGACAACCGCATCCTGTGGGGCGGTTACGACGCGATCTATCCGTTCGGCGGCAAGCTGCGCGCCGAGCACGACCACCGCCCCGAGACGTACGCGAAGCTGGCGGGCCACTTCTTCACCTGCTTCCCGCAGTTGGAGGGCGTCCGGTTCACGCACGCGTGGGGCGGCGCGATCGACACGTGCTCGCGCTTCTCGGCGTTCTTCGGCACGGCCCACGCGGGCCGCGTCGCGTACGCGGCGGGCTACACCGGCCTCGGTGTCGGGGCCACGCGCTTCGGCGCCGACGTCATGCTGGACCTGCTCTCGGGCGAGCGCACGGAGCGTACGTCCCTGGAGATGGTGCGCACGAAGCCGCTGCCGTTCCCGCCCGAGCCATTCGCGTGGACGGGCGTGGCCCTGACCAAGTGGTCCCTCGCGCGTGCGGACGAGAACGGCGGCAGGCGCAATCTGTGGCTGAAGACGATGGACAAGCTGGGCCTCGGCTTCGACAGCTGACCAGTAGGGGTTCTTCAGGCTCTGACGGCCTCCTGTCGACTCTTCGTCAACAAGTTCCCGGAACCCGCGTAATGCTGCGGCCCGACCTCCCTCTCTCCTGTGACAGGCACAACTGCCGCACAGGAAGAGGGAGGTCCCGCCATGACTGGCATGACTGGATCGGGCTCGGGGTCGGGTTCTGGATCGGGCTCGGGTTCGGGAGCGAAGTCGGCGGTCGAATGGCTGGTGTCGGTGGCGCCGGATCCGGACGCCTGCCGCTGGGAATGGGAGCGCAACCCCCTCGGGGTGGCGCTCCTGCCCGCGGGCAGGCTCTGGGACGTACTCATCCTTCCCGGCGAGCTCGGCTATCCCACGCTCGACGTACTGACCCGCTGCGTCGACCGTCCGGGCCCCGTGCTCGCCGACTTCGGCGACTCCCGCATGGGGTTCTTCGTCCCGGCGGGGACGGTGGCCCGCTGGATCGGTACGGGCGTACGCGGTGCGGGCAGCGGCACGTGGATCGTGGTCCCTTACCCGGGGCGTTCCACGGGTGGTGTCCGCTGGCTCGTCCCGCCCGACGGCTCGGGCACGCTGACGGATCCGGCACTTCTCGAACTCGCGATGCACGAGGCGGCGGCGCAGTTGGCGCCCAGGGACGGGGAGCAGCCGCAGGAGTAGGTCGGGAAGAGATCGGGAGCAGCCGAGTACCAGGCCTTGACGAGACCTTGACAACTTGATTGGTCTGGACCAAATTGAACGGCCCACCCTCCTATCCCCCCATGCCCGGAGGCAGTTGTGGACCGTTCCTCGCCGCGTCCCCTCACGCGCCGCATCAGACGTCTCACGGTGGCCGCGGCCACGGCCTGCGCGCTCGCCGCATCCGGCCTGCTGGCCACCGAGGCCTCGGCGGGCCCTTCGGCGGCTCCAGCGCCGAAGGCGGCAGCCGGCCACGCCCTCGTCGGCTATCTCCACACGAGCTTCGCCAACGGGTCCGGCTACACCCGCCTCGCGGACGTCCCCGAAAGCTGGGACATCATCGACCTCGCCTTCGGCGAACCGACGTCGGCCACCTCCGGCGACATCCGCTTCGACCTCTGTCCGCGGACCGAATGCCCCGGCGTCGAGTCCAAGGACGAGTTCAAGGCCGCGGTCAAGGCCAAGCAGGCGGCGGGCAAGAAGGTCCTGATCTCCATCGGCGGCCAGAACGGCCAGGTCCAGCTGACCACCGCCCAGGCCCGCGACACGTTCGTCTCCTCGGTCTCCGCGATCATCGACGAGTACGGGCTCGACGGCCTGGACATCGACTTCGAAGGCCACTCCCTCTCGCTGAACGCCGACGACACGGACTTCAAGAACCCGAAGACCCCGTCGATCGTGAACCTCATCGCGGCGGTCAAGACCCTCAAGGCCAAGTACGGCAGCGGCTTCACGCTCACGATGGCCCCCGAGACCTTCTTCGTGCAGCTCGGCTACCAGTTCTACGGAACGGGCAAGTGGGGCGGCCAGGACCCCCGCGCCGGCGCCTACCTCCCCGTCATCCACGCGCTGCGCGACGACCTCACGCTGCTGCACGTCCAGGACTACAACTCGGGCCCGATCATGGGCCTCGACAACCAGTACCACTCGATGGGCGGCGCGGACTTCCACATCGCGATGACCGACATGCTGCTCACCGGCTTCCCGGTGGCGGGCGACACGAACAACGTCTTCCCCGCGCTGCCCCCGGAGAAGGTGGCCATCGGCATGCCCGCATCCACGAACGCGGGCAACGGCCACGTCCCCACGACCGAGGTCAACAAGTCCCTGGACTGCCTGACGAAGGGCACCAACTGCGGGACGTACAAGACCCACGGCACCTGGCCGGCCCTGCGCGGCCTGATGACCTGGTCGATCAACTGGGACCGCTACAACAACGGGGAGTTCTCAAAGAACTTCGACGGCTACTTCGGCTGAGCCGGGTCCGTTTCGCAGGGCGTGGGAGGTCGGCCGTACCGCGCCACCACTAGCGCCACGCCCTGCAGCACCATCCCGAACAAGCACCAGCTGGCCACCACGTCCAGGGGCCAGTGATAGCCGCGCCGCACCAGGCCGAGGCCGACCGCGAGGTTCAACAGGGCGCAGGCGATGATCAGTTCACGTCGGGCGTAGGTGCCGCGCAGGTGGGGCAGCAGGAGCAGGGCCGCTCCGCCGTAGGCGACCAGGGCGGTGGCGGTGTGGCCCGAGGGGTAGTAGCCGGTGCCGTCCATGCCGGGCGGGCCGGTGCGGCCGATGAGTTCCTTGAGCGGGATCACGAGGGCCGGGACCGCGGCCATGGCCACGGCGGCGGCGACCGGGGCCGGCCACCAGCGGAACGTACCGGCCCAGTGGCCGCGCCACGACGTGTAGGCGATGGCGGCGGCGAGGAACGGCACGGCGACGGCGACCCCACCCAGATCGGCGAGGAACTCGGCGGCGCCGTCCGGGAGGCGGCTTCCGGTGATCCAGGGGCCGAGCCGCTCGTCCGCGTCGCGCAGGGGGCCGTCGGCGATCACTTGCCAGGTGATGAGCGCGAAGAGCAGCGCGCAGAGGCCGAAGAGGAAAGTGGTCGGCCGCCCCGGAACAGGGGGGGTAGTTCCGAGGTGGCCGTCCTGACCGGTGTGCCGCACGCCCCGGGGGGTTTGGGGCGGGCGGCCGTCCGATCGGTGAGGAGTTCCGGAGCCAGTGACTCCGGGTGTGTGCGCGAGGGCACGACCAAGACGGGGCTGGGGAGGCTCCGTCCCGGTGTCGCCCACAGTCCCCTGTGGGCGGGGTGTTTCTCTCATCTGCAGAAACCGTACGTCAGGTGGTGACGGGCCGACAGGCGGAACGGCAACCCGGCATGGGTCCCGCACACCTTCTTCACACGCCCTGACGGTCACTCCAGGTCACGGGCCTCGCACCGCGCGCCGTACACACACGTCAGGGCATGTGCGCATACATACGGAGCCGGGATCTTCCCCCTTTGGGGTGATCCCGGCTCCGCTGAGCACGTCCGTGGGGAGGTGATCAGACGCGGGCGAACGCCGCCTCGATGATGTCCAGGCCCTCGTTCAGGAGGTCGTCGCCGATGACCAGCGGCGGCAGGAAGCGCAGGACGTTGCCGTACGTGCCACAGGTGAGGACGAGCAGGCCCTCCGCGTGGCAGGCCTTGGCGAGCGCGGCCGTCGCCTCGGCGTTCGGCTCCTTCGTGGCGCGGTCCTTGACCAGCTCGATGGCGATCATCGCGCCACGGCCGCGGACGTCGCCGACGATGTCGTACTTCTCCGCGATGGCGTTCAGGCGGGCCTTCATCGTCGCCTCGATGGCCTTGGCCTTGCCGTTGAGGTCGAGCTCCTTCATGGTCTCGATGGCGCCGAGCGCACCGGCGCAGGCCACCGGGTTGCCGCCGTAGGTGCCGCCGAGGCCGCCCGAGTGCGCGGCGTCCATGATCTCGGCGCGGCCCGTGACGGCGGCGAGCGGCAAGCCGCCCGCGATGCCCTTGGCCGTCGTGATCAGGTCGGGGACGATGCCCTCGTCCTCGCACGCGAACCACTGGCCGGTGCGGCAGAAGCCGGACTGGATCTCGTCCGCGACGAAGACGATGCCGTTGTCGTTGGCGAACTTCACGATCTCCGGCAGGAAGCCCTTCGCGGGCTCGATGAAGCCGCCCTCGCCGAGCACCGGCTCGATGATGATCGCGGCGACGTTCTCCGCGCCGACCTGCTTGCTGATCTGGTCGATGGCCTGCTTGGCGGCCTCGGGACCGGCGTTCTCCTCGCCCGTCGGCCAGCGGTAGCCGTAGGCCACCGGGACGCGGTAGACCTCGGGGGCGAACGGCCCGAAGCCGTTCTTGTACGGCATGTTCTTGCTGGTCAGCGCCATCGTCAGGTTCGTACGGCCGTGGTAGCCGTGGTCGAAGACGACGACCGCCTGGCGCTTGGTGTGCGCACGGGCGATCTTGACGGCGTTCTCGACGGCCTCGGCGCCGGAGTTGAAGAGCGCGGACTTCTTCGCGTGGTCACCCGGCGTCAGCTCCGCGAGCTGCTCGGCGACGGCGACGTACCCCTCGTACGGCGTCACCATGAAACAGGTGTGCGTGAAGTCGGCGAGCTGCGCGGTCGCCCGGCGTACGACGGCCTCGGCGCTGGCACCGACCGACGTCACGGCGATGCCGGAGCCGAAGTCGATGAAGCGGTTGCCGTCGACGTCCTCGATGATGCCGCCACCCGCGCGCGCCGCGAAGACGGGCAGCACGGAACCCACGCCGCCGGCGACCGTGGCGGTACGGCGGGCCTGCAGCTCCTGGGACTTCGGCCCGGGAATGGCGGTGACGACGCGGCGCTCCTGCGGAAGTGCGGTCATGGGGTGCTCCTGGGGGTGGGGCGAGGCGGACGCTCGATACTGGCTTTCGTTGCTGCTTTCTTTCGCAGGTTAGGGGCGGAGCGTGGGGGCGGGCATGCTCCACGGGGGAGTTTTTCGGCGTGGCGGTTGTCCGTGATGGACATAGCGGCCCGTGGGCGGGGTGCGGCTTTCGTCCCCATCGGCGCCCCGCGCACGTCAGGGTGTTCCCGCAGGTCCCGGGCGCGTATCCGGTGAACTCCCCCTGCAGGGGCACTAGATTGACGGCTGAACCGACAGACCGGCAGGTCAGGGGGCAAGGGCCATGGACTCCGAAGGCACGCACGACGCTCGCGGTACGCACGCCACACCGGTGCCGCGTCCGGCGGGGCCGGCCGTCCCCGCGGCGCCGCCGATGCCCCGGCGGGCACCCGGCGCCGACAGCACCCCCTCCGTCGCCGACTGGCTCGCCACGCCCCGCCCCGAGGTGGCTCCCGGCATCTGGCGCTACGCCTACCGGGCCCCCGCGCCCGAGGCCGAGAGCGAAGGCGTCAACCGGCGGCTGATCGTCGGCATGGTGATCTCCGCCGTGCTCGGCCTGCTGTTCTGGTCGCTGTGGCGGCAGGGCAACATCCCCTATCAGTGGGCCCTGCTCAAGCTGTTCACGCCGGGCGACTGGTGGTGGGCCGGCAGCGTGCAGCCCAAGGAGCGGCAGGCCGAGGACGCCCGGATCGTCTACAACGGTCTTGTCTTCGGCGCGGTGCTGTACTCCGTCGGACGGCTCGGTGCCTGGCCCGACTCGATCCGGCACTTCGTGGTGCGGCGCCCGCAGCCCTCCCGCGCCGTGGTCGCCTCCGTCGCCGCGGTCGGTGTCCTGATCTTCGTCTGGCCGAGCGCCTTCGGGCTCGACGCGCGCCCGCTGCCCGTGGTCGACCCCGTCTTCTCCCTGGTCGCACTCATCGCGGGGGGTTACGAGGTCTTCACCTCGCAGGTGCTCACCGACAGCCTGTACATCCTGATCACCCTCGCGGTGCTGTGGCCCTTCGCCCGGATCGGCGGATGGTGGGAGGCGATCCGCGACGCCACGACCGCCAGGACCGCGACGCGCGCGACGACACGCCCCCGCGCCACCCCGCCGCGCCCCGCCGGCGCTCCCGCGCGCGGCCACTGGCCCGAACTGCGCGCGGCGGGACACGACAAGGCCGCCGACCTGCTCTCCGCCGAGTTGGTCAGCGGACGCATGAACGACGTCGACTGCGCCCGCGTGGCCCACGCCTGGCGCACCGCCGCCCCCGACCCGGGCGCGCTCGCCACCTTCGTGGACACGGTCGCCCGGCACGGCGCCGCCTCCTGGACCCACCCCTCGGGTCAGCGTGATCTGCCCGCCCGCAGCGCCGTCCACGACCTGCTCGTGGGCCAGGTCAAGATCGGCCGCTTCGCGAAGGACGAGCGCAATCCCTACGCCGTGCGCGACGCCGGAGCCGCGCTCGACCCCGCCGTGCTCGGCACTTCGCTGCTCGCGGTGGGTCCGTCCGGTGCGGGCAAGACCGGACGGCTCATGCGGCCGGTGGCCGAGTCGCTCGCCCTGGGCGCCCTGACCGGGCAGTGCGCGGTCGTCGTCGTGTGCGCCGCGGGCACGGCGCTCGGCCCCGACAGCGCGTACGACGTCGTGGCCAGGCCGGGCGATCCGGCGTCCGTGCACGACCTCGACCTGTACGCGGACTGCGACGACCCGGACGAGGCCGCCGCCTTCCTCGCCGAAGGGCTCGTCGGCGACCTCGAAGCCGTGGACACGCGGCGCGCCGCCACCACCCTCGCCCAACTCCTCGGCCCCTACCGCCGCCTCCACGACCGCTTCCCGTCCGTGCCCGTGCTGCGCGAACTGCTGGAGGGGGACCCGGCCGCGCTCGACGCCCTCCGTGCGGGCCTCGCCGCCGACGAACACACCGCCATGCGCCGCGAACTCGACGCCCGCGTCCGCCAGTCCGGCTCGCCCAACGACCCGGGCCCCGCCCTGGCCGACCGGCTCGCCCTGCTCGACCGCCCCGCCTTCGCCGACTTCTTCGACCCCAGCGGCGAGGGGCACCCCTTCTCGATGCGGGCCGTCGCCCACCACCCGCTCCGCGTCAGGGTGGACCTGCCCGAACACGGACACGAGGAGGCGTCGCGGCTCCTGGCCCGCCTGCTGCTCGCCCAGTTCTCGTACGTCGCGCGCGGCCGTGCCCGGCGGCCGCACTTCGCGTGCCTGATCCTCGACGACGCCGCCCGCACCCTCACCCCCGAGAGCGTGCGCGCCATTCAGCGGCTGCGGTCGCTGAACGCGGGCGTCGTGCTCGGTCTGCGCACCATCGGCGAGGTGCCGGAGCCGCTCCAGGGACCGCTCTACGCCGCGGTCGGCTGCCGGATGGCCTTCTCCGGCGTGACGACCTGGGACGGGCGCCGGTTCACCGAGGCCTGGGGCACCGAGTGGATCGAGACCAAGGAAGTGGCTCAGCACACGGTCTTCGCCGACCAGCCGATGACCCGGGCGCTGCACTCGCTGCGCAAGCTCGTCACAGGCAAGGCGGTCACCACCGACGCCGTCACCGTACGCAAGGTCGAACGCGAGCGCTGGTCCGCCTCCGACCTGGCCCACTCGCTGCCCCCGGGCCACGCGGTGCTCTCCCTGACGGACGTACGGGGCGAGCACGCGCCACCCCTTTTGGTGGACCTTCGGGGATAGCCACCCGGGCGTACGCAGCGGCGGCGCAGGCAGGGATGTACGTACGGGGAATTCGGTCCCGTACGTACCGTACGGTGAGGCAGAATCGACACAGGTCGTTCATACGTACCGGCCAAAAGATCCACATCTCGTCCGGGATTCAATGGCCGACCGGGACGCGCGCCCACCGCCGCTGCCAGACCTGCCGCCCTGACCTGCTGACCAGACCTGAAGGCCCCATGCCGCCCACGCTCGCCTCCCTCGTCCACCACTCCGCACTCAAGCTCACCGTGCGCGCCGGTGAGGACCATCTGGACGCGCCCGTGCGCTGGGCGCATGCCAGTGAGCTCACCGACCCCGTGCCCTACATGGAGGGCGGCGAGCTCCTCCTGATCACCGCGCTCAAGCTGGACGCGGAGGACCCGGAGGCCATGAGCCGCTACGTGAAGCGGCTCGCGGCGGCGGGCGTCGTCGGGCTCGGGTTCGCGGTCGGGGTGCATTACAAGGACATTCCGGAGGCATTGGTCGCGGCCGCCGCGGACGAAGGGCTTCCGCTCCTTGAGGTGCCCCGGCGCACCCCGTTCCTCGCGATCAGCAAGGCGGTTTCCGCGGCCATCGCCGCCGACCAGTACCGCGCGGTGACGGCGGGCTTCGCGGCCCAGCGCGAGCTGACCAAGCAGGCACTGAGCGATGGCCCCGAAGGGCTGCTCGGCGCGCTCGCCGGCCAGGTGGACGGCTGGGCCGCGCTGTACGACGCGTCCGGCGCCGTCGTCGCCACGGCCCCCGAGTGGGCGTCCCGCCGGGCCGCCAGGCTCACCACCGACGTGGAGCGCCTGCGGGACCGGGCCGCACCCGCGAGCGCGGTCGTCGCGGGCGCCGAGGACCGGGTGGAGCTGCACTCGATCGGCACGGGACGGCGGCCCCGCGCCGCGCTCGCCGTCGGCACGGCCTCCACCCTCGGCACCGCCGAGCGGTACGCCCTGCACTCCGCCATAGCGCTGCTCACCCTCACCACGGAGCGCAACCGCTCGCTGCAGGCCGCCGAGGCGCGGGTCGGCTCCGCGGTGCTGCGGATGCTGCTCGCGGGGGAGCCGGACCATGCCCGCACGGTGGCGGGGGAGTTGTACGGCAGCCTGCTCGACGCGCCGTTCCGCCTGGTGGTCGCGGAGGTGCCCGCCTCCGCCCCGGAGGACGACGACCCGTTCGCCGGTCTGACCGAGGCCGTCGAGTCGGCCGCGGCACGCGCCGGTGAGGCACTCCTCGTCGTCCCCTACGGCGAGCGGCTCGTGCTGCTCGTCGTGGACGGCGGCGCGGGCGCGGCGGCCTGCGTCGCGTACGCGCAGACGCTGGAGGCAGGGCGTTCCGAGGCGCCGGAGGGCGGTGCGGGCGACGGGACGGCTCTCCTCCTCGGCCTCTCCGCGCCCGCCGGACCGATCGCGGCGGCCACGGCGTACAAGCAGGCGGACCAGGCGCTGTCCATCGCCCGGCGCCGCGGCCGTGCGCTGGTCGAGCACGAGGACCTCGCGGCGGGCTCGGTCCTGCCGCTGCTCGCCGACGATGCCGTACGGGCGTTCGCCGACGGTCTGCTGCGCGCCCTGTACGAGCACGACGCCACCGGCCGCGGCGACCTGATCGCCTCGCTGCGGGCCTGGCTCTCGCGCCACGGCCAGTGGGACGCGGCGGCGGCCGACCTGGGCGTCCACCGCCACACCCTGCGCTACCGCATGCGCAGGGTCGAGGAGATCCTGGGCCGCTCCCTGGACGACCCGGACGTCCGCATGGAGCTGTGGCTGTCCCTGAAGGCGACATCGAGCGGTACGGAGTAGCTGCGGGGGAATCGTTCCCCTGCCAAAGCGGCGCGGCCCCAAGGGTCAGTACTCCGCGTCGGACAAACGTCCCGCGCCCTTGCCGCCCCTACGGTGGGGAACGTACCCCCCAAGACACACCTTCGCGGAAGGGCCGGGAATCGACATGACTTCCATCCACGCCTTCTGGCTCGCCGGTCGCCAGACCACCGGTGAGACCACTCTCGACGTCACATCGCCGTGGGACGGACGGGTCGTCGGCAAGGCGTCCGTACCGACCGACGCCCAGGTCGAGGAAGCCGTCGCCGCCGCGTACGCCGTGCGCGACGAGTTCGCCGCGACCCCGGCGCACGTGCGGGCCGCCGCCCTCGACCACGTGAGCCGCAGGCTCGTCGAGCGCACGGAAGAGATCGCCCAGCTCATCTCCGCGGAGAACGGCAAGCCGATCAAGTGGGCCCGTGGCGAGGTCGGCCGTGCCGTCTCCGTCTTCCGGTTCGCCTCCGAGGAAGCCCGCCGCTTCAACGGCGGCGAGGCCCAGCGCCTCGACACCGACGCAGGTGGCCAGGGACGTCTCGCCTTCACGCGCCGCTTCTCCAAGGGTGTCGTCCTGGGCATCGCGCCGTTCAACTTCCCGCTGAACCTCTGCGCCCACAAGATCGCCCCGGCCATCGCCTCCGGCACGCCGATCATCCTCAAGCCGGCGCCGGCGACCCCGCTCTCGGGTCTCCTCATCGGCGAGCTGCTCGCCGAGACCGACCTCCCGGCCGGTTCCTGGTCCGTGCTTCCGGTCGCGAACGAGAAGATGCCCGCCCTCGTCCAGGACGAGCGCCTCCCCGTCATCTCCTTCACCGGCTCCGAGAAGGTCGGTTACGCGATCCTGGACTCGGTGCCGCGCAAGCACTGCACCCTGGAGCTCGGCGGAAACGGCGCCGCCGTCGTCCTGTCCGACTTCTCCTCCGACGAGGACCTGGACTGGGCGGCCTCGCGCATCGCGACGTTCTCCAACTACCAGGGCGGCCAGTCCTGCATCTCGGTGCAGCGCGTCATCGCCGACGCCTCCGTGTACGACCGGCTCGTGCCGCGCGTCCTCAAGGCCATCGAGGCCCAGGTCACCGGCGACCCGTCCGACCCGAAGACGGACGTCGGACCGCTCGTCAACGAGGACGCCGCCAAGCGCGTCGAGTCCTGGGTCGACGAGGCCGTCCAGGCGGGCGCGCAGCTCCTCGTGGGCGGCAAGCGGGACGGCGCCTCGTACGCGCCGACCGTCCTCGCCGACGTACCGGCCGGCACCACCATCGCCGTCGAGGAGGTCTTCGGGCCGGTCCTCACGATCAAGAAGGTGGACGGCGAGGCGGAGGCGTTCGCCGCCGTCAACGACTCCAAGTACGGCCTCCAGGCGGGCGTCTTCACGCACGACCTGCAGACCGCCTTCCGCGCCCACCGCGCCCTTGAGGTCGGCGGCGTGGTCATCGGCGACGCGCCGTCCTACCGCGCCGACCAGATGCCGTACGGCGGCGTCAAGCAGTCCGGCGTGGGCCGCGAGGGCGTCCGCTTCGCGATGGACGACTACACGTACGAGCGGGTCATGGTCCTGACGGGCCTCGACCTGTAGGTCACTTCCGGTCACTTCTCGGACCGGACGGCCGGAGCCCACTGTGCGGGGGCTCCGGCCGTTCTCGTGTGCGGGCGCCCCACGCGTCCCGGTGGGCCGAACGCTGCGCGAGGACTGGTGGGCTGGGGGCGAATCGGGTACATACGATCCATACGATCGAGTAGCACCAGTCAGTAACCGACCGGGTCGAGATCGGGTCAATCGGAGCCGACCGGCCCCACTCCGCGGCGAGGTGAGCTCCTCAATGCCCGCACCAACCACACCACCTACCGGTCCGTCCGTCACCGAGCGCGAGGCCCGGCAGGTCGCCGAGGCCGCCCGCGAGCAGGACTGGCGCAAGCCCAGCTTCGCCAAGGAACTCTTCCTCGGGCGTTTCCGGCTCGACCTGATCCACCCGCACCCCCTGCCCGCCGACGAGGACGCCCGGCGCGGCGAGGAATTCCTCGCCAAGCTCCGCGACTTCTGCGAGACGAAGATCGACTCGGCGCGCATCGAGCGCGAGGCGAAGATCCCCGACGAGGTGCTCAACGGGCTCAAGGAGCTCGGCGCCCTCGGCATGAAGATCGACACGAAGTACGGCGGGCTCGGCCTCACGCAGGTGTACTACAACAAGGCCCTGGCCCTCGTCGGCTCCGCGAACCCGGCGATCGGCGCGCTGCTCTCCGCGCACCAGTCGATCGGCGTACCGCAGCCGCTCAAGCAGTTCGGCACCCAGGAGCAGAAGGACGAGTTCCTGCCGCGCTGCGCCCGCACGGACATCAGCGCGTTCCTGCTGACCGAGCCGGACGTCGGCTCCGACCCGGCCCGCATGGCGATGGCGGCCGTCCCGGACGGCGACTCGTACGTCCTGGACGGCGTGAAGCTGTGGACGACGAACGGTGTCGTCGCCGACCTCCTGGTCGTCATGGCGCGCGTGCCGAAGTCCGAGGGACACAAGGGCGGCATCACGGCCTTCGTGGTGGAGGCCGCGGCCGAGGGCATCACCGTCGAGAACCGCAACGCGTTCATGGGCCTGCGCGGCCTGGAGAACGGCGTGACCCGCTTCCACCAGGTCCGCGTCCCGGCGGCGCACCGCATCGGCCCGGAGGGCGCGGGCCTGAAGATCGCCCTGACCACCCTCAACACCGGCCGCCTCTCGCTGCCCGCGATGTGCGTCGGCGCGGGCAAGTGGTGCCTGAAGATCGCCCGTGAGTGGTCGGGCGCGCGGGAGCAGTGGGGCAAGCCGGTCGCGCTGCACGAGGCCGTCGGCGCGAAGATCTCCTTCATCGCGGCCACGACCTTCGCCCTGGAGGCCGTACTCGACCTCTCCTCCCAGATGGCCGACGAGGACCGCAACGACATCCGCATCGAGGCGGCGCTCGCCAAGCTGTACGGCTCCGAGATGGGCTGTCTGATGGCGGACGAGCTGGTGCAGATCCGCGGCGGCCGCGGCTTCGAGACCGCGGAGTCCCTCGCGGCCCGCGGCGAACGCGCGGTCCCGGCCGAACAGGTCCTGCGCGATCTGCGCATCAACCGCATCTTCGAGGGCTCGACGGAGATCATGCACCTGCTCATCGCCCGCGAGGCGGTGGACGCGCACCTCAAGGTGGCGGGCGACCTGATCGACCCGGACAAGTCCCTGTCCGACAAGGCGAAGGCGGGCGCGCGGGCAGGCGGCTTCTACGCACGCTGGCTGCCGAAACTGGTCACGGGCCCGGGCCAGCTCCCGCGCTCGTACGCCGAGTTCCACCCCGCCGGCCACGCGGACCTCTCCCCGCACCTGCGCTACGTGGAACGGGGCGCCCGCAAGCTGGCCCGCTCGACGTTCTACGCGATGTCGCGCTGGCAGGGAAAGATGGAGACCAAGCAGGGCTTCCTGGGCCGCGTGGTCGACATCGGTGCCGAACTCTTCGCGATGAGCGCGGCATGCGTACGTGCCGAGCTCCTGCGGACGACGGAGGACCACGGCCGCGAGGCCTACCAGCTGGCCGACACGTTCTGCCGCCAGTCCCGCATCCGCGTCGACGAGCTGTTCGACCGCCTGTGGACCAACACGGACGACGTCGACCGCAAGGTGGTCAAGGGCGTCCTGAACGGTATGTACACCTGGCTGGAGTCGGGCGTCGTGGACCCCAGCGGCGAAGGCCCCTGGATCGCGGACGCCACACCGGGCCCCAGCACCCGGGAGAACGTCCACCGGCCGATCCGCTGACGTGCTTTCCGGGGCGTTCCCCCTCGCGGGAACGCCCCGGAACACGATTCCGGCCGACCGGATCGGGGCGCAGTGTCTCCTCACACCGCCGCCCAGGCAAGAATGGGGGGATGAGCGACAGTCCAGCCCCCCTCGCCGACCCGCATCTCGTCTTCGACCCCGTCGTCACGGACGGTCCGCGGGACATCGTCATCCTCGGCTCGACCGGGTCGATCGGCACCCAGGCCATCGATCTCGTCCTGCGCAACCCCGGTCGCTTCCGCGTCACCGCGCTCTCCGCCGCCGGCGGCCGCGTCGGGCTGCTCGCCGAGCAGGCGAGGCGGCTGCGGGTACGGACCGTGGCCGTGGCCCGCGAGGACGTCGTACCGGCGCTGCGCGAGGCGCTGAAGGGGCAGTACGGCGACGAGCCGCTGCCCGAGGTCCTCGCCGGGCCCGACGCGGCCACGCAGCTCGCCGCTTCGCCGTGCCACACCGTCCTGAACGGCATCACCGGATCCATCGGGCTCGCGCCCACCCTCGCGGCGCTCGAAGCGGGCCGCACCCTCGCGCTCGCCAACAAGGAGTCGCTGATCGTCGGCGGCCCGCTGGTGAAGGCGCTCGCCAAGCCGGGGCAGATCATCCCCGTCGACTCCGAGCACGCCGCGCTCTTCCAGGCGCTCGCCGCGGGCACCCGCGCCGATGTGCGCAAGCTGGTCGTCACGGCCTCCGGGGGTCCGTTCCGGGGACGTACGAAGGCCGATCTGGCGAACGTCACACCGGACGACGCGCTCGCGCACCCCACCTGGGCCATGGGCCCGGTCATCACCGTCAACTCGGCGACGCTCGTCAACAAGGGCCTGGAAGTCATCGAGGCGCACCTCCTCTACGACATCCCCTTCGAGCGCATCGAGGTCGTCGTCCACCCGCAGTCGTACGTGCACTCCATGGTCGAGTTCACCGACGGGTCGACGCTGGCCCAGGCCACGCCGCCCGACATGAGCGGCCCGATCGCCATCGGCATCGGCTGGCCCGAGCGGGTGCCGGACGCGGCCCCCGCCTTCGACTGGACGAAGGCCTCCAGCTGGGAGTTCTTCCCCCTCGACAACGACGCTTTTCCGTCGGTCGGGCTCGCCCGGCACGTGGGGAAGCTCGCGGGTACGGCCCCGGCGGTGTTCAATGCCGCCAACGAGGAGTGCGTGGACGCGTTCTTGAACGGCGCCCTGCCCTTCAACGGGATCATGGAGACCGTCACGAAGGTCGTCGCCGAACACGGCACACCGGCCGCGGGAACTTCCCTGACCGTCGCGGACGTCCTCGAAGCGGAGACCTGGGCGCGTGCCCGGGCCCGTGAACTGACGGCGAAGGCGACCGCGGAGGCCCGCGCATGACGACCCTGATGATGATCCTCGGCATAGTCGTCTTCGCGGTCGGGCTGCTGTTCTCGATCGCCTGGCACGAGCTGGGCCACCTGTCGACCGCCAAGCTGTTCGGCATCCGCGTGCCGCAGTACATGGTCGGCTTCGGCCCGACGATCTTCTCGCGCAAGAAGGGCGACACCGAGTACGGCGTCAAGGCCATCCCCCTCGGCGGGTACATCCGGATGATCGGCATGTTCCCGCCGGGTCCGGACGGCCGCATAGAGGCACGCTCGACGTCCCCGTGGCGCGGCATGATCGAGGACGCGCGGTCGGCAGCCTTCGAGGAGCTGAAGCCCGGCGACGAGACGCGGCTCTTCTACACGCGCAAGCCGTGGAAGCGCGTGATCGTGATGTTCGCGGGCCCGTTCATGAACCTCATCCTCGCCGTGGCGATCTTCCTCGGCGTGATGATGACCTTCGGCATCAGCACGCAGACGACGTCCGTCGGCAAGGTCTCCGACTGCGTCATCCAGCAGAGCGAGAACCGCTCCAAGTGCGAGAAGGGCGACACGGTCGCGCCCGCCAAGGCGGCGGGACTGAAGCTCGGCGACAAGATCGTGGCCTTCCAGGGCAAGCCCGTCGACGACTGGTCCGCGCTCCAGGGCAAGATCCGCGAGACCATCGGTCCGGCCACCATCACGGTCGAGCGCGACGGCAAGCGGGTCGACCTGCACGCCAACCTGATCAAGAACCAGGTCAGCAAGACGGACGGCGACGGCGGCTACGTACAGGGGAAGTACGTCTACGCGGGCTTCCTCGGCTTCACCCCCGCCACCGGCATCGTCCAGCAGGGCTTCGGCGACTCCGTGAACCGCATGGGCGACATGATGGAGAACGGCGTCGAGTCGCTCATCGCCCTGCCGTCCAAGATCCCCGACCTGTGGGACGCGGCCTTCGGGGACGGCGACCGCAAGCAGGACTCCCCGATGGGCGTCGTCGGCGCGGCCCGCGTGGGCGGCGAGGTCTTCACGCTGGACATCCCGCCGGAGAACCAGATCGCGATGATGCTGTTCCTGGTGGCGGGCTTCAACCTCTCGCTGTTCCTGTTCAACATGCTGCCGCTGCTGCCGCTCGACGGCGGGCACATCGCCGGGGCGCTGTGGGAGTCGGTGCGCCGCCAGGCCGCCAAGCTCCTGAAGCGGCCCGACCCGGGCCCCTTCGACGTCGCGAAGCTGATGCCCGTCGCCTATGTGGTGGCCGGAATCTTCATCTGCTTCACGATTCTCGTGCTGATCGCGGATGTAGTTAACCCGGTAAGAATCTCGTAGTAATGCGAAGTTTGCGGCGGCCGGGCACTCTATGTGTCCGGTCGCCCACCATTGGGTGGACTTGGGGACGGGATGTGCTCGGGCCCCGCGGGGTGCCGTAATCTCGAAGCCTGGAGCCCGCCGATCTCGGGACCTTGATCCACACCTTGGGGATGCACGCCAGATGACTGCCGTTTCTCTCGGAATCCCGTCCGTACCGACCAAGCTCGCCGACCGCCGTGTCAGCCGCAAGATCCAGGTCGGTACGGTCGCCGTCGGCGGGGACGCACCTGTGTCGGTGCAGTCGATGACGACGACGCGTACGTCCGACATCGGGGCGACGCTGCAGCAGATCGCCGAACTCACGGCGTCCGGCTGCCAGATCGTGCGGGTGGCGTGTCCTACGCAGGACGACGCGGACGCCCTCGCGACGATCGCGCGGAAGTCGCAGATCCCGGTGATCGCCGACATCCACTTCCAGCCGAAGTACGTCTTCGCCGCGATCGACGCCGGCTGCGCCGCGGTCCGTGTGAACCCGGGCAACATCAAGCAGTTCGACGACAAGGTCAAGGAGATCGCGCGCGCCGCGAACGACGCGGGCACGCCGATCCGGATCGGCGTGAACGCGGGTTCGCTGGACGCGCGCCTCCTCAAGAAGTACGGCAAGGCCACCCCGGAGGCCCTCGTCGAGTCCGCCCTGTGGGAGGCGTCGCTCTTCGAGGAGCACGGCTTCCGGGACATCAAGATCTCGGTCAAGCACAACGACCCGGTCGTCATGGTCAACGCCTACCGCCAGCTCGCGGCGGCGTGCGACTACCCCCTGCACCTCGGCGTGACCGAGGCCGGTCCGGCCTTCCAGGGCACGATCAAGTCGGCGGTCGCCTTCGGCGCGCTGCTCTCCGAGGGCATCGGCGACACGATCCGCGTCTCCCTCTCGGCCCCGCCGGTCGAGGAGATCAAGGTCGGCATCCAGATCCTGGAGTCCCTCAACCTCAAGCCGCGCCGCCTGGAGATCGTCTCCTGCCCCTCCTGCGGCCGCGCCCAGGTCGACGTCTACAAGCTGGCCGAAGAGGTCACCGCGGGCCTGGACGGCATGGAGGTCCCGCTCCGCGTCGCCGTCATGGGCTGTGTCGTGAACGGCCCCGGCGAGGCCCGCGAGGCCGACCTCGGTGTCGCGTCCGGCAACGGCAAGGGCCAGATCTTCGTCAAGGGCGAGGTCATCAAGACCGTCCCCGAGTCGAAGATCGTCGAGACGCTGATCGAAGAGGCGATGAAGATCGCCGAGCAGATGGAGAAGGACGGCGTCCCCTCGGGCGAGCCGTCGGTGGCCATCGCGGGCTGACGCCTGACATGACGCAAGGGACCGGGCCCCTCCGGAGGTGGCGCCCGGTCCCTTGCGTGCGGTGCTACTCGGCATCTCCGGTTAAAGTACGGAGATCAGCAGACCGTGTGACTCCGCCCCGAGGGGCTTCTCGCAGTGACGCGACGGGCAAGCCCTGACCGCCGCCCTGAGGGCACGCGGCGACGCTAGCAGGGTGTTCGACTGGTTGTCGTTGCCCGCAGGGAGTGATGGAGACGCCCCGTTGTTGACTCAGACCACCACCAGGGTCCTCGAACCGAGTGACCTGGACGCCGCGCTCGCAGTGCTCGACCGCGAGCCGGTGGCCAACGCCTTCGTGACCTCGCGGGTCCGCGTCGCGGGCCTGGACCCGTGGCGGCTCGGCGGCGAGATGTGGGGCTGGTACCAGGACGGAATGCTGGAGTCCCTCTGCTACGCGGGCGCCAACCTCGTCCCCATCTGCGCGACCCCGCGAGCCGTCCGCGCCTTCGCGGACCGCGCCCGCAGGGCAGGCCGCCGCTGTTCCTCCATCGTCGGCCCCGCCGAGCCCACCGCCCAGCTCTGGCGGCTGCTCGAACCGTCCTGGGGCCCCGCCCGCGAGGTCCGTGCCCAGCAGCCCCTGATGGTCACCGACCGCCTCCCGCGGGACATCGCCCCCGACCCGTACGTCCGTCGTGTCCGCAAGGACGAGATGGAGACGATCATGCCCGCGTGCGTGGCGATGTTCACCGAGGAGGTCGGCATCTCACCGCTCGCCGGCGACGGCGGCCTCCTCTACCAGGCGCGGGTCGCCGAACTCGTCGGCGCGGGCCGCTCCTTCGCCCGCCTCGACCGCGACGGCAAGGTCATCTTCAAGGCCGAGATCGGCGCGGCCACCGCGCACGCCTGTCAGGTGCAGGGCGTCTGGGTGGCCCCCGAGTACCGGGGCCAGGGCTACGCGGCACCCGGCATGGCGGCCGTCCTGCGGTACGCCCTCGCGGACGTCGCCCCGGTCGTCAGCCTCTACGTCAACGACTTCAACACCGCGGCCAGGGCGGCGTACCGGCGGGTGGGGTTCCAGGAGGTCGGGGCGTTCATGAGCGTCCTGTTCTAGTCCGGTTCCGGTCAGGTTCCCGTCCGGTTCACGTCCGGTTCCGGCCCCTGTGCGTCTCACACCGCACTCCTCACGCACCCCCGTCCGCGAGTTAAAGTTCGGCGCATGACTGACGACGTCGTGATCGGGCCGATGGACCTCGCCACGCACGTGGACGAAGCGCTGCGGGTACAGGCCCACGCCTTCGGGCTCAGCGACGACGAGGTGACCGTGCGGCGCCAGATCGTGCTGCGGCACCTCACCTACCCCGGCGCCCGCGCGCTCGGCGCCACCACCCCCGAGGGGCGGCTCGTCGGCTTCGTCTACGGCATGCCCAACAGCCGCGGCCACTGGTGGTCCACGGTCGTCGAGCCGTATCTGCGGGTCCACGGCGTGGAGGACTGGCTCGACGACTCCTTCGTGATCACCGAGCTCCATGTGCAGCCCGGTTACCAGAACCGCGGAGTCGGCCGCACCCTCATCACCACCATCACGGACACCGTGGACCAGCCGCGCTCGATCCTCTCCGCGATCGACATCGAGAGCCCCGCACGCGGCCTCTACCGCTCGCTCGGGTACGCGGACCTGGCCCGCAACGTCCAGTTCCCCAGCGCCCAGAAGCCGTACGCGGTGATGGGCGCGCCCCTGCCGCTGAAGCGGTCGGGTGCCTAACCGATTTCCGCCCGCGCCCGGGCCCCGGTTAACCTCCTGCCATCACCCTTCCCCAAGCTCTCGGCTCAGCTCGAGCAGGGGGGACCCCCTTTCGCAGGAGTTCACCATGGCCCAGGTCCAGCGCATGTCCCGATTGATGATCAAGACACTGCGCGACGACCCGGCGGACGCAGAGACGCTCAACCACAAGCTGCTCGTCCGGGCCGGATACGTCCGCCGCACCGCCGCAGGCATCTGGTCCTGGCTGCCCCTGGGCAAGAAGGTCCTGGAGAACATCACCCACGTCGTGCGCGAGGAGATGGATGCCATCGGCGCCCAGGAAGTCCTCCTGCCCGCGCTCCTGCCCAAGGAGTCGTACGACGCGACGGGCCGCTACGACGAGTACGGCGACCTGCTGTTCCGCCTCAAGGACCGCAAGGGCGCCGACTACCTCCTCGGTCCGACGCACGAGGAGATCTTCACCCAGATCGTCAAGGACCAGTGCTCGTCCTACAAGGACCTGCCGGTGATCCTCTACCAGATCCAGACGAAGTACCGCGACGAGGCCCGCCCCCGCGCCGGTGTGCTGCGTGGCCGCGAGTTCCAGATGAAGGACTCGTACTCCTTCGACACGACGGACGAGGGCCTCGCCGAGTCGTACGCCCTGCACCGCGCCGCGTACATCAAGATCTTCGAGCGTCTCGGCCTCGACCACCGCATCGTCTCCGCCGTCTCCGGCGCGATGGGCGGCTCGGCCTCCGAGGAGTTCCTGGCGCCCGCGCCGGCCGGTGAGGACACCTTCGTGGACTGCCCCGCGTGCGACTACGCGGCCAACACGGAGGCCGTCTCCTTCGTCGTCACGGAGGCCGCCGACGGCTCGGCGCACGGCCCCGTCGAGGAGCTGGACACCCCCGACACGCCGACCATCGAGACGCTCGCCGCCCACCTCGGCGTCCCGGCCTCCGCGACCCTGAAGAACCTCCTGGTCAAGGTCGACGGCGAGATCGTCGCCGTGGGCGTCCCCGGCGACCGCGAGGTCGACCTCGGCAAGCTCGGCGAGCACCTGGCGCCCGCCGTCGTGGAGCTGGTGACGGCCGAGGACTTCGAGGGCCGCGACGATCTCGTACGTGGCTACGTCGGCCCGCAGGGCTTGGACAAGGTCCGCTACATCGCCGACCCGCGGGTGGCGGCGGGCACCGCCTGGATCACCGGCGCGAACAAGATCAACACGCATGCGAAGAACGTCGTGGCGGGCCGTGACTTCGAGGTCGACGACTACCTCGACGTCGTGGTCGTCGAGGAGGGCGACCCCTGCCCCAAGTGCGGCACCGGCCTGAAGCTGGACCGCGCCATCGAGATCGGCCACATCTTCCAGCTCGGCCGCAAGTTCGCCGACGCCTTCCAGCTCGACGTCCTGGGCCAGCAGGGCAAGCCGGTCCGCGTGACCATGGGCTCGTACGGCATCGGCGTCTCGCGCGCGGTGGCGGCGCTCGCCGAGCAGACCGCGGACGACAAGGGCCTGTGCTGGCCCAAGGAGATCGCCCCCGCCGACGTCCACGTGGTGGCCGCGGGCAAGGCGCTCCAGACGGAGCTCGCGCTCGACGTCTCCGAGCAGCTGAACGCGGCGGGCGTCCGGGTCCTGGTCGACGACAGGGCGGGCGTCTCGCCCGGCGTGAAGTTCACGGACGCCGAGCTGATCGGTGTCCCGCAGATCCTGGTGGCGGGACGCCGTTCCGCCGAGGGCGTCGTGGAGCTGAAGGACCGCCGCACCGGCGAGCGCGAG
This sequence comes from Streptomyces sp. NPDC032198, assembly GCF_040636975.1. Classification (NCBI taxonomy): domain Bacteria; kingdom Bacillati; phylum Actinomycetota; class Actinomycetes; order Kitasatosporales; family Streptomycetaceae; genus Streptomyces; species Streptomyces sp. NPDC032198. The sequence continues at coordinate 40,734 of NZ_JBEZVL010000011.1, read as the reverse complement.
GAGCTCACCGTGGCCGAGGCGATCGCGCGGCTGACTGCCTGAGCCCGATGCTCGAACGCCGGACGGGCTGAGGATTCAGCCCGTCCGGCGTTCGAGGACGAACTCGGCGGAGCCGGTGATGGCGGAACGCGAGGCGCCCGCGCCGGCTAGAGCCACCCCGCGAACTCCAGCAGCAGCTCCGCGTCCTGCTCCCGCCCCACGCGCCGTGCCCGCACCCCGGACTCCACGGCCCGGAACAGCGTCCAGCCCCGCAGCCGCTCCTGGTCCACGTCCAGCGACTCGGCCAGCTTCTTCACCCGGCGCCGGGTGATCGACGCCCCCGAGGGCGAGGCGATGAGGTCCTCCACCCGGTCCCGCACCAGGCGGGCCAGGTCGAACGCGCACTCGCCCACCACCGGGTCGGGCCCCACGGCCAGCCACGGCACGCGGTCGCCCTGAAGCACCTTGCTCTGCCGGAACGTGCCGTGCAGCAGCCGCACCTCCGCGTCCCCGGCCAGCAGCTCGTCCCGCGCGGCGAGCGCGGCGTCCACCAGCGGCGCGACGTCCCCGTCCGATGCGGCCCGCATCGCGTCCGCCTGCCGCCCCGTCCGTTCGGCGACCGTCTCGAAGCGGTGCCCGGTGGGCGGCTCCACCCACAGCCGGCGCAGCGTGCCCGCCGCCTCCAGGAGTGCCTTGGCCTCGGGCAGCGAACGGACCGACACATCGCGGTGCAGCCGCTCCAGGAGGAGGGCGCCGTCCGCGGCAGAGGGGTCGAGCAGCCGTACGGCACCGAGCCCGTTCCAGTGCGCGAGCGCGGCGCGCTCGCTCTCGGGCCGCGACCTCGGCGGCACCAGCTTCAGCACCGCGGGCGCGTCGTCGGCGAGGCGCACCAGGATGACGAGGCTGCTGCGCCCACCGGGCACGTGCACCCGCTCTACGGTCAACTCGCGTAGAGCGACGGCCTGTTCGGCTGCTCCGGGCAGCTTCTCCAGCCAGTCGTCGCCGTCCTGCGCCGCCTCGCCGAGTGCGGTGACGAGGCGCCGGGGCGGTTCGAAAGCCATGCGCGAGGTGTTCCCTTCCTGGCGGTCGTGAGCGCCTACGCCTTGGGTCCCGCCGGTGCGGAGGTGTCCGACCCGGCGGCCCGCTCTGCGAGACCAGGGAAGGTTACGCTCCCGCCGCGCCACCGCGCCGCACGGACCGCCGCCTCCCGCAGCGCCTCCGCCGCGCTGCCGCGCCGGGCGCCGGTGGAAGCCCGTACGAGATCGGAGTAGACCCCCGCGACCCGCTCCTCCAGCTCCGTGGCGAGCCGTATGGCGGCCGCGGAGTCCGGTACGGCGAAGGGCAGCGCGTAGGCGGCTGCCGACGGCTCGGGCTCGCCGCCCAGGTCGCGCACGGCGCGCTGCAACGCGTCGCGCCGGGCGCGATGCGCGTCGTACGCCGTGCGTGCCTCCGCCCTGCGGCCCTCGCCGATCCGGCCGCCGACGACCCCGAAGCCGTACACGGCGGCGTGCTCGGCACCCAGCGCGGCCTGCACCGCGCGCAACTCGTCCTTGGAATCGCTCACTTGTCGCCCTCCGTCAGCAGATACGCGTGCGCGGCTCCCGCGGCCGCCACCGACGCGAGCAGCCTGGCCAGCTCAGCAGGCGCGTCCAGCAGCTCGCTCCCGCGCCGCTTGGCCAGCTCTCGCTCGGCCTTGGCGAGCTCACGCACCGCGTCCTTCTCGTCCTTGGGGACGGCGGGCTTCCGGGAGGGCGACGCGGAGGGGGAGGCGGAGCCCGTCGAGGCCGAGGGGCTCGGGGGAGCGGATCCCTCGGCGAAGACCGCCTTGTGCCGCTTCACCTCGGCCCGCAGCGGATCGAGCCGTCCGGCCAGCGAGGGATGCGCGGCGAGGATGGCGTCGTAGTGCCCGAGCAGCTCACCGCTGTCGAGGGCGGCACGCGCGCGCAGGCGTGCGGCGGCGGAGGACTCCTCGTCCTCGTCCGTGGACGAGGAGTCCGAGCAGCCCGAGAGCAGTACGGCCCCGGTTGCTCCGGCGGCCCCGGTCAGCAGGCTCCTGCGGCGCGGCCCCGAGCGGGCGTGCGAGGGGGTGGGATACGACGGCACAGCAGACGTCCTCGGCAGGAAGGCCAGAAAGGCAGGCAGTCAGAAGGTGGGCGAGCCGGGCGCGAGCCCGGTGATCACCGTACCTGCGGCCTGCCCTCGTACGCGTGAGCGGCTCGGTGCCGGTCGGACGGGGCCGTGCCGCGGCCGGACGGCGGGCGGCAACACCCCTCGGGACCGGATACCCTTGACCTGACACGCGAACGATCCCACAACAGCACACGCGGCCGAGGAGTCACCCGGATGAGCACCACCCAGAGCGAGAGGCTGCGAGAACTGCTGGAACCGCTCGTCAGCTCGAAGGAACTGGATCTCGAAGAGATCGAAGTGGCCTCGGTGGGACGCAGTCGGGTGCTGCGTGTGGTGATCGACTCCGACGACGGCGTGGACCTGGATCAGATCGCGGAGATCAGCCGCGAAATCTCCGAGAAGCTCGACGAGAGCGACGCGATGGGCGAGGGGGAGTACACCCTCGAAGTCGGCTCCCCGGGCGCCGAGCGCCCGCTGACGGAGCACCGCCACTATCTGCGCGCCGTCGGCCGCCTGGTGAAGTTCCAGCTGACGGAGGGCGGCGACGATCTGATCGCCCGCATCCTCGAGGTGGACGACGAAGGCGTGAATCTTGAAGTACCGGGCGTGAAGGGGCGCAAGCCCACCGCCCGCAGGCTCACCTTCGACGCGATCGCCAAGGCGCGCGTCGAGGTCGAGTTCAGCCGCAAGGACAAGAAGGAAGAGGAGGCGTAGCCGTGGACATCGACATGAGTGCCCTGCGGGGTCTGGTCCGCGAGAAGGAGATCTCCTTCGACCTGCTGGTCGAGGCGATCGAGTCGGCCCTCCTCATCGCCTACCACCGCACCGACGGCAGTTTCCGTCGCGCCCGCGTGAAGCTGGACCGCGACAGCGGCCATGTGACGGTGTGGGCGACGGAGGACCCGGCGGACCTCGAAGAGGGGCAGGAGGCCAAGGAGTTCGACGACACCCCGTCGGACTTCGGCCGGATCGCCGCGACGACCGCCAAGCAGGTCATCCTGCAGCGTCTGCGCGATGCCCAGGACGACGCGACGCTCGGGGAGTACGCCGGCCGCGAGGGCGACATCGTCACGGGCGTCGTCCAGCAGGGCCGCGACCCGAAGAACGTGCTCGTCGACATCGGCAAGCTCGAGGCCATCCTGCCGGTGCAGGAGCAGGTCCCGGGCGAGGAGTACGCCCACGGCCTGCGCCTTCGTTCGTACGTCGTCCGGGTGGCGAAGGGTGTCCGCGGCCCCTCGGTCACGCTGTCCCGCACGCACCCGAACCTCGTCAAGAAGCTCTTCGCGCTCGAGGTGCCGGAGATCGCCGACGGGTCGGTCGAGATCTCGGCCATCGCCCGTGAGGCCGGCCACCGGACCAAGATCGCGGTCCGTTCCACCCGCTCCGGGCTCAACGCCAAGGGCGCCTGCATCGGTCCCATGGGCCAGCGTGTGCGCAACGTCATGGCCGAGCTCAACGGCGAGAAGATCGACATCGTCGACTGGTCGGACGACCCGGGCGAGATGGTCGCCCACGCGCTTTCCCCGGCGCGGGTCAGCAAGGTGGAGATCGTCGACCTCTCGGCCCGTTCCGCGCGGGTCACGGTGCCCGACTACCAGCTCTCCCTCGCGATCGGCAAGGAGGGCCAGAACGCCCGCCTCGCCGCGCGGCTCACGGGCTGGCGCATCGACATCCGTCCGGACACCGAGCAGCCGCAGGACTCCCCGGAGGGCTGATCGGGGTGCCGGTCGACCGCTGATCGCCGTACTGATCAAGACAACAACCGTTCGATTTTTGCCCCAAAGGGGTGAGCTCGGTGCGGGGAGGTAGACTTAATCGTGTCTGGCCGGACGCAAGCCCGCGCATGCCCTGAACGCACCTGTGTGGGGTGCCGGGAGCGAGCGGCCAAGAGCGATCTGCTGCGCATCGTGGCGAAAGAGGGCGCTTGCGCCCCCGATCCAAGCGGTACGCTGCCCGGCCGGGGTGCGTATATCCACCCCGTTCCGGTCTGTCTCGACCTGGCGGTCCGACGCAGGGCGTTCCCGAGGGCCTTCCGGGCCCCGGGCCCGCTCGACACGGCGGACTTGCGCCGAGTCGTCGAGACAGTTGCCCAGCAGGCAACACCGTAAGGAAGGTCGCGCGGAACCCCGCGCGGCCCTGGTATTCCGCGAGTTGGAAGTAGGTCGAGATTGCGATGAGCACTCGATGAGCACGCGATGAGTACGCCCATGAAGTAGCGACGGTCCGGCGTAACCCGGACCTAAAAGGAGCGAAGTGGCTAAGGTCCGGGTATACGAGCTCGCCAAGGAGTTCGGCGTAGAGAGCAAGGTCGTCATGGCCAAGCTCCAAGAACTTGGTGAATTCGTACGTTCGGCGTCCTCGACGATCGAGGCGCCCGTTGTACGCAAACTGACTGACGCATTGAACCAGGGTGGTGGCAACGGCAAGCCCGCCGCCGCCAAGCCCGGGGCGCCGCGCAAGCAGGCCGCCCCCAAGCCGCCGGCCCCCTCGGGCTCGGCGTCCCCCTCTCCCGCGCAGGCCGCCCGTCCGGGTCCGGCCGCGCCGAAGCCGCCGGCGGCCAAGCCCGCCGCCGCGGCCGACAAGCCCGCGGCCTCCCCGGCCGCTCCCGGCCCGCGTCCGGGTCCGAAGCCGCCGACGCCGAAGCCGGCGCCCGCAGCTCCGGCCGCCCCGGCAGCTCCGGCTGCCCCGGCCGCGCCCGCCGCACCGGTCAGCCCGGCTCCGGCCGCCCCGGAGTTCACCGCTCCGCCGGCCGCTCCGGCTGCCCCTGCCGCCTCTTCGGCGCCGGCAGGCCCCCGTCCGGGCGCTCGCCCGGGTGCCCCCAAGCCCGCGGGCCGTCCGGCCCCCGGCCAGGGTGGTCAGGGTCAGGGTGGCCAGGGTCGTGGCGACCGCGGCGACCGTCAGGGCGGCGCTCCGCGTCCCAGCGGCCAGGGTGGCGCCCCGCGCCCCGGTGGCCGTCCGGCAGGACCGCGTCCCGGCAACAACCCCTTCACCTCTGGTGGCTCCACCGGCATGGCGCGCCCGCAGGCGCCCCGTCCGGGCGGCGCCCCGCGTCCCGGCGGCCAGGGTGGCCCCGGCGGTCCCGGCGGCGCCCCGCGCCCGCAGGGCCAGGGCGGCCAGGGTGCTCCTCGTCCGCAGGGTCAGGGCGGCGCTCGCCCCAGCCCCGGCGGCATGCCTCGCCCGCAGGGTGGTGCCCCGCGTCCCGGCGGCGCCCCCGGTGGCGGCGGTAACCGTCCCAACCCGGGCATGATGCCGCAGCGTCCCGCTGCCGGTCCGCGTCCCGGTGGTGGCCCCGGCGGTGGCCGTGGTCCCGGTGGCGGCGGCGGTCGCCCGGGCGGCGGCGGTCGTCCCGGTGGCGGCGGCTTCGCAGGCCGTCCGGCCGGTCCCGGTGGCGGCGGCGGTTTCGCCGGTCGTCCCGGTGGTGGCGGCGGCGGTGGCGGTTTCGCCGGTCGTCCCGGTGGTGGCGGCGGTTTCGCCGGTCGCCCCGGTGGCGGTCGTCCCGGCGGTCCCGGTGCCCGTGGTGGCACGCAGGGTGCGTTCGGCCGTCCCGGCGGGCCCGCCCGTCGTGGTCGCAAGTCGAAGCGGCAGAGGCGCCAGGAGTACGAGTCGATGCAGGCTCCGTCGGTCGGCGGCGTCATGCTGCCGAGGGGCAACGGCCAGGCTGTCCGCCTGTCCCGTGGTGCCTCGCTGACCGACTTCGCCGAGAAGATCAACGCCAACCCGGCGTCGCTCGTCGGCGTGATGATGAACCTCGGCGAGATGGTCACGGCCACGCAGTCCGTGCCGGACGAGACGCTGAGGCTGCTCGCGGACGAGATGAACTTCGTCCTCGAGATCGTCAGCCCCGAGGAGGAGGACCGCGAGCTGCTCGAGTCCTTCGACATCGAGTTCGGCGAGGACGAGGGCGGCGAGGAAGCACTCGTCGCGCGTCCGCCGGTCGTGACCGTCATGGGTCACGTCGACCACGGTAAGACCCGCCTTCTGGACGCGATCCGCAAGACGAACGTCATTGCGGGCGAGGCCGGTGGCATCACGCAGCACATCGGTGCGTACCAGGTCGGCGCGGAGGTCAACGGCGAGGACCGCCGGATCACCTTCATCGACACCCCCGGTCACGAGGCGTTCACCGCCATGCGTGCCCGTGGTGCGAAGTCCACCGACATCGCGATCCTCGTGGTCGCGGCCAACGACGGTGTGATGCCGCAGACGATCGAGGCGCTGAACCACGCCAAGGCGGCCGACGTGCCGATCGTGGTCGCGGTCAACAAGATCGACGTCGAGGGTGCCGACCCGACCAAGGTGCGCGGTCAGCTCACCGAGTTCGGTCTGGTGGCCGAGGAGTACGGCGGCGACACGATGTTCGTCGACATCTCCGCCAAGCAGGGCGAGAACATCGAGGCCCTCCTGGAGGCCGTGGTCCTGACCGCGGACGCCTCGCTCGACCTGCGCGCGAACCCGGCGCAGGACGCGCAGGGTATTGCGATCGAGTCCCACCTGGACAAGGGCCGCGGCGCCGTCGCGACCGTCCTGGTCCAGCGCGGTACCCTCCGCGTCGGTGACACGATGGTGGTCGGCGACGCGTACGGCCGAGTCCGCGCGATGCTCGACGACAAGGGCGAGAACGTGGAAGAGGCGGGTCCGTCGACTCCGGTCCTCGTCCTCGGTCTCACCAACGTCCCGGGTGCCGGCGACAACTTCCTGGTCGTCGACGAGGACCGTACGGCCCGTCAGATCGCCGAGAAGCGTGCCGCCCGTGAGCGCAACGTCCGCTTCGCCCGGAAGGGTGTTCGGTTCTCCCTGGAGAACCTGGACGAGGCCCTCAAGGCCGGTCTGGTGCAGGAACTCAACCTCATCATCAAGGGCGACGCGTCCGGTTCGGTGGAGGCTCTCGAGTCCTCGCTGCTCCAGCTCGACGTCGGCGAAGAGGTCGACATCCGCGTCCTGCACCGCGGCGTGGGTGCGGTCACCGAGTCGGACATCGACCTGGCGACCGGCTCCGACGCGATCGTGATCGGCTTCAACGTCCGTGCGGCCGGTCGTGCCGCGCAGATGGCCGACCGCGAAGGCGTGGACGTCCGGTACTACTCGGTCATCTACCAGGCGATCGAAGAGATCGAAGCGGCCCTCAAGGGCATGCTCAAGCCGGAGTACGAAGAGGTCGAGCTCGGCACGGCGGAGATCCGCGAGATCTTCCGCTCGTCCAAGCTGGGCAACATCGCCGGTGTCCTGGTCCGGTCGGGCGAGGTCAAGCGCAACACCAAGGCGCGCCTCATCCGCGACGGCAAGGTCATCGCGGAGAGCCTCAACATCTCTGGTCTGCGCCGCTTCAAGGACGACGTCACCGAGATCCGCGAAGGGTTCGAGGGCGGTATCAACCTCGGTAACTTCAACGACATCAAGATCGACGACGTCATCGCGACGTACGAGATGCGCGAGAAGCCTCGCGGCTGATCAACGCAGCTCGAACCGGGGCCGGTCGAGGGGAGGTAAATCCCGTCGATCGGCCCCGGCCGTTCCGTGTACGGTTCTTGTGTCCCTGCCAAGTGGCGGCGGGGCACGACCCCGAACCGGCGGGACATCCGGACACACATGTATGTGGGGACACTGTCCTTCGATCTGCTCCTCGGCGACGTTCACTCGCTGAAGGAGAAACGCTCCGTCGTCCGCCCGATCGTCGCCGAACTCATGCGCAAATACGCGGTGAGCGCGGCGGAGACCGGAAACCAGGACCTCCATCGCAGGGCCGAGATCGGCCTGGCGCTGGTCTCCGGGGAGACGGGGCACCTCACCGACGTACTGGACCGGTGCGAGCGCCTGGTCGCCGCCCGTCCCGAGGTGGAGCTGCTCTCCGTTCGACGCAGGCTCCACGGCGACGAAGACTGATTGCACAGCAAGGCGAAGAAGGAGACGGAGCAGTGGCCGACAACGCGCGGGCGAAAAGGCTGGCGGACCTCATCCGAGAGGTGGTTGCCAAGAAGCTGCAGCGCGGGATCAAGGACCCGCGGCTCGGTACGCATGTGACCATCACGGACACCCGGGTGACGGGTGACCTGCGGGAGGCGACCGTCTTCTACACGGTCTACGGCGACGACGAGGACCGCGCGGCAGCCGCCGCCGGCCTGGAGAGCGCCAAGGGCGTCCTCCGTTCGGCGGTCGGTGCGGCGGCGGGTGTGAAGTTCACCCCGAGCCTCACCTTCGTGGCGGACGCGCTCCCGGACAACGCCAAGGCCATCGAGGACCTCCTCGACAAGGCCCGGATGTCGGACGAGAAGGTGCGCGAGGTGTCCGCGGGCGCCGAGTTCGCCGGCGGGGCCGACCCGTACCGCAAGCCGGAAGCGGACGACGACAGCGACGAGACGGACGGCGACGCCTCGGCATGAGCAACACCGGCAACAAGACGCCGGACGGACTTGTCATCGTCGACAAGCCGTCCGGCTTCACTTCGCATGACGTGGTCGCCAAGATGCGCGGGATCGCCAAGACCCGCCGCGTCGGCCACGCGGGCACCCTCGACCCCATGGCGACGGGCGTGCTCGTCCTCGGGGTCGAGCGGGCGACCAAACTCCTCGGCCATCTCGCGCTGACGGAGAAGGAGTACCTCGGCACGATCCGGCTCGGCCAGAACACGGTCACGGACGACGCAGAAGGCGAGTTCACCTCGTCGGCCGACGCCTCGGGCATCAAGCGCGACGCCATCGACGCGGGCATCGCCAAGCTCTCCGGCGACATCATGCAGGTGCCGTCGAAGGTCAGCGCCATCAAGATCGACGGCAAGCGGTCGTACGCGCGAGCGCGCGAGGGCGAGGACTTCGAGATCCCCGCCCGGCCGGTGAAGATCTCCGCCTTCACCGTGTACGACGTCAGGGACGCCGTCGCCGAGGACGGCACCCCCGTCCTCGACCTGGTCGTCTCCGTCGTCTGCTCGTCGGGCACGTACATCCGCGCCCTCGCCCGCGACCTGGGAGCCGACCTCGGGGTCGGCGGCCATCTGACGGCCCTGCGGCGCACCCGCGTCGGCCCGTACAAGCTGGACGCGGCGAAGACCATCGACCAGCTCCAGGAGGAGCTGACGGTGATGCCGGTGGCGGACGCGGCCACGGCCGCCTTCCCGCGCTGGGACGTGGACGAGAAGCGGGCACGGCTGCTGCTCAACGGCGTACGGATCGAGATGCCGGGGGAGTACGCCGGGGTCGGCGCCGTCGCGGTCTTCGATCCGGAGGGCCGGTTCCTGGTCCTGGCCGAGGAGCTCAAGGGCAAGGCCAAGAGCCTGGCCGTCTTCGCCTGAGCCCTCACCCTTCCCGTACGTACGCCGGAGCCCCGTCTTCCCGTGCGTCGGATCTCCGTCGTGGAGCGGCGGCAGCTGTGCGCGTGGCCGCACGCCGCTCCACGGCGAATCCCCCCACCCCAAGATGTATCCATCCCGCCCTGCCGATTCACCCCATCGGGCAGGCGCTCGGAGTGAACCGAGGGGGCAGAAGGGGGCGCGTTCGCGACGCGTTCTGTCCCGCTGATCACCGCCGACCTACCGTCAGAGGGACGGGGCGTCGCGGGAGGTTCGGGCATGGCGGGACAGGGCGACCCGACGGCGCTCGACGGTGCCCTCGTGCGGATCTGCGATCTGGCCGGGCGGCCACGGGGCATGGGCTTCGCCGCCGACGACCACGGCACGGTGATCACCAGCCATGAAGCGGTCGACGGCCTCGCGCGGCTCGTGCTGCACGCGGCGGGGGAGCGCGTCTGCGTGGTCGGCACCGATGCCGTGGTGGCCCTCCCCGAGACCGATCTGGCCCTCGTCCGCACCGAGGGTCTTGAGCTGCGGCCGCTGCCCGTCACGGTCCGCGACACCATCCCCGTGGGCGCCTACGTACGCATCATGGCGCGCGGCCGGCGCGAGGCGCGGGTCCTTGGCCCCGCATCCGTCACGTACACGGCGACGGACCGCTTCCATCTGATCGACGCGGCGATGGAGCTCGCCATCGGCACGGACGGCTCCGACGCGCTGCGGCTCGGTGGCGGGGCCGCGGGCGGCCCGGTCGTCGACGCCTCATCGGGGGCCGTGCTCGCCGTCCTGGGCACCGCGCTGCACGGCGAGCACAGCGCGGCGGGGTTCGCCGTGCAGCTGCGGGAGGCGGCAGCCGCCGGTCCGGGCGGGCCGCTCACCGAGCTCCTCGCACGCAACGCGGCGACCGTTCCGGCCTACGGCCGCGACCTGAACCTGGCGGGCGCGCTGCACCTGGCGGCCACCTCGCTGGGCTCCGACGGCCCGCGCCCCGCCCTCCTCGAACCGGTCGAACGCCCGGACACCAAAGCGGAGTTGGCCCGCTTCACCGCCGGGCCCGCGCAGGTGCTCGGCCTGGTCGGCGCTCCCGGCACCGGCCGGACGACGGAACTCGCCGCCCTCGCCGCATGCCGTGCCCGAGGCGCCGAACCGGCGCCCACGCTGTGGCTGCGCGGCGCCGATCTCCAGGGCACGGACACGGACGTGGGCGACGCGGTGGAGCGTGCGCTGGAACGGGCGGGCCGGATCCTGGAAGCATCGGGGGGCTCGGGAGTCTCAGGGGCCCCGGGGATCTCTGAGGGCTCGGAGGGCTCGCTCGCCGAAGCGGACGACGGGCTCGGGGACATCTCCGCCGGGCGGGTCGCGCGGCTCGTGCGGGACGAGGGGCGGGCGCTGCTGCTGTTGCTCGACGGCCCCGAGGAGATGCCGCCGGTCCTCGCGCACCGCCTCGCGGAGTGGAGCAGGGGGACGGCCGCGTGGCTGCGGGACACGGGCGCGCGGCTCGTCGTGGCCTGCCGCGCGGAGTACTGGGAACAGGCGGGAGCGCACTTCCCCGAGGAGCTGCTCCCGGGGTGCGTACACCTGGGGGATCTGCCCGAGCGGCAGGCACGGACCGCCCGCGCGCGGTACGGCATCCCGGACGGAGCGCTCGCCACGGCCGACGCGCGCCACCCCCTCGCGCTGCGCCTGCTCGCCGAGGTGCGGGCGGCTCTGCCGGAGGACCCGCCGCCGGGCTGCCCGGGCCGGGACGAGATCTTCGAGGCCTATCTGGATGTGCTGTGCCTGCGGGTGGCGGTACGGCTCGCGGCGGCGAACGGCCTGCGCGGCACGGCTGTACGGCGCCTGGCGGCGAAGGTGTCCGGCCAGGTGCACGAGGCTGCGCGGCGGTGCCTGGGGCCGGGGCAGGGGGAGCTGGACCGGGCGTCCTTCGAGGAGATCTTCCCGTGGGGCACGGGCTGGGCCTCCGCGGTCCTCACGGAGGGCCTCCTCGCCCCTGCCGGGGACGGCTACCGCTTCGCACACGAGGAGCTCGCGGACTGGATCCAGGGAATGCACCTCGACGTGGACGGCGCACTGTGGTCCCTGGTACACCGCCACGGCCCCACCACACCGGGCTCCACACCCCCCGCGCTGTCACTGCCGGTACCGAGGCACAGGATCGGCCCGGTGATCCAGGCGCTGCTGTTGTTGGGGCGGCAGCGGGGGGCGGGGGAACTGGGGGAGCGGTTGGGGGAGTTGGTGGGGTTTGTGGGGGCTGTGGGGGAGAGCTTGGGCAATCGGGTGGGTGGGAGGGAGACCCGCCGCGAAGCGGCGAAAAGCGGCCCGCTGCGGGGGGCAGGCGAGGTTGGGCAGGGGGCCAGGGGCCAGCGAGACGCGGCGAAAGGCAGCCCGCTGCCGGGGGCAGGCGAGGTTGGGCAGGGGGCCAGGGGCCAGGGCGAGGCGGGGGCTGAGGTCAGGGGTCAGGAGGATGCCCTGTGGTGGGCCGGGCGGCTCCTGGAGGAGACCCTCTCCCGGGTGGGCGACGCGAAGCCCTACCTGGAGCTGCTCACCGACCTCGCCCGGCAGGGCACGTACAACCCAGGTTTCTGGCTGGGCCTACCCCTTAGCGACGACGACCGCTTCGACCTCCTGCGCACCGCGGTGATCCACGACCCCCCTCCCGGCCCCCCACAGGCCCGCTGCCTCGACGCGGTCGCGGAACTCCTCGCCGAGGACCCCGCCACCGTGCAGCCACAACTGACCCGCTGGTTCAGCGACGAACGCCCCCTCGAAGCCACCCCGCACGCCACCGTCGCGTCGGCCGCCCAGGCCCTCCTCCACACCCACCGTCACCGCGCCATCGACGACCTCGCCGAGATCCTGGTCGACTGCGCCCACCCCCGGGCCGACGAACTGCTCGCCGCACTCGCGGAGGAGGAGCCGTCGGCCATCTGCCGGGCCGTCGACCGCTGGGTCCACGACCCGCACCCCGCGCGCCACGTCGCCGCCGTCGCCTACGGCCTGCGCGCCGCCCCGCACGCCACGACGGACGCCGACCGCAGGCTCCTGCGGTACGCGGCCTTCGCCCTGCTGGCCCGCACCGCCGACAGCTCGCTGCACGGCGCCGCCCTCGCCCTCCTCGTACGCGACCCGCAGACTCGCGCACGCCACCTGCCACCCGCCCTGAAGCGCTTCACCGCCGGCGACCCGCAGCTCCCCGCGAGCGCCCTCGCCGCCGCCCTCGACACGCACCCGGAGCAGGTGCTCGCCGCCTTCCGGACCCGGCTGTACGGCCCCGGCCCCGCGCCCGGTGAGATCCTTCGCGCCCTGGCCGACGTGACGGCCCCCGTGCCGGCCAGGCGGGTCGCCGAACTCGTACGCGACGTGCTGGAGCTGCGCCCCGACCTGGCGGGGCACGTGGCCGCGTACCTCGACCTGCGCCTCGAACAAGGGCCCGGCGTACGCGCAATCCTCCTCCCGCTGGTCTCGGGCCTCCTGCGGCACCGCCCGCCGCCGGTGCGCGCCGCTCTCGCCACGGCCGTCGCCGCCCCCGGGACCGACGCCTCGCACGCCCTGCGCGCCGAGCTCCTGGAGGCGCTGCTCACCCAGGAACGGGACCCCGAAGTCCTGGACGCCGTGCTCTGCGCCGTGGCGGGCGGCGAGGACAAGGAGCGGGTCCGCGAGCTGGTGCACCGCACCGGCGCGCTGCTCGTCCGCACCCCGGAAGGCGCGACCTGCTTCGACCGGCGCCTGGTCGAGCTGGCCCGCTCCGTGCCGGGCTTCTCCACACAGGTGGCCAGGTGGATCTGCGCGGCCCCGCAGGACTGGTCCGCCCTCGTCGGCCCCAGCTCCCGCCGCATGATCGAGAACCTCGCGGGAGTACGTGTCCCGGCGTGACCCCCGCCACCCCCTCCGATGCGATCCCGATGGCGCGGGCATGGCAGTCTTAGACCTGCGCGATCGGCAATGGGACGTACACACACGTACACAGGTTCGGCGAGGAGCAAAGACAGTGCAGCGCTGGCGTGGCTTGGAGGACATCCCCCAGGACTGGGGGCGCAGCGTCGTCACCATCGGTTCCTACGACGGCGTACACCGCGGACACCAGCTGATCATCGGCCGTGCGGTGGCACACGCCCGTGAGCTCGGCGTGCCCGCCGTGGTCGTCACCTTCGACCCGCACCCCTCCGAGGTCGTGCGCCCGGGCAGCCACCCGCCGCTGCTCGCCCCGCACCACCGGCGCGCCGAACTCATGGCGGAGCTGGGCGTGGACGCGCTGCTCATCCTGCCGTTCACCAAGGAGTTCTCGAAGCTGTCGCCCGCCGACTTCGTCGTGAAGGTCCTGGTCGACAAGCTGCACGCGCGCCTGGTCGTCGAGGGCCCCAACTTCCGCTTCGGCTACAAGGCCGCGGGCAACGTCGCCTTCCTGACCGAGCTCGGCGCCACGTACGACTACGAGGTCGATGTCATCGACCTGTTCGTGAGCGGTGCGGCCGGGGGCGGCGAGCCCTTCTCCTCCACCCTCACCCGGCGCCTGGTCGCCGAGGGTGACGTGGAGGGCGCCGCGGAGATCCTCGGCCGCCCGCACCGCGTCGAGGGCGTCGTCGTGCGCGGCGCGCAGCGCGGGCGTGAACTGGGCTTCCCCACCGCCAACGTGGAGACGCTGCCGCACACCGCCATCCCCGCCGACGGCGTCTACGCCGGGTGGCTGCACGCCCAGGGCGAGGCGATGCCCGCGGCGATCTCCGTCGGGACGAACCCGCAGTTCGACGGCACGGAGCGGACCGTCGAGGCGTACGCGATCGACCGCATCGGGCTCGACCTGTACGGGCTGCACGTGGCCGTGGACTTCCTCGCCTTCGTGCGGGGCCAGGCGAAGTTCGACTCGATCGACTCGCTGCTCGTCGCCATCGCGGACGACGTGAAGAAGGCCCGGGACCTCATCGAGGCCGCCGAGTAGCGGCACGGGCGACGTATGGCCCCGGGGGGTCCGACGACCCGTTCGTATGATCGTCGGTGCCTTCCTGATCGTGCGGGGGTTGGCCACGGCGAGCGGGCCAAGAAGGCTGCAGTGAACGGCAGTTGGGTGCAGGCGACATCCCGCTGGGCGCTGATCGCGGCGATGGCGGCCGTGCCGTCCGTCCTGGCCGTGCCGTCCGTCCTGTGTTCCGGCGCGGCGCACGCGGACGAGACGCACGAGAACTCGCACAACGCGCCCCGGGCCTCGCTGATCAGCAGCGGGCAGCCGTACTTGCACGGGTCCGGAATGGCCGCGCAAGTACGTGACGAAGCAGGGGCGTTCGGTTCACGGAGTCGCTGATCGCCGGTCGGTGGTCGGTGGTCGGTGGTCGGTGGTCGGTGGTCGCCCACGATCCGTCGCGATGTGCCTCAGACGCCCGACGCCCCGACGTTGACCGCCGCCCAGTGGCACGCCACCTGCGTCTCGCCGCCGCCGGACAGCACCGGCAGATCCTCCGTCCGGCAGCGGTCCGCCACCCCCGCCCTCTCCGCCTCGCCCGACGCGAGTACCTGGCAGCGTGCGTGGAACCGGCAGCCGCCCGGGATGCGCGACGGGTCCGGCGGCTCGCCGGTGAGGATCACGGGGTCACCGGGAGCCTCCGGCAGCACCGACAACAGCGCCTGGGTGTACGGATGCTGAGGTGACGTCAGGACCTCCTCCACCGTCCCCGTCTCGACGATCCGGCCCAGATACATCACCGCCACCCGGTCCGCGATGTTCCACGCGAGCCCCAGGTCGTGCGTCACCACCAGGGCGGAGAGCCCCAGTTCGTCCCGCAGACGCAGCAGCAGGGCAAGGATCTCGCCGCGTACGGAGGCGTCGAGCGACGCCACCGGCTCGTCCGCGACGATCAGCTCGGGCTCCAGGACCAGCGCCCCCGCGATGACGACGCGCTGGCGCTGGCCGCCCGACAGCTCGTGCGGATAGCGCAGGAAGAACCGCTCGGGCGGCCGGAGCCCCGCCCGTGACAGGGCGTCGGCGACCGTGGCCTGCTCGTCGCCGCCGTACCCGTGGATGCGCAGGCCCTCCGCCACGGCCTCGTACACGGTGTGACGGGGATTCAGCGAACCGCTGGGATCCTGGAGCACGAGCTGGACGCGCTTGCGGTACGCCTTCAGGGCGCGGCCCGAGTAGTCGAGCGGCTTGCCGCCGAAGGTCACGCTGCCCGACGTGGGCGCGACCAGGCCGAGCAGCGAACGGGCCAGCGTCGTCTTGCCGCAGCCCGACTCGCCGACCAGGGCCACGATCTCGCCCGGCCTGATGTCGAGGTCGACGCCGTCCACGGCCCGTGCGGGCGGCGCGCCACGGCGGCCGGGGAACGTGATGTGCAGGTCGCCCGCCGACAGCAGGGCATCGGCCGACAGCAGGGAATCCTCGGTGGTCATGCGTCGCCGCTCCTCGGTGCGTGATCGGTCGGTGCCCACGGGGTCGGTGCTCACGGCGTCCGCTCCGCCGTCGCCGGCGCCGACGTCGGCTGTGCCGGAAGCTGCGCGCCCGCGTGCACGCAGGCCGCGCGGTGCCGGGGGCCCGCGTCCCGCAGCGCCTGGTCCTCCGTGGTGCAGGAGTCGAGGGCCACCGTGCAGCGCGGGTGGAACGTACAGCCCGTGGGGAGCAGGGACGGGTCCGGCGGGTCGCCGGGCAGGCCGCGGGGCGCGAAGCGGGACGCCGTGTCGCCGATGCGCGGGAAGGCCGCGGAGAGGGCCTTCCCGTACGGGTGCCGGGCGTTCTCGTAGACCTCGGAGGCCGGGCCCTCCTCGACGACACGGCCCGCGTACATCACCGCGAGCCGGTCGCAGGTGTCGGAGAGCACCGCGAGGTCATGGCTGATCATGATCAGGCCCAGGTCCTGCTCGGCCACCAACTGCTCGATCAGGCGCAGGATCTGAGCCTGGATCATCACGTCGAGGGCCGTCGTCGGCTCATCGGCGATGATCAGGCGCGGATCGCAGGCGAGCGCCATCGCGATCATCACGCGCTGCCGCTGCCCGCCCGACAGCTCGTGCGGATACGCCTGCGCGCGAGCAGCCGGAAGCCCCACCTGTTCGAGCAGCTCCCCGGCCTTCTTCTTTGCCCCCGCCGGCGTCGCCTTCTTGTGCAGCAGGATCGGCTCGGCGATCTGGTCGCCGATGCGGTGCACCGCGTTGAGCGAGTGCATCGCGCCCTGGAAGACGATCGACGCGCCCGCCCAGCGGACCGCGCGGACCTGGCCCCACTTCATGGTGAGGATGTCCTCGCCGTCGAGCAGGACCTGGCCGGTCACCTTCGTGCCGGCGGGCAGCAGCCGCAGCAGCGCGAGCGCCAGCGTGGACTTGCCGCAGCCGGACTCGCCCGCGACGCCGAGCTTCTGGCCCGCGTCGACCGAGAGGTTCACGCCGCGCACGGCGGCTGCCCCGGACGCGTACGTCACCTCGAGATTGCGTACGTCGAGCAGGCGATGTTCCGGCGCGTCGTTCTCCGGCATGCCGGTCTCCGTCACCTCGGTCGGATCACTCAACGGGAGACCCCCAGCCTGGGGTTGAGCACGGACTCCACGGCGCGTCCGCACAGCGTGAACGCGAGCGCGACGACGGCGATGGCCAGTCCGGGCGGAGCGAGATACCACCAGTCACCGGCGCTGACCGCGCCCGCCTCGCGCGCGTCCTGGAGCAGCCCGCCCCAGGAGACGCCCGTGGGGTCGCCGAGGCCCAGGAAGGCGAGCGTCGCCTCGGTGAGGATGGCGTTGGAGATGACGAGGGTGGTCTGTGCGAGGACGAGCGGCATGACGTTGGGCAGGACGTGCCGGGTCATGATGTGGCCGTGGCCGCCGCCGAGCGCCTGCGCGCGTTCGATGTACGGACGTGACTCCACCGCCAGTGTCTGGGCGCGGACCAGGCGGGCGGTCGTCGGCCAGGTCGTCACGCCGATCGCCAGGATGATCGTCCAGATCGATCCTGACATCACCGCGGCGAGCGCGATGGCGAGCACCAGTGTCGGCATCACCAGGAACCAGTCGGTGACGCGCATGATGACCGTCGAGTACCAGCCCTTGAAGTGCCCGGCGGTGATTCCCACGAGGGTGCCGATGGTCACCGAGAGGACGGCGGCGAGCAGCCCGACGGTCAGCGACATCCGCGCGCCGTACACAAGCAGACCGAGCAGGGACCGCCCGAACTGGTCGGTGCCGAGCGGGAATTCGCCGCTCGGCGATTCCATGGGCTCGCCCGGGGCGTCGGTCACGCTCTGCGCGTCCGAGCCGACCAGGAGCGGCGCGAAGACGGCGATGAGCGCGATGACGACGAGCGCCACGAGCCCGAAGAGTCCGGCCCGGTGGGTGCGGTACTCGCGCCAGAAACGGGCGGCCGAGTGGCGTCTGCGGGCCCGGGCGAGGGCCCGCGCGCTCTTCAGCGGGGTGGTCGGCGGGCTGGTCGGTGCGGATTCGGTCGTCATCGGCCCACCCGGGGATCGAGCAACGGATAGATCACGTCGGCAAGGGTGTTCATCAGGATCACCGCGGCGGAGAAGATGAAGAACAGGCCTTGGACGAGGGGCAGGTCGGGCACGCTGAGCGCGGCGTAGAAGAGCCCGCCGAGTCCCGGCCAGGAGAAGACGGTCTCGACGAGGATCGCGCCCGCCACCACCGTGCCGAGGTTCACGAACATCAGCGTGACGGTGGGCAGCATCGCGTTCGGGACGGCATGACGGCGGCGTACGAGATCGTCGCGCAGCCCCTTGGCGCGGGCGGTCGTCAGATAGTCGCTGCCCATCTCGTCGAGCAGGGACGAGCGCATGACCAGCAGTGTCTGCGCGTATCCGACCGCCACCAGGGTGATGACGGGCAGCACCATGTGGTGCGCGACATCGAGGACGTACGCGATGCCCGTCTCGCCACCCGATTCGAGCCCGCCGGTCGGGAAGAGACCGGGAATCGGTCCGACCCCCACCGAGAAGGTGATGATGAGGAGAAGCCCGAGCCAGAAGGACGGCACGGAGTAGAGGGTGAGCGCGAGGCCGGTGTGGACGCGGTCCCCGAGCTGTCCGTTGCGCCAGGCCGTGCGGGTGCCGAGCCAGATGCCGATGAGGGTGTAGAGCACGAACGCGGTGCCGGTGAGCAGGAGCGTCGCGGGCAGCGCGTCGGTGATCTTGTCCATCACCGGCGTGTGGAACTGGTAGGAAGTGCCGAAGTCGCCGGTCAGCGCGTTGCCGCAGTAGTCGAAGAACTGCGTCATGACCGGCTGGTCGAGGCCGAACTCCTTGCGCATCGCGTCCAGCTGTTCGGCCGACACGCGCTTGCCGCCCGTCATCTGCTTCACCGGGTCGCCCGGGATCAGGCGGAACAGGAAGAAGCTGGTGACGAGGACGGCGAACAGCGAGACGGCGGCGCCGCCCAGCTTGCCCGCCACGTACAGGAGATAGGCGCGGGTGTTGCGGGCCCGGGGCCCGCGGGCCGACGGCCCGGCGAACGCCGGATCGTCGGTCACCGCGGTGCCCTCGGTGTCGAGCAGTGCGGGATTGCTGTCAGCGGTCATGCGTTACTCGCGGTCCTCTGCGGTCGAACGGCGGCGCAGGGCGAACAGGACTCCGCCGCCGACGAGCACCACCGCGGCGGCGGCGATACCGATGATGACACCGGTCGAGCTCCCATCCTTGGAGGAACTCTTCCCATCCGCGGGCACCGCTGACCACCAGGACCAGTAACCGTCCTGGCCGTAGATGTTGCCGGCGGCCGTCGGCATGGTGGTGATGGACTTGATCTGGTCGGTGCGGTAGGCCTCGACGGCGTTCGGGTACGCGAGGACGTTCATGTACCCGGAGTCGTAGAGCCAGGACTGCATTTCCTTGACGGTCTCCGCACGCTTGGCCGGGTCGTACTCGGCAAGCTGCTTGTTGTAGAGCTCGTCGTACTTCTTGTCGCAGATGAAGTTGTCGGTCGCGGCGCTCTCCTTGGCCTTCACCGGGAGCGCGGCGCAGGCGTGGATGCCGAGAACGAAGTCCGGGTCGGGGTTGACCGACCAGCCGTCGAACGCGAGATCGTATTCACCCGCGTACCAGGGCACGGACACGTCATCGAGGCAGTTGACCTTGAGCCCGATCCCCAGGTCGCCCCACCACTCCTTCAGATACTTCCCGACGGCCTTGTCGTTCGGGTCGGTGGCATGGCAGAGGATGCGGAAGTCGAGCGGCTTGCCGTCCTTGCCGACGCGCTTGCCGTCGCCGGTCTTCTTGTAGCCCGCCTCGTCGAGGAGCTGGGCCGCCCTCTTGGGGTCGTACGACAGCTTCTGTTCGGCGGAGGGCTTCCAGGCGTACTCGGAGAAGCGGGGCGGGATGTACCCCTCGCCCTCGACGGCCTGGCCCTGGAAGACCTTGTCGACCAGCGCCTCACGGTCCACGGAGAGGAAGAGCGCCTGGCGGACCTTCTTGTCCAGGAGGGCCTTGTTGCCGTCACCGAACTTCTTGCGGTCGCGGGTCTGGGCGCCGGGGTTGGTGGCGAGGGCGAAGAAGCGGCGCCCCGGCCCCTCGTTCACCTTGACGTTCTCGGTGCCCTTGAGCTCGCGGGCCTGAGCGGGCGTCAGCGCGGGCTGACCGGCGACGAAGGACACTTCGCCCTTCTTCAGCGCCGCGACGGCCGCGTCCTGGTCCTTGTACGTCTTGAAGACCAGCTCGTCGAACTTGGGCGCGCCGCGCCAGAAGTCCTTGTTGGCCTTCAGTTTCACGTACTGGTCGGTCTTGTAGTCGGTGAGGACGAAGGGCCCGTTGCCGACGATGGGGAAGTCTTTGTCGTTGTTGAACTTGCTGACGTCATCGACCTTCTCCCACACGTGCTTCGGGACGATCGGCACGTCGAGGGCGGCCATGGTGGCCTGCGGCTTCTTCAGCTCGATGACGAGCTTGGTGGGGCTCGGCGCGGTCACCTTCTTGAAGTTGGCGACGAAGCCGGAGTTGGCGGTGGCGGTGCCTTCCTTGGACATCACCTTGTTGAACGTCCAGGCGGCGTCCTCGGCAGTGGCCTGCTTGCCGTCCGACCACTTCGAGTTGTCCCGGATGGTGTACGTCCAGGTCAGCTTGTCCGCGGAGGGCTCCCACTTGGTGGCGAAGCCGGGGATCGCGTGGTTGTCCTTGGCGTCGTAGTTGGTCAGGTACTCGTACGTCAGGCGGTGGATGCTGGTGCTCAGCAGCCGCTGGGCGAGGAAGGGACTGAGCGAGTCGACGCTCTGGGCCACCGCGACGGTCAGGGTCTTCTTGCCGTCCGCCTTGGCCTCGGCCTGGTCGGGGGCCGGGTTGAGGGGAGTGGCAAGGCCCGCGGTGAGGGCGAAGGCGGCGGCTCCGGCGGCCAGGAGGACGCGAGTGCGGGTCCGGGCCTTCGGGGGCGCCGCCGGGGTGGCGGGGAGGGAGCTGGGGTGAGACCGGGGGTGAGACCGTGTTCTGCCGTGCTGATCTTGTGTATCCATGGGTCGGTGACCTCGCGTCATCGCTCGCGCAGAGATGGCTAGTTGATCAAGGAACGCCAGCTGGTTGATGTGTGTGTCTACCAGCGCCAGTCTGCGTCAGTCAACGGCAGGTGAACCCCATGTGGCCTGCGGAAATAACGAGTTGACCCGTAATTCATCCGCATTGGTCAAGACCTGTGAAGCGTGGCTGGTCGGGGGGTGGCGGTGGGGGGAGGGGCAGGTGAGGGACACCGCACGCGCGGCGACCGAACCCGCGCCTGTGCCGTGCCTCTGCGTGCGACTGGGCTCGTGCCTGGGCCTGTGCCGTGCCTCTGCGTGCGACTGGGCTCGTGCCTGGGCCGGTGGCGTGTCTCTGCGTGCGACTGGGCTCGTGCCTGGGCCGGTGGCGTGTCTCTGCGTGCGACTGGGCCCGTGCCTGCGCCGGTGGCGTGTCTCTGCGTGCGACTGGGCTCGTGCCTGGGCCTGTACCCGCGCCTCCGCCTGCAACCGAGCCCGCGCCCGCTGCCTGCACCCCACTCCTGCCTGCGCCCGTTCCCACCCCCTCACCTGCACCCCTTCCCATCCCCCCACCTGCGCCCCGCCCCATCCCCCGCCTGCGCCCCGTCCCCCTTGCTTATCCGCTTGGTCGCTGCGGGGTAATCGGGTGGGTGGGAGGGAAAGCCTGTTCGTCAGCGCCGCTGCGGGGTGCCCGGAAAACGGAACGGGGCCCGCACCAGGAGTAGGTGCGGGCCCCGTCCAAGATCGGCGGAGACGAAGGCTACTGCTGCGGCACGTCCGGCGCCGAAGGCTGCTCACCCGACGGAACGGTCCCCTGCGGACCCCCCGGAGGGACAGGCTGCCCAGGCTGCGGCTGATATGCAGCCCCGGGCTGATACGGCTGCCCAGGCTGAACAGGCGGCGGCATCTGCCCACCCTGAGGCTGAGGCTGCCCAGGAGCCAACTGCCCCGGCTGCGCCTGAGGCTGACCCTGAGGAACCTGGAACGGCTGCCCAGGCCCCGGCGCCCCAGGCCCCTGCGGAGGAGCCGCGTTCTGCCACCCCTGCGGGGCCCCCGGCTGCTGCGGATACGGCTGCCCACCGGGCTGCGGCTGCGGCTGCGGCTGCTGAGGAGCGTAAGGCTGCTGATACGGCCGCCCAGGCTGAGGCACCTGCCCAGGCTGCGGCGCCTGCCCCGGATAAGGAGCCTGCCCCCCGTACGGAGCCGGCGGCGGCTGCTGCTGCCCACCCTGAGGCTGCGGCTGCCCAGGCCCCTGCTGCCCGGGGTAACCCCCCTGCCCCGGCAGGGGCGGAGCCACGACCGGCGGCGGATTACCGTCCGAAGTCCAGAGCCCCTGCTGCTGCTGAGCCCGCACGAAGTCCTCCGCAACCATCGCGGAGAGATTGAAGTACGCCTCCCGCACCTTCGGCCGCATCATGTCGAGATCGACCTCGGCACCAGCAGCAAGATGCTCATCGAACGGAATGACGACAACACCCCGGCATCGCGTCTCGAAGTGCGAAACGATGTCGTCAACCTTGATCATCTTCCCGGTCTCACGCACCCCGGAGATGACGGTGATCGACCGCGAGACCAGATCGGCGTACCCATGGGCCGACAGCCAGTCCAAGGTCGTGGACGCACTGCTTGCGCCATCGACGGACGGCGTAGAAATGATGATCAGCTGATCGGCAAGATCAAGAACGCCCCGCATGGCGCTGTAGAGCAGCCCCGTACCGGAGTCGGTCAGGATGATCGGGTACTGCTTCCCCAGTACATCGATGGCGCGCCGGTAGTCCTCGTCGTTGAAGGTCGTCGAGACGGCCGGATCGACGTCATTGGCGATGATCTCGAGCCCGGACGCGGCCTGCGAGGTGAAGCGCCGGATGTCCATGTACGAGTTGAGGTACGGGATCGCCTGCACGAGGTCACGAATCGTGGCCCCGGTCTCGCGGCGCACGCGACGCCCGAGCGTACCGGCGTCGGGGTTGGCATCGATGGCAAGGATCTTGTCCTGCCGCTCGGTGGCAAGCGTCGACCCGAGCGCGGTAGTGGTGGTGGTCTTCCCCACGCCACCCTTGAGGCTGATGACGGCGATGCGATAGCAGGACAGCACCGGAGTCCGGATCAGCTCCAACTTCCGCTGCCGCTCGGCCTCTTCCTTCTTCCCGCCGAGCTTGAACCGCGACCCGCCGGCCGCGGGCCGACTGCTCTTGGCCTTCGGCTTGTTGTTACGCAGCAGCCGGTCGGACGACAGCTCGACGGCGGCGGTGTAACCGAGGGGCGCCCCGGGGTTGGTCCGCTCCCGCTGATCATGCTGCACGGGCTGCGGCCAGGCGGCCCCGGTGCGGGGGTCGATGGGCGGCTGCCCACCCGGCTGGGGCGCTTGCTGCTGCTGCGGCTGGGGCTGCTGGGCCGGAAGCGGCTGCGGGGCCTGGGGCGGCTGGGGCTGCGGCTGCTGCGCCTGGGGCGCGGGCTGCTGGGGGAAGCCGTAACCGCTGGCCGGAGCAGGCGGGTTGCTCTGCTGGGGAGGCTGACCCTGCGGGTTGGGCTGCTGGCCCTGCGGACCCGGCTGGTTCGGCTGACCCGACTGGTTCGGCTGAGGGAAGCCGTAACCGGCGGGCGGCTGGGGGACGGAGCCCTGCTGGGGGAAGCCGTAACCGCTGGCCGGGGCAGGCGGGTTGGGGGCAACGGGCGCCGCGGGGGCGGGCACGCTGGGCTGGCCCTGCTGAGGCGGCTGGTATGGCTGACCCGGCTGCGGCTGCGGCGGCTGATACGGCTGCCCAGGCTGCGGGAACCCGTAACCGGTCGGCGGCGCCGGAGCTTCGGGGGCCGGGGTGACAGGAGCGACGGGCCCGGTGGGCGAGGGCCAGGCGCCGGGCCCAGGCTGCGGAGCCTGCGGCTGAACCGGCGCGGACTGCGGAGCCTGTGCCTGCACAGGCTCGGGCTGCTGCGGCTGCACAGGTGCAGGTGCAGGTGCAGGAGCAGGAGCAGGGGCAGGGGCCGAACTCTGTGTCGGCACGGGCCACTGCGGCGCGGAGGTCGGAGCCGCGGGCTGGAAGGCGGGCGGCAAGGGAGGAAGCCCGGCCTGCGGCGCCGGCGGCGGAGTCCACGAAGGCGGAACGGAGTCCTGCACCTCATCGGCAGGATCGGCAGGATCGGCAGGATCGGCAGGATCGGCAGGATCGGCAGGAACGGAGTCCTGCGCGTCTACGTCCTCATCGGCGACGACGTCGGCATCGGGCCCGGCATCGACAGAAGCGATGTCCTCAGACGAGTCGCCATCAAGGGCAAGGGAACCAAGCTCGGAGTCACGGCTGCTCTCAGGCGCAACAGCAACATCCGCAAGGTCAGGATCAAGGTCATCGTCGCCATCGACAGCGGCACCAGAACCGGCATCCACACCTGAACTGACAACCGGGTCAGTATCGGTACCCGTATCCGCGTCGTCCGCGTCCTCACGGGCGGCCGCAGCTCGCTCCTCGATCTCCCGCATCTCGCGCTTCAGGGCGTGAGACGAGAAACGCATGGTGGCGCCACTCTCGAGATCGCCGTTTCCGAAGCTGTCGGGGGTGTCGGAGCCGGACTCCTCAGAGACGGCAACGTCGGCTTCTGCCTCCGACGCCGCTTCCGCCTCGGCTTCCGCCTCGGCGAGAGCAGCATCGACCTCGTTCTTGGGCACCACGCCGGTCACATGAACCGAGGCGGAAGGCCCGGCAAGAGCCCCACTCCAGTCGGAGGCCCCGGACGAAACAGGAGCTTCACCGGACGTCTCGGAGTCCACATCGTCACTGTCGCGAACGGCAGGCTGGAACCCACCACTCACGGGAAGCTTCGGCAGGGCAGTAGGAGCAGGCGACGCGTCCCCCACAGGAGGAGCGGGCGAAACAGGCCCGGTAGGCGGGCTCAACGGCGGCGCCACCGGCTCGGCCGGAGCGGCAGGCGGAGAGACGGGCCCCGGAGCAGCAGCAAACGGCGAGGCCGGCACACCCGACGAACCCGGAGTGGACGAGGGCGCAGCCGAATCCGGTGCAGGCGGAGCAGGCGAGGCAGGCGAGACCGGCGGGGCGGGCGGCGCCGAGGGCGTCTCACCCGCACTGCCCGACGCGTTCTGCGTGTACCAGGCGGGCGGGGCGTAGTCGATGGTGAACTCGCCCGTCGTCTCGGCAGCGGACTCCGCGTCGGACTGATCATCGACGGGTGAATCCCAGCCCCCGCGGATCTCGTCCCGATCGCTGTTCACAATGCCTCCTGATGTGGTCGAGCACCCTCGTGCCGTGGTGGGAGGGCGACCGTTTCTGTCGTCCGATCCGCCATGGCTCTCCCCGTTGGGACGCGAACGACCCACTCGCGGGTTCTGGAGTCGCGCCCTGTCCCAGCCTAATCACCAAAACCACCAGCACGGCAGGGCAGCCCACCCCACGAATACTGTCCTTTCCGTCACGCTCCCCACAGGAGTGATCCCCATATGCGAAACGGTGACGGACAAATCAACCAACAAGCGTCAAACGCAAGCTAAATCGCTCGGTCGACCGACACCGCCCGTCCGCTCAATCCATCCTCCGCGCCGTACCCAACAATCCGGTCTCGGCGTCCGTAGCCTGTGTCATCACGTACTGCCGGTCACGATCGGCACACCACAACGTCACCCCGTCGGAGAGCGTCGGCAATGCCTCGACGTCAGCGCGCGGCAGTCCCACGGACCGCCCGATCTGAACCGCCTCATCGGGTGAGACCCGCTGCACGCCGACGAGCCGGGCCTGTCGAATCAGCCGAGGCGCGACCGGACTCAGGTACGGCAGCAAGGTCAGAACCGACTGCCAGGGCCCTGACACCACCCGCCCGCGGGGCGGCCGCATCCCACAGTCCCGCACCACAAGCACCGGACTCCCCGCAGAGGCACCCTGCGGAGGCACCCGCCCCACGTCATGCACCGACATCCCGCTCGGCCCCACGCCGAGGGCTTCCACGAGCTGGGCCCAGGACCCCGCCCGACCGGTCTCCACGGCCACCCGAGCCCCCGTCGCGGCAGCCCGCAGCGCGATGACCTGAGCTGTCCACAGCCCTCCGATGAGAAGTACGTCGTACGGAGTCGGGCGGTTGACGCCGAGAACCGAGGGCTGGCCCTGCGCGTCCACGCCGATCACGACGCCGTCGTCACCGATCGGCAAGGCCAGGGCGTCCACCTGCTCGGCGGAGAGCGTATGGCGACGGTGACGCGGTCCGAGCAGGCCGAACCCACTACGCAGTGAGGTGCGGAACCCTTCGCCCGGAGTGGCAGGCGCAGCTGGAGTGGTCGGATTCGTGACGGCCATCAGCGAGCGCCTCCGAGCGGCAGAGTGGCGAGCATGCCGGGCAGCTGTTCGCGATCGAGCCGGACCAGCCCCGTACCGGCGCGCCTGGCCCCCTGCTCCAACGCGCGCCTGGCGGCGTCGAGTTCCGCATCACTGCGCCCGGTCACCCGCACGTGTCCGCACAGCGACACTTCCTGCCGCTCGCCGTGGCGCAGGGTGAGACTGAACGTCGTGGCGAGCGTCGGGACGGCGGTGAGCAGCGCGACGAGCTGCGGCAGCGAGGAACCGCCCGCGCTCCCCAACTGCGGCCAGCGCCGTACCCAGTAGGTGGTGTGACGTCGGTTGTCGCAGCGCCATGCGCGTGCGGACTCCTCCGTTCTGCGCTCTGGCAGCCCGGTCCGTCCGGCCTCTGCGGTGACCAGCGGGTTCGCGCCCGCCGATGTGGCGATGGCGGCAGCCAACTGTTCCTCGGACAGTGCGGTGGCCCGGAAACCGGCCCCCGTCAGCCGGCTCGCAAGCTGGTCCATGACGCGCACCACGCACTTCTGAGCGCCTACGAGCCCACCTCCGCGCGCGGCGACGGCCTCGGGGCAGAGCTCGGGATCGAGCTTCAGGGCAACCCAGGTGATCCGTACGGCGGGAGCTCCGGTCTGGGCCTGAAGGGGGGCGTAGTTGCTGACGGCCACGGACTGCTGCGGGAGATGCAGGGCGGGGGCCGGCTGGGTGTGCTGCACGATCTGCGCCGACTCGAGCCGGATGCCGTCCACCTCCAGGGCGTCGCGCACGAGCCCCACCGGCAGTGGGTGGCGCCCACGCTCGGCCCGCAACGCCGTGGCGTCCGACTCCACTTGAAGCACGGCGGTCACGAACGTCCCGTCCCCGACCATCCCGACCTGCCGCCTGTCCCGGTCTCCGTACACATGCGTACGCAGGGCGGGGTCGCACTCGACGGCCGGGGCGAACGCAGGTTCCGTGCCCGGCGGTATCGGAGCATGCGCCGCCCGGCGCTTGCGTGCCCGCAATGCCCGCGCGGTGCCGAACCATTCGTGCCACGCACGGCCACGACGGCGTACGACTGTCAGCAGCACCAATACGACGGCGACGACAGCGGTCGGCACGACGGCCAACGGGTCGATCACCCAGGCGGCCAGCAGGAGGGCTGCCGCTACCTCGATGAGTACAAGCCGTTGCAAGCGAAACGAGCCGAACTGTGCCGGGCGCGCCCGGAGATGAAAGGTGACGGGCCCTCGGGGCGACGACGCGTCGGCATCATCGGGCGCTGCATGCCCTCTCGGACGACGGCTGGGGGCAGCTGCTTGCCCTCGCCACCGGCATCGCGATGCTGATGCGCGCCCAGCTCTTCCGTTACACGGCTCAGGTCGCCTCGACGCTGGCCGCGGGCCTGGCGGCGCTCGTGCTGCTCGGACTCGGCCTCTGCCTCAACCCGCCGCACGCGCTGATGCGTGATGCCCTGCTTGGCGACAGCTCGGCTCTCAACGTCCAGACTCTGTGGCTGATCGCGGCGATCGCGGTCGCCTCCGCACTGGTCACCGCCGTAGGCCTGATCACGTCGCGCCGAGGCGTCACCCCCTTCTGGGGCCGCTTCACGGAAATCGCTGAAGGGTTCGTCCTGCTGACGCTGGTCCCGCTGACCCTGGCTGTCTTCGACGTGTACGCCTCGGCGCGAGCTCTGACCAGCTGACAGCTGCGCTCTATGCGTCAGCCGCGTCCCGGCTGTCCTCGCCCGCCGCCGGCTCCAGATCGAACTCCCCGTCCCGCGCCCCGAGTACGAAGGCCCGCCATTCCGCCTCGGTGTATCGCAGCACCGTCTCGGGATCGAGTGACGACCGCATGGCCACGGCGCCGTCCGGCAGGTACGCGATCTCGACCCGCTCCTCGTGTGCCTCGGCGCCCGGCGCGCTGTGCCACTCCACGCCGGAGATGTCGAGAGCGTAGAGCTCGTTCTTCTCGCGCTCTTTACGAGCCTGGACGTCCTCGTGCTGTGCCTCGGCCATTGCGCGACGGCCCCTTCCACCTGAGCGAACCAACCGTTGGCTCAGACTACTTGGCGGGCCGGAAGGTACGCAGCGCAATGGCCTCGTCACCTGGGGTCCCGGTCGCGGTCCCTCAACCCTGAACGGATGATGGCGAAAGCGCGGAGATAAGGTGACGCGCGCATCGTGCGGAACCTGAACCAGTGGGCTTTTGCGGTGAGTTCACCCGCAAAAGCACCCCCGACTTCGCACGTCACGACATCCCTCGACGCCAGAAAGGCCCTGCCACGTGAGTCCCGGCCCGCCCCATTCCGCCTTCACTCAGTCCGTCCTGAGCGCGGAGAGGGAGAACAAGAAGCGTCGCGCGAGGGCGCTGGCCGTTGTGCTGGCAGTAGTTCTCTGCGTGGGCAGCGGTGTCGTCTGGGCGGTGACCGACGGCGATCAGCCGCAGCCGAAGAAGCCGGCCGCCGTGCGGCAGGCACCGGACGACATCCGGGACACCGTCGAGAAGGTCCCGCGGAGCCCCGAGGGCAACCTCGCCGTCGACCACAACGAAAAAGAGTTCAAGAAGAGGTTCGGGCGCGAGACCGTCCACGCGCCCGGCGCGTGGGCGACGGAGAAGAATTTCGTCCGGGGAACCGGCAGCACGCTCAAGGGCTTCAAGTTCGGCACGTTCGAGGAAGACTGGTCCACCGAGCTGACCGGCCCGATATGCGACACCACCCGCCACGTCACCGCCGACGGACGCACGGCTGTCCTCCTCCAGGGGAAGAGCGACAAGCCCAAGGACGCCAAGGGCAAGGACAAGAAGAAGGGCAAGAAGGACAAGGGCGGCAAGGGCAAGAAGGACAAGAAGGGCAAGGGGAAGAAAGCCAAGGGCAAGAGCCCCAAGGCCGACAAGCCCGACGAGCACCTCTGCAACGAGCTGGCCTTCTTCGACCTGAACACCGGCGAGAAGCTCTGGCAGATGAAGTTGCCCGACGCCAAGGGAGCGTTCGCGCAGAACACCAACGTGACCATGACGCGCGGCACGGTCGCCGTGGCATGGGGCCAGGGCTCGGTCGCGTACGACATGAAACGCGGGCGGCAGCTGTGGACGGGTGCGCCCTCGGCGGAGTGCCGGGACCTCGGCTTTGCGGGCGGGCGCGACCTTCTTGCCCTCGTCCAGTGCGGGGACATCGAGGAGCCCCAGTTCAAGGTGCAGAAGGTGCGGCCCCGGACGGGCAAGACGGAGTGGACCTACAAGGTGGCGCGCGGGGTCGAGCGCGTCTACTTGGTGTCGTCCGACCCTGCGGTGCTGGCCGTCTCGACCGACGGCACCGCCGTGACAAACTTGATCACCCTCGATGACCGGGGCGACTACCGGGCCACGATCGACATGCCGGAAGGCCGCTTCTTCGACAACTGCGGGAAATCGCCCTTCGGGGCCGTCGAGACGTGTGACGCGATCGCGGTCGGGCGGGAACAGCTGTTCCTGGCGGCCTCCAAGGGCTCGCCCGCGGACAACTGGATCGTCTCGTACGACCTCGGTACCGGGAAGACGGTCAAGAAATTCGACTCGAAGCCGGACCGCCCGATGTACCCCTTGCGGGTGAGTGGCGGCAAACTGCTCGCGTTCCGGCCGAGCGACGACGGCGTCTCACCGGCCGCCGTGGTGAGCCTTGACCCGCGTAGGGGCGAGGAGACCCCGTATCTGCTCTTCGGTATGCCGGACCGCATCGGGATGGAGAATCCGGAGGAGAGCCAGATCATCGTTGAGCATGGCCGGGTCTTCTTCGCCCCGAGGGAACTGTCCGCGGAGGACAGCGGGCCCTGGAAGGGCATGGCCTTCAGCGTGCTGGGAGTCGAAGGCGCCTGAAGCGCCCGAAGCGGCGTGCGGACTGGACAGGAGCCCTGTCAGCTGTCCACGACCCGACTGGTACCCTGTGTAACGGCCGTATGTGTAAGCGCCCCCAGACCCCCTAGGTCAAGACCCTGACCAAGGACCTGGAGACAGCCCCAGCGGACCTCGCCTCCCGAGTTACGGAAGCTCCCCTGCGATTGAGACCAGGGGCACTCGATGGCCACGAAAAGACTACGAGGAGTAAGCGTGTCGCTCGACGCCGCTACGAAGAAGCAGATCATGACCGAGTTCGGCCAGAAGGAGGGCGACACCGGCTCCCCCGAGGTCCAGGTCGCCATGCTCTCCCGCCGTATCTCGGACCTGACCGAGCACCTCAAGACCCACAAGCACGACCACCACTCCCGTCGTGGTCTGCTGATCCTGGTCGGTCAGCGCCGCCGTCTGCTGCAGTACCTGGCCAAGAAGGACATCAAGCGCTTCCGTGCGCTGGTGGACCGTCTGGGCATCCGTCGCGGTGCGGCGGGCGCGAAGTAAGACATCGTGAAGGGGGGCGGTTCCCACGTAAGAGGGGGCCGCTCCCTTTGCTGTACGTGCGCGTTGTCACCGACGCTTTGTAGTCTGGTGACATAAGCACGTCCCCGCGGGTAGGGATCACCATGGTCCAGCGCCCGGGGGACACCCAGTAGGACCCCACGAAGGAGAGGCGCACCAAGCCGCCGCCGATCTTCGGTAGTGGCTCCCGGGAGAAACCCCGGGAGCTTCGATCGAAGACCGGCCCGCACACACGGCGCGCTTCTCCACACAGTCCCCGTCCACGAAGGACGCATGGGGCGCCGCTCCCGGGCCACACGGGCCCAGGGGCGAGAAGACGAAACGTAGACACGTAGGAGAACAGTGGAGAACGAGACCCACTACGCCGAGGCTGTTATCGACAACGGCACTTTCGGCACCCGCACCATCCGCTTCGAGACGGGCCGCCTGGCCAAGCAGGCCGCAGGCTCCGCCGTCGCGTACCTGGACGACGACACCATGGTGCTGTCGGCCACCACCGCTTCCAAGCGGCCCAAGGACCAGCTCGACTTCTTCCCCCTGACGGTGGACGTCGAGGAGCGGCAGTACGCCGCCGGCAAGATCCCCGGTTCGTTCTTCCGTCGTGAGGGCCGCCCCTCCGAGGACGCGATCCTGACCTGCCGCCTGATCGACCGCCCGCTGCGTCCTTCCTTCAAGAAGGGCCTGCGCAACGAGATCCAGATCGTCGAGACGATCATGGCGCTCAACCCCGACCACCTGTACGACGTGGTCGCGATCAACGCCGCCTCCTGCTCCACGCAGCTGGCCGGCCTGCCCTTCTCGGGCCCGATCGGCGGCACGCGCGTGGCGCTCATCAAGGGCCAGTGGGTCGCCTTCCCGACGCACACCGAGCTCGAGGACGCCGTCTTCGACATGGTCGTCGCCGGTCGCGTCCTCGAGGACGGCGACGTCGCGATCATGATGGTCGAGGCCGAGGCCACCGAGAAGACCATCCAGCTCGTCCAGGACGGCGCCGAGGCGCCGACCGAAGAGGTCGTCGCCGCCGGTCTCGAGGCCGCGAAGCCCTTCATCAAGGCGCTCTGCAAGGCCCAGTCGGACCTCGCCGCCAAGGCCGCCAAGCCCACCGGCGAGTTCCCGGTCTTCCTGGACTACCAGGACGACGTCCTTGAGGCCCTGACGGCCGCCGTGAAGTCGGAGCTCTCCCAGGCCCTG
Source organism: Streptomyces sp. NPDC032198 (assembly GCF_040636975.1). Lineage (NCBI taxonomy): Bacteria > Bacillati > Actinomycetota > Actinomycetes > Kitasatosporales > Streptomycetaceae > Streptomyces > Streptomyces sp. NPDC032198. The sequence goes on along the minus strand of NZ_JBEZVL010000011.1, from coordinate 9,075 downwards.
ACCATCGCCGGCAAGCAGGAGCGCGAGTCCGAGCTGGACCGCATCAAGGAGATCGCCGCCGAGAAGCTCCTCCCGGCCTTCGAGGGCCGCGAGAAGGAGATCTCCGGTGCCTACCGCGCGCTGACGAAGAAGCTCGTCCGCGAGCGCGTCATCAAGGACAAGGTCCGCATCGACGGCCGTGGCGTCACGGACATCCGTACGCTCGCCGCCGAGGTCGAGGCCATCCCGCGCGTGCACGGCTCGGCGCTGTTCGAGCGTGGCGAGACCCAGATCCTGGGCGTCACCACCCTCAACATGCTCCGCATGGAGCAGCAGCTCGACACCCTCTCCCCGGTGACGCGCAAGCGCTACATGCACAACTACAACTTCCCGCCGTACTCGGTCGGCGAGACCGGCCGCGTGGGTTCGCCCAAGCGCCGCGAGATCGGCCACGGCGCGCTCGCCGAGCGCGCGATCGTGCCGGTTCTCCCCTCGCGCGAGGACTTCCCGTACGCGATCCGTCAGGTCTCCGAGGCCCTCGGGTCGAACGGCTCGACGTCCATGGGCTCGGTCTGCGCCTCGACGATGTCGCTGCTCAACGCCGGTGTGCCGCTGAAGGCCGCCGTCGCCGGTATCGCCATGGGTCTGATCTCGCAGGAGATCGACGGCCAGACGCACTACGTCGCCCTCACCGACATCCTCGGTGCGGAGGACGCGTTCGGTGACATGGACTTCAAGGTCGCCGGTACGAAGCAGTTCGTGACCGCGCTCCAGCTCGACACCAAGCTCGATGGCATCCCCGCCTCGGTCCTGGCCGCCGCGCTGAAGCAGGCCCGTGACGCGCGTCTGCACATCCTCGACGTGATGAACGAGGCGATCGACGTTCCGGACGAGATGTCCCCGAACGCGCCGCGCATCATCACGGTCAAGATCCCGGTGGACAAGATCGGTGAGGTCATCGGCCCGAAGGGCAAGATGATCAACCAGATCCAGGAGGACACCGGCGCCGACATCACGATCGAGGACGACGGCACCATCTACATCGGTGCCGCGCAGGGCTCGCAGGCCGAGGCCGCCCGCGCCACGATCAACGGCATCGCCAACCCGACCATGCCGGAGGTCGGCGAGCGCTACCTGGGCACCGTCGTGAAGACGACGACCTTCGGCGCGTTCATCTCGCTCATGCCGGGCAAGGACGGTCTGCTGCACATCTCGCAGATCCGTAAGCTCGCCGGCGGCAAGCGCGTGGAGAACGTCGAGGACGTCGTCGGCGTGGGCCAGAAGGTCCAGGTCGAGATCGCCGAGATCGACTCCCGCGGCAAGCTCTCCCTCATCCCCGTCATCGAGGGTGAAGAGGGCGACGACACGAAGGACGACACCGACAAGTGACGTCGCGTAGCACCACGACGACGGCCCGCACCTCCGAGGAGGTGCGGGCCGTCGCCCGTACCCAAACCCTGCTCAAGGGCAAGGACGGCATCGGCACGGTCCGCCGTACGACGCTGCCGGGCGGCCTCCGCGTCGTCACCGAGACCCTGCCCTCCGTACGCTCCGCGACCTTCGGGATCTGGGCGAACGTCGGATCGCGCGACGAGACGCCCTCCCTGAACGGCGCCACGCACTACTTGGAGCACCTGCTCTTCAAGGGCACCAAGAAGCGCAGCGCCCTCGACATCTCGGCCGCGCTCGACGCGGTCGGCGGCGAGATGAACGCGTTCACGGCGAAGGAGTACACGTGCTACTACGCACGCGTGCTCGACACCGACCTGCCGCTGGCCATCGACGTCGTCTGCGACATGCTGACGGGCTCCCTGATCCTCCAGGAGGACGTCGACGCAGAGCGCGGCGTCATCCTCGAAGAGATCGCGATGACCGAGGACGACCCGGGCGACTGCGTGCACGACCTGTTCGCGCACACGATGCTCGGCGACACCCCTCTCGGCCGCCCCGTCCTCGGCACCGAGGAGACGGTCAACGCCCTCACCGCGGAGCGGATCCGCCGCTTCTACAAGAAGCACTACGACCCGACCCACCTCGTGGTCGCGGCCGCGGGCAACGTCGACCACAACAAGGTCGTACGCCAGGTCCGTGCCGCCTTCGAGAAGGCCGGCGCCCTCCACCGCACCGACGCGACCCCGATGATCCCGCGCCAGGGATCTCGCTCCCTGCGCACGGCGGGCCGCGTCGAGGTCGTCAACCGCAAGACCGAGCAGGCCCACGTCATCCTCGGCATGCCGGGCCTGGCCCGCACGGACGAGCGCCGCTGGGCCATGGGCGTCCTGAACACCGCCCTCGGCGGCGGCATGTCGTCGCGCCTCTTCCAGGAGGTCCGGGAGAAGCGCGGCCTGGCCTACAGCGTGTACTCGTACACCTCGGGCTTCGCCGACACCGGCCTCTTCGGCGTGTACGCGGGCTGCCGCCCGAGCCAGGTGCACGACGTGCTGAAGATCTGCCGCGACGAACTCGACCAGGTCGCGCAGAACGGCCTGACCGACGACGAGATCGGCCGCGCGATCGGCCAGCTCGCGGGCTCCACCGTCCTGGGCCTCGAGGACACCGGGGCGCTGATGAACCGTATCGGCAAGAGCGAGTTGTGCTGGGGCGAGCAGATGTCGGTCGACGACATGCTGGCGAAGATCGCGGCGGTCACCCCCGACGAGGTCCGTGAGGTCGCCCGCGAGGTCCTCGGCCACCGCCCGTCGCTGTCGGCCATCGGCCCGCTCAAGGACAAGCAGGCCGCCCGCCTGCACGAAGCGGTCTCCTAACTCCCCTAAGGAATCAGGCACATGAGCAAGCTGCGCGTGGCGGTCATCGGAGCCAAGGGCCGGATCGGCTCCGAGGCCGTCCGAGCCGTCGAAGCCGCCGACGACCTGGAACTGGTCGCCGCACTGGGCCGGGGCGACTCGCTGGACACGCTGGTGGAGACCGGCGCCCAGGTCGCGGTCGAACTGACCAACCCCGACTCGGTGATGGACAACCTGGACTTCTGCGTCCGGCACGGCATCCACGCCGTGGTCGGTACGACGGGCTGGACCGACGACCGCCTCGCGCAGCTGCGTGCCTCCCTGGACGCCTCGCCGAAGACGGGTGTCCTGATCGCCCCGAACTTCTCCATCGGCGCGGTCCTCACCATGAAGTTCGCGCAGATCGCGGCGCCGTACTTCGAGTCCGTCGAGGTCGTCGAGCTGCATCACCCGAACAAGGCCGACGCCCCCAGCGGCACTGCCACGCGCACGGCCCAGCTCATCGCCGAGGCCCGCAGGGAAGCGGGCAGCGCCCCGCAGCCCGACGCCACCTCGACAGCGCTCGACGGCGCGCGCGGCGCGGACGTCGACGGCGTGCCGGTGCACTCCGTGCGCCTGCGCGGCCTCCTGGCCCACCAGGAGGTGCTGCTGGGCGGCGAGGGCGAGACCCTGACGGTCCGGCACGACTCGCTGCACCACAGCAGCTTCATGCCGGGCATCCTGCTCGGCGTACGCCGTGTGGTGAGCACTCCGGGCCTGACGTTCGGTCTGGAACACTTCCTGGACCTGAACTGACGCGGACCGGCTGACCCTCATGCGAGCAAAGATCACTTACGCCGTCACGGCTGCCGTCCTGGTCGTCTACTTCGTCCTGGTCGGCAGCCGGGGCGTGCTCCTGATACAGCACGGCACCGCGCTCACCGTCACCTTCGGTGTCGCGGTGCTGATCCTGCCGTTCATCGGTGTCTGGTTCCTCTGGAAGAACACCCAGTTCGTCCAGCGCGCCAACCGCCTCGCCGCCGTGCTGGAGGCCGAAGGCGGCCTGCCGGTCGACGAGTTGAGGCGCACGCCCGGCGGCCGCATCGACCGTGACTCGGCCGACGAGGTCTTCGCGAGGCGCAAGGCGGAGACCGAGGACGCACCGGACGACTGGCGCTGCTGGTTCCGCCTCGCCGTCGCCTATCACGACGCCCGGGACACCCCGCGCGCGCGAAAGGCGATGCAGCGCGCGATCGCGCTGCACGCGGGCAGGCCGGTGAACGTCTAGCGTTTTGAACCAGGCGATCAGGCGGTACGGCGGTACTCGTCGGCCCAGACCTCGATGGAGTCGGCCGCCCGGTTGAACGCCTCGTACCGCGCCAGGAAGTCGGCATTGCGGTCGGTGAGCAGCGGAGGCTGCCCCTCGGCCTGCTGATCCCGGCGTACGAGGATGAGTGCCTGCCCCTGCACGGTGCGCGGCAGCCCGAGCCACCGCACGGGCTGCTGCGCGGTACGCACCGCCACGACCTGGGCCCACGGCACGGTCTGCGTCGTCAGGAAGGCCACCCGACGCAGTCCGTGCGCGCTCACCCAGGTGCCCATCCGCAGCAGCCGCAGCGCGCTCACGATGACGGCCACCGCGAGCCCCGCGCAGATCGCGGCACCCGCCAGTGAGTCCGCGAACGCGATGATCACGGCGGCGACGAGGACGAACGAGGCGAGCAGCAGAAGCAGCGCGGCCGCCCCCACCCGCCACGGGCCGGGCCGGTAGGGCCGGCGCCAGTGGTCGCGGTCGTCGAACGGCAGCGCGGCGTCGTCCGCTGTCTCGTCAAAGGCGCGGTCCGCCGTCAGAAAGGGCAGGGGCACGACTGAATCCTCACTCGATCCACGCACGGGCTGTGCCCGGTGAGGCTACCGAGCCCTGCACCCGCCTACCACCCACGGGGGGCCATGGGGGTACCTTCCACGCCTTTCAGGGCAGTGGGTCCGGGGCGGTGAGGGAGATTCGGAGGGCTTGGACGGTCGTCATCGACCGTCCGAGGCCTCGGACTGCTGGTGGTGCGTGGGTGCCTGATCGGGTGACAGGGCGGGCATGCCGAACAGCATGGATCCCGCGAGCCCTGCGACCACGACCAGACCGACCAGGGTGCGACCCACGACCTGACTGGCCGTGGCGCGCTCCCGGGGAGGGGGAGTGACATTGCTGCGGAACTTGTCGGCTTCGGCGATGAAGGCGAACGGGACTGGCTCGCGCCGACGGAACATGGGGTGCGTTTCTCCTCACGCGACTCGAACTGAACTCTGTTACCTAGACAGACGCTCGAAACGGCCGATCGGTGCCCGGTTTCGCCAAATTCGCCGAAGAATGTCGTGGCGGGGCACCGAACGGCCGATTGTCAGTGCCTGGCCATAGAGTGGGCGCCGCCCGAGTGATGCACATGGAAGGACCCCGCCAGTGAGCGAGACCCCCACCGAAGACCTCAAGCCCAGCTTCCGCAGCGAGGTCACCGTCGAGCTGGTGAAGCATGCCGCGACCGACTCCGACGTCCTGTGGGCCGCGCGTGTCTCGACTGCCGGTGAGCAGTCCCTGGAGGAGCTCCAGAAGGACCCCGAGCGCTCCAAGGGCCTGATCAACTACCTGATGCGGGACCGGCACGGCAGCCCCTTCGAGCACAACTCGATGACGTTCTTCATCAGTGCCCCGATCTTCGTCTTCCGCGAGTTCATGCGGCACCGCGTGGGCTGGTCGTACAACGAGGAATCGGGCCGCTACAGGGAGCTCCAGCCGACGTTCTACGTCCCGGACGAGTCCCGCAAGCTGGTCCAGGAGGGCCGCCCCGGGAAGTACGTCTTCGTGGAGGGCACCCAGGCCCAACAGGAGCTCACGGGCCGCGTCATGGAGGACTCCTACCGCCAGGCGTACGAGGCGTATCAGGAGATGCTCGCCGCCGGCGTCGCCCGCGAGGTCGCCCGCGCGGTCCTGCCGGTCGGCCTCTTCTCGTCCATGTACGCGACGTGCAACGCCCGTTCGCTGATGCACTTCCTCGGTCTGCGCACGCAGCACGAGCTCGCCAAGGTCCCGTCCTTCCCGCAGCGGGAGATCGAGATGGTCGGCGAGAAGATGGAAGAGGAGTGGGCCCGGCTGATGCCGCTCACGCACGCCGCCTTCAACAAGAACGGCCGTGTGGCTCCGTAAGGCACTGGTGTACGGGTGGGCTGAGCGAGGTGTCCGTATTGCGGCATTTCGAGAAGTTCATCTAGCCTGATCAAACGGACCCGGCACTGCTTGAACCCCCGAGCAGGCAGTGCCGGGCTCCTCACTTGTCAGGTCCGCACACATCCCCCGAGGGGGGACCACGCGCTGAGCAGCGAGTAGCGTGTTACCCATGGCTCCGACCTCCACTCCGCAGACCCCCTTCGGGAGGGTCCTCACCGCCATGGTCACGCCCTTTACGGCGGACGGCGCACTCGACCTCGACGGCGCGCAGCAGCTTGCTGCCCACCTGGTGGACGCAGGCAATGACGGCCTCGTCATCAATGGCACCACCGGCGAGTCCCCGACCACCAGCAACGCGGAGAAAGCCGAGCTCGTACGAGCCGTAGTGGAAGCAGTCGGAGACCGCGCCCACGTCGTGGCGGGCGTCGGCACGAATGACACCCGCCACAGCATCGAGCTCGCCCGCGACGCCGAGCGTGTCGGCGCCGACGGCCTCCTGACGGTCACGCCGTACTACAACAAGCCCCCGCAGGAGGGCCTGCTCCGGCACTTCACCGCGATCGCCGACAGCACCGAGCTGCCGGTCATGCTCTACGACATCCCCGGGCGCAGTGGCGTACCGATCAACACCGAGACGATCGTCCGCCTCGCCGAGCACCCCCGGATCGTCGCCAACAAGGACGCCAAGGGCGACCTGGGCCGCGCCAGCTGGGCCATCGCCCGCTCCGGCCTCGCCTGGTACTCCGGCGACGACATGCTGAACCTCCCGCTGCTCTCCGTCGGCGCCTGCGGCTTCGTCTCCGTGGTCAGCCACGTGGTCACGCCCGAGCTTCGCTCGATGATCGACGCGTACAACACGGGTGACGTACAGAAGGCCACCGAGATCCACCAGAAGCTGCTCCCGGTCTTCACGGGCATGTTCCGTACGCAGGGCGTGATCACTACCAAGGCGGCGCTCACCCTGCAGGGACGCCCCGCGGGACCGCTGCGGCTGCCCCTGGTCGAACTGTCGCCCGACGAGACGGCCCAGCTCAAGATCGATCTCGCCGCCGGCGGGGTACAGCTCTAACCACAGACTTCACAACTGAATACGCGAAACACCGCAGGACATCGACTGACATCGACTGACACGGTCCTGCACACACACAAACAACTGCTACTGCACGAACGTCATGCGCGCCACGTGCCCTGGAGGTACGTGGCGCGTGTGGTGAGGAGAGTCTTTTGAGTCATCCGCATCCTGAACTCGGCGCCCCGCCGAAGCTCCCGAAGGGCGGCCTGCGGGTCACCCCGCTCGGCGGCCTCGGTGAGATCGGCCGCAACATGACCGTCTTCGAGTACAACGGTCGCCTGCTGATCGTCGACTGCGGAGTGCTCTTCCCCGAGGAGGAGCAGCCCGGAATCGACCTGATCCTGCCGGACTTCACGTCCATCAGGGACCGCCTCGACGACATCGACGGCATCGTGCTCACGCACGGCCACGAGGACCACATCGGCGGTGTCCCGTATCTCCTCCGCGAGAAGCCGGACATCCCGCTGATCGGCTCCAAGCTGACCCTCGCGCTCATCGAGGCGAAGCTGCAGGAACACCGGATCCGTCCGTACACGCTCGAGGTCGTCGAGGGCGACCGCGAGCGCCTGGGTCCGTTCGACTGCGAGTTCATCGCGGTCAACCACTCCATCCCGGACGCCCTGGCCGTCGCCGTCCGCACCCCCGCGGGCATGGTGGTCGCCACCGGCGACTTCAAGATGGACCAGCTGCCGATGGACGGCCGCCTCACGGACCTGCACGCGTTCGCACGGCTGAGCGAGGAGGGCATCGACCTCCTTCTCTCCGACTCGACGAACGCCGAGGTCCCGGGCTTCGTCCCGCCGGAGCGCGACATCTCGAACGTGATCCGGGGCGTCTTCGCGGGCGCCCAGAAGCGGATCATCGTCGCGAGCTTCGCCAGCCACGTCCACCGCATCCAGCAGATCCTGGACGCGGCCCACGAGTACGGCCGCAGGGTCGCCTTCGTCGGCCGCTCGATGGTCCGCAACATGGGCATCGCGAGGGACCTGGGCTACCTGAAGGTCCCGCCGGGCCTCGTCGTGGACGTCAAGACGCTCGACGACCTCCCCGACAGCCAGATCGTGCTCGTCTGTACGGGTTCCCAGGGCGAGCCGATGGCCGCCCTGTCCCGGATGGCCAACCGTGACCACCAGATCCGCATCGTCCAGGGCGACACGGTGATCCTGGCGTCGTCGCTCATCCCCGGCAACGAGAACGCGGTCTACCGCGTGATCAACGGCCTGACCCGCTGGGGAGCGAACGTCGTCCACAAGGGCAACGCGAAGGTGCACGTCTCCGGCCACGCGTCGGCCGGCGAGCTCCTGTACTTCTACAACATCTGCAAGCCCAAGAACCTGATGCCGGTGCACGGCGAATGGCGCCACCTGCGCGCCAACGCCGAGCTGGGCGCCCTCACCGGCGTTCCGCACGACCGCATCGTGATCGCCGAGGACGGCGTCGTCGTCGACCTCGTCGAGGGCAAGGCGAAGATCGTCGGCAAGGTCCAGGCGGGATACGTCTACGTCGACGGCCTCTCGGTCGGCGACGTCACGGAGTCCTCCCTCAAAGACCGCAGGATCCTCGGAGACGAGGGCATCATCTCGGTCTTCGTGGTCGTGGACTCCAGCACCGGCAAGATCACCGGGGGCCCGCACATCCAGGCCCGCGGCTCCGGCATCGACGACTCGGCGTTCTCCGCGGTCATGCCGCGGGTCCAGGAGGTCCTCGAGAAGTCGGCGCAGGACGGCGTCGTCGAGCCCCACCAGCTGCAGCAACTCATCCGCCGCACGCTGGGCAAGTGGGTCTCGGACAACTACCGCCGACGTCCGATGATCCTTCCCGTGGTCGTCGAGGTCTGACCCGACACTGCGTGAACTTGGAGCGGGGCGCCTCGATTTGCATCGGGGCGCCCCGCTCCAGTACGTTTACGTCTCCGCCTGAACGGGAAGCACCCGGCACTCACGTGCTCGGAGCAACCCAAAGAGGGCGGGGGAATTCCGACTCAGAATCTCTGATAAAGTCGGACTCGCCGGAAAGGGAAACGCGAAAGCCGAAAGGCCGGAGCGGGAACCGGAAAGGCACCGAGGAAATCGGACACGAAAGAG